>PLQL01000007.1 GCA_003160115.1 Acidimicrobiaceae bacterium
CTGACAAATCACTCATGGAGCGGGTCAGGGCCTTGTTCGCCACGATTCTGCCCATGGGAACCCGGATCACGGTTGAACAGTTGGACGATATTGACGTCAAAGTAAACGTAGCGGGAACACCGCTTCGGGTCCGATTTGCCGGCCCGGGCGACTTTCGAGGCGTTCAAATGGCCTTGAAAGCTCGGCCGCGACCAGATGTCATCGCCGCGTCCCGACTCTCCTTAGCCGCTCAGCAGGCGATCACCAGAGCGGGAATTAACTGGGCGGACGAAAGAGGCGCGGCGAGCATCGAGGCTGGCTCGATGGTGATAGCGCTCTCAGGTCAGACCCCTGCTGTTCGTCACCCATCGACGGATTGGACACCGGCTGCCATCGGAATCGTGGAAGCCGTTCTTTCAGGCACAACTCCGACTGCCGAAGCGGCCGCGGCCGCGACCGGGCATTCATTGAGTACCGCCGTGAGGGTGCTCGCATTCCTAGTGGGGCGCGGACTTCTCCGTGCACCAAAAGCACGCGGACCGCAGTCGGGTCGAAGGATTGTCGACTTTGATCGGCTGCTCGATCAATTTTCAGAGGCGGCCCATCAACGTCGCCCGAAGTACGAACTTCGTTGCGGATTACTTTGGCGAGAGCCGTTCAATGAAATCAGACAATTAGGGCAGAAGTGGACTTCGATGCGCGTTCCATGGTCCACCGCCGGCGCACTCGCCGCATCGATCCAGACTCCATATCTGACTCAAACGCCCACCGGTGCCGTGTACGTGGGTGCATCGAGCAAAGTGGACATGCTCCGTATCGTTCGACAGTCCGGGCTCGACGTGATGGAGGGAGGTCGGCTACGTCTTCTGCCGTTTCCAACGCAAGCGACGAAGCGATTGATTCAGGAGCGGGATGGCGTATGGGTAACGTCGTGGCCCCGGACGTACGCTGATCTTCGCAACGAAGGTGTTCGAGGTGAGGAGGCGGCCGAGCACCTCCGCGAGGTGTTCCGTGGTGACTGAGCCGGCCCGATCCCGACCAGCGCGCAAAGCCGCCGAAGAAGCACTTGTGCGCGTGGTGCACCACTACGGAAACACTCCTGAATTCGTTGTGCTCGGTGGGCTCGTACCGGAATTGCTGTGTGATAAGTCAGGAAAGATGCACGCCGGAACAACCGACATTGACGTCCAATCTGATGGACCACCCCGAAGAAGATGACGATCAACTGCGAGCGGATGCAGTACTCGCGGTTAAGGATTATCATGATGCGCTGTTTGCGAGATGAGTAAACGTTGTCTGCGGCGTAAATGCCGGCGTATTGGCATTGGACCACAGAAGCCGTACTCGTTATCAGAGATTCAAACTTCCGGTGTGCGTGTTCAGTTTCTCGCCTCCTCCAACTAACAGTGCATGTGGAAGGGCACCGTTTTCTAAGCCACTAACTTTGCGAGTCGTTCTTGGCTGTCCATCATTTCTCAAAGATGCCGCGAAAACGTCGCCTTGTAGAGATGGGCACGTTACAATGCATTCATGTCAACTCCTGTCAGTCAAGCCCGTGTGTCTCAGCGTGGTCAAACCAGTCTTCCGGCAGAACTAAGGCATCGTTGGGGTATCGAGGACGGTGGCGAGATCGCCTTCGTTGACCTCGGCGACGCAGCATTAGTTCTGCCCGGAGGAATGGCTCGAGCCAAGGCTGAACTGAAAAGCGTCCTCACCGCGCGCTACAACGCTGGGTTAGCAGCAATCGGCGATCCCGACCTCGCCGATCAGTAGTGAACGTCGTCATCGACGACCGCCTCTTGATCGAGGAGCTTCTCGTTGGTAGTCGTAGACCGGGAGTGCAACTTAACACCACCGTCTACTGGTACTACCGCGCATGTCGGGCCGCTGTAGTTGGCGCCGGCGGGCATCTTTCTGGACCATTCCGGGAATTGGAGCCACAAGATCAGGAGCGCGCGATTAGCGCAATGCTTCAATTACCGAATGACATTGGCCTTCCCGACACACGACAACTCGTACCACTCATGGTTGAGATTGCCGGGCGCCACCCTAAATTGAACCTTCTTAACCTTGAGGCGGTGGCTGCGGCCCGCGCTCTGGCCGCCACGATCTGGCTCTCACCAGAGGCAGCGAACGGAGTCTTGCCAGCTGTTCTCGATGGCGAACTTCTAGCGTGGGAAATCGTTATTCCGAAGTGATGCAGACAGCGACTCGCAATGGCGCTCGCGCGAGAGCCATTAACGGGAACCGGGATTGGGCCAAATCGGGTCTAAAACTGGTCTTCGCATTTATTTGAGGGTTCATCTCTCTTCGAAAGGTGTCGCGACCAGTACTTCTGGTCGCACCTNNTAGTCGGGCCATCTCGGGGATCCGCATCCAGTAGTGAGCGTCTAAAACGACGATTTCCTTCAACCGGACATCATCATCCAACTCGGTCACCCTCCCTATCGGGTCGACATTCTCACCTCGATCGAAGGTGTCGATTTCGAATTCGCTTGGGCAAGAAGGATCAACTCGCAGATCGAGAATGGCCTACTACCAGTTATTGGAAGAGACGTCCTCGTGGCTAACAAAAGAGCAGCGGGTAGGTCACAGAACGTGGCTGATGTTGCGCGCCTCTTCCAATAAGGGACTGAGTAGATTCAACGGGTGGATCAACTGTTTCGGCCGATGCCGATCGTGCAGACCTGATGGCATCGGTGCCATCACTTCGCATTGTCACACTCTGTACGGGTAACGTCGCTCGTTCGGTGATGCTTGGCTACATGCTCACCACGTTGGCGTACACCAACGAGGCGGACTGGAAACTGCGAAGCGCGGGCACCCACGTGATCGAAGGCTCGGCCATGAGTTCGCGCACCCGCGACGCGCTGTGGTCGATCGACGAACTGGGCGATCATCACTACGGTGGGCACCGCAGTCACCAACTGGACGAAGAGGACGTCGAATGGGCGAGCGTCATCCTGGGCGCCGAAGCGGATCACGTGAACTTCGTGCGACGCCACTTCGCCGCGCACCAGAACAAGGCAGTCGTCCTGCATCAGTTCGTGCGCTACGCGCCGCTCGACATCCCCTTCGCTGAGCAACTCGCGACGGTCGTGGCGATGGAACCCGACGCGAACTTCGACGTGGACGATCCGGCCGGAGGGGACGATGCGACGTACCGAGCGTGCGCGAACGAACTCTGGGAGTTAGCCCAAGCCTTCGCGGCGGTGGTGGCGGACTAGTCGCGCTGCACGGCGCGAAGGCCACCCCAGGCGAGGGTGGCGATGCGCGCGGCGAGGCGGCTCGACTCCTCGGGCTCGGGTGTCGGCCAGCCCTTGGCCTCCTGCTGGATCATCCAGACAACGGCGGCGCCCTCGGCGAGACCTACGACGCCCGCGGCGAGCTGGCGACGGTGTTCCTTGCTGATCGAGATGTCAATGAACGGCTCCATGAAGGAGACCAACGTCAGCTCGACGTTGCGCAGGTCCCCGGCGGTCGGGCCTTCGTGGGAATGGATGAACAAGATGCGAAAGGCGTCGGTCTCGCTGACGACCATGTCGAAGTACACCTTGAAGGCGACTTCGATCTTGGCGCGCGGCGTCTCGGCGATCGACACGGCGCTGGCGAGCTTGTCGATGAGTTTCTGGGCGGTGTGGGTGACGATCTCGTGGTAGAGGTCGGTCTTGGACTCGAAGTACTGGTAGAGGATCGGCTTGGTGAAGCCCGCCTCCTTGGCGATGTCGTCCATGGTCGCGGACTGGAAGCCGCGCTCGGCGAAGATTCGCTTGGCGACCCCGAGGAGTAGTTCGCGGCGTTCGCCGTGCTGGGGTCGGTCGTCGGTGATCACCATGACGACGACATTAGTGGGCGCGACGCGAGGCCCAGACCTTCGAGGATTCGACCCAGTCGGGGGGCTAAATCAACCAGGTTGAAGTCGCGTCGGGCGACCGCGAGGTTTCTCGCCAGTATCTCTTCGTCGGGGTTGTTGAGGAAATCGTCGATCCGAGCAATCTCGTCGAGCCCGAAGAAGTCGAAACCGTGCGCGGCGATCTCGCGGGCGACCGGGTACCAGTTGAGCGCGAGTGCTCGCTTGTGGGTGACCGACTCGAGCACGGGATTGCCGAATCCCTCCCACGAGGAGGGCATCACCACGAGGTCACTGGCGGCGTACGCGTCGTGGACGTCGCCGACGCTAAGTCCACGCAGCACCCGCACCGCCGAGCCTTCGAGCAGCGCGGCGAGTTC
>PLQL01000028.1 GCA_003160115.1 Acidimicrobiaceae bacterium
CCCGCGAGACGGCGGCACCGATCGCCAAGGCCCTTCAACTTAAGGCGGTGGCCGAGCGAGGACTGCTGGAGTGCGACTTCGGCACGTGGACCGGAAAGAAGTTGGCGGTCCTCGCGAAGAAGCCCGAATGGCGCAGTGTCCAGCAGAACCCGAGTGCCTTCCGGTTCCCCCAAGGTGAGTCCTTTGCCGAGATGCAACTGCGGGTCTGGTCGACCCTCGAGCTCCTCGCCGCCAAGCACCGCGGCAAGACCATCGTCGCCGTGAGCCACGCGGACACGATCAAGGCCGCCGTCACCTTCGCCCAGGGCGTACCGCTCGATCTCTTCCAGCGCACGGTCATCTCGACCTGCTCGGTGAGCGCTCTCGCGATCGGCACCGGCACACCGTTAGTGCTCTGCGTGAACTCGACCGCGTCGCTGAAAGACCTCGCCCCGTCATGAACTACGTCTTTGANNACAAGGTGATGGTCGGGGTGCGAGGCGAAGTGGGCAATCGCCTCTTCCTGCTCCAAGCGCGCCAAGGACGACGTCTCGTCATCGTCAAGTGCGAGAAGTTGCAGTTGAGTGCTCTGGCCGAGTGGCTGGGCCAAGTACTGACCGACCTCGGGCGACCCGGCCACCTGCCCGACGATACGAACCTCGAACCCGAGTACGAGGCGGACTTCACCGCGGGCGACATCGCCATCGCGATCGACGAAGAGGCCCAGACCATCGAGGTCACCGTCGAGTCCTCCGAAGAAGAGGACACGCTGGAATTGACACTCACCAAGGAATGGTCGGGCGCACTGGCGATCGCGATCACGCGTCTGGTCGAAGCTGGTCGGCCCGCGTGTCCGCTCTGTGGCGGACCGCTTGATCCCAAGGGTCACGATTGTCCGCGCACGAACGGCCACCGTCCGCCTATCCGCTGAGATGGACCGCACCGACCAACACGCACTGCTCACGAAAGGTCGACTCGAGGTCGAAGGTCGCGTCGCTGGCTCCTCGAACCAGGCGCTGCTCGTAAGCGTCACCCTCGACGGGGCGAGCGCCCAGGCCTGCTACAAACCCGAGGCGGGCGAACGTCGTCTCTGGGACTTTCCCGACGGCCTCTGGCGCCGCGAGGTCGCCGCCTACGAACTCGACGTCGTGCTCGGCACCGACCTCGTGCCGACGACGATCATGCGCGAAGACGCGCCGTTCGGTGTTGGCTCCCTGCAATGGTGGGTCGACGACAACCTAGAAGACCACTACTTCACGTTGCGCGAACGCGGCGAACTCTACGACTGGTTCGCAGACCTAGCCGCCTTTGACGTCATTGCGAACAACGCNNTACGCGGGACTTCGCGTCGACGCTTCACTGCTCGAACGCATCGAGCGCTTCGCCACTGACGCTGGCGCGAACCTGGCGCGACTACTGTCGCCGAGCGAACTGGCCTTCGCGCAATATCGCGCGAGCGAACTGGTCGAAGTCGCGCACTACCCGACGCCCAACGAGGAGAGCGACTGGCCGCCCTACCCCTGGCCGTTGATCTAGTCGACGAGCAGCGGACTCGAGGACACGCTGACGCCGGACTCGAGCAGGATGAAGGTCAGCACCGCGCCGAGNNCCCGCCGCGGTCGCCGCCGAGACCGCGATGGTGTTGAGGAGCGCGGTACCCACCGACCCGCCGATCTGCTGGGTGGTGTTCACGAGCGCCGACGCCGCCCCGGCGTCACGCTTCTCGATGCCCGCGGTCGCACTAGCGGTCGCGGGAGCGAAGATTAGACCGAGACCCAGTCCGAGCACGATGAGACCCGGCAAGACGTGACCTACGTAGTCCGAGTTCGCGGGAAGTTTGGTGAACAGGATCATCCCCATCATGCCGAGCACCATGCCGACCGGGATGAGCGGACGCGGTCCGGTCTTGGCGAGCAGTCGCGCACTGGCGACGAAGGCCGATAGGGCCAGACTGCCCACGAGCGGCAAGAAGGCGAGGCCGGTGCGAAGCGGCGAGAAGCCGAGGGTGACCTGCATGTAGTACGCGAGGAACANNGGCAGCAGCGGATGGCTCGCGCGTCGTTGCCAGAGCACGAACGCTGTCAGCACGACCGCACCCAGCACGAGGCTCGCCCAGGTGAAGACGTTGGACCAGCTCGTCGTCACCGCGTGGCCGAGTCCGTAGACGACGAAGAACAGTCCGCCGCTGCCGAGCACGGTGCCCAGTACGTCGAGGTTCGTGTGGTGCTCGGAGCGGCCCTTCTCCACGAACAAGGCGACACCCACGATGGCGAAGGCCGCGAAGAAGAGGTTGATGAACAGACACCAGCGCCACGACGCCCACTGGGTGAGCGCACCCCCGAGCAGAAGTCCGATCGCCGCTCCCGAGCCCGCGATCGCGCCGTAGATGGAAAAGGCCTTGGCCCGTTCCTGAGGTTCCTGGAAGGTCGTGGTGAGTGTCGCCAGCGCGGCGGGCGCGAGCAACGCGCCAAAGACGCCCTGAATGGCTCGTGCGGTGACCAGCATGGCGAAACTGTGCGCCGAGCCCCCGAGCGCGGACGCNNCCCCCGAGCAGGAGCAACGACCCGAAGGCGAGCGCGTAAGCGGTGATCGCCCACTGACGATTGGCGTTGGAGAAGTGCAGGGCCAATTGCGCGCGCGGCAGGGCGATGTTGATCACCGTTGCGTCCAGGGCCACCATCAACGTCGCGAGGCTCACCACCGTGAGCGTCCACCACCGACGTTGGTGGATGGTCGCAGCAGAAACGGTCATGGTCCTGTCCTCACCCTAGAGACTTGGCCTTGACTTCGTCGTCGCTCGGAAGCAGACCAGCGCTACGCGCGGGCCTTTAACTGCTCGATCAGCGCCGGCAGCACCTTATGCACGTCGCCCACGACACCGAAGTCGGCGATCTGGAAGATCGGTGCGTCGGGGTCCTTGTTGATCGCGACNNACTTGGTGCGAGTAGGGAACCCACCCGGCGTCGACGATAGCGCGACTCGCGCCCGCCGCCCCGTGCAGCAACTTGGCCGTCTCTTCAATGAGCACGTACTTGTCCGCCTCGCCGAGACCTCGCCCTCCCGAGACGACGACTGCCGCCTCTTCGAGCTTGGGCCCGGTGCGCTCTTCCACGTGGCTCGTGGTGATCGTCGCCTGGCCGCTCGCGCCGGTGTCGCCCGAGGGGGCGGCGACAGCACTTGCTGGTGCGCCACCAACCGCTTCTGCGACGAAGGACTTCGCGCGCACGACGATGATCCCCGGACCCGCGCCGGTGAAATGCGCCTTGACCGTCTGGCTGCCGCCGAAGACCGGGTGCTCGGTGACGAGACCTCCCTCGTCGGTAATCCCGGTCACGTTGGTGAGTACCGGTCGGTCGAGCCGCGCCGAGAGACGGCCCGCGATGTCACGGCCGTCGTAACTGGTGGGGATGAGGATCGCGTCGGGTGAACCAGCGGCGACCAACTGGGCGATTGCTGCGGCGACCGGCACCCCGGGCAGGGCGCCCTTGAGGTCCCCCACGTCATAGAGCGTCGTCGCGCCATACTCGCCGGCCTGTGCGGCGAGCGCCGAGTCGCCACCCCAGGTTATGGCCGACACGTTAGAAGAGAGAGACCGGGCGTGGGTGAGCAGTTCGAGCGAGGTGCTCGTGAACGACCCGTTGGTCGGTTCGACGACGACCCAGATGTTGGCGACTGACATGAGGACTCCTAGAGGACTTTGATGGATTCGAGGTAGGCAATGATCTTCTCTGCGCCGTCGCCCTCGTCGACGTACTTCTCGCCGGCCTGGCGCGATTCGGCCGCGACGACGGCGGTGATCTCTTGGCGAGCGCCCGCCGGCCCCACCGCACCATCGAGGCCGAGGTCCGCGACCGAGAGGATCTCGACGGGCTTGGACTTGGCGGCCATGATGCCCTTGAAGGACGCGTAGCGCGGCTCGACGACACCGGCCGTGACGGTGACCACACAGGGCGTGGGGGCGGTGACCTCGTCGTAGCCCGACTCGGTCTGGCGTTCGACCTTGACTGAAGAACCATCGACGGCGACCGACTTGGCGAAGGTGATCGAGGGCAACCCGAGCAGTTCGGCGAGTTGCACCGGCGTCGTACCGGTGTAGCCGTCCGAGGACTCGGTCGCCGCCAGGATCAGATCAGGGATCTCACGCTTGATCACCGCGGCGAGCACCTTAGCGGTGCCGAGCGCGTCGGTGCCCCGTAGGGCGTCGTCGCTCACGATGACGGCCTTGGCGGCGCCCATCGCGAGCGCGTTGCGCAGCCCCGCGACGTCAGCCGCCGAGCCCATCGAGACGACGGTCACCTCGCCGCTACCGGCCTTGTCGACCAGCTGCAGGGCCATCTCGACCCCGTAAGTGTCGGCCTCGTCGAGGATCAATTTGCCCGAGCGGTCCAGGTTGTACGACGCGTCAAGTGACTGCGGCGCCGCGGGATCAGGAATCTGTTTTACACACACGACAACGTTCATGCCAACAATCTAGGGCATTACCGACCAGTAGATAATCGCCCTACCCTGTCGCGGGCAAGCTGGCGTGGCACTCGTCGACGTCCAGCAGTGGCCGACCGGCACCGCGCGTCGGGACGCGTCAACGCGCGACGCCGTTATGAGACGAGAACGTCACCCCACACCAAATCCCAGAATTACTAGAAGTAGTGGCGTTTGGTCGCTTGCCTTGCGTTGGCGAGACGCACCGTCACGGTGTAGGTCCCCGCCTTGAACTTGAAGCCGCGGGCGGAAGTGACGTAGACCGTCAACGCCGTTCCCGTGTCCTTGGCGACTACGAACTTGAGTCCGGCCACGCCAATGGTGACCTTGGGCTGCGCGTAGAAACCGAGTCCGGTGATCGAAAGCGTCGAACGAACACCGGCGACGATGTTGCCCGACACGCCGTTGACCACGAAGCGCGGCGCTACCGTGGTGGTGGTCGTGGGCAGCGTGGTGGTGGTCGTAGGCAACGTAGTGGTCGTGGTCGCTGTCGCGCCTCCACCACCGCCGCCTCCGCCACCACCGCCACTAGGCGGCGATCCCGGCGCCGGGGGTGATCCGACGATCGTCACTTGAAGAGCCGAGGTGGAATTGTCGACGTACAAGTTCCCCAGGGTGTCCACGACGATCCCCTGGGCGTCACCGTAGCCCGTGGTGGCGGCGAGAGCGCTGCTCGTATTGGCGGTGACCGGCTGGCCGAACAGCGTGCCCGTCGCCACGGGCAGCATCGACACGCCGCCGTCGAATTCGGCGTCGTACAAGTCGCCGAACCGGTCAAAGGCCAGACCCCACGGTTGAACGTGGTCGGCGACCGCGAGCACCGCTTCGCTATTAGCGGTGACGCTCTGGCCGAAGACCGTACCCGTCGTAACCGGAAGGACGAAGATCTCGTGCAGGGTGTTATCGCTGACATAGAGGTTGCCCGCCGGGTCTACGGCCACCGCCACCGGTGCGTGCTGGTCAGCGTTTGGGAGCACGGCATTGGTATCGGCGGTGACGGCCTGACCGAACAGGGTCCCCGTGGCGGCGGGAAGCACTTCGACGTTACTTTGGTTTCGATCAACGGTGAACAAGTCGCCGGAGGGATCGAACGCGAGATAACCGGGCGAGTGGGGGTCAGAGCCAACGAGGACATGAGGGGTGTTGGCGGAATAGTGAGTGCCAAATATGGTGCCGCTCGCGAAAGGTACCACCGTTATTCCTATTCCGCCGTAGTTGGCAATGAAAAGGTTACCGGCTTGGTCAAAGGCGATTCCGTCCGGATTAAGCAGATTCAATGGCCCTCCCGAAGGATCGAAGGCGACCGGGACGCCGGTGGTGACGGCCTGACCGAAGAGTGTCCCCGACGAAGCGGGCAACACGGTCACGGTGCTGTTGTCATAATTCGCTACGAACAGGTCGCCATTCGCGTCGACGGCCATCTGGTTGGGCAGCGAGACGTCAAGGGCCGTGAGGTAGACGCGCGTGTTGATGGTGACACTCTGGCCAAAGACCGTACCCGTTGCGGCGGGCACCACCGTGACCGTGCTGCCGAACCAGTTCGTGAGGAACATGTCACCCGTACTGTCAAAGGCGATGCCGTACCTGAGGTCAGCGGTCTGCAAGTCACCACCGGAAGGCTCAAAGGCCGTGGGGGTGCCCGCGGTGACGGCCTGACCGTAGAGGGTGCCGTCCGCCACCGGGACGACGAAGACGTTGAGCGTCGATTGGTGTGTTTCGGTGATGTAGAGATTCCCATCGCTTTCGGCGATGTCCTGAGGACTCGTAAGGCTCAGCGTGCCCGTTGGACTGAAGATCGCGGGCGTATTGATGGTGACGGCCTGACCGAAGAGGAAACCGGTGGCACTGGGTACCACCGTGACATCGTTATTGGTGGAATTGACCGCGAAGAGGTTCCCGAAGTCGAACACCAAACTCGTGCCCCCTGCCAGGGTCAGTGGTCCACCGGGCGCGAGGGTGACTGGCGTATTGATGGTGACGGCCTGACCGAAGATGTGGCCCGTCGCCGCCGGTATGACGGTTATCGACGTCCCGTTGTTGATCACGAATAGGTCGCCGGCAGTGTCGAACGCAAGACCATCTGGAAAGGTGAGGCTCAGCGCGCCTCCCGGATTGAGTACGACCGGTGTATCGGCGGTGACGGCCTGACCGAAGATGTGACCCGTCGCCGCCGGTATGACGAGGAGGTCTTCGTAGTTGTTCCTCGAGAGGAACAAGTCGCCGGCCGAGTCAAAGGCCATGCCGTTCACCACGCCCGGCAGGAGTGTGCCTCCCGAAGGTTCAAGTTGGACGGCCACATTGGCAGTGACGGCCTGACCGAAGATCGTCCCCGAAGAAGACGGCAGCACGGTGATCGTGCCGTCGGCGTCGTTGTACACGTAGAGGTTGTTCGACCCGTCAACCGCCTCCACTTCGGGCTGGGCGACGCCGGCCAAGATCGGTGTCACCTGCGGATTCGGCGAAGCGCTAGCTGGCGACGAAAGCTCGAAGACCAGGAACGTCGAGGCCGCCGTGACCACACTGAGAGTCAGCACGAAGAATCGCCGCAGCCCACGTACCTGCCCTACGACTTTGCCCCTTGGGCCAAGCCGACCGAACGCCCTAAAGCGGTTGAATGCGAACATTACCTACCCCCCGTGTGTCCTTGAAGAGTACAACGAGGACCTCCCTAAAACAAACGGCGGAATGACGAATGTCACATTGGTGTTCCTCATATTTTCCTAGGTGTTAACCGAAGAGACCCTTGATGGGGCTGAAAACGCTCGTCCACCCGTTAAGCCCCGTCGAATGGACAACCCGGACGATCCAAGCACCATGTCGAGTGTCCGACTTCAAGTAACTTGCCCACTGCGAAGGATCGTCGCCGCCAGAGCCGGATCGTCGGTGATGACGCTCGCGACGCCGAGCACGCCCATGGCCCGGATGTCCGAAGGCTCATTGACCGTCCAAACATTCACCTCAAGTTCGAGCTCGCCCGCTCGCACCATGTCCGCGGCGCCTAGGCGCGCGAACGGCGGATGCACCGCGTCCAGGCCCAGGACGTGGGCCTTCAGCATCGCCTCGGGCAGCGCATCGAGCCACAAGAGCCAGCCCACCTTGATGTCGTGGTCGAACGACCGCACCACGGCGCACGTGGCGACGTCGAAACTCGAGATGATCACCGACTGGGCCCAGCCGCTGGCGCGAAGGTGCGTGACAACCTCGCGCGCGAAAGCGCCCGTCGCGTCGTAGGACGATTCCTTCTCGTCTTGGATATTCTTTATCTCCACGTTGACTACGACCCCGCGTAACGCGTCGAGCGCCTCGTCGAGGGTGGGCACGTAGGCGGGCAGTTGAGACGCAGTGCTCTGGGCGATGACGAGATCGGCCACCTGCGCATCGTGGTGAACCACCAAGACACCGTCTCGGGTTCGTCGCACGTCGAGTTCCACGCCGTCGACCCCGAGGTCGACCGCGGCCTTAAAAGCCGCGACGGTGTTCTCTCGTTCGCTCACGTGCAAGCCTCGGTGAGCGACGATCGCGGACATGGCAGCAGTCTTGCAAAACGGCCACGCCGCCGACGACGGTGGTGTTTTGCCCAACATAATGTAAGTATTCGCCTCGAAACAGCCGTTGACCAGACAAGGCGCCACCAAGGTCGTTCGTCACTTCTTAGAAAAGTCCCTTGTATTCAAATACCAACCTAAGTAAAATTAGAAACCCCGCCGAGGTGGACTTTTCGTAAGACACCGAGGTATTAGCCAATAAGGATTACTCATGTCGTTGATCTGGAACCGCACCCACGCCTGGGATGACGCCGACTGGCGCTCGAACGCCGCGTGCCGTGACACCGAACCCGAACTCTTCTT
>PLQL01000002.1 GCA_003160115.1 Acidimicrobiaceae bacterium
ACGAGGTCGTCTTGACGTTGTCAACCACCACACCCGCCACCGTTTTGTCTATCAAAGTTGAGACGAACGGTTCGAAGTGTCACGGTGACAAGGACGGCGACGATTCCAGTACTCGCAATTCATTCAGCCACGGTTCTTCTGGCCAAGACCATGATCATGGAAACTCCTCGAAGCACGGGAGCTTCCGTAGGTAGTCAGAGCCTTTACCATTAGGTTGAAGTGAGTGCCTGACGACGCCAGATTTGGTGTCGTCAGGCACTCATCACGTACATCGTGCCTCGCAATTGACGTTGATGCTTTGCTCAGCGTTCCGTGGAGCCTGGTTTGCCGTCATTTGGCGAGGGTGATTGGTGGAACTCACTCTCAGCGCACGTGGCATTCGATGAACTGCGCTCTCGAAAGGTGCTGTGGAAGGCTTCATACCGTGACTGCATCGAATGGCGACTCGCCAGCAGGTATTGAGCAAGGCGCTGGAACGCGCTGTCGGAGTCGCTTGGCTCGCGAAGGTTGTTGGTTCGCCGCATTGGTTTCTGGCATCGTGGTCCTGGCGGCAATGCCGTGGTATCACTACATCGGTGTCACGACGACCTCACCGGGTTGTACCACTTTTGGCGAAGGTTTTATCTGCCAGTCCAATTATTATCCAGAGGGTTTCTTCGGTATCGGACTTGGATCATCTGCTCCAGGATTTCTTGGAAATTCCAGTCCGTGGGCAACCACGTACTGGGTGATAAGTCTTTTCTTGGGTCTCTGCGCGGTGGTTGGCTTCTACTGGTGGCGTTCGCGCAAGCTCGAAAATGCTCGATGGATCTGGCCAATTGTGACCGTCGGACTCGGAGCGTTCTTGCTCGGTGCGGCGAGCAGGAATTGGTTCTCAATAGTCCCTTCCCAGCTAACGATTTGGGGCATGCAGGCGCTGCTTCTCATCGGTCTCGGGCTAATCGTGCTTGCGGTCGTCAATCGTGGCTGGGCTTTTTCATTCTTCGTCGCCGGATTCTTGTGTCTTGCTTTCGTGTCGTGTCTCTACAACGTCATCAATCTGTTCCAGCGCCTGGACATTGGTAGACATTGGCCCGTAAGTGATTGGACGCTACCGAATCTCATCTTGCCTGGTATCTATCTTCTTCTCGGGGCGGCAGCGTTCTGGGTTTTCCCTCGCTGGAGAGTTCGTTTTCGGCGCCACTGAAGTGTCTCAACATTCTTTGACCTGGGGTTCCGAGAGTTAACGGTTGAACCTTCGGAAGCCACTCATCGTGAAAGGTACTGATCAGCGAGAACTGTTTCCTTTCTCATTGGTCTGTTGGTGTCTCGGCAATAGTGATTCTTATTGCCAGAAGGTTCCCTCTGCAATCGTGGCCGGAGCAATGCAGACATTAGCGTGAAGGCCTGGATGCAAAAGTGGCCTTCTAAGTTGTTAGAATTGGGCCATGCTTGCGGCCGACATCTTTAGGCCTGGGCAATGGACTGATTTCTTTCTTCTCGTCGGAACGGGCGCTGTCACGCTCACGGGCTTGGTCTTTGTAGCAATGTCACTCAACCTCAAAGAAATGGCTGTCGACGCAACACATCGATATCGAGCCATAAACACACTTACGGGTCTGGCGCTGGTTTTCATGCGTTGTGCCCTGGTACTTATGGGAGCGCAAAACTATCAGTCAATTGGTGCAGAGCTATTTGTAGTCTCTGGCGTTTCGGCGGCCGTCTTTATAAAAGGCTACGCACGAGCTCTTAAAATGGGTAATGGTCTACGACTCTCTCGGATTATTGGCGGAACTCTCGTGCACGTAGCTGAGATGATCGGTGCAGCAATATTCTTCTTTGGGCACCTACCCGGCCTTTACATTGCGGCGGTAGCTATTGTGGTCAATACTTGTTACATGATCACGGCCGCATGGTTACTAGTAATGGGCGCATTCGTTCAAGAGACCAAGTAGCCCTCGTGCGGCTCTATCTCGTCCAGCATCAATTGGTGCGGGCGCCGAGACGACCGTTGATTACCATTCGCTTACCAATAAATCGAGCACCATATTCCGCACAATCGGGTTACCAATTGCAGATGTAGCAAATGTCTCAGCGGGAACACAACGCTTCAAAACTCAGCGTGAAGTGTCCGATCGTTGCAGGTGGTCGTCGCTACAAGGTCAGCGCTTGAGCGAGATTCAGACGGTTCCCGGAGCGTCGACAGACTCGTAGACCGTGATAGTGGGTGGACCACTCATCCCGATGGATCCCATGACGTCACCAATCTTCGGGTGCGCAGCAAAGAAACTGTGAAACTGCTCGGCTGTCTCCCACTCGTCAATGACCATTAGTTCGCCTTCGCCGGCAACAAACCGGTGGCTGATTATGCCTCCGCTTTTCGTATCTACTGTCGTTTGCTCAAAAAATGACGCATTGGCGTGGAGGCCCTCGATTGCTTTCGCAACATCGTCCACTGGAAACTGCACTGTGACAATGACACTCATAACGGTGTCCTCTCTGTGTGGATTGAAGCACCGCCCAAGGCGACTTTCGGCAGAATACAACAAAACAGAAAGATTTTCATCTAGTTTTGTGGGCTATTCAGAGATCGTCCGGACCGAACGGCACGTCAACAGCGTGCTCACGAAGAGCTTCGAGGGGCACGATCTCAAGGGCGCGCTCGTGCGTCGAGGCCAGGACCACGTAGGCGGCCGACCCGTCGCGGTGGGCACGGAGCCAGTTGGCTGCGGTCACACACCAACGGTCGCCGGGCATCAATCCCGGGAACCCGTAGGCGGGCATCGGTGTGGTCAGGTCGTTGCCGATGTCCCGTTGGTGATCGAGAAACTCAGCCGTGACCACGGCACAGATGGTGTGACTTCCAAGGTCCTCAGGTCCTGACGTACAACACCCGTCACGATAGAACCCGGTGACCGGATCGGTGCCACACGGCTCCAGCGGCCCGCCCAATACGTTTCGATCGGCCATGGGCCATTATCGCCCATGGAACTGACTTGGTGCACCATCGGTCGTTAGTTCGACATTGGACCGAAGGAGATTCCTTAGCACGATCACTTTGATCGATCGAAGTCCATTACGACGCAGGCCCGTATGAGTCTGCCGCAGCCCAGAGTTGATTGAGACGATGTCGCACTATGAGTGATGTTGCCGCACTTTGGGATGCTTAGCGTTCCAACCGTCAAGGCGTGATACGACACGAGGACTACGTGACTACTTGTCCAGTTCAGCTAAGACTTCACCAATGATCTTGGTCATCTTGTGGGCGGGGAGTGGTTCGCCACCTTCGGCATCTGCCACCTCTTGGGAGAAGGCCTCAACTGAATGGTTTCCCCCAATTAGCACGAGTCGCAGCGCCTCTCCACTCGCTTCAGAGTCGCGAACGTCTTTGAGTGCAACTGCTACGTCGTGGTCGGGCGATTCGGCGAGGGCGTGCACGATGTTCATCGCTTCTTCGCGCCCACTCGCGGTCGAGACAGCGGGGGCTCGATCGGGATTTTGCTGGAGGTCCCATTCAGCGAGAGCCTCGCTGTAGCCTCCTTCACCAGGATGCAACAGCCGAGTCGTCGCTGCGGCGGGTGCGCCGACGCTCTCGCCGATTGGAGTTTCGACTTCGTCTTCACCGTCGTGATGACGCCCCTCTGGGACAGGTATAAGAAGGCTGCCGTCGGTATTGCGGATTATCTCCATGTGGTCACTCCTTATCGATGCGACTTCGTATCTTTTACTTCTAACCTAAGGGGTTCTCCAGAACCGCAATCGTTACCTCTACTGCCCTTGATTTCTCTGTCAGCGTTCGCAAAGGACCAGGATGGGCTGATGCCGGTGAAGGGTGTGCCCCCTTTACATTTTCGATTATTGGACCAGTGCCCTGAGTGGTTCGACGTACTCCGGGCCCGTGCGTAGATATGAACCACGAATAACGGTCCAAGCGCGTATCCGAAAATCCTCAAGTCCCGCCTCGACGAAGGCTTGAATCCTTCGTTCTGTTTGTGAGGAATCAGTTAATCGGTTACCCATCGGGTTCCAAAGAAATGAAGGAACATCGTACTCTCGGTCGGCGAGGAATGGCTTCGGATCAATCGCGAGGAATACCTGCTTGGATCGCAAGATGTTGTGGTGATGAAAGTCGCCATGGACTACCCACTCCTTTCCGCCGTTAATTTCGGCGAACAGTTCACGAGCCAGGGGCACGAGTTCGCTCTTCTCACCCTCTGCCCGGTCCAACCATCTTGCGACTTCAGGTGTCACCGGCCGGAAAGGCGAAGACGCGGGTCGCCACAGCCTTTGTGCGATGTCGATTGCAATTTTGGTTGCCACGTCGTCTGGGATTTCGGATAGATCATCGCCTGGAACTACTCGCTCTTCCAGTAACACTTGACCCGATCGACGCAGGAGGCGGACCGCGCCATCGCCATTCCAAAGTTCGAGCGCGTCGGCCTCGTGAAGCGATTCATCATCGTGCGCCCACGATACTTTGAGCACGGCACCATCTTTTGTGGGAGCGACGTAGGAAACATTCGAGAGCTTGAAGGGTGGATCCAACTCAATGCCCCAAGTTTTCGCGAAATCAAACGCAATCTGTCGTTCGGCAGCAAGATCGACTTGTGACTCGAACTTGTCGTCCATTGCGCCAGCCTAC
>PLQL01000027.1 GCA_003160115.1 Acidimicrobiaceae bacterium
TCAAGTCCCGGCCGGCGCACCATAGTAACGCACTGCTTAAAAATACTGATCACGACTCATTTTTAGACTAATCCGGCTCGACGGTCGGCTGTCTTTTTCGTTGAATACTGCACGGGAAAAACCACCGAATCGTTGCTCACAGATCCCAACGGTCGCAGCCGACTCGAAAAATCGAAAGGGATTACGTAAAAATAAATCTAGGACAACTGTCGATTTAGTTGTAAGACGCCAACTACCGCTTAATCGCTGTCATGAATCCTAACGGCCGTATCTCATTCGAGAATGAATGTACGTTACGTGCCTAGCGAGACTTCTTTATCCGCTTTTTCGCGGCCGACCTTCTCTTGGGCGTGACCCTTAGACCCTTCTTCGAGGTTGATGCCGTGAAACTCTTCGTTGCGAAAATACCCATATCTTCTCTTTTCCAAGTTTCGTATTGTGCGTCTTATTCCTGTGCTTGGGCCCAGGCGATCGTAAATCCCAGTGTCACTGCAATCGCCAGTGCGCCAAGGTTCTCTTTTGATCCACCTGGAAGAAACTCCTTGAGATTTCTCGCAATGTCTTGGGCGACGCCCTGGATCCCACTTCCAATTACCGGGACGCTCTCCACTTTTCCTTGGGCGACGAGTTGCTGGACTCTTTGATGAGAGACACCAAGGAGTTCTGCCGCGTCGCGAAGAGATAGCCGTGCATCTTCAGTGAGTGCCACTGCTGCAGCGGACATAAATCCACTCATGGCCCCATTGGCTGCTTCAGCTATTGCTCTTGCGGAATTCGCTTCGTACACGACGTTCTGAACTTCGGCGGGCAACGTCACTGGTTGGAAGTCGATGGAGTCCTTGACGGTGTCAATCGGGACGCTCAGCCAAAGAGCGAGGGCGTCCACTAGGTACTCTCGGGCTTTACCGAGAGTACGCCCGAAGGTGTGAACCTGCGGGATTTCTGTAACTTGTGCAATCCAGTTCCCGAACTCATCGAGTTCGAACGTCGCGTGATAGCGAGTGGTCGTCAGTTGGGTATTAGTCATTTCGTAGCCATTCCTCTCCTAGGCACGGTGCAAGGTCTCGATCAATCGCTCGAAGCAGTCCTTTCGGAAGATCTCCCCCATGAACGGGGACGACGGTCTGGCAGGTACCGCACCTCACGATGAGGTGGGATCCGGACTGACGTACTTCGACACAGCCAGCACGTCGAAGAATTCCTCTTAGATCTCGAACTTTCACTTATATCAGTCTATCATAATGGACTGATACTTTTCATTGCAAAATTGGCGAGGTACATATAAATTCGAACAAATGTTCGTAGGAGGACTAAGCCATTTTATGTCACCACCCGCCACATGGTTGGTGGCACTAAGTATGAACACATATCGGAAGTCAAGTGGGAAAATCGCACGACCGGAGCGACCGGGAAGTCGTCTCGAGCCGAAATGGTCAAATGGTTCGACGAAGATGGAGACGCGCGAGTTACAAAGGGTCAGTCCTACGTCCCGGTGAAGGTAGTGAAGGCTACGCCTCCGTATATTCGAACTTTCGCGGACGGCGTGTGGACTGACAACTTGCTCGCGCTGCCTACTTACTAGCTTGCTAACGGGACTGCTACACCTCTCCCTCTCGAAAAAAAGTTCAGCCGACAATCGCGCGCAAGGGTTTCGAAAGAGCCGCAATCTGCGTTTCGTGTTGTTGCTCGAAGATCGAGCGTTTACTCTCAAATTATCTCGAATCGCTTCGGCAAGAGCCAAACACGTCGAGTCGATGTATCGTAACAAACCTCAGGTCATCGCGACGTGAGAGAACCAAGCGTCAAAGCCTCCGGAATACCTAGACCAATTCAGGACGACCTGGATCTCTGTGCTGTATTGGCCAAAGGCGAAATGGCTTTTCGCTTACACCTCTATCTCAGTTCCCCTCCTACTTCGGCCCGCATTTGCCCATAATGCTGATTGCCCAGTCAGTTACTCCCTTCGGAATCCCCAGGACAGGCCTCGTTAACCTCGTCCCATTTACGGAGATCTTCAGTATGGTGCACGCGGGATTGGGATTGCGAAAGTTTGCGGCTGCCACCAACAAGTACTTATGCTCCGCGCCGCTCCACTTCTTCCACACGGACAACGGCGCGTTCGTGGGCGGTTGCGTTGGAGCGGACTTTCCACCAGAGATCTCGGATGTCGGCGACACCCCAAGACCAAGAGCTTTCGCGGCCTCGCGCGTAGTCGGTGACGAGCAGATAGACGGAGCCGTCTTCTGCGCCATGGTGCACATAGCAGCGATCAGATAGTTTGCAGTGCCGTCGATAGCCTGGGCGACTGGACTCTTCGGGTCCCCCAACTCGTTGCCTATGTTGCCCAGGGTCAAGCCCTCTAGGACAGCGGGCGACGCGCTTGCACCGAGCGTGACGTAGTGGTTGCCGATATCCACGAAAGAAAGCCCGCCTTGTCGATTGTATTTATTGAAGGCACGTCGTTGCGCTGAGGACATCTTCTCAAGTGACCGGTAACCACCGGCATTGTTTGGAGTTGATGAACTCAATTCCGTGGGTTGAAAAGTGAAGAACGGGCTCGAGTACTTCGCGCCAACAAAGCTCCAACTCGCAAGACGAGGGTAGACGTCACTCGACGAAGAAAATACTTGTTTATCGAGACTGGTAAAGGTGCCGAACTTGGAGAGCGCTACGAGCAACGCCCAGCGCTGGATGGCACAAAATGGACAGTATTCGGCGCCCACGTAGGAGACGACTCCGTTGGTGCCCACGGTTGACAACGACGGGACAACCTTCGTCGGTATTTCTACGTTGGCCGGCAGTCCAACGGCCGCAAGCGTGGAGTTGCTAACGGTCACGGCAGCCTTGTAGTACGACACGAGTTGGACGTCGGTGTTGCTGGTTTTCGATTTAGCTGATAGTGACGGGGTCGAATTACCAATCTTGGCGATGCTGAACGCTGCGATGACACAGAGACCGAGCAGACCAACGGTGATCGCGCGCCGACGGTGATGACGCTGGCGGCTGCGCGATTGCAGATACTCCAGGGGCGGCGATGGAACGAGCGGCACGTCGATAAGAGCTTGCGAGCGACGGGTAAGTTCTGACATTTATTATCTCCTAAGATTCGTTGTCGTCATCGAGCAGACGACCAAGCCGTTGGTGGGCATCGTGCAATGTGCTGGATACCGTCCCTCGACTTATCCCCAGCACGGCGCCAATCTCGGTCTCTTTCAGTTCAGCGACGTGGCGCAAGATCACGACTTGCCGTTGCCGTACTGTCAGCGATGCCACGAGATCCCAGAGTTCTCCGGCGGGAGCGGGAAGGTCAGGCTTAGGTACAGATTTTTGAAAGAACTTCTGTTCCATGGTTCTTCGTCGGGCCACACGCCTCGCGTGATTAATGGCTACGCGGTAGACCCAACCCGAAGGCGAGTCCATGGCGCCCACCCGTTCCCACCGTTCGAGCGCTCGCGAACACGCCTCGTCCACGCCCTCGACCGCAAGATCGATATCGCCGGTCGTCAACACCAACGTGGCAATCAATCGATCATGCTCACGGCTGTACCACGCGTCGAAGGACTCCACGAAGACCAATTCTCCCTTTTGAACGAAACCGGTTCGGTCTCCGCTGACAATGCCCACACTTGTACAAGTCATAGGTAGGCCGTTTTGCTGGGTGATACCTCCATTTTCGTCACGACGGCAAACCAAAACTGATCAAAAAGCGTGGAAGGTCAAGTTCAGTACCGCAGTTTTGAGAAAGGGAAGATCACGCCCACGTCAGTTTCGTCAAATCCAACACCACAGAAAACACCACAAACCAGAACTAATTAGAACTACCAAACCGACTGGAACGGACAAGATTCCTTACCAATAAAGGACTACAACGACCAAACCGACACATCAAAACAGGTGGCAAACTACTCTTAATCAACAGGTTCCGGGTTCAAGTCCCGGCCGGCGCACCAAAGTAGTCAAACTCTACGATCTCTTGTATCCCAACTGTCGCGCCCACCGGGCGACGACACGAAGATTCAATCATTTCAGGAGAATCAGTAAACGCCGATTACAGAATCCTTCTTAAGTAGACAGCAGATTCTTCGTAGCCGACGGCCGAATAAAAGGAAACAGCCCTCCGCGTGGCAAGGGCAATCAACTTTGCGTCTCGATCTCTTGCCCATGCCTCAAACTCTCTCTCGAGGGCGAGGCCGATGCCGTTGCGTCGCGCCGTCTCGCTCACATACATCTCTTCTATCCACGCAACCGTGCCGTTCGCGAAGAATGCGTCGTGCACAAAGCCCAGTAAGTAGCCATTGATCGCCCCGAGTTCGTCCGTTGAAACGTGAATCCGAGCGTCGTCATTGTCAATGATTTGATTGAAGAGTTTCTTGAAGACATCATCTTCAATTGAGAACGTCGTCGCGAGTAAACGAGCCAACGACTTGACAGAAAGTTCATCATCGACTCGTGCTTGCCGAATGGAGATTCCGCTATGACCCATGTAGCGAATCTAGTGAGGTCGTGAGCCTTTCTCCCTCCGGCGTCAGAGGCCCGACTCGAACCCGTACAGGAACCTACTGAGTCGAAGGTATTGCCTCGCTTCAATTATGACTTCAATCGAACGTCCAATGAAACCTGA
>PLQL01000034.1 GCA_003160115.1 Acidimicrobiaceae bacterium
GAAGCGATGACGCTCGCCACGTACTGCGGGGCTAAAGTTACTGAACGACCCGGGGAACACGAAGGGTTCCCGCGGCGCAACGAACTTCCTGCCGGCGTCCTTCCAAAGGCGTGGGTCAGCGACTCGTCCGCGCTCGGTGGAAACTGACGCCGGAACGCCGTGCGAAAACTGCTCTACGAGCAGCCGTGCGTTACTCGCTGATGATGCCCTTCTTCGATTCTTTTTTTACGTGCTTTTCGTTTCGCTTTTCCTTCAGCGACTTGCCGACCTTCTTGGCATTGTGTTGGTGCGGTGATTTCTCGCCCATAGTCGTTCCTCACGTTGGCGGCGTCATTGTTGGCGACGCCGACACGACGGACCTCGACCACCTCTTGCGAATTCGTCTCCACTGAGGTGGAAGTTGTCAATCAGTGCCTCAACCACGACTTTACCCACTTTTACCCGTGCCATGGCTCCAACGGGCCAATTGTCAAGACTGGTTTTCGTGATCGCGCACGAAACGAGGATTCGACTCGGTATTGAACCGTGCGTCGCATTCGACTCCATCGATCAAGGGGCTCACCTTCGCCTGGGAACAGCGCACGGCGCGACAATTCTCCAGAAGGCAATTCCTCGCTGGCATCGGCTAAGGCACCCAGGAGTAATCACTCGTGACGCTCGGTTCAACGAGGACCGACCGACTGGGGTGGAGCCTTGTGGGCTGCGCCAGCAGCATCCCGATTCACCCCGCGAAGAGGACAACTGAAGTTCATTCTCTCCTTCTCGATGACACGGTGGTTCCAGTATCGCGCGAGAAGTGCGAGGTAGTGCAGACGATATGAACGCGGTGGATCGAACTTCCTTGGGCCCTATGTGGCCATGACGCCCTAGACGCGGCGCGCGGCAATTTGCCAGTCGTGCCGGCAACGACCACCCTGAGTCCCTGTCACGAATTAGGCAACGCTCAGCAAGGCCACCACGAAAGCGAGATATCCAACGACGATGAGGCCTCCCTGCCAGCGTCGAAGACCTCGACTCAGGAACGCAAGCACCAAAGTGACCAGGGTGAGACCGACGTACCACCACGTAGTCAAACTGCCGGGCACTGAAAATCGCGCCAGCCCAATAAAGACCCCGGGTATCATGAGTCCCGCAATCACGTTAAGACTGTTACTGTTCAGTGCCGTGCTGAGCGCCGCCGCACCGCGACCCTTCGAAGCCAGGTGAATGGCCGCAACTGCGTTGGGAAGGCTCGTGACACCAGCGAGAACGATGGCACCGACGATTGCGTCAGCGACGTGAAAGTGATGACCCAAAGTTGATGCGCTCCTTTCCATCGTCACACTGGCGAGCACTACCACCACAAGAGCTAGCGCAGCGGCCACGAAGTCAGACGTTCTTGCGCGCCGCGAGCGAACCATTTCAGCGAGTTCGAGTTCCTCCTCCTCGATGGCAACCGAAAGCCATTCGCACCACCTTTCTGGCAACTTCAGGCGCTTAAGACGTTGGCCCCGCGCACTCAACACGGTGACGTAGGCCGTGAATACGATGCCGGCGATGACCAAACCGGTAACATCCGAGAAAGTACCGGTGACCGTAGCGAGGCAACTCAGCGCGACCAACGTCGCGACCACGCCTCCGAGCAATACGACCTTCCGGTGAAGCACGATGAAACCAGACACCAGCGCCCCGAGTCCCAACAAGGCCGCCAGGTTGAAGACATTCGATCCGATGACAACGCCAGCACCGATGCTCCGCTGATGGTGCGACAGGGCTGTCACCGACGCGGTGATTTCAGGAGCATCCGCGGCAAATGCGGCCAGGATGCCCAGCAATGCCTCGGAGAGCCCGATTCGTTCACCCACTCGCTCGAGCCTCGTGACCAAGATCCAACTCGCGACAAGGCTCACCGCTGTGCCGAGAAAGAATTCAAGAAATGCCAGGGTCAAATCAGCGCACTCCGCTCACCGTCTTCGTGCCGACCAGTCTTCCCGGCTCACCATCTTGAACGTTACACCGAGGCTCGCCTCGTTCCGTCTCGCGAGACGGCCTTATGACTTCCTACGTTGGATTATTGCCATCAAGTTGTCAGGAACCTACCGTGTCACTTCGGACTCTTCACGATCCCATACTGAATCATCGTTTGCGCCATGGTGAAAGTCATCTCGGCGAGGTCACGCGGTTCGAGCCCGAGTTGGGTTTTAATCTTTCTGGAATCCACGTGGAACGGCTTGCCTATTTCGGGGATGATGAACTTCAAGTCCCGGTCAAAGAGAGCGACGAGTCGCACCGCAGACTTGGGTAGCTTTCTCAGCGGGATCTTGTAGCCCTGGCTCTTGTAGCGCTCGTCAAGGATCATCGCGATGGCAAGCAACGGCACCGAATCCGAGGCGGCGCAAATGAATCGCTGTCCAGCTGCGCTCGGATGTGTCATGGCTGTAACGTGCGACCACGCCACGTCACGGACATCTACGGGAGGGAACCATATATCGGGCATCCCGGGCACCTCGTGATTCATCATTCGCTTCACCGATTCGCCCGAGGAACTGAAATGGCTGGAGAGCACCGGCCCCAGGACCAGTCCGGGCAGAATCGTGACCAATTCCATCGACGAGGCATTCTGCGTTGAATCAATGAAATCCCAGGCCGCTTTCTCCGCGACGGCCTTGGACTTCGCGTAGGGGTCGACGTCGTCGCCCTCGACGTTCGTCCAGTCACTTTCGGTGTAGACGTGATCCCTCGGCGTGCCGTAGGCGACCGCCGCCACCGACGAGGTCATCACGACGCGTCGTACCCCCGCGCGACTCGAGGCGCGCAGCACCCGTAGCGTGCCGTCGCGAGCGGGCACGATCATCTCGTTCTCGTCCTTGGGCACCTTCAAGAAGATCGGGCTGGCCACGTGCAAGACGTACGTGCACTTCGCGACGGCTTCATCCCAACCCGCGTCGCTGGTCAGGTCCGCGGCGACCACGCTGAACCGGCCCTCGAGGGTCGTACCCGAAGCGAGATGTGGCGTCAAAGTGGCAATCAACTCTGCCTCGCGGCTCGCCGAGCGCGCGCTCGCGCGCACGTTATAGCCCGCGTCGAGCAATTGAAGGATGCAGTGTTGGGCGATAAAACCCGTCCCGCCGGTGACGAGCACAGTGTCTGACATGGGGACAAATCTAGTGACGAATGCCCACGGCGACTCTGAGAAATCAGGGGACGACGGTCGTGCCCGCCGAGCCGTCCAAGAGCCCCGGCGCGTCGTCAAAAGTGCCGATGGACCCGTGTTTACCGGTGGCCTTGACGAATCGGCAGACCGCTTCTACCTTGGGGCCCATCGAACCGGCCGGGAAGCTCATGGCGCGCAGCTCCTCGACGGTCACCTTGTCCAGGGGGTGCTGGGTCGACAGGCCGTAATCGGCGAGCACCGCGGGCACGTCAGTGAGCAGCAGCAAGGCGTCGGCCTTCACGTCGCGCGCGATCAACGCCGCCGCGAGGTCCTTGTCGATGACCGCTTCGACGCCCGCGAGGTGACCTTTCTTGTCGCGCGCCACGGGAATGCCACCCCCACCGGCGCAGACGACGATCGTGCCCTGGGTGACCAGGTCGCGGATCGTCGACAGCTCGACGACCTCCATGGGTTCGGGCGACGCGACGACGCGCCGCCACAGGTCACCATCTTGCTTGAGGGCCCACTTGCCACCACCGACGCGGCGAGCCTCTTCCTTCGAGTAGCCGCGACCGACGAACTTCGTGGGCGCGACGAACGCGGGATCGTTCGTGTCGACGATCGTCTGGGTGAGGACCGCGACGACCCGGCGCTTGAGAACGTTGCCGAGCGCCTGGACCAGCCAGTAACCGATCATCCCCTGGGTTTGCGCACCCAGCACGTCGAAGGGAAAAGGGTGGTCGAGAACGGGGTCGTTCGCGCTCTCGATCGCCAGCATCCCGACTTGGGGTCCGTTACCGTGGGTGACGATGATCTCGTTCCCCTCACAGATACGGGCCAATTGCTTCACCGCGTCAACGACGTGATGCTGTTGAATTTCGGCAGCGGGCTTCTCACCTCTTTGGAGGAGTGCGTTTCCGCCTAGTGCCGCAACGATGAGAATTTCAGACTCCTACCAACGTGGCGACCATGATCGCCTTGATTGTGTGCAAACGGTTCTCCGCCTGGTCAAAAACGATGGACGTCTTGGATTCGAAGACCTCATCGGTCACTTCCAGGGCGCTGACGCCGTATTTCTTGTCCAGCTCGGCGCCGAGGTCGGTGTCGGTGTTGTGCAAGGCCGGCAGGCAGTGCAGGAAACGAACGTCAGGGTTCTTCGACGCTTTCACCAAGTCCTCGTTGACCTGGTAGGCCAAGAGCAGTTTGATACGTTCAGCCCAGGTATCGGTGGGCTCGCCCATTGAGACCCAGACGTCGGTGTAGATGAAGTCCGTATTGGCGACCGCCTCTTGGGCGTTATCGGTGATCAGGATCCTCGCGTCCGAATACTGCGCCAATTGCTGGGCGATGTCCTGGACCTCCTTGGAGGGTTGCAGCGACGCGGGCGCGCCGATTCGCACGTCCAGGCCCAGCAGCGCACCCACGCAGAGCAACGAGTTCGCCGTATTGTTACGCGCGTCGCCGACGTAGGTCAGAGCCACCTGTTCGAGGGGCTTGACGGTGTGGTCGCGGATGGTGAGCATGTCGGCCAGCAACTGCGTCGGATGCCACAAATCGGTGAGCCCGTTCCACACCGGCACGCCGGAGAACTCCGCTAAAAGCTCCACGTCGTGGTGAGCGAACCCCCGGAACTCGATACCGTCGAACATTCGTCCGAGCACGCGCGCGGTGTCCTTCACGGTCTCCTTGTGACCCAACTGCGTCTCTTCGGGACCCATGTAGGTAGTGCTCGCCCCCTGGTCGTGGGCCCCCACTTCGAAGGCGGACCTCGTGCGCGTCGAAGCCTTCTCGAATATCAACGCGATGTTCTTTCCCTTGAGCAGTCGCTTCTCGGTGCCCGACCACTTCTCACGGCGCAGGCGGTCGCTCAGGTCGAGCAACCCCACGAACTCCTCTTTGGTGAGATCGGCGTCCTTAAGCAGACTGCGCCCTCGCAAACCATTGGTGACGTCGGACTTTTTCATTGGACGCTCTCTCGTTCGATGGGACAGGTCATGCAACGCGGACCGCCGCGTCCTCGACCAAGTTCGCTACCTTCGATGGAGACGACCTCGATGCCGTTCTTGCGCAGCATCGTATTAGTGGCGACATTACGGTCGTAGCCCATGATGACCCCGGGAGCCACGGCGAGGAAGTTCGTACCGTCGTCCCATTGCTCGCGCTCGGCCGCGCGAACGTCCTCGTCGGTCGTGAGCACGGTCACGCGGTCGACTTTGAGGACCTGGGCCAACGTCTCCCAGAGGTCCTCGTTCTGACTCATGCTGAGTGTGCCGGGCTCGTCACCCGGGACGATGGTCCAACTGCGCAGGTTCTTGTCGAAGTACGGGTAGAGCACGAACGTCGCGCGATCGATCATGGTCATCACCGTGTCCAGGTGCATAAAGGCGTGGCTGTGAGGAAGTTCGATCGCGATCACGCGGGTCGCCTGACCGGTCTCGAAGAGCCGTCGCGTCAGGATCTCCACGGCGATTGGCGTCGTGCGCTCGCCCATGCCGATCATCACGGTCCCGTGACCCAGGATGTGCACGTCGCCTCCCTCGATAGTCGCCTGGTGATTGACGAATTCGGCGTCAAGTAGGACGTCAAACTTCTCGTCCTTGAAGACCGGGTGATAGCGGTAGACCGCCCTCGTGTGCAGTGACTCGCGCTTGCGGGCGGTCTTAGCCATCGGATTGATCGTGACCCCGCCGTAGATCCAGCACGAGTTGTCGCGCTGGAACAGCGTGTTCGGCAACGGAGGCAAGATGAAGTCGTCCGCGCGCAGCTGCTCCCAGGAGAGACTCTTCGCGCTGAGCGGTGTCAAGTCGGCCTTCAGTATTCCCCCGATGAGGAATTCTGCAAGTTTCTCGCCGTCGAGATCGTTGAGCAGTTGACGCACCGGCTTGACGAGCGACGGACCGATCTGATCATCGGTGCACAGCGAGTCGAGCACGAACGCGCGACCGTCGTCGAGGGACAGAACGTCGGCCAGCAAATCGCCGAAGAGGTGAACCTTGACGCCCTTGTCGCGCATCGCCTGGGCGAAGGCGTCGTGCTCTTCACGCGCCTTCTTCGACCACAAGACGTCATCGAACAGCAGACTCTGGATGTTCGACGGCGTCAGTCTTGAGAGTTCGAGTCCGGGTCGGTGCAGTATTGCCTGCTTGAGTTGGCCTACTTCTGAATCAACGTGCAGCGTCATTGCGCAACCTCTTTGCTCTTACTTCTTGGACTTGGTGTCCTTTACGGTCTTGGGGGCCTTTTCGGGCTTAACTTCCGCCATTACCTCGGCGTGCCAGGAGGCGGGAACCTCGTCGGGCAGGTCAACGGGATAGGCGATCTCGCCCAGTCCCTGACGACGTGCGTTGAGGAACGCGTAGAAGATCAGACCTACGAGCAGCACCACGAGTGCCTGGTACACAACCTGGTAACCAGAGGCGAACGTGACCCACATGGAGAAGAGCACACTGGCGCCCGCCACACAGAGGTCACGCGCCAACTGCCATCCCTGGACGTGACGACGCTTGGAGACGAGGAAGGTCAACTGCGCGATCGCGGAGAAGAAGTACGGGATTGCCACCGTCACGACCGTCAGGTCGACGAGGTAGGTGAAGACCGTCAGTCCGGTGCTGGTGGAGTAGCGCCACAACATCAACAGCGATGGCAACACGGTACCGACCACGATGCCGAACCACGCGGTGCCCCGCTTGTCTTGCCACGCGAAAGCGCGTGGGAAGAGGTCGTCTTGGGCGATGGCGCGCGACGTCTCAGTGACGATCAACGTCCAGGCAATCAAGGCTCCCAAACCGGACACGACCGCGACACCGGCGACGAACTGACCGGCCCACGCACTGTGGGGGAACATCGTCTGAAAAGCGTTCACGAAGGGAGAACCGGTGTTGACCAGCGTGTGGTGACTCACGAGCCCCATCACGACGGCGGTGACCAATACGTAAAGCCCCGCACTGGCGACGGTGCCGATGACCGAGGCGCGCATCACGTTTGAGCGAGGATTGATCACACGCTTGGCGGTGATGGCGGCCGCTTCGACGCCAATGAAGGAGAAGAGCGCGACGCCGGCGGCGATGCCGATACCGCTGTAGAGGCTGCCACCCGAAGCATTAAATGGTCCGAAATTAGCCTTGGCGACGAAGAACCAGCCCACGACACCCACGAAGAGCAGTGGCAGGAACTTGAGGACCACGGTGATGTTCTGGAACCAGGCCATCTGACGGACGCCCGTGAGGTTGATCAGCGCCGGGATCCACAAACCGAACATCGCAATACCCCAGTTCGACATGCCACTCGGGTGGCTGAACTTGAACAGTGCATCGACGTAGAAGACCCACGACGAGACGATTGCCGCATTACCGGCCCAGGACTGGATCCAGTAACACCAACCGACGAGGTAACCGGCGAAGTCACCGAACTCGTGACGGGTGTACGCGTACACCCCACCGTCACTGTTGGGTACTCGCTTGGTGAGCTGACCGAACAAAACGGCGAGCAGCATGGCACCCACGGCGATCACGCCGAGCACCACGATCCCCATCGTGCCCGCTCCCGCGAGCACGGCGGGCATGGTGAACACACCAGTACCGACGATGCTGCCCATCACCAAGGCCGTGGCCGAGGTGAGGCCCATCGCGTGGGCCTTTTGCTGATTTCGTTCCGAGAGCGGCGCTGGGGCTGTCTCTTTTTTCGAAGCGGACGGAGAGTTGAGTAACGACATACTGCCTCCTCAGGTACTGCACAGTGGCCCGTAGGCCTTAACTAATTGTCCTACCAACATCGCGAACTTTCTCTGGCGGGCTAAGGCCGAAAGTCCAATCTTCCAAAGCACTTACGTGAAGCCTTCGTGACTACGGTTGCGGCAAAGACAAGTTGCGCACGAGAGTCCACCAAATCGAGTGAAGTAAGGTGGTCCTTCGGCGACGCTGCTGGTAGCACGAGTTGCGTCGACGTGGGGGCCGCTAGCTCATCGGGAAGAGCAGGAGACTTTTAATCTCAAGGTGCCGGGATCGAGACCCGGGCGGCCCACCAAGTGCGAGCGTCTATCCCATGCCAATCCGTTTCGTGGCGCTGGGACGCAGCGAAGAGAGCCAACGCGCCGCGTTCTTATTGAGAAACGTCCATTTCGAACGTCGCCGCGACGAGGGGCAACCGAAATTATGCGCGTGACGGCGCGTGCAATGGTGTTCAGACCAGTTAGAAGACGTGGCGGCGAATTCGAGGGATTTTCGCACGTCACTCATGGTGTCTCCTAGGAACGAAAAAGAAAACGATTGCCTAGGGTCTGGAGCAACGACTCGAGTTTATCACACTTCCTCGCGCGATCATCCGGAATCGACGCCGCGAAAAAGAGAGGTCGATTAGACAAAACCCGATCGGCGACTCGAGCGTGGTTATCGTCGTCGTTGCGGGGCATTCCTCGCACGATGCGCGAACGAAGTGACTACGTTGGAAGTAAGCACGACGAGCGCAGAGTTCCTCACGTGCCGAAAGGTAGGCCATGGCCACTCGTTCCGCCGGTGCCAAGGGTCTTGGGGTAAAAGCCCACCGATCAGAGAACGCATCCTCGTCGAAGAAGGCCAACGATCTCGCGACGCTCGCGCTCGACGTAGTAATGACGAAGCTCGACACGTCGGCGGCTGGACTAACGAGCGCGCAAGCCAAGAAGCGACTGGTTGATTACGGTGCGAACGAGATCGCCGAAGTCAAGCAGAACGCGATGTTGAAATTCCTCAGCTATTTTTGGGGACCGATTCCGTGGATGATCGAAGTCGCGGTGCTTCTTTCAGGGATCCTTCGACACTGGCCCGACTTCAGTATCATCCTGGTGCTGCTCCTGGCCAACGCCTTGATCGGCTTTTCCGAAGAGCACCAAGCGGGCAAAGCCGTCGACGCGCTGAAGGCGTCGCTCGCCATCAAGTCGCGCGTACTTCGCGATGGCACCTGGGTAAACCCACCCGCCAGGCAATTGGTGCCCGGTGACGTGATACGACTTCGACTTGGAGACATCGTGCCCGCCGACGCCCGGCTGCTTGACGGTGATCCGGTCGAAGTCGACGAATCTGCCCTCACTGGTGAGTCATTACCGGCATCGCGTGGTCCCGGGGACTCGGTCTACTCGGCGTCGATCATCCGTCAAGGCGAGGTCAGCGCGCTGGTCTACGCGACCGGTGGCTCCACCTACTTCGGCAAGACCGCTGAGCTCGTCCAGGACACCCAAACCAAGAGTCACTTCCAAAAGGCCGTGTTACGAATCGGAACCTATCTGATCTACCTCGCGATCGCTATGGTCGCGATCATCATCGTGGTCTCCGTAGTGCGAGGTGATCCGTTCTTGACGACCCTTCAGTTCGCGCTCGTGCTGACGGTGGCGGCGATACCCGTCGCCATGCCGACGGTGCTGTCGGTAACCATGGCGGTGGGCGCGCGCCTCTTGGCCAAGCGCAAGGCAATCGTCAGTCGACTCGTCGCGATCGAGGAACTCGCGGGCGTGGACATCCTTTGCACCGACAAGACCGGCACGCTCACCCAGAACAAACTCACACTCGGTGAACCCTTCGTCGTAGAAGGCGTCGATCCCGGACAACTGATCGTGGACGCCGCCCTCGCCTCGCGCGCTGACGACAACGACACCATCGATCTGGCGGTGCTCGCGGGACTCGCGCACCCCGCGGTCCTGCGCGATTACACCGTCACGCACTTCCAACCGTTCGACCCCGTGGGTAAGCGCACCGAGGCGACCGTGAAAGCCAAGGGCGGACCGGCCTTCAAGGTCACTAAGGGTGCGCCCCAGGTGATCCTGGCGCTCTCGTCCAACGCCAGGTCCGTGAAGACCGACGTCACCCACGCGGTCAACGAATTCGCCAAGCGGGGATTTCGTTCGCTCGGGGTCGCGCGCGCCCAGGGTAACGGCGCCTGGCAGTTCCTCGGCGTGCTCCCGCTGTTCGATCCGCCGCGCGTCGACGCCAAGGCCACCATTGCGACGGCCCGACACATGGGTGTGCACGTAAAGATGGTCACCGGCGACGCACTGGCCATTGCGCAAGAGACCGCGAGGACCCTCGGCATGGGCACCGACATCCTCGACGCCGCCAGCCTTCGCGCCACCAAGGACAAGGAGAGTTCCCAGACCACCAAGACCATTGAATCCGCCGACGGCTACGCCCAGGTGTTCCCCGAGGACAAGTACCACATCGTCGACGTACTAGAGCGGCATGGCCATATCGTCGGCATGACCGGTGACGGCGTCAACGACGCACCGGCCTTGAAGAAAGCCGACTGCGGCATCGCGGTCTCGAGCGCGACGGACGCGGCGCGCGCGGCGGCGTCCATCGTGTTGACCACGCCGGGCCTCTCGGTGATCATCGACGCGATCAAGGAGAGTCGCAAGATCTTCCAGCGCATGAACAGTTACGCGATCTACCGCATCGCCGAGACGCTGCGCGTCCTGCTGTTCGTCACCGCGGTGATCCTGCTCTTCAATTTCTTTCCGGTCACGGCGATTCAGATCGTCTTGTTGGCGTTACTCAATGACGGCGCCATCTTGTCAATCGCCTACGACAACGTCCGCTACCGCAACCAACCCGAGGCGTGGAACATGCGCGTCGTGCTCGGCATGGCGACCGTGTTGGGCGTCGTAGGTCCAGTCGCGGCCTTCGGTGTGTTCTTCCTGGGCGACCGCGTGTTCCACCTCAGCCGGCCCGAACTGCAGACCATGATGTACCTCACCTTGTCGGTGGCGGGACACCTCACCATCTTCCAGGCCCGGACCCGCGGCTCCTTCTGGTCGATCCGACCGGCCAAGATCCTCTGGGTCGCCGTGCTGGGCACGCAGATTCTCGCCACCGTCATCGCTGTCACTGGGATAATCATGACGCCCCTCGGCGTTGGCTACGCGGCCCTTGTCTGGGGCTACGCGATCCTGTGGTTCCTCTTCACCGACCGGGTCAAGATCTGGGCCTACCGAATTCTCGACCCTTCGGACAAGCCGACTGACAGGGACCAACGCAGCGGACGAGTCCACGCCGACCTTTCGCTCATGGCCGCGAGCGTGGCGCCCTTTCACACCGACGTGCGCGTCGGACCCGAAGAGCCCGTCTACCACGACAGTGCGTCGTGCCCGTACGCCAAGGAGATCACGCACGATCGCCACGTCGTGGCGGGATCGGACGACCGTCGACGATGCTCGTGGTGCGAGACCCACGCGCACGTGGCGCCTTTTCACACCGACGTACGCGTCGGACCCGAAGAGCCCGTGTACCACGACGCGACTGCTTGTCCGTATGGCCAGGAGATCACCGACGATCACCACGACCTCGCCGGCTCCGATGGTCGTCGACGCTGCTCGTGGTGCGAAGTCCACGCGAGCGCCTCGCTCGTCGGCGCTGACCCGGCGCGCCGGCACTAGCGCCCGAGAGCGACACACGCCGTTGTTAGAGTTCCCCGTATGGTGAGCGTTCGACGGAGCGACGGCAAAACACAGCGGTCCGACCACCGCCTGGGTGAAAACTCCCGATGAGTGACAGCGCGCGTGGGCGAGAAGAGGACTCCTTCCAGCTCGCGCATGGTTCACGGATTCTGATCGCCATGGACAAGTTCCGGGGCACGGCCTCCGCGCTCGAACTCTGCGAGGTCGTCGGCGAGGTCGTTCGCGGACTGGGTTTCGAACCCGATTGCCAACCCATGTCCGACGGTGGTGAAGGGTTTCGCGAGGCGTTCTCCGGCGAGACCTCGCACGTCGAAGTGCGCGGCCCCCTTGGCGAACCCGAGAGTGCGGGCGTCACGCTGGTGACGACCGACCACGGCACCATCGCCGTGATCGAAAGTGCCGACGCGGTGGGTCGTCACCACCTGGCGTCACCCACGGGCGACGAAGCCCTGGCCGCCTCCAGCGAGGGCGTCGGCGAACTGATCCTCGCCGCGGCGAAACTCGGCGCCGCGTCCGTGCTGCTAGGCCTCGGCGGTTCGGCGACTTCCGACGGCGGACTTGGCTGCTACGAAGTGCTGCGCGACCACGGGGGACTTCCGGTTCCGGTCACCGCCGCCACCGACGTCAGCGCTCGATTCAGCGGCGCCCGGCGATACGCCCACCAAAAGGGTGTGCGCGAAGAGGAACTCGACCTCGTCGACGAACGTCTCGCGGACGTTCGATCCCTCTACCTAAAGGAACGAGGCATTGACGTCGAGACGCTCGAGCGTACGGGTGCCGCCGGCGGGATTCCCGGCGCCCTCGCCGCCCTGGGCGCGACGCTCGTCGACGGACTTGAAGCGGTGGCGGGCGCCGTCGACCTCGCCTCGCGCATGAAAGCCGCGAGCATGATCATCACGGGCGAAGGACGGTTCGACGACGGAAGTCTGGAAGGAAAGGTGACGGGCGGTATCGCCACGATGACGGACGGACGTCTTCCTCTGCTCATTTTCTGCGGCTCAGTCGACACGTACGCGCAAAGCAATCTGCGAAGCCGTTACGACAATCTGCGATTTGTTGACCTGAGCGCCCGGGTGGGAGCCGAAGCCGCGACCAATGACGTCTTCGGATCGATCCGGGCCGTTCTGCTCGAAGAATTGCGGAGCACCCTAACGTCGCGTCAAAGGAGAGTGACATGAAACTCAACAAGGCCGTGTTGGACGAACTACGGGTCGAGCCAGGAAAACACGCCCACCTCGACGAGCGAAGCACCGAGCAGACGAAGACCGACTGGTTGAAGGGAAAAGGCCCCAAGGACAAGGACGCGAAAGAATCGGACGATCCCCGCAAGCGAGTGGCCGAGAAGGACCTGGCGTCGTTCGTCACCGAACTCGCCACGGCCCAGGACCTGCTCTGGGCAGACGGTTCACACGCACTCTTGATAGTGCTCCAGGCGTTGGACGCCGCGGGCAAGGACGGCACCATCAAACACGTGATGTCGGGGATAAATCCCCAGGGCTGTCGGGTCGAGTCATTCAAGCAGCCCTCCGCCGAAGAGCTCAGTCACGACTTCCTCTGGCGTTGCACCAGGGCGTTACCGGCGCTCGGTGGCATCAGTATCTTCAACCGCTCTTATTACGAGGACGTGCTGGTCGTTCGAGTGCACCCCGAACTCCTTGACCGCACTCACGAGAAGCCCGACGACGGCGACTTGGCCAAGCTCTGGAAGAACCGTTTCGAGGACATCAACAACTTCGAACACCATCTGCACCGCAACAACACGAGGATCGTCAAGGTCTTCCTACACATCTCACGCGACGAGCAGAAGAAGCGATTCCTCAAACGTCTCGACGACCCCGACAAACGCTGGAAGTTCTCCACCAGCGACCTCGCCGAACGCGAGCACTGGGACGAGTATCAGCAAGCCTACGAAGAGGCCCTCAGCGCGACCTCGACCCCGTGGGCCCCCTGGTACGTGGTACCGGCGGACCACAAGTACGCGTTACGCGCGCTCGTAGGTGGGATCATCGTCGACACGATCGACCAGATGGACTTGAAGTCACCGCGGGTCGCTAAGGACAGACTGGCCGCACTCGAAAAGGCAAAGAAGGGCCTTCTCGCCGAAAAGTAATGCCGTTGGCCGCTTTGTGCGACGTCCACTTCTGCTACTTCGTGTAGCCGTGCTTTTGAAGAAAGGCCTGCAGGACCGTGACGAAGCGCGCGCCTCCCGGTTCGATCGGACTCAACGCGCTGTTGAGGTGACCGGCCTTCAACTGTGCGGCGAGGAAGTTCTTCACCGCCGTGGCGTGGCCGAGCATATCCTCGTCGGCGGCCCAGGCCGCCGCGACACCCACGGAGTCCTGGTAGTGGCTGCTCGCTTGGGCGTGAAAGGCCTGCAGCCACACGGTGGCGTCCTTGGCGATCAGGGTGGGAAAACGTCGGGTCACGTTGTGGAACGAACCGTTCGAGAACGAGAAGATCTCAATCGGCAGGCCCGACGCGGCGAAGTCAGTGAATTCGTAGGCGAAGTAGTCGTCGGCGCTGACGAAGTCCGTGGTGCCGCCGACACCGATCCTCTCGAGCCGCGCGCCCGGGTCGCCGAAGTTGCGCTCGACCTTTCGCACCTTCGAGGTGGCGCCAATCGAATACACCTGTTCGATGGAACAACAATGAGCGCCTCCGCTGTAGAGGTCGAGCACGACGTCGGGCGTCTTACCCGCCTGCAGGCGTACCACGTGCACCGCTTTGTCCTTGGCTTCGATCGTGTTGGGCCAACACGCGTTGCCGCACCACGCCGACGTCACCGGTCCCTTGAAAAGGATGACGCCCTGACGAGTGATCGTCAGAGAGGGATTACGCCCCTCGGGATAGGTTCCCCTGTAGGTAAACGTGGCGCGCACGCCAGCCATCGTGGCCGACTGCGTCGACACCTTCTGGGCCGTCGCGCCGGCCCCGGCGACCGGCACGAACATAGCGACCAACAGCGCCGTCGCGACGACGCTGGCGAAGAGCACGCTCGTGCCAACGTGGGACGCTCGGGGTGTCCTCGAAGTTTCCATAGCATCACCGTAGGTCGGCTCGGGTAACGCCGACCAATCGCGGGACTCGTCGTCGTGCCCTTCACCTACGCCCCGCGCATCAAGCCCCTCGTGCCGTAAATCTAAAAAGGCTGCAGGTCTACTGCTCGTAGTTCTCGACGATGCTTTCTGATCGCACACCCTCGCCGTCGGGACTCAGGCCCGCCACGCGACGGGCCCGACGACGACGCAACAAGTCCCAGCACTGGTCGAGTTCGACCTCGATGGCGTGAAGTCGCGCCACTTGTTCCTTGGAGAGCGCTTCGAGTTCGTGGGATTCCTCGAGCCTCTTCTCCTCGTCGGTGAGGTCGCTCACCTTTTGCAAGATGGTGCTGTCATCCATGATCATCCTCGTTTTACTTGGCTGTCCCCGACTCTAGGCGAGGTCGAGCGAAAACGAACCGTGGCCCAACGAACGCGAGGTACTGAGGCGAAGACTCAGACGCCTTCAGCGCGCCACGGGCTTGGTGTAGGTGGCCGAACCGAACGCCAGAATCGGAATGAAGATGAAGCTCAACAGCCACATACCGATTCCGAAGCCCGACGACTTCGAGAAAGCCTTGGCAATGTCCATCGCCAGGATTAACGAGAACACGATGTTCACGAAGGGTATGAACAGCAGGATTAACCACCATTCCGGTCGTCCCGCGATTTTGCAGTAGAGGTAGAGATTGTAGATGGGTACGATTGCTCCCCAGCCCGGCTCGCCCGCCTTGGTGAACACTCGCCAGAACGCGACGATGTAGAACACGATCACCGCGAGGATTATGAGGAATCCCACCGATCCGGATCCACTAGCCGTTGCCGCCAAGATAGTTGTTAGCACCTCGCCCCCTTTTGGTTCATCGAATGGTAGCGAAGGACCCTGGGCTGTGTTGGTTCTTGCGAGAAAATTCTCGATCGGTACGTACGGGCTCGAAATGCACGGGGAAGCGTTAGCGCCACCCGTCAAATTCTCCTAAGACTCGAACCTCTTGGCGAGCCGTCGGCGAAGTGGTCCGGGCAGGAGCCGCTTGATCGAGTCGGTCTGTCGACGAAGACGCGCGATTTCTCGTTCATCCCATTCGTGCTGGGCTTCGAGCACCGCGTGCTCGTGGTTCAAGATCTCGTGTCGTTTGTTGAGATCAACGAGCTGATCGGTCAAAGTGACCATGTCCTGTGAGAGTTCCTCGAGTGCCCGTCCGCCGTCGTCGTGCACTGCCTTGACGACGAATTGATACGTCAACGATTCGCGATCTTCGAGCAACGCCTCGAGCACCTCGTCGCTTAGATCGCCGCGCTGGACACCGAGTTCGGTCGAGAAGATCGGCACCGTCACCCGCTGCAGTTCGACCGCCACGAGGCCCGCCTCTCGCAGCAAGTCGAGCAGGCTCTCCTTGGTGATGAAATGAATGTGCGTCCGGTCAAGTAGTCCCGTCTCGGCGTAGGGGAAACTTCCGCGGAGCAACGCGACTTTGACGTCGACGTGGGCGATGTTGGGCACCGACACGACCACCACGCCCGAGGGGCTCAGGTGCTTCAAAGAATCGCGAAGGGCCTTCAGCGGGTCGCGCAGGTGTTCGAGGACGTCTCCGAAGATAATCGCGTCGAATTCCTCGCCCTCGAATTGTCCCCAGAGTTGGTCGGACTCGACGTCACCCACCACGAGTCGTTCGAGCCAGGGCATCGCCGCCTCGGCGACCGTCGCGTCAACCTCGACACCGACGACCCGACATCCTTGGGCCTTCAATTGTTCACTCACGTGACCCGAGGCGCAACCGATCTCGAGGGTCCGCTTGTTGAAGCCGACCATGCGCAGCATGCTCGCGTGCGAGTTGTTCTCGCCACCGGGATCAACGGCTGTGTGGTAGTGCGACAGCATAAGGAAAAACTAGTCCTGATTCGCGAGGCGGTGAAGGAAACACCCTTAGGAGTGGTCTCAGTGTTGGTTGTACTTCACCGTGGTCGTCTTACCGTTGAGCAGGGTGATGGTGAACGTGAAGATACCGTTGCGCGAGCGTGGTTTGACGCTGACGCGCACTGCGAGCGCGGTGCCGCTATCGCTCAGGACCTGGGCGGTCGTGCCGTGGTGGCTCGTCACGGTGGGACGACCGTAGAAACCGGTGCCGATGATCTGCAGGATCACCGTCTTTCCCGCCACCACGTGGCCGACCACGTACTGGGCGACCGGTCCGGGCGGCGCCACGGGAACGACCGGCGTGGCGGCGGTCACCGTCAAGGTGAAGACGAACGTCCCCTGGTCGCCGTAGCCGTCGGAGGTTGTGCCGGCTGCTTTGTAGGTGCCCGGTACCAGCGTCGCCCCGTTACTCGAGACGACGCCGGCACTCGAGACGACCAGATTGGGCGATCCCGTTACCTGGGTGAACGTCACGGGACCGGTGTTGTGGCTCACGCTCAATTGATCACTCAGCGTCGAGGTCGAGGTCGTCACGACTGAAGCCGTGGTCGGGCTGTTCTGGGTGATCGGCCCCACGGTCATGGTGAAGGTGAACACGCCCACGTCGCCGCTCGGGTCACTCGTCGTGCCCGACGCGGTGTAGGTCCCAAAAGGAAGGGCGCCACTCGTGGTGAGCATCCCGGTGCTCGACACGAGCAGGCTCGGTGCGCCCGCGCTCTGAGTGAAGACCACCGCGCCGGTGTTTCCCGCGGCGACGAGCTGGATTGAGTAGACCGGCGTCTGGGTGGTCTTCAGCGTGATGGTCGTCGGCGCTACTTGGGTGATCGTGCCGACCGAGAGGATGAAACTGAACAAGCCGATGTCGCCCTTGGTGTCACTTGTCGAACCCGTAGCGCTGTAGGTGCCCGGTGTGAGGGCGCCACTCGTGGTGAGCAGTCCCGTACTCGAGATCACGAGCGTTGGCGAACCGGTCGTCTGGACGTAGGTGACCGGGCTCGTCGCCCCACTCACGGTGAGCTGTTGGGTATAGGTCGCCGACGCCGCGACCGAGATCGACGCGGCGCCCGGCGTGCTGATGAGCCCACAGGCGTAGTCGCCGTCGAGTCCGTTCATCGGATACTGAATCATGGCTACCCGCCCGCCGTTGAATGACGGCAGCGCACAAGCCGCTTCGGCCGCCGCGAGCGTCGCGTAACCCGGCATCCACGCTGAGAGGGACTCGAAGGCGGTAGGCGGTGTGCCCGTGATCGTGTGCCACTGCTGGGCGGTCGAGTAGAGGCCGAGATTGTTCACCCCCACGCTCTTCAAATAGGCAACCGCGCCGAGCAGCATCGACTGATCGTTGTTGAGCGAACCGGTCGACGGCCCGTACGCCGATTCGATGACCTCCCAGTGGTTGCCAGTTTCCACGTCGAGCCACCAGTTCGCGCTCGTGACCGCGGTTGTGGGCGACGCAGAGCCGTCGGCGGTCTCGGCACTGATGGCGTTGGCGAAAGAGACTTTGGCCGCACCCCATCCGTAGTCGTAGGCGCAGGTCGTCGAATTGCCACCCGAACAGGACTGCGGACCGGTCGCACTCGTGGGCCAGTTCGAGGTGTCCGCAGGGCCCGGACTATCGGTGTTCATGTAGAACGAGGGTACGCCGGCGATCGTGGTCTTGGCCCAGGTGATCTCGCTGGCAAGACACGGGTTGGTCGAATAGGGGTGGCCATCGTTCACGCCCACGACCCCGAAGCCGGCGGGGTAGGTGATCGTCGCACCACACTGGGGATAACTGATGTCATAACCCGTCGAGGCCGAGACGGTCTGAGCGCTCGAAGGGGCGACCAGGATAACCAGGAATCCCGCCGATGCCACGAGAAAAGCGAGTAGGACCTTCGTCAAGAGTTTCAACACGTGCAACAAGCCTAGGACGAAGGCTCATTACGACCTGGTGACGATTGATGAGAACTGGCTAAGAGTTGGCACAGGACGTGCGAACGCTCGCAAGACACTTCGTCGCCTTTGCGGCACCTGCTGACACCGCCACCTTTGTCGCCTAAATTCGCTAGTGAGCATGAACCTTCTCTCTACTTTGGACAAAATCACAAGCGAGGACTCGCCGTCGTCTTCCAACGCGTGCCGACACGCCCACGTAACCGTCACGACGGGAATGACTTGACGAGTCGACTTCGACAACGCCCGGCGTGGCGAAAGCTCGAAGAGCACTTCGAGGCGATAAAGGACGTCCACCTGCGCGAACTCTTCGCCGACGATCCACATCGAGCGACAAAGTTCAGCGCCGAGGCCGAAGGTATTTATCTCGACTTCTCCAAGAACCGCGTCACCGACGAGACCATGGCCCTACTGATGCAACTCGCACGCGAGTCGGGTCTCGAAGAGCGTCGAGATGCCATGTTCAACGGCGCTCACATCAACGTCTCAGAGGACCGAGCGGTCTTGCACGTGGCGCTTCGCATGCCCGCGGATACTTCGTTAATGGTCGACGGCGTCGACGTCGTGGCCCAGGTGCACGGAGTCCTCGCTCGGATGCGGGACTTCTGCGTGAACGTGCGATCAGGCCAATGGAAGGGGGCGACCGGAAAACCCATCAAGAACGTCGTCAACGTAGGTATCGGCGGTTCGGACCTCGGTCCGGTGATGGCCTACGAGGCTCTTCGTCACTACTCCCAGCGCGACCTGACGTTGCGCTTCGTCTCGAACGTCGACTCGACGGACTTCGCCGAGGCGGTCCGCGACCTGGTCCCCGATGAGACCTTGTTCATCATCTCTTCGAAGACGTTCACCACCCTCGAGACGCTCACGAACGCGCGCAGTGCCCGCGATTGGGTCACGACCACCCTGGGCGAGCACGCGGTTGCTCGTCATTTCGTCGCGGTCTCGACCAACGACCAACTCGTGGCCGAGTTCGGCATTGACACCTCGAACATGTTCGGGTTCTGGGATTGGGTCGGCGGTCGCTACTCCATGGACTCGGCCATCGGGCTATCGACGATGCTCGCGGTCGGACCCGAACACTTCGATGAACTCCTCGCCGGCTTTCACGCCATGGACGAGCACTTTCGCACCGCGCCCCTCGAGAAGAACGTGCCCGCGTTGATGGGACTGCTCGGGCTGTGGAATCGAGACTTCTTCGGTTTCGCGAGTGTGGGCGTCATGCCCTACGAGCAGTACCTCAAGCGACTGCCCGCTTACCTCCAACAGCTCACTATGGAGTCCAACGGCAAGCACGTGACGCTTGAAGGCGAAGTGGTCGACTACGACACGGGCGCGCTCTACTGGGGCGAGCCCGGAACGAACGGCCAACACAGCTTCTACCAATTGATCCACCAAGGCACCGCGATCGTGCCCGTGGACCTGATCGGCTTCGCCCGCAGTCTGAACCCGATTGGTCCTCACCACGACATCCTGAGTTCGAACGTCTTCGCCCAGGCCGAGGCGCTCGCCTTCGGCAAGACCGAGGCGCAGGTTCGCGCCGAGGGCACGCCCGAGCACGTGGTGGCCCACCGCGTCATGGAGGGCAACCGACCCACCAACGTGCTGCTGTGCGAAGTCCTGACCCCGCGTCTGCTGGGCTCGCTCATCGCGCTCTACGAGCACCTGGTCTTCACCCAAGGCACGATCTGGGACATCGATTCCTTTGACCAGTGGGGCGTGGAACTCGGTAAGGTGCTCGCCGTGAGGATCATCCCCGAGCTCGAAGCCAGCGAGGAGCCGGTGCTCGACCACGACTCCTCCACCAATGAACTGATCAGGCGCTACCGCGCCTGGAAGCAGCGGTGAAACCGGCGCCCGACGGGCAACGCCCCGCCATGCTCACGCGCCTCCAGGACCGACCATGACCGACGCGAGCAGCCACAATCCTCGCGGCATAAAGCTCGTGGTCTCCGACGTTGACGGCACGCTGGTCACGCCCGACAAGGTCCTGACCCCACGGGCGATCCAGGCGGTCGATGGGTTGCGTGACGCCGGTATCATCTTCGCGCTCACGAGCGCGCGCCCGCCCCAGTCCCTGACCCGTTTCGTCGATCCGCTGCGTCTCGAGACGCCGCTGGGCGCTTTTAACGGTGGGCTTATCGTCGATAACCAGATGCGCGTACTCGAGGAGAAGGCGATCGCGAAGGAGTTCTCGGCACCCATCATCGGCATCCTCGAACACCACGGCATGGACGTGTGGGTCTACCAAGGCCAGGACTGGTTCGTGCTCGACGACGACGGTCCCCACATCGAGCACGAGTCCCAAGGCTGTTCGTGCGAGCCGACCCAAGTAACCAACTTTCACGGCCTCGTCGACGGGATCTTGAAGGTCGTGGGCATCAGTGACGACCCGACCACCAACGCCGCCGCGAACGCCACGATCAACGAGCGCTTCGCGCAAGGCGTCTCGGCGAGCCAATCACAGAGTTACTTCCTTGACGTCACCCACGTCGAGGCGACCAAGGGGCACGTCGTGAGATTCCTCGCCGGAACCTACGGGGTGGCCCTGGACGAGATCGCCGTACTCGGCGACATGCACAACGACGTGACGATGTTCGAGGTCGCGGGCTTCAGTGTCGCCATGGGTAACGCGAACAATGACGTCCAGCGCGCCGCTGACGTGGTCACGAACACCAACGAGCACGAGGGGTTCGCCCACGCTATCGAGACCTTCATTCTGAACTGACCACGGCGACTCAGCGTGAAAGTTCGCGGGCACTAGAGTAAGCGCGCGGCGTTGAACGTGATCTCACCCAGCACGATGCGACTTTGGATGTCACGGGCGCCCAGCCCGCGAAGCACGTCGAGCACTGATTGGAGTTCGTCGGTGCTCTCGTTCGCGGTCCAGAGCTGGTAGTCGAACTCGCCGGTCGTGTGCACGGCGCTCAGCACCTGGGGCACACCTTCGAGGTCTCGCTCGAACTGACGCCGGTCGACCGACTCGCGAAGCTTGACGTCGGTGAGCGACTGCAGGGAGTGGCCCAAAGCCTCGAGGCCGATCTGTGCGTGAAAACCCGCAAGGACGCCACTCAGACGAAGTCGCCGGATCCGGTCCGCGGTGCTGTTGGGGCTGAGGTGGACCTCCTTGGCCAACTGCTGGTAACTCAGTCGACCGTCGTCGACGAGCGCCATAAGTAAAGTGCGGTCGATGCTGTCCACGTCGGATCTCCATCCAGACTTAGTTTTCCAAGGTACTTTAGCAATCTTGCCATAGAAAACGCGCCCTTAGGCTACTCACAGCACGTATCTCCGAGTCATTTGAGGTTGCCGGGCTCATACTCTGTAAGCATGCTTTTCCTGATACTTCGCCTCCTTTGTGCTCCCCTTTCGGTCCTGCTCGGGACCCTCGCCCAGCGTCGGTTCGGCCACGCCGTAGGCGGTCTCATCGTCGGTCTGCCCTTGCTTTTCCTGCCGTTCCTCTGGTTGATCGGCCACGAGTACGGAGTCGGCTTCGCGCGCGCCATGACCGGCTCATTGCTCATTGCCGTCACGGCCGAAGTGGCCCTGCTGTGGACCTTCGCATTTCTCGCTCAGCGGTTCTCCGCCACCCGCTCAGTACTGGGCGCGGTCGGGGCGTTCGCGCTGGCCGCAATCGTCCTTCGAGGCGCCCACGTCTCACTCGTGCTGGGCACCGTCCTCGCCATCCTTAGCCTCACCCTGGCGCTCGTACTCTGGCCGCGCACCACACCCAGCGCTCACCCGCAAGGAAAGCAGCGACTCGTGCTGCGCCTCATGGTCTCGACCGTCTTCACGGTGGTGCTGATCTCCTTCGCCGGGCACCTCGGGGCGAGTCTCTCGGGCATCCTTGACGCGATCCCGCTCACCAGTCTGATGATGGCGTTCTTCACCCGACGCGAATCAAGCGCCCACGGCTCGTCGGCGTTCTTACGCGGTGTCACCCGCGGATCGTTCTCCTACGTCGTGGCGATGTTCGTGTTGGTCGAGATGTGGAAGGCCCACAACGAGTTCGCCGCCTTCGGCGTGTCCCTGGTCGCGGCGCTCCTCGTGCAGTTGGCCGTCCAGTCGAGTGGCTCGATCGCCGGTTTCTGGCGCATCGTAAGCACCGATCAGATCCCCCAGCGAGTTGGTCGACACGTCCACCGCCGCGTGCCCGGTGCCTCGACCTTCAAGAAGTTCTACGAGTCAATCTCGGCGTAAGCAACGCGGAGTGACGGACCTGGCCAAACCGTCGGGGCCTCATTGAGCCAACGTCTCGACCGATCCCAAGCCGTCTACTGCGCTCATGCTCGATCACCTCATCGATGGGCGACCACGTCAAGAGCGTCGTGGGCTCGGTCTTTTCCAGGTCGGCGCTGGTCTCGCCAAGGATGCCCCGCGTACGCTTGGACGCCACTTAGAGCCAGCCCGAACCCACCAGAATGTAGGCGAGGAAGATGTAGACGAAGACCCGCACCGAATACGGCATCACGGGCACCAAACTGCCAACCGCGGGCACCAGCACGAGAACGCACGCCGCGGCGCCCGCTCACCTAGCGCTGGACGAGGGAATCGTCGACGGGCTGGAAGGCCGCGACGAGAAAAGCGAAGCGCGTGGTGACCTGCTCACGCAGGTCAATAAGTCGACCGAGCGATTCAGGCGCCTCGGCGAGGATGTCGCGGGGATCGAAACCCGACGCGATCACTTCGCCCTCGAAGGCATCCACGAATGCGTAGACCGCCTCACGGTCCACTTCGAAGTGGAACTGGAATCCCCAGGCGGTCCCACCGACGCAGAAGGCTTGATTCTCGTAGAGATCGTTGGCGCACAGTCGCAGCGCGCCCTCGGGCAGCGCGAAGGTGTCGCCGTGCCAGTGCAGCACCGTCTGGCGCTCTAGAAGCGAGGAGAGCAGGTAGTCATCGTGCGCCGCTGGCTCCAGGCGCACGATGCCGAAGCCGATCTCGGCCCCGTGGCCCGCGTAGACGCTGCCCCCCGCGGCCTGGGCGAGCAACTGCGCGCCAAGACACACGCCCACGGTGGGCAGATGCTCTTCGAGCGCACGCCCCAGCAGCGCCAGTTCCTGGCGCCGGGTCGGGAATCCCGCGTCACTGGTGACCGACATCGGTCCGCCCATCACCACGAGTCCGCTGAAGCCCTCGAGGTCGTTCGGCAACTCATCACCGCGATAGATCCTTCGCAGATCGATGTCGACGCCGTGTTCATCAAGGGCTTCACCGATGACGTAGGGACCCTCAGGTTCGACGTGTTGAATCACCAAACAGCGCGACAAGGGTCTCCATTCGAGCGCGACGTGTGCACGATGCTACAGCGACGACGCGCAACGACCATTGCTGGTTGATCAATTGTTGAAGCCCGCGAGATTAGACGTGACTCAGCAATCCGCCGTCGACGAGCAGGATCTGGCCGGTGATGTACGACGCGTCGTCCGAGGCGAGGAACGCCACCGCGGCCGCCATCTCCTCGGGCAGACCCTGGCGTCCCATCGGCACGGTGCGTTCGATCAACTCTCCGATGTCCGCCTCGCTCAAGGAGTCGTGGGCGAACTGGGGATCATTGAACCCAGTGTCGACCCATCCCGGACAGACGCAGTTCACCCGGATGCCGGCTTTGGCGTAGTCAATGGCGATGCTGCGCGTCAGGTTCACGACCGCCGCCTTCGAGGCCGTGTAGGCGGACAACGCCGGCTCACCGAAGATCCCGCTGATCGATCCGGTGGTGACGATGGCCCCCTTGCCCTTTTCCTGCATGATCGGCACGATCGTGCGCACGACCAGGTACATCGAGGTGACGTTCACGCTGAGTGTCCGGTTCCACTCCTCGAGGTCCGTCTCGAGGACCGTGCCCGCTCGAAGTCGCCCCGCGTTCGAGTGAAGGACGTCGACGCCACCGAAGTCGTCCACGACCTGGCCCACCACGGTCGTGACCTGGTCCAGATCTGAGACGTCGGCCTCGTACGCGCGGGCTCGGCCGCCCGCGGCGACGCACTCGTCGGCGACGGCGTTCGCCAGGTCGCCACGAAGGTCGACGATCGCCACGCTCGCCCCTTCACTGGCGAAGCGCAGCGCACTGGCGCGCCCGATGCCGTGACCGGCGCCGGTCACGACCACCACTTTTCCGTCGAACCTCGCCATGACTACTCCTCTGCTCCGTACGCCAGCGTACGGCGTCCAGGCCGCTCACTTAGGTGACGACGATGCCCGAAACCGCATCCACCGGGGAGCGAGTGCCTCAACTCCCCGGTGAGCAGAATCTCAGGATTCGACTTCGCTCGATCCCTTGATGTTGTGCTCGCGCCGCTCCTTTTGGGCGAGAAAATACGGTGAGTTCGGACGAAGGGCGCGAATGACGAAGCCGAGTGCGAAGACGATCACGAGGATAATCACCGCCACCCACGACACGACGTGGGCCTGAGTCGTGAGACCGTAGAAGAAAACCGCACCCATCAAGAGTCCACCGACCAAGGGAATGATGCCCAGAGCGAACAGCTTGCCCGCGCTGTGACGCAGATGGTCGCGGTAGAACCAGACACTCGCGAGCGCAACGACGAAGTACATGAACAGACCGATCATGCCGTCCGCACTGATGATGTCGCCGATGGCGTGATTCGCCGATGAGTTCGCGAGGTACGGGATGAGCAGGATGGGCGGGATCGAAGCGAGGATGATCAGGCCCGCCCACGGTGTCTGGTGCTTCTTGCTGATCAGCCCGAAGACCTTGGGGATCAGCTTGTCGCGAGCGAGTGCGTAGAGCACGCGGCTTGGCTCGGTCATCTGGATCTGGCAGGTCCCGATCACTGCCACGAGCACCGCGAGCGGCAGGGCCCGGCCCCAGAAGCCCGGCACGAGCAACTGGCCCGCGTAGTTGAGCACGTTGGTGCCGTTCGCCAGGACGTTCTTCTGGCTCGAGACGCCCTCGAAGACCACGATCAAGAACGTGTACCAGAACGTGAGAAACAGGGTGCCCATCATCATGGCCCGACCAGGATTGATCTTGCGCTGGGTCGACTCTTCACCGAGCACGGCGGTCGCCTCCCAACCGAGATAGAGGAACCCGCAAGGAACCGCCGCCTTGGCGAGGCCGGTGAAGCCACCAATACCGTGCACGGCCCCCGAGAACGCGAAGTCGTGGATCGACGGCAGCGTCGCGCCGCCCGCGTGGCTGGCCTCGTGGATGAGCGCCAGCACGACGAACGAGATCATGGCGCTGTACTCGATGAAGACGAAGATCCACTGCATCCGTACCGAGGGCCTGATGCCGCGGATCGACAAGTACGCGAGCACCCCCATCACTGCGGTGGCGACGATCCAAGTCACCGGGTTGGAGAACGTGTCACCCGTGGGCGCCACGACGAACAAGAGGTACGCGCCGGCGAGGGTGATATTGCCCACGTTGGCGAACGTGGAGACTGCCACGTTGAGTAGTCCCGTGCCCACGCCCACCGACGGTGTGACCGCCTCACCCACCCATATATAAGGTGCGCCCGCGTGCGCTCGCCATCGATTGAGGCTGGCGTAACCCACCGAGCAGAAGAACATCATCAAGCCGACGATCAAGACCGCGAGCGGCGCGATATGCCCCGCGAAGGCGACCAAGATCGCCAACGTGTAAGCCACGCTGCTCGAGGGGGCGACGTTCGCGACCGACACGACGAAATCGCCCCACAGACTTACCGAGTCCTCTTTGAGTCCTAATTCCTTTTCGACCTGCGAGTACTGAGTCACGAAGCCTCCCCCACGAAATTTGCCCAAGAGTAAGTCATCAGATGACTTTTGTCAAACAATTCGGAGGTGTTTTTTCACGTTTTACCTAGCCGAAACATTGAACGACCCATGACACAGTCCGACCCGTCGAAACAGTCGCGACACTGGTTGACCAAAGTCATCTGATGACTTACGCTGGGCGCATGGCGAACGATCGGCGGCCACAGTCCGCCGATCACGCCACGAGCCGAGGACTGGGGGTGCGTCATCGAGAACCGTAGCAGTCCCCGTGACGCTTCCGCTTCGTTCGGCACAGGACAACACGCGCGGCGTTCGAACTTCGTCCTCGGCGTCGACGTTGGCTCCCAGAGCATCAAGGCAGTACTGCTTGATCCCGACGGCTTGCCGTGCGCCAGCGGTTCGTTCGCACTCTCGATGTCCCACCCGCACGGTGGCTGGGCCGAACAGGACCCGCGCGACTGGGACGAAGGACTGCGCGTCGTGATTGCCCAATGTCTCCAGTCCGCTGCCATTCCCGGTACCGAGGTGGCCGTGCTGTGTCTCGCCTGCCAAGTGGACGGCGTGGTGCCGCTGGCTCTCAACGGTGAGCCCCTCGGTCCGGGCATCATCTGGCTCGACCGTCGGGCTCACGATCAGGCGAACACCATGGCCCAGCGCGTCGGCGTCCAACGGCTGTTCGACATCACCGGTCTGGTTCCCGACGCGTCGCACGCGGGACCCAAGATCCTGTGGCTGCGCGACCACGAGGCCGCGACCTTCGAACACGCCGCGGCGTTCCCACCCGCCGCGGGCTACCTGCTCTACAACCTCACCGGGCGCCTCGCGCTCGACCACGCCAACGCGTCATCGAGCTTGCTTTACGACGTGCGCGCTCGCCAGTGGTCCGAGGAGCTGCTCGAGGCCTTCGACCTCGGCGTGCACCGACTCGGCGAGATACTTCGCGCCAGCGAGATAGCGGGCAACCTAACACCCGCCGCCGCGCAGCGACTGGGCCTCTCGAGCGCCTGTGCGGTGCTGGTGGGCACCGGTGACGAGCACGCCGCGTCCATAGGAGCGGGCGCGGTCACCACGGGCATGATCACCGACGTCACCGGCACCGCCGAACCGGTCACTGTCGCCTCGTCGTCGGTCGTCTTTGACCCTGAGCGTCTCGTCGAGACCCACGCTCACGCGATTGATGACGCCTACCTGGTCGAGAACCCCGGTTTCGTCTCGGGTGGGAGCACCCTGTGGTTCGCGCGCAACGTGCTCAAGGTGAGCCAGAGCGCCTTCTTCGAACTTGCCGACGAGGTCCCCGCGGGCGCCGACGGCGTGCTCTTTCTTCCCGCCCTGTCCGGAGCGATGACGCCCACCTGGAATGGAGGCATGCGCGGCGTGTTCGCAGGCCTCGCGATGCCCCACACCTCGTCGACGATGGCGCGCGCGGTCCTCGAAGGGTGCGCCTACGCACTGCGTGACGTCACCGACCGCTTCGAATTGCTCGGCCTCGGGCATGACGAGATACGCGTCGTGGGAGGGGGCTCGGCGAGCTCGACCTGGATGCAGATCAAGGCCGACGTGACCGGACGACCGGTTCGACGAGTGCTCGCGCCCGAAGCGACCGCGCTGGGCGCGGCGATGCTCGCGGGGGTCGCGGCGGGCATCTTTCGCGACCTCGACGACGCGGTGGGCCGCGCGGTCGAGCTCGAGCCCGAAGCTTTCGTGCCCGACAAACAGCGCCAGTCGCTCTACGCCGAGTCCTACGCCCGCTACCAATCGCTCTACCGGGGCGTCGAGGGGGCGTTGACGTGAGGAGCCTGGATGACGTGTTCGTTGACGACCTGCACGAACTGCGCGAGCTGGTCCGACGTTCGAGCGACGCCTCGACGTTACGTCCGATCGGACTGCACGAAATTGTCCGTGGTCGTGGAGCTCTTCAATCGCTGTCGCGCGTGCTGGAACGAAACGGCGTCGATTCGGCCGCCAAGATCTGCGTGCTCTCGGACTCGACGCCAAAGTCCTACCTAGGGGGCGACGTGCTCGACGTGGTCCGGGGTCTGCTTGACGTGTACTACGACGTCAGCGTTGTCAAGGTTGGTCGCCAGCCCGAAGAACTCGTGCACGCCGACGAGACGACAGTCGCACGCTGCAGGAACGACGTCGCGCGTCTCACGCCCAGCGCCCTCGTGAGCGTCGGCTCGGGCACCGTCGTCGACATCGCCAAGTACGTCGCACGCGAGTTCGATCTGGCCCACGTCGTAGTCCAGACGGCCGCGAGCGTGAACGGCTTCGCCGACGACCAGTCGGTGCTGTTGATCGACGGCGTGAAGCGTACGACGCCAAGCCAGTGGCCGCGCGCGTTGGTGATCGATCCCTACGTCGTGGCCGAAGCGCCCCTCGCCATGAACCGCTCGGGTCTGGGCGACCAGCTCTCGATGTTCAGTGCCGCGGCGGACTGGTACCTCGCGAGCGCAGTCGGCTTTGACGCGAGTTTTTCGTCGACGCCGCTCGCCATGATGCGCCGCGAAGCAAATGCGCTCTGGCCACACGTCCAAGACCTCGGCCACGGCGACCACCAGGCGGTCGACCTGCTCGCCTCGAGCCTCGCGGTCGGTGGCATCGCCATGGGCGTGGCGGGTCGCACCGCACCCTCGTCGGGTACCGAACACGTGATCAGTCACCTGCTCGAGATGCGTGCGGGCGCCAGCCAAACGGCCAGCGCCTCGCACGGCGCCACCGTCGGGGTGACGAGCGTCGTCGCGGTACTGCTGTGGCAGCGGATTCGTGACGCCTTGAACGACGGAAGGTGCCGGGCGGACGCGTCGAACGTCGCGACGCGCGATCGGGTTCTGGCCGCCTTCGAGCGCCTCGACGACAACGGGGCGGCGGCCCAGGAGTGCTGGAGCGCCTACGAGAAGAAGGCCAACTGGATCCACAGCCACCTCGAGGACATCAATCACGTGATCGAGCACTGGCCGGTCCACGACCCCGACGTCGACGAGCTGCTCATGTCGCCCTCCTTTGTCGCGGGCAACCTGACCCTCGCCGGCGCTCCTAAGAGTTTTGACGACCTTGCGCCAGCGCCCGAGCCCGACGTCGTCACCTGGGCCCTGAAGAATTGTCACCTCATGCGTGACCGGTTCACAGTCGTCGACCTCGCCGACCTGATCGGGGCGTGGCACGACGACGACGTCGACAACCTGCTCGCCGATCTGAAAGGGCTGGCGCACCCGTGAACGGTGAACCCATGACCGCCCGTTCGTATGACACTCTGGAGGAACGATGATCAACTTCATCTTCATGCTCACCNNGCGGCGCGCGACGCCGGTTTCGAGACGATGCTCGAGGTCGTGTCGACAACGCGAGAGGACGAGGTTAACTCCGTACAAGCCGCTCTCGCCGCCGGCGTCGACTGGATACTCGGTGGCACCCAACCCGACGCGGTGCTACCCCTGCTCGTGGGTGCGCCGGTCAAGTACTGCCCGTTTCCCGGGCGGGTATCGGGCCACCCCAGCGTCCTCGAAGGGACGATCGACGAGATCGCCGCTAGCGCGCGCGAGCTCACCTCGCGAGAAGGCGTCTACGGACTCGACCTGCTCGCCTATCGTCACGCCAGTGCCGACATCGAGCACCTCACGCGAGCGGTGGTCGACGCCTCGTCGGGACCGGTCATCGCCGCGGGGTCGGTCGTTCGCGACGACCAGATCAGAACGCTGTCCCAAGCGGGTGCCTGGGGCTTTACCATTGGCTCGGCCATCGTCGAGGGCCTCTTTCCCGGCGCCCCCGACGTGAAGGCCCAGGTGCGCCACGTCCTCGAAGTGGCGGCGACGACGTGAGTCGGGCCCGCACGGTGAAGGGCAACCTCGTCGACCTCGTACGCCGAGGTCTGTTGAAGGACCTCTCGGCGGGCAAGCTGCGCGTCGGGACCAAGCTCGTCAACGAGGACGGTCTCGCCTCGCGCTTCGAGGTGAGCCGGTCAACGGTGCGCGAGGCCGTCGCCGCACTCGTCTCGGCCGGCTACCTCGAACGCCGCCACGGCAGTGGTACGTACGTGGTGGGCGTGCCCGGTCCGCGTCACGCGCTGGACGCGACCTTGAGTTACACCCACATGATCGCCGAGGCGGGCATGAAACCTGGCCTCCAGCTGCTCAGCATCGAATCGCGGCCCGCGAGCGACGAAGAGGCCGTCGAGCTCGACCTCGAACCCGGCGCGCCAGTGCGCAGCCTGGAGCGGATCCGCACCGCCAACGCCAAGGCGATGATCTATTCGGTCGACGTCGTTCCCGAGCGATTCGTCTCGCAGGTGCCCGACCGTGGATTCAACCGCTCGCTCTACGACATCCTCGAGAAGATCGACCACCCCGTCCAGAGCGCCAACGCCGTGCTGGTGCCCGTGATCGCCGACCGACGACTCGCCAAGTTGCTGAGGGTGAAGGTAGGCAGTGCCCTCCAGCAGATCATCGAGGTCGACTTCGCGCGAAGCGGCGAACCGATCGTCTTTTCGACCGAGTGGCACGTGCCGGGCATCTTCGAGTTGCGAGTTGGCCGACGACTATGACGAACGGACGTACGCGGGGCCAGTGCCACCGTCCCCGCAGTACGGTGGTCGGGTGACCACGCGGTTCTCCCCTGGCCCGGTGGCGGGCGACCAGGACGCCGCGCGATGAGTCGACTGCTCGTGAGCGTGCCCACCGAGGCGCTCTACCAGGCAATCTTGGCGAGCCGCCAGGACGTGGATCTCGTCGTGTGGGATATGACGGGGCCGGCGCCAGTCTCGTCGCTCGACATCGTGGTACCGCCCTACATGGTGAGCAACGCCGTGCTCACCCAGCTGACGAATGTCACAACGCGCCTCGTCCAGAGTCAACTCAACGGCTACGACGGCGTGGCCGAGATACTGCCCGCGGGCGTTGTCTACGCGAACGCCGCGGGCGTACACGAGACCTCGACCGCCGAACTCACCCTGGCGCTCATCCTGGCCGCCCAGCGCGGGCTACCGGACTTCGTGCGCGCCGCACAGCGCGGCCAGTGGGAGCGCAAGTTCCACGAGAGCCTGGCGGACCGTCGGGTACTCCTCGTCGGCTACGGCGGGGTCGGACGGGCGATCGAGGATCGCCTGCTCCCCTTCGAGACGACCGTGGTGCGTCTGGCGCGTCACGCGCGAAGCGACGAACGCGGGACCATCTACGGCTTTGACGCCCTGGAGGACCAACTGGCGCTCGCGGACATCGTCGTGGTGGGCGTACCGCTCGACGAGTCGACGCGAGGACTGGTCAATGACGGTTTTCTGTTCGCCATGGCTGACGGCGCCTTGCTCGTGAACATCGCGCGCGGAGCGGTCGCTGACACGCAGGCCCTCGTCGAACACGCGAGCACCGGGCGCCTGCGCCTCGCCCTGGACGTCACCGACCCCGAGCCTCTGCCTGACGGACACCCGCTGTTCGCGTTGCCCAACGTGCTCATCTCGCCACACGTCGGCGGTGCCACGTCGGCGATGTTGCCGCGCATGGCACGACTGCTCAACGCGCAGATCGACCGACTCGTGCGTGACGAAGAACCCGCCAACGTGGTGTTACGCACATGAGCACGACGTCACCGGGTCCCCGGTCGAAAGTATTGCGTCCTAAGGCGCGAAGTACAGTTCAATCAAATGCAGGGAAAGGACCGTCATGTCAACCGATCGTTCGCAACTGACGTCAAAGGAACGCGAAAAGGCCTCAGTCTTCCACTCCTGGTCCGCACAAGGATCGATCAACCCACTCATGGTTCGCGACGCGAAGGGCGTTTACGTCTCCGACGAGGATGGCAACACCTACCTCGACTTCTCCTCGCAGTTGGTGAACGTGAACATCGGTCATCAGCACCCCAAAGTCGTCGCCGCGATTACCGAACAAGCCCAGCTGCTGGCCACGATCGCGCCCCAACACGGCAATCCCCAGCGCTACCGGGCGGCCGAACTCATCCTCGACCACTCCTTTGACGGCGCGGCCAAGGTGTTCTTCACCAACGGCGGCACCGAGGCGAACGAACACGCCGTTCGACTCGCGCGTCTGCACACTGGTCGCCAGAAGGTCCTCGCGGCCTACCGCAGCTACCACGGGGCGACCTCCACGTCGATCAACTTGACCGGGGACCCGCGACGCTGGCCCAACGACCACGGCACCTCGGGCGTGGTGCACTTCTTTGGGCCGTTCCTCTATCGCTCGATGTACCACGCCACCAACGAGCAAGAGGAGTGCGAGCGTGTGCTCGAGAGCCTCGAGCACACGATCCAGTTCGAGGGACCGAGCGCCTTCGCCGCGATTATCCTCGAGACGATCCCCGGCACCGCGGGCATCATGATGCCCCCGCCGGGCTACCTGGCCGGCGTGCGCGAGATCTGCGACCGCTACGGGATCGTCCTTATCCTCGACGAGGTCATGTGCGGCTTCGGGCGCACCGGCGAGTGGTTCGCCTACCAGAGCCAGGGCGTCAAGCCCGACCTGGTTACCTTCGCCAAGGGCGTGAACTCGGGTTACGTACCCCTCGGCGGGGTCGTGATCAACGAGGCGATCTGTGCGAGCTTCAACGACCGGGTCTACCCCGGCGGGCTGACGTACTCGGGCCACCCGCTCGCCTGCGCCGCGGCAGTCGCCGCGATCGAGGCCATGCAGGACGAACACATCGTCGAGAACGCCAAGCGCATTGGTGAGCAAGTGCTAAGGCCGGGCCTCGAGGCCCTCGCCGCCCAGCACCGCGTGATCGGCGACGTGCGCGGGGAGGGAGTCTTCTTCGCGCTCGAGATGGTGAGCGACCGCGCCACCAAAGAGCCCCTCGCCCCTTACGGATCGAGCTCACCTGCGATGAACGAGGTGATCGCCGCGTGCCGCGACCAAGGACTACTTATCTTCGCCAATTTCCACCGGCTTCACGTGGTGCCGCCGTGCACGATCACCGATGACGAGGCGCGCGAAGGTCTGGCGCGCCTCGACCGTGCGCTGGGTGTCCTCGACAAGTACTACACCGGCGCGTAAGGACGATTAGCCGCGCCAGGAATTAGGCCGTAGCCTGGCGACTGGGGGGACGAACGATGCGCATGATGAAATCGCGATTCTCCTGGGGCGTGAGGTTGAGTAGTTCCGAGCCCGACGTGATGAACTGACCCACCGACGAGGACCAGAAGACCGAGACGAGTGACCTCGCATCGACGTCGAGGTCGATCCAACCCAGGTCCTGCGCGCACTGGACGATGTTGATCCAGGCTTGGAACTGAACGTCAAGCAACTCACAGAAGTGGCTCTGGACAAAAGGGTCACCCCAGATGTCGTGGAGTAGTTCAATGATCCCCCAACGGTCACCGATCTGGCCCGACGTCCACGCCAAGTCGAGGTTCTGTTCGACAGCGGCGAGGAAGGCATCGAGATCCTCCTGGGCGAGAGCGGTCTCGACCTTGGTCATCGCGAAGTGGTGGGATCGCACCAGATCGGCGTAGTTCGCGAGTTGCGCCTCGGCGATCAACTGCTTGATCGAGTCGAAGAAGTACGCGACGGTGTCCACGCTGACCCCGGCGCGTGCGCCGACGCCTTCGAAGGTAACCCCGTCACGCGACGCCTCGCGAACCATGGCCCTCGCGGTGGTGATTATCTTGTCGCGCTCGAATGAATCCGGTGTAGTCACGGGGTCAACCCTATCTCCCGGCGGACCGAGTCACATATTCAGTACGAAAAAAGGAATGCGCGATCGACGTGCGCTTTTCACGTGCTAGTGCGGTGACACGACGCGACTCGGGCACCCAACGGTCGCGAGGTGCCGAGAAGTCGCAACGTCGAGAACTGCCTAAGTCGCGTGCTGCAGGGACCGCGAAATGAACTAGTCGGCGTTGCTGATTGGCAGGACGCGATTCAGCGCGTTCAAGGTGGCCATGGCCGAGGACGTCACGTCGTTGTCGCCCTGGGCGATGCCGAGCAAGTCATTGTCGCGCGCGAAGGGACGCAGCGTCACTACCACCGGCCAGCCCCGGGGCGTCGCGACGTTCACGACCGAGATCAAGTAGAACGGCACGTTGAGGGTGAGGTCGCGCAGCGCGGCGAGCGTCGCCTCGACGCCACCGATTAATTTGCCGCTCGCGGAATGGCCCACGCCAATACGCCCGGCGAAATTCAGCTCCACCTCGCATTGACCCGTCTCGTGGTCGAAACTCGTGCTCGCCAGGTTGACCCGAATGGCCTCAGCGGACCGCGGTCGAAACGCCGTGGTGGCGTCCTCGACCACGACCGAGCCTTCGGCCGAATAGAGACTCACGATCTGCTTGGCCATCACGCGGATCGCGGACGGATCCTGTCCGTTCACGATCAACGTCACGACGTCGACCTCGCCGTTTTCGAGGTGACGTATCTCTACGTTCAGTACGCCCGGAAGCGAACGTAACTCGAGTTCCAGATCTTCGTCGGTTGCGGACATCATCAGTGGGTCAAACCCTTCTTCTCGTAGAGGCGAGCGTCGGCGACCCGAAAGAGCTCGGTCGGATCGGTAGAATCCCGAGGCGAGGTCGAGGTACCGACCGAGAACTCCAGCAATTCACTGGCGGCCTTCAAATTGCAGCGTAACCGGTCGACGAATCCCGTGGCCTCGAAGCCATCGGCGTTGCTCAANNCAGATCGTCACCGATCGCGTGACCCAGTGTGTCGTTGATGTTCTTGAAACCGTTGAGGTCGATGACGAGCAGGGTGAACGCCCAGCCGTATCGCGCGCTACGCGCGGCCGCGGCCTCGAGCGCACTGTCGAACGTGCGACGATTGGCGATATTGGTGAGCGGGTCGTGAGCGGCGCTAAAGCGTGCGAGGTGCAACGAGAGAGCGAGCTGGCACGCCGTGCGCACCGCGCCCAACTCTTCGGGCGGCACGACGTCGGGGTCGCAGTAGACACCCGGTGAGGTGCCGATGTTCGCCGCCATTTCAGCACTCACCGCCTGACCGCCCAGTCGAAACATCTGCTCCCCGAAGGACTCGTGACTCAGGTTAACGATGACGTCGCGCAAGCTGTAGCGCTTGGCCAGGGTCTCCATCACCGAGTACACGAAGCCGATACCCAGTTCGTTGATCGAGAGTTCGTCGAGCATCGACTGGAACAGCCACGGCTCGTAGCCGGACCCGTTGGCGATATCCCCGCCGTGGTCCACTTCCTCGTTGGCGAGACTCATCACGATCCCGCTGGCTGTGAGAGCGGTTCAGGGGCCCCCAACACACTCGGTGACACTCCGCCCGCCTTCAACATGGGTGCCAAGTCCTCGGCGGACACTGGTCGCGAGATGAGGTAGCCCTGTCCACGGTGACACCCTAGTTCCAGCAACTTGTCGATTATTTCAGTATTCTCTATACCTTCGGCGGTGACGCCGAGGTCAAGCGCGGCGCCGAGACGAATGATCGTGTCGACGATGGCCCGGTCGTAGGCGTCAGTCGTGATGCCCGAGACGAAACTCATGTCGAGCTTCAGCGTGTCCACGGGCAGGTGCTTCAACTCGGTCATCGACGCGAAACCGGTCCCAAAGTCGTCCAGAGCCACTTCGACGCCGAGCTTCTGGAAGCCGCTCAGGATCGCCGCGACTTTCTCGGGCTCGTCGACGACCGCGTACTCGGTGATCTCGATGCAGAGTCGTTCGGCCGGAACGTCGTTCGCGACCAGGCAGTTCTCCACGAATCCCACGAGGTCCGAGGCGGAGAACTCAATGGGCGACATGTTGACGCGCACCACCATCGGCAGGTCGGGATACTCGTTGCGCCACAAGGCGAGCTGGCGACAGGCCTCGGCGAACACCCAGCGTCCGATGTCGAGCACGAGACCGGTCTCCTCGGCGATCTTGATGAAGTCGGCCGCCGCGACGATGCCCCGCAGGGGATGCTGCCAGCGAACCAACGCCTCCACCGACAGCAATCGGCCACTTCGCAGGTCGACTTCGGGCTGGTAGTGCAGGCGAAGCCCGTCACCCTCGATAGCTTCGCGAAGCAGGAGTTCGAGACTGGTGCGCTCATTGGCGGCCTGACGCAGCTCCTCGTCGAAGATCACCGCCTGGTTACGACCTCGGGCCTTGGCGACGTACATCGCCGCGTCAGCCCAACTGAGCAGATCGAGCGGCGACTGGATGGTCCCCGATTCGGCGATGGCGATGCCGATGCTCGCCGTGTGGATGACGTGGTGGCCTCCGATGTTCACCGAACCCGACACGAGGTCCAGGATCCGGTACGCGCTCGCGACCACCTCGAGTTCGCTGTTCGCGTCGTCGATCAGCACCACGAACTCGTCACCGCCCAAACGTGCGACAAAGTCGTCCAAGCGCACGCTCGTGCGAATTCGGTCGGCGATCGTGATCAAGAGTCGGTCGCCCGATGCGTGGCCGAGGAAGTCGTTCATGACCTTGAACCGGTCGAGGTCCACGATCATCACCGCGGTGTCGCGACGGGTCGCGAGACGCAGTTTCAACTCGCGCAGCAGCGCGCGCCGGTTGGGCAGGTCCGTCAAGTCGTCGTGGTAGGCGTTGTAGGTCGTGCGCTCCTCGGCGTCGATACGGGCCTGGAGTTGCATGATCATCGAGGCGACGGCCTGGAGCGCGTTGATCTCCGCGGGCACCCACGCACGAAGTTCGAAGTGGATGAAGGCGAGCACGCCCCAAGTGGTCTCACCCAAGAGCAGCGGCACGCCCGCGCCGGCGATCTTCTGTTCTCCCGATCCCTCTTGGACGCGCTCCATGTAGTCCTTGGAGGTGTCCTCGAGACCAGGCAGGAACGGTTCCTTCAGATCCTTGGTCGCCATAAAGATTGGGTCGGCGTCAAAGCGCACCTCGCCCAATGGATCGGGGTCGGGAATGTCCTCGCGCTCGGGCCATTCCGCGACCAAGATGCTGAGATCACGCGCGTGGTCGTTTCGCCGCAAGAACACTGCGTCCGCGTCCAGGTACTCCGCGACGGCCTTCATGGTCCAGGTGAGGACCTCCTGGTGATTGACCGCGGTCGCGGACATCAGACGTTCGGCCACTTGACTGACCAACTCGTCCAGACTGCGCTGTTGCAAGAGCGCGTCTTCGCGCACGGCAATCGTCGCGACCTGACTGAAGACGCCGCCGAAGGCGCGCGTCAGGGCCACTTCACGCTGGGACCAAGCGCGGCCGTGGCGCGCGACGAGGAGTGCTCCGATGATCTGGCCTTCGAGGAGTTCGATCGCGTCAACGAGTACGCCCCATTCAACGTCGCCGATCACGCAGGTGAACGACCCGAGAGGTTCCTTGAACGCCAGTTGGCCTTCGACGCGCTCGCGAATGACCTCGAACGCATCTTTCGATCCCTCACCCACCAGGGGTTTTAGATTAAAGCCGGGGACGGAACGGCCATTGTCCATGATCACGGCTACGATTTCGGCGCCGGGCGTCACCTGACGCAGCGTTTCGACAATGAGGCGCGTCTCGGTACCCACCATCATGGTATCCGCGTGCCGAAAATTTCCCACAGCCGTCGCCTTTGAGCTCGTTAGTGCAAATACCGATTGGTGAAACTACGTTGCGTCCGACTACTGAGGATAGCAGTGTCGACTTTTGATTGAAAATGAATTCTGATCAGGGAAAAGTCTGAAAAAACAGGCATCGTGTCTCCCGTTAGTCGTGCGAAATTACTGACGCCGCCGAACCGTTCGAACCGTGACCGTTCGACCCGTTTGAACTGTGGACACTCCCGCCGTTGGTGGGGTGTTGGGCGTGCGTGTCCGCGACGAAGTCGCGCGTGAGCACGTTCGAAAGCGGACGACGGATACTGCGAACACTCGGCGGTGTGGCGTGAAGGACCCGCAAGACCATGACCATGGTCTCGCCGTCTTCGAGTTCGAGCAGTTCGCGAAAGCGCATTTGGAGTCGATACATCTCATCCAGGTGTCGCTCGCCGCCTAACTCGATCAGTTCTTGCTCGGCGTTCGCGTAGAGGAACAAGGGCGCCACCGGTTGCACCGCGAGGCCCGCCCTCTCGGTTGACAACCAGAACTGCTCCATAGCTGCCCCGCCGCGCACGTACCACATTGGATCAGACCTTGGCACGGTCACCACGGCCATCGCCGAACTCGAACCCACCGAGATACGAGTACGAAGTCCGAGGGCCTGTCCCGCGCGCCATTCAACCAAGTGCTTCATGACGTCGGTGCGCTTCAAGAGTTCCATGATGCCCAGACTCGAGTATTCCATTTCCAGGGTACGCACGTCCATGCCCTCTTCGAGTGAGTCACGCCCGGGCCAGCGCATCTCATTCATCATCTCGCCGTGGATCGTGGGAATGATGAAACGCAATCGATCGCACTCGGCGAGCAGCACCGCAAGTTCTTCTATCAAGTCGCGGTTGGTCAGGAACCGCAAGCGCCCACCCTCCCGCTCGACGCCCCGCACGAATTCGGCGATGGCCCCGTCGTCGATGGGCGAAGGGCGTCCCATCTTGCGGTTGGCGACCCTCGTGAGCAGTGATTCGCGCAATACCGCGATGTCCGGGTCGCTCCCGGCTCCCAGGTGCAACGTGGCGACGTGATCCGAGTGGTAGCCCTTCGGGAAGAGCTTCACGCCGCCGAGTTTGCGCAGCGACGCGGCCGCGACCCGCGCGTTGAAGATGGCTGCTCCCACCCCTACGTAACTGCCGCGGTTCGCGACGTCCATCGCCACACCACTGCGCTCAGGCAAGAGATAGAAACGGATCTCCTCCTCGTCGGCTTCGAATCGCCAAGGCTGCACGTTGCCCCCCGAAGGCGCGCGCCGCGCCGCGTCCACGATGATGTCGACCGGATCAGTGCTCGGCGTGGGTGGGTCGAGCGGAGCGGGGGCGCTGAGTTCTTCGTCGATCACGGGAGGAATCTCGACGGGCTTGAGACCAGACAGTATCTCCTCGACGTCGAATCGGATGCGTCCGGAGGGCAGGTGACCACCGAGGGCGAATCGGCGCACGGCGGTCGCGATGGTGACCGCTCCCAGGGTCACCTCACTGGCGAGCTGGGGCCAGCCAGTGATCGTGAAACCCAGCTCGAACAAGGACGCCGCACCGCGCGAGGAAACCTCGCTCGCCCCGAGCAGGCGCAATACGTAGGGATTCTTCTCGGCGAGGGTGAGCCCGGCGAGCTTCTCCGAATTCATGTCGCCGAGCAAACCGTGAAAGATCGGGCGCTCGGGCTCGAGGTCGAAGCGTTCGACGTCCAAGACGCCCCGGTCACTCGTCTCCATGAGGACGGGTATGCCGTGGTCTCGTGCCGCCTCGCGCACGAGGAACTTGACGTCTAGTGAATCGCACTCCTCGACGACCAAGTCGAGCCCGTCCATGAAACTTTCGAGGTTCTCTCGGGTGACGCCCTCGGTGTTCGCCCAGACTCGCAAGTACGGGTCGATCTCGGCGATGCGCCTCGCACAGACGATGGCCTTGTTGACCCCAAGGTCGAGCACCCCGCCCGGGATCCGGTTGAGGTTGGTCAACTCCACGGTATCGAAATCGGCGAGGCGCAGTTCGCCCACGAGACCTTCCATCGCCAGTAGGTGCGCAATCGAGTGCCCCGCGCTCGAACCAACGACGCCCACGCGAAGAGTACGCATCTTCGCTTGTTCCTCGCGCGTGATCTTGTTGTGGTTACGGTCAAAGCGCAAAGCCGCGAACGAGCGCGGTCCGAGCAGGCGAACCGCTGCGCGGCGCCACGGGTAGTAGATCCATCGCCACCCCTCTTCGGTCAGATTGCGCACCGGCGACGGCTTGATTTCGGTGAGTTGGTGACGCTGCTCTTCGAGTTGATCGAAGAGTTGTAGCGAACCGTCCTCGCGCAGCACCCGCAAGACCTCGCGGTCGCTTCGACGACTCACGTCGAGTACGAGGGGACGTCGCGATTGCATCGCCGCCGAACGTTGGTCGACGGTTCCGACGCCGACCATGGCGGGCCCGCGAGCAAGTTGTTCACCCTCGAGACGAAGTGCTTGCTGATTCTCCGGTGGACTGGTCTCGTAACTCTGAAGACGCCGGTACTGGACCGCAATCGTCCGGTACCGCTCGTCGGGAAAGGGCACGGACGTCGTGCCGATGACCGTGCCGCCCGTGAGCGGTCCCACCGGTAAGAGACGGTCCGACACCGCCGCGACCGCGTACTCGGCACCCAGCCAGTTCATGGCGTGCACGAAGCAGCGCGTGATCGGCAAGACCAGCTGGACGCCCAGGACCGCCCCGCCCTTGGACCAGGCCCCTTTGATCTCGATGGCGCCGTAGCGAACCTCGGCGTCAATCGTGTCGCGGATGAGGTCGATCTCGGTCGATTGTGCCATTTCGTGCATCAAGAATGCCTCGTGCGCGCCCTCGAGCGGTCCGTGGATCCTCACGCCAGCGACCGCTTCGTGGTCCTGGTTGAACGCCAGGAAGAAGAGGGGTACGTCCTTACCGGCGGCGAGGACTCGGCGCTGGAGCGTGTCCTCGAAACCCCAGTTGCGGTAGACGCCCTCGGCCCCGTCGAGGTAGACCTGCCAGAGATCCGGCCTTTCGTAAGGATGGTGGCCTTCGAACCGAATACCCGAAGCCTGGTCCACGAAACTCGAGCCGTACCGGTACCGGCGACTGACGACGTTTCCCACCTACGATCCCCTCGATTTCCTTTTGCTCGGGTATCTATTGTAAAGATGCTTACTTCTTTCGAACTTTAACTTGGCTGCTAGCAAAATTGGGGGATTGTCCGGTTCGTCCATGAATGCACTTTCAACATGACGCAATTCGAATTCGCAAAATTTGATTTCAAATAGAGAATCGATGTCGCGAGGTCGTAGCACGCCACTACGAATACGCGGCACTCTGCCCTCTTCTGTGGGAAGGGACCGGAAAAACAGCCATCGACACGACTCAAAGCTGAGTGACTTACAGTCGTCCTATCGAAGAATGCGGACGAAGGAAGTCAGAACATTGCTAGGTCTGCTCATCGGCGGGTGCGCCGTGCTCGGGCTCGTGGTTGGCTCGTTCCTCAACGTCGTCATCTACCGGGTGCCGCGACACGAATCGATCATCTCGCCGCGCTCGAAGTGCACCGTCTGCGGTACGCCGATTCTGGAACGCGACAATATACCGGTTGTCTCGTGGCTTCTGTTACGGGCCAAGTGTCGAACCTGTCACGCGCCGATTTCTGCGCGCTACCCACTGGTCGAACTCGCCACTGCCCTGCTCTTCGGGGGTGCCGCCGCGCGCTTGGGCTATCAGTGGGCGTTGGGTGCGTACCTCGTGATGCTCGCGGGTCTGCTGGCCCTCTCGTACATCGACGTCGAGAAATTACTGCTCCCGCTGCGGATCGTGTACCCGACGGTTCTGCTCATGGCAGCACTCTTCGTGCTCGCCGCGAGTCTCGACCACACCTGGCACCGTCTGCTCGTCGCCGTGATCGGCGCCGCAGCGTGGTACGTGCTCTTCTTTGCGTTGAATCTGGCCAGCCCACGCGTACTCGGCTTCGGCGACGTGCGACTCGCGCTCGTGCTCGGACTCGGTCTCGGGTGGCTGGGCTGGCGCTACGAAGTACTGGGATTCTTCGCGGCCAATCTCATCGGGGCGATCATCGGTCTCGCTCTGCTCGCGACCAAGCGGATTCGTCGGGACCAGCAAATTCCCTATGGTGTCTTTCTGGCGATGGGCGCGGGTGTTGCACTCTTCGCCGGTCCTGAACTGCTGACACCCTTTCAGTCGCTGCACTAGGGGTTGGCGTAGTCAAATGAATGCCCCCGGTAAGGTTGAGTCGTGAGCCCGCGATGTGCCAAACCACACCGTTGGCGAAAATCCGCCAACTTGACCAATCGGCATCGCCCACAATCCGCATGAGCGCGTTCGACGCTGCAGCGCCACCAAACCAAAACGAAACAGCACCGATGGTGTCCACGGTGGAACTGGTGGAATGTCGAAGTTCGCACTGGATGCGAGGTCAGTTCTGGCCATTCATCGCGATGGTGACCATCGTCGTTACGGGCCTCGCCTATTCGTTTTGGTGGGCTCGACTCGTGTACCACGTCAATTTGTGGGCGACCCCGGCGGACCTCTGGTTGACGTTCCGTGACGCGCACTGGGTGGGATGGGGTTCGGAAGGTGCGATCTACGGCGCGAAGACGAGTCTGGTGACGTTCCCCGGTATCGCAGTGCTCTTGACACCCTTGGCGCTGCTGCAGGGACCCTTACACCTCACTTCGAGTTTCCCGGTCTATCTCCCCAAGCCGACCGAGTGGTATCTCCTTGGCCCCGCGCAACTTCTGCTCGGTGGCTTCATACTCTTCCCGCTGAACGACGTCGCCAAGCGTTTGGGTATCGGCGCTCGGCGACGTATTGGGCTGATCTGGCTCGAAGCGGCGTTGGTATGGCCCGTCGTCGCCGTGTGGGGCCACCCCGAAGATCCGATCGCCATGGCTCTCGCGCTGTACGCACTCGTGGCCGTTCACGACCGCAAGTGGCTTCACGCGGGTTTCTTCCTCGGACTCGCGGTCGCGTTCCAGCCACTCGTGCTGCTCATGATTCCCGCAGTCTTCGCGCTCATTCCAATTCGGCGCTGGCCAGTATTACTGGGCGAGATCACGTTACCTTCGGCGGTCCTGCTCCTTGGACCGCTTTTGCACGAATGGGGTCCAACAACCACGGCGCTGCTCAAGCAGCCGAACTTTCCCGACCTCAATCACCCCACCCCGTGGCTGGCTCTCGCACCAAAACTGAGTCCCACCCGTTACGTCGAGAGTTACGTCTTCAAGGTTCATACGCTCGCGAACGGGACCAAGGCGTACTCCGCAGTCGCCGGAAAGGTCCGCACCGGCCCCGTAGTGGCCGCGGGACCAGAACGTGACGTCGCGCTCGTGTTGGCGTTGCTCATTGGCTTTTACCTACTGAAACGAGCGCCATCATGGCCCCGACTTGTCTGGTGGTTGGGCGTCGCCTTATCGTTTCGTTGCTTGTTCGAGTCAGTCCTTGACCCGTTCTACTTCTTTCCCGGACTCTCGCTCATTCTGGTCGCTTCCTTCGCGACCACGTGGCGCAAGGTCCTGCCTACCGTGGCCTTCGCCACGGCGTGCACATTCGTGAGTTATTGGCACACCGGAGAATGGACGTACTACCTGCTGGTGAGCGCCACGTTGCTGCTGGCCACTGGTTTTGCCTTTCCCTCAACCTCGTCCGTGCGCGACGTCACCACGACGTGGCCGAACGCTTCACCAACCCACGACGTTGCAGACTGAGCAGTCGCCACTCGCGTTGTAGCTAGTCACGATAGCCACACGAGCCTCGCCACCCCGCGCTAGTAGACGAACTCCATGCGGATGCCTTCACTGTCCCATTCGGGATTGATGGGAATCCGTTTCGCGGCGTGCGATTGAACCCGGCGCGCGGTCATCAGGAGTGCTGCCGCGTCCAATAAGTGTTGCTCACCGACCCCGCGCATCGTGGTGTCCATAATGCGTTCGACGCCAGGGACCTTGGCAATGAGTAGGGCGCGCCGCTCGCGGCGGCCTTCTTCTCGCATCTTGGACCACCGAAGCGGTGTCTCGCCGTTGAGAAAGTAGAAACTCAGCTCAGGAGAACCTTCGTAGACCACTCGTTGTCGGTAGGACGACATCTCGCTCGCCACATCGCGAATGACCGGAAGCATCGCCGCGGTGACCGCGTCCAAATGGTCGCTCGCCTCGAAGGTAACGCGAGCGAGCGATTCGCGGGTCGGTGCACGACGAATCGTGATGGCGCGACGCCCGAGCAGTTTCTTTGCCGCGACTTCGGCCGCGCGCGGCGGATCGTTCACGTGATCGCGGTAGCCAATGGGGGCACTCACGACTATGGTGGCAAACCCTGGGCGCAAATCGGCCACTTCACGAAACGTGTCGTAGATATTCACCGCTTCGGGCGCGAAAGTCGAGCCCGCCATCTTGGCGCTTGCGACGAGCCACTTCCTGCGCACCGGCACGACACCGGCGATCAACTTGTAGGGAAGGACCGGACCGCGCTGGGGGCTCAAGAACTGCCTATGCCCTGGATCGAAGAATTTCCGTTTGTTCGATGGAGCGCACCAAGTCTTTTGGATGCGCTGACACGGACATGCCGTCTTCGTAGGAAATGACGCCGTCGTAGATGAGACTCGCGAGGCTGTACTCGAGGGTGATCATGCCCTCTTGCGAGCCGGTGAGCATCACGTTCGACAACTGATTCGAGCGACCCTCACGGATGAGGTTGCGTACGGGGTTCGTCGCGATCAGCACCTCGAACGCGGCGACCATTCCTCCACCGATGCGCGGCACGAGCCGCTGGGCCAAGATCATGCTGAGTGAGGCCGCTAATTGCACTCGAGTCTGCTCCTGACGCCACGCGGGAAACACGTCAATGATTCGGTCGATGGCCTGGGGTGCGTCATTCGTGTGCAGCGTTCCAAACACTAAGTGGCCAGTCTCGGCCATGGTCAGCGCTATTTGAATCGAATCAATGTCGCGCATCTCACCAATGAGCAGGACGTCCGGGTCCTCGCGCAGCGCTGACCGGAGAGCTCGATTGAAACTAGGACTGTCCAGACCGATCTCGCGCTGGGAGACCGCCGACATCCGGTGGTGGTGCACGTACTCGACCGGATCCTCGATGGTCAAAATGTGCGCCGAACGCGTTTCGTTTATTTTGTCGATTATGGATGCGAGCGTGGTGGACTTACCCGAACCGGTCGGTCCCGTGACCAAGACGAAGCCACGTGGCTGGTCGGCGACCCAGGTGCAAGCCGGCGGTAGACCGAGGTCGTCATACGTAGGGATCCGAGCGGGAATGACCCGCAGCGCCAATGCGGATTCGCCACGTTCGGTAAAGATGTTGCCGCGGATCCGCGCCCGATCGAGCCAGGAGAACGCAAAGTCGACGTCTAACTCTTCTTTGAAAATCGCTCGCTGGCCGTCGGTCAAGAGAGGTAGCGCTATCTCGTTGATCTGATCCCCGGTCAGATTCGGCGCACCGTCAACCGGTCTAAGTTTGCCGTCCACCCGGATGCGTGGCGCCGACCCGGCCGAGAGGAGCAGGTCGGTGCCACCCAGGTCCCACAGCCTCTGTAGCCAGGGACTGATGCCCGCAATCTGTGCGTCACTCATAGCGAACCATTCTGTCGATTGGCTAAGACTAGCAACGTGCCCGGCACGAATGCCGGGCACGTGTCAAGTAAACATTGTAGATACTGCGAGGGACTATTGGACGCCGTTGCAACTTTGGGGTCCGCTGTAGACCGACGCAGCCCCTGCCGTTCCGGCCAGGACGTACAACGTGCCCGAAGTGATGGAATACACATAGTGGGACGAGTTGTTGGGCCACGACTGGAGGTACTGGGTTCCGCCGGTGGGCGTTGTGAGATTGGCAATGGTCGGATTAGCCTGGCTATTGAGGTTCTGGTAGGCGGAGATGGCCACTTGGACCGTAGCTCCGTCAGCCTGGCAGGCAGCAACCGCGCTCTTTCCCGTGATACCGCCCAAGGCGAAGATGACCACGGCGGCCAGGATGCCCAAAACCACGATAACGATCAACAGTTCGATCAAGGTGAAGCCATCGATCTCGCCTGCATCGCGACGCTTCTTGAGCATTTGGTAAGTACGAATCATGTGTTGCCCTTTCGATCTTGGAGCCTTCGCGCTCCAACTTATTTCTTCACCGACAATCACACTAGTGAGTGCCTTCTCATTTTACTGACTCTAAATTGACAATTTCTACCCAGTTCAAATTGACTAGCGCCATTGAACGCTGAAAACAGACCGAACTAGATGTCCTGAGAGGGAACCAGCGACCCTTTCTGCCAAACGCTCCTCTATTAATAGGATAACTGACCCAGGGGGCACCGAGGAATCCTCCACCCCCGAATATCCCGTTTTCTTTGGACTTTTTCGTTACCGTCAGGTGACAAATCGCGAATCCGCGAAGGTTCGCGAAAGCGCGAAGGCATGAACAGTCTCATCGGGGGTTACGCGCCGCCCAACAGGGTGCCGCGACCAGGACATTGCTTCCACGCTGGTATCTTCCCGACTTCACCAGAGCCCCCGCCGCTACCACTCGAAGCCGGTGGGCAATGCCTCTGACTACCCAGCAGTTCATCACTCCCTTCGTAGAATGAACGCATGCTCAAGAGGCCGGTCGTCGTGGCACCGGTACCTTCGAGTGGGTGGCGAATTACGAACAGTCCACGGTGGTTTGCCCTCGCGCCTGCGTTGTACGTGCTACTCGCGATAGGCCTGTTCTGGCCCCGGGCGCCGTGGAGCGCCACGACCCTGCCCTCCGGAGTCGAAGGCCACGGTTTCGGCGATCCCCAACAGATGACGTGGTTCCTCGCCTGGATTCCCTACGCGCTGGATCACGGGCTGAACATCTTCCACTCGAACTTCTTGGATTATCCCCACGGCGTCGACCTCGCCAACACCACCTCGGTCCCCCTGCTCGGGCTCTTGGCAGCACCCTTCACACTCAGTCTCGGTCCGGTCGCCGCCTTCAACATCCTTTTGCGTCTGGCGTTCGCGAGCTCGGCGACGTCGATGTTCTTCGTACTTCGATCGTGGTGTCGCACGCCGGCCGCGTTCATTGGCGGTCTGCTCTACGGCTTCGGGCCCTACATGGTCGTACAGAGCGCCAACCACCTCGATCTGATCTTCGTACCCCTGCTACCCCTCATCGTGTGGTGTTGTTACCAGCTGTTCTTTCTACGTTCGCGCAGTCCCGTGAAGATGGGAATCCTCCTGGGTGTGCTCTGTGGGGCCCAAGCCTTCATCGACCCCGAATTGCTGGCGATGCTCGCAATCCTGCTCGCGCTCGGGCTCATCGGTATCCTCGTAGCGCGACCAGGTCAGTCGAGAGCCCTATTGAATGTACTCGCCAGGTCCCTGCCCACGGCTGGGGTGATCTTCATTGCTCTGGTCGGGTACTACGCGTGGTCACTGCTTTTCGCTCGTGGTCACCTCATCGGACCGGTCTATCCCGCGACGTTGCTGCAGAGCTACCAATCTGACCTCCTCGAGGCCATCGTTCCCACGACCTTTCAGTTCATCGCCCCCCTGGCGCTCGCCACCACCGCCTTCCGGTTCGTGGGCGCCAACATCAGCGAAAACGCCGGCTACCTGAGCGTGACCTTCGTCGTGCTCTTGGGTTACTTCACGCTCCGGCGTCGTCGCAACCCGGTCGTCCTTCTCTCGGCGTGCCTCGCTCTCGCGGCCTTCGTACTGTCACTCGGACCGTCGTTGGAGATCGACGGTCACGCGACCTCGATACCGATGCCCGAGACCGCGCTCGAGCGCATCTCGCTCTTCAAGAACTTCGTACCTGCTCGCTTCTCACTCTTCGTCGCGCTCTTCGCAATCATTGCGATCTGCATTGGTCTCGACAGGTTCTTCGCCGAGACGGCGAGCCACCGGTTCGCGGGCCTGCGCACGCGCCTGGCCGACATGGGCGTGGTCGCCCTGCTCCTCGCTACGGCCGCGCTCATGTTCCCTCTCGCCCCTTTGTCAACCTCGACGTTGCCGTGGTCCGGTGAGGCCGCGTCCGCACTCGCCACGATCCCGTCGGGTTCGGTCGTACTCAACTATCCATTTCCCCTCGCCCCGTGGACCGAGTCAATGGTCTGGCAGGCGCAAGACGAGATGCGTTTTCGCCTGATTGGCGGCTACATCACCAATCAGGCGAGTCCTACCTACGGCAGCTCGAACCCGTTTCTCCTAAAGCCCAAGGTCGTCGAAGAGACCCTCATCCAGGCGCAACTCGGCGCCAACGTTCGTTCGGGCTTCGCCCCGTACTATCAACAACCCAACCCCAAGGCCGACGTCCGGCGAGCCCTGTGCACGTTCCTCGTGCGCTACCACGTGGGCGCGGTCGTCTTCTGGAAAGGTGGCCCGTATCGCGGCGTCGATCCTTCAAAGATCCATCGTCTCTTTACTTCCGCGCTCGGGACACCAACGACGACCGGCGCCCACGGGACGTTGCTCGTCTGGCTCACCAAAGCGGAGCACTGTAGGCCCTGATGTGCGGTTGATCGAGACAGTGATGAACAGCCGCGTTCGGTAGTTCTGGGTTCCTCCCTGCGGCGATTGAAACCGATCCTGCGGGGCGATCCGCGAGGGCTTGGGGCCCCGGCTCAGGTCTAAGAAGGTCGATCAGGGACGAGAATTACCTGCACTGGGGATTCCCATCCACGCTCTTCGTGGCCGCGGCACGTCACTCGTGAACGCGCGCAACACCGCGAAGCTCCTGAATTGACTCGCCAACGTCAGCCAACGTCAGCCGTGACCGGATCTTCATCTTGGGACCAGGAACCCGTGACTGGCAGTCAGCCACTGCTGGTTCCCTTCGATTGGTACCCCTCTGTAACGTCACTCCAACCAGAGGTGGAAGAGTTACCAGAATCAAGCACTTGAAGCGTTCACCGACACCCAGCTCACAATAAAGTCGCTTTGTCCGCAGTCTTGGGGAACCAGGTTGCATTGCTTGGTCAATGGTGTGCCGGGTAAGTCGTCGAAAGACACGACCGCCTTGACCAGGGGTGCCTGTTCACACTGGACCGCGGTCGCCACCGTACTGAGACAGGTGTAGAAGGTCACCACGCGGGTGCCGTTCAGACCAGAAGTGTGTTTGAGATACTCGACGGTGCTGCACCAGACGCTCACCGAAATCCCGTTGATCGTCACCGACGACGGACTCGTGGAACCCCAGCAGATGCCAGGCGACGAAGGGTAGGAAACATAGGTGACGGGATTTGAACCCGGGACCTGGGTGGTGCCCGTCAAGGGCGTAGGGGTGTTGTACCCGGACGTCGGATTACTCGGTACCGGGTACTCGCCAATGTCCTGGACGGCCCCCTGGGTCGCGGCGTTAGCGGCGTAGGTCTGGGCGCTCGCCACCTTGAAGACGGTCGTGTTGTTCAGGTCGTTGGTGGCCCAGTAAGCGAGGGCCCCCACAAAGATACTGACCGCCACGATGTAGACGAGCGCCAGTATCAGGACCTGTCCCCGCTCGACGAACTGAGGATCCTGGTCCCGGTACTTCTGACGGTCCTTCCGTCCCTTAAAAGGGCCAGCGCCGCCACCGGTCAAGGCGTGACCTCAATCATGAGCGTGCCCCACGGGTAGGCGGCTCCCGAGGTGAAACCACCGTTCTGGCTGTACTGGCCGCCCGCCGGGACGTTCAAGAGGGTGTAGATCGCCGTAGCGAGGTTGTTGGCGATCGATACCGGCGTCGTCTCGGTGTAAAGAAGGGGCGGGCCGTTCGAACCGTTGTCCCAGACCGGTTGAGTGGTGGTGTACGCGGCTGCGCCGAAGAGCACCTCGGTGCTCCAGGTACCCGCCACCGTGGCCTCGTTGAACGTCGGTGCGTTGGAGGTACCCGACGTGTAGGCCGCGTTCGTTGTGAAGGCGGCGGTGTTATCACCCGTTATATCAATAATTTGTATAGTTGCAGCGGTCGTAGCCCCACTGAATGTTTGGGCGATTGTGCTCGCGGTGCCGGTCGCGGTCGTCGAAAAGGCACACATCTGGTCACCCGTGGCGAAGGTGTACGTGGCACCCGTGACCTTGACGTAGCCAGTGTTAAGGGCCGCCCCGGTGGGGTTGGCGCACGTTCGAGTTGCAGTTGCCTTAAAGGAAACAAGGACCAAAATCGGGGTCCCCGAAGGTTCACTGAAGCTGCCCGAGGTGACCGACGTAGTACCGGTTCCAGTCGCCACTTGGTTAATACCCATATTTACGATTGGGATGACCAACTGGACCTGGGTAGCGGCGTTGTAGGTGCCATTTCCGGCCTGGTTGAAGTCAACTTTGCAGGTTCCAGTGGTCGAAGTCCAGGTGATCGTGCCGCTCGACAAGGTGCACCCAGTGCTCGAGCCATCCAGCGTGATCGCCACGCCGAGACCGGAGCTTGACGTGGCCGTCGGCGTGTAACCAATCGAACCGTAGTAAACCCTGGTCGGATAGGGTGCTGTCACGGTTATGGTCTGGCTCGACTTTATGGCGATGTTCGTCGCGGTACCGATGGTCTGGACATAATTGCCTCCTGCGGGAGCGGTAGGTGTGATGGTGCAAGTTCCAGTCGTCAGCATGGTGACCGTGGTGCCAGAAACCGTGCAAACACTGAGGGTGGAGCTCGCGAACGTGACGGTCGTGCCCGCCGANNGAAGGTGACGGTGGTGCCCGCCGAGTCAGTGGCGGTGCCCAATAAGAAGGTCCCGGCACTGAGGGTCTGGGAGCCCGGTGGGGTCCAGTTGATGGTCTGGTTGGCACCGGTAATCGCGATATTGATCGGATTACCCGCGGTCAACAGGTAATTACCGCCCGCGGGTGCCGTCGGCGCGAGGGTGCAGGTCCCGATTGTCAGCATGGTCACCGTGGTCCCCGAAACCGTGCACACACCGGTCGTGGAACTCGTAAAGGTGACCGTCGTACCCGCGGAATCGCTGTCGGCGACCGTGAAGGTACCCGCCCCGCCGGCGACCCAGGTTTCAGTGGAGGGTGAGGTCAAGTTGAACGTCTGGTTCGTGGCGCCAATCGTGATATTCGAGGCCGTTCCAGGGGTTGTGGCGTAGTTTCCCCCGGCGGGTGCCGTGGGCGTGATCGTACAGGTGCCCACGGCCACCGTCGTGACCAGAGTGCCTGAAACCGTGCAAACGCTGGGGGTTGAGCTCGCGAAGGTGACGGTGGTGCCCGCCGAGTCAGTGGCGGTACCCAGGGAGAAGGTGCCTTCCTGGTAGCCCGTATTGAGGTGTGTCGATTGGTCGGCGATCACCGTCGAGCCAGCGGTGTCGTTCAGCGGCCAGTATCCCGAAGGAGCGAGAGCGAGAATGGCGCTCGATTCGCTCGCGGGGCTATTCGCGTTGTACAGAGTCTGCACCTGGGCCAGGGTCAGTTGGGACGTGAAGATCGCCGCCTGGGCCATCGAACCCTGGAAATAGTCGGACATGGACTGGTTGTCGGGCCAATACTGCATATTGGCGAAACCAAGGTGCCAATAGAAGACGTAGTTCTGGGCGGCCATGTTCGCGCTGACCGAACCGACGAGCACGCCGTCGAGGTAGAGGAACTCGCCGGCCGGCCCGTACGTCGCCACCACCTGGTGCCAGGCGCCGTTGTCCACCACGGCCGACGACGTCACTTCGTCCGCGGCCAAGTTGCCGTCGTTTATGGCCCAGACCAGGTGCCCGTTCTGATCGACGAAGATATTTCGGTCCCAACTGCTCGTCGTCACGCTCGACTGGTTACCGGTCGCACCCGCCAGCGCCCCTGGCGTAGAGGTCTTGAACCAGAGCGAGGCCGAGAACGAACTTGGATTGTTGAAGGTGTTTGAGGTGTAGATCGACGAGCCACCCGTACCCGGGAACGTCGCCCCCGTGCCGCCCAGCGAAGTGGGACCCGAGGTGCCTAACGTCACGGCGTTCGTGCCCCACGTCTGGGAGCCGGGGGCAGTCCACGTGATCACCTGAGTCTTGCCCACCACCGAGAACGAGCCCGTGGCCGAGGTGAGTGCGTCGATGGTGTCAGTGGCGTAAATGTTCACCGGACCGAGCACGCTACCGGTGAGGGTTTCGCTCGCCACGCCACCGGCCTGGCTAAAGCCACTGGTGGTGACCGCGCCAGTACCCGAAAGCGTGAAGGTGATGGGCGAGGTATCCGTCGTTTCTATATTGCCGTAGGCATCCTCAATCGTCGCCGACGCCCCACAGGTACTCTGATACTGGATGGTCGACGTGCAGGAACTACCACTCTGGCTGATGTTGAGCACGAGTTGGTTTGGAGCACCCGGTCCCGAGACATTGAAGTTAGCGGTCGCCGGGTTCAAGGTCCCCGACGTCGCCACGAGTTGGTACTGCGTACCCACGAGACCCCCGAAGACGCATCCGGTGACGTTGATGACGCCGCCGGTCGCGTACAGGTTCGTGCAACCCGACAGCGCGGCTCCGGTGCCCGTGGCCGCCAGCGTGATGATTGCGGTCGAGGTCGTGACCAGGTTCCCGTATGCGTCCTGTACCTGGACAACCGGCTGCGTGCTGAGCGGAGCACCCGCGACGCCCCCGACTGGTGGGGTCGTGAATGCGAGCTGCGTAGCCGGGCCGGGCAAACTCGGCGAGAAGTTACCACTCGTCCCAGGTGCGGAGGAACCATTCACAGTGATTGAGGCAAGGAGTTGATACGACGTCGTCTCGGAGCCGGCGAAGGTGCAGTTCTCGACCGACACAACGCCCGCGACCGGCGTCAGATTGGTGCAGAGCGTCAGCTGTCCCGGTCCGCCCTGAAAGGTCAAGGTCATCGATGACGATCCGGCGGCGGTGACGGTATTAAACTGAGAGTCCTCGACGGTGATCACCGGCATCGTGAGAAAGGCACTCCCCGACGCTCCCGCCACCGGTTGGATGGTGAAGACTGACTGGGTCGCGGGATGCGTGATGTTGAATGGATTGCTCGTGACTGGCGGCGGGATGAAACCAGAGGTCGCGCTGGCCGTCGCCGTCAGGGTCACACCGTTGAGCCAGGCGCTGCCGTAACAGTTAGTGACGAAGTAATAGCCGTTACTGAACGCAATGGTGCACCCATGAATCGACTCGCCGCTACTGATGCCCAAGGTTATGTTGACCGTGGCCGGGCCGGAGTTCTGTTGGTTGACGACGACGTTGCCGAACGAATCCTCCAGGGCGACGACCGCCTGAGAATTCGGCGACGACGTGTTGGCAATCGTTACCGGCTGCGTCAAGAAGGGAGACGAGGCTGACGACGACGCGGTGCCAATCGGTTGAACGTAGAAGGAAAGCTGGGTGGCCGACCCGTACTTAGAGACGCCGAAAGCAGTGCTCTCGCCCGTCACGTCACCGGTCGCTGTCGCGATGAGCACGTACTGGGTCGCCTGGTAGTTCCCGTTGGCCACGAGTTTGTAGCCCCCCGCAAAGTAGCAACCGCTGGCAGCGGCGACGCCACCCACGATCGGGATCGAGGCGCAGTTGCCCCCTGAGGTGGTGAGCGTGCCACCCGACGAGGCGAGATTCACCGTTCCAGTGCAAGTCGAGCAGAGTTGATTTAGATTCGACGAAGAGACGACGTGCACCACTGGTTGTTGGGTCATTATCGCTCCCGAAACACCAGCCAGCGGCTCCGTGTAGAAGACGAGCGAGTAGCCCTGTCCAGTGAGGGCAATCGGTAGGTAGTTGGAATTTTGACAGTTATACGCCCAATTGGTCGGGCAATTGCTCGCGCCAGTGACCGCGGGAAGGCTGTTGTCCGTGGCGTAGATGTCGTAGGTGCCGCTCGCACTGATGGTGCAGTTCGAGAACGTGACGTAACCCAGATTCTCCAGACCAGTACAGCCCGAGATGGTTCCCGACCCAGACAGTGCGGAGATCTGGAGTAGTACCGGCGACAGGTCGGTCGTCACCGGATTACCGTTGGAGTCNNCGTCCCCGACTCGCTGCCGGAAGGCGTGTTGATGATCCGAAGTTGCGTCGCGGTCCCGGTCGAACTCGTGCCCGTGAATGCTTGGGCCACGACGAAGCTTAAAGACTGGGTGTAGTTGCCAGCGCCGATCAAAGAAAGCGTGATCAACTGAGGAGCACCGTCCGAGCACTGATAACTACCCCCGGTACCGAAATTGTTCGTGGAACTGCTCCAGTACTGAATCGCCGAAGTTGGTGCGTAGTTGACGCTGTAGTTCTTGTTCCCTTCGGGAACCATCAAACCAGAAACCTGATCCGGGTAACTGCCAGCCGGAACCTGGCACAGAAAGACCGCTGAATCGTTCTGGATCGCCGCGATCACCGTTTGGGCCGCTGATTCGAGAGCGAGATTCTGGTTAGCCAGAGTGCGGTGTTCGGCCGAAGCCGAAATAACGGTGCCGAAAGCCACGATCAACGACACCGAGGCGAGACCCAGTACGACGAGGGCCACCAATACTTCAATGAGGGTGTCACCGTCTTCCGAGCGACGCCGAATTACCGGCACCAGTCGAGGTGCCTTGCGCTTCTCGTCGCGACGCCGGAAGTTCACTTGGCCCGCCGATCCAACACGGGCCAGTACCCTGGACCACCTGGTCGACGCGACGAGTGCTGCGCCTTAGCACTGGTAGGTCGGTATGTCACCGTCGAGAGTAGGGCGCGCACCATGATCAGCCGGGCCCGCCGGCAATCAGCAGCCCGAAGGTAACGCCCTCGAGACCCGAGCCAATCATGTACGCCGTGAGCGAGGAGGGCATGACCGCGGCGACCATGGCGGTACCGTTCTTGACCCCAGAGGTCGTGTGAAAGGAGACCCCGGTAGTTGGATTCGTGCCGTCGCCCTGGCAGACGACCTCAGTCTTGGCCGAGTTCGCGTAGAATAATCCTTGCGAATAGGCCGGTGAGAACAGGTTGTAACTGGTATTGAGGTCGCCGCAAGTGTTACCCACCGGATCATTTGTGGTATCCCACGGAAGACCATTGGGCAAAATGCTGAGTGCGACGTTTGACGTCCATTCCAGGTTCTCGTACGCGGCTGTATTTTCTGCGTCGGCACTCACCAATTCCCAACCCGTGGCCGGGGCGCTGTTGGCATTGACGACCTGAATATTGCTGAAGTAGACCGCTGAATAGTCTGTGGGCAACGGGTCCACCGGGTTTGTCGCCAGATCAGTCAGACCCGGAAAACTCCCCGCATCCGTAGTCGCGTTAAAAGGGTTCTGCCCTTCGGTCGTCTGATAGAGCGCTGGGTCGCCGGGTACCCCGATATAAAAAGGTACGCCCGTAATTGTGCCATCAGTACTAGTCAGGCTGTTGCCCATCGCCGCTTCGGGATAGGTTGGCATGGCGTAAGGAGCTACGGTCCCACCAGTGAGACCGAGGCAGAAGTACATGGTGAAGCCACCCGGGATTGTCGCCGACATCTCAATGCCGCAAGAACCCTGACTGCCATTTCCGGGTGCGACGTACGACTGGGCTGCTGTAAGGGCGGCACCCGTAAGAGAAGAGAAATCTACGAAGCAGAGATTGTTGGCGTAGAGGCCGGTGCCAGTCTGCGCGAAGCCACACGATGTGTTTCCACCCGTCGTTATATTCTGACCTTGAGGCCCGGTCGTGTACGCCAGAGGGACACCGACCAGGTCGTAGGAATAGGTCGAGAGTGTCTCTATTACTTGGAACGTGACCGAAGTGACGTATTTTGCGAGGATCCAGCCCATTGTGGGATCCGGCGCTCCCGAGGTGAGGGCCATATTAATCAGCGGTTGTTGTTGAAGGCTGGGATTGGGTATGTCGGTAGAGAGGTACATCGTGCTCTGAACCGGCGTCGAGGTGGTAATGAGACCGCCCGCGTTTGGGCTTTGCGGACTGATTACGCACTCCTGGCGAACCAGTGAATAAGTGGGGTTCGAACCAGTCCCCGTAGGAACCTCCACGTACGAGACCATGTCCTGGTAGTTGCCAGGAGTGATGGGGGACGGGTTCCACTCGAGTCCGAGCAACAAGGTACCGGGGCCACACTGGAGCGTCGTGCCTGGCTGTTCGGTGAGATATTGCGCCGCTTGAACGTCGCTCGCGAAAACCGACGAAACAATCTGCGCATCGCTCGTGTCGGTCAATTTGTTCGAAACACTCGACTGCAATTGCAGCACCGTCAGTAGCCCGTAGGAGAGACCACCGATTATCAGAGGAAGGATCGTGACCACGATTATCAGTTCGATCAGGGTGAAACCCTTCTGGTTGGCGTCAAACTTTGGGTTCGTGCGTCGTCGGTCGTACCAAGCGATTCGCCGCTTGGTCCCTCCTGGGCCGCGCCCCGCAAGTCGACTACTTCTCATCCAACCTTGACCTGATTGTAAATGCCGTACATGGCTGAAATAAGGGCTACCGCAACGAAACCCACGACCACGCCCATGAACACGATGATCGCGGGTTCAAAGAGGGCGGTGGCGCGTTCCAACTTGGTTTCCAACTCGCGGTTGTAGTAATCCGCCGCGACCGTGAGCTGCTGGTCCAGGGTTCCCGTTTCCTCGCCAACTCTGAACATCTGGCGCGCCGCACCCGGAAAGAGGCCAGTGCGGGCGATCGGACCAGCGAGACCCTGACCCTGCATCATGGCGTCGCGAACATCGTCCAGCGCATTGTGGAACACCACGTTGTTCGCCGAGTCTGCCGTGACCGCCATGGAACGCGGTAGGTCAACACCTGCGCGCAGCATCGAGGAGAGAATCCGACACACACGCTCGAGGACCGCGGTCTGGGTGATGTCACCGATGACTGGGAGCTTCAAAATCGCCGCGTCGAGGATCGCGTGCCCTTTCTCTGATCGTTTCATGGTGATGAAACCGGCCACAATGATGATGACCACCGCAATCTCGGCGTACCACCACTTCCCAACGAAGCCCGCGATCGACATCAGCAACCTGGTAACCAACGGCAGTTTGGCGTGTAGTGAAGTGAAGAAGACCCTGAACCTCGGTAGCACGAAGACGGTCAGAATGAGCACGGTTACCACCGACATCGCCGCCACCACCGCAGGATAAATCAGTGCCGACGTAACCTTCGTCCTGGCGGCCTGGTCACGTTCGATGTATTCAGCGAGTTGGTTCAGCACCTGGTCAAGGTTGCCGGTCAATTCCGCCGACTCGAGGATGCCCACGTAGAAATTCGGGAAAGCCTCGGGGTGCGAAGCGCACGCGGTGGCGAAGGTGTCCCCCGAGCGCAGACTGTCGATGAGGTCGAAGATGATCTTTCGCAACAACTTGTTCTGCGTCTCTTCGACAATCACCTCGAGCGCCTCCATGATCGAAACGCCCGCCTTCATGAAGACGGCCAGTTGGCGGGTGAAGTTCATGACCTCAGCGCGCGGAACCATCTTCTTGGTGATCTCAAATTTGAGAATGCTCGTCTTCTCTTTAAGGTCGAGCGGTTGCAAGCCGCGCTGAATCAGTGCGAGATGCACCGCGCCCAACGACGCCGCCATCTCGGTGCCGGCGACTTTCTTGCCGCTCTCGTCGAGCGCGGTGTACTTGAACGCAGTGAGACTGCGGTCGGTCTTGCCACTGGAAAGGAATGGAAGGTTCATAGGGTGTAGACACTCCGAATCACTTCAGCCACCGTGGTGATGCCTTGTGCTACAAGGCTAACGGCTTCTTGTCGAAGCGTCCTCATGCCTTGTTTCATTGCTAAATTGTGCAGCTCCTCTTGCGTCGCCCAACCCACGATGAGGCGCTTGATCTCGGGCGTCATGACGAGCAACTCGTAGACACCGATGCGCTCCTTGTAACCAGTGTCGTTACAGAAGTTGCAACCGGTGCCGTGATAGAAGATCTCTTGTTGCGGGCCGCCGCTCTCGTCGTAAAACTCGCGCTCTTCATCAGTCATGATGTACGGCGCCCTGCACGAGGGACAGATACGGCGAAGTAGTCGTTGCGCGACGATGGCGAGCACTGACGACGCGACGAGGAACGATTCAATACCCATGTCAAGAAATCGGTGCAACGCAGAGACTGAGTCAGTTGCGTGCATCGAAGAGATAACGAAGTGACCAGTGAGCGCGGACTGCACCGCGACTCGCGTCGTCTCTACGTCACGGATCTCACCAACGAGAATCACGTCAGGGTCTTGACGGAGGATCGCCTTCAGTCCGGTGGCGAACGTCAAGCCAGCTTGATCGTTTGTTTGGATCTGATTGATCGTCGGGAAGATGTACTCGACAGGGTCTTCGATGGTCATGATGTTGAGAGTCGAGTTGTTCACCTCGGAGAGTGTCGCGTAGAGCGTCGTCGTCTTTCCGCTGCCCGTGGGCCCCGCGCACAGGACCATGCCAAATGGTGAACGAGCGAGCTTCGAGTATTGCGCGTGAGTGTCAGTCGGCATACCGAGGTCCCCGAGTCGAAAGACGGATCGCGTCTTGTCAAGGATTCTCATGACGCAGTTCTCGCCCATGATCGTCGACACGGTCGCCACGCGTACGTCAACTTCTTTACCGTCGACAGTGATGGTCAACTGACCGTCTTGGGGTCGACGTCGCTCGACGATGTTCATGTTGGCCATGATCTTGACGCGACTCACCAGGCCCGGTCCCATCGATACTGGTAGCTGCAGAACTTCCTTCAACGCACCGTCGATGCGAAATCGTATGCGAACGAATTCCTCGGCCGGCTCGATATGCACGTCTGACGCACGGTCGCGCATCGCCTGGGTCAAGATGCGGTCGACGACTTGAACCACGGGCGCGTCGTCGATAGGAATTTCGTTTTCGGGTTCGTTCGTGCTTCGACGACGAGACTCTTCGACGGCCTCGAACGCTTGCACCAATGTGCCGACGTTACTTATGGCGCGATAATTGCTGTCGATCGCCCACGTGATGTCACTCGGTGGCGCAATCATCAAGATGACTTTGTGACCCGTCAGTTCTTGTAGATAGTCACGCATCTGGTCCGTCGGTTTCGCCACCGCGACGTACAGCGAGTTGTCCTCGAGTCGAACGGGGATCAACATCTGTTCGCGAGCTAATTCTTCGGGTACCAACGCAATCACGGCCGGGTCCACGTTGTCACGACGCAGGTTGACCACCGTGAGACCAAAGAACGTTGCGAGCTCACTGGCGAGAGCTTGGTTGTCGAGCACGCCCATCGCCACGAGTACCTCACCTAACTTGCCGCCCGATTGCGACTGCTCGAGCAACGCACGATCGAGTTGATCCTGGGTCACGAGCTTCTTCTCGAGTAGGAGTTGACCAAGACGACCTTGGTACGGGGGCTTGGTCGAGATTGAGTCGGTAACGGTGTTGTCGTTGAATATAGGTTGACCCTTCAGTGAACCTCTGCCCGGGCGCAACTTGCTACCAACTTTGGCCGCGTCGTTCGACGACGGCCTGTCCTTCACGTCCGTTTGTGACGTCGCGTTGGCGTTGTCAGCACCGGTTTCTGGCCGAACGACTTTGTCGCCTCTCTTCTTTAACGCCACTCTTGCCTCACAGATTCATTAACGACTGAAATTGATTGAAAAATTGAAGAGATCAATGCGGTGCATATCTTCCGGACTCGAAACCCCACGTTCAAATTCCACTGAATCGCTATCTTAATTTGGGCGGTACCGCGAATCACCATTCGTAGAACCACACCTCCCCCAAAAAACTGCAATTTCAAAGCACTAATCGCGGTAAACCCCTTCAGAAACCTTTCAACTACCAAAAGCCTAACCCTCGCACTGCTCAAAATGGCTCCGTTTCGGGCGTTTGAAATCTTGATGAAACGTTGCGAGATCAGCACCGTTTCGTCGCTCACCTCGGATGTCTCTAGAGTCAATTCATGAAGTTGAGCACCGTGATCCTGCCACTTGAAGGTTGGGCGACGTCGAAAGAAAAGTGGCGTCGGGCGGAGGCCCTTGGCTTTCACGCCGCGTACACGTACGACCATCTTTCCTGGCAACGTCTGGAGAATCGCCCCTGGTACGGAGCAGTGCCCACCCTCGTCGGAGCCTCACTTGAAACTTTAAGGTTGAAGGTTGGAACGTTGGTCACATCGCCAAATTTCCGTCATCCGGTACCTCTCGCCAAAGACCTGCTCTCGCTCGACGACATCTCGGAAGGACGCCTTATCGTCGGTCTCGGCGCGGGCGGCATCGGCAACGACGCCACAGTTCTCGGTCACGACGGCTGGACGGCCAGCGAGCGGGCCGATCGATTCGAAGAGTTCGTCGCTCTCCTCGACACACTCTTACGCGAGCCGATCACGAACAGACGAGGTGACTTCTACGCCGCATCCAACGCAAGGATGCTGCCCGGCACGGTTCAACAACCCCGGCCGCCATTCATCGTTGCGGCCACGCGTCCTCGCGGCATGGACCTCACTGCACGTTTCGCACAAAGCTGGGTGACGACCGGACAAAGTCGCGACGACGACGCAACCTGCGAACAGAACGTGACTCGCCAACTCCAATTCCTTCGCGCCGCGCTTGAACGACACGGCCGTCACGAAGGCGACGTCGCCACGGTGTTGCTCGACGGACTGAACAATGAAAGGCCACTCGTCTCACTCGGCGCCTTCGTTGATTGGGCCGGCCGCTACCGCGCACTCGGCATCACCGAATTGGTGATTCACTGGCCCGAACCTGATTCGCCATTCGACTGTTCTCTGGCGACGTTCGAGGAGATTGCGATCGAAGGGCTGCGCCAACTCGGCGAACAAGCATGACAAATCATCACGACGCCATCGTCACCGCGGGTGTGGACTTCGCGTCCCAGGCTTCCAACACCGCAACTTGTTCGATCACTTGGACCTCAGCGGAAGCCGTCATCACTGAGCTCACGTCATCGTGCGACGACAATTTCATTCTGGAACTTGTATCACGCGTCACCAAGGTTGGCATTGACGTCCCACTCGGTTGGCCTTCGCCATTCGTTGAGGCTTTGCGCATGCACGCCCACGACGGTTCGTGGCCCGCCAACTACGAGCACGTCACCAACCTGAAGGACTATCGACTTCGCAGCACGGACAACTGGGTGCACGAGACGCTGAAGTTACCATTGCCACTTTCGGTCGCGACTGACCGCATCGCGATCCCCACGATGAGAGCGGCTGCTTTGTTCGCGCGAATCACTCCGCGTCCTCCCTTGGATGGTTCGGGTCGGGTCATCGAGGTCTACCCCGCCGCCGCACTTGCGCGTTGGGGCTTCACGTCAAAGGGCTACAAGGGCACGGCGAACGTTGAGCGACGCGCCGCGCTCATCGAAGACGTCGCGAACGCGACATCTGGATGGCTCCAGTTCACCGCCGAGCAACGAGCTACGTGCGTCGAGAATGACAATGTCCTTGACGCGTTGATTGCCACATTGGTCAGTCGTGCCGCGCTGACGGGACTCACTGAATCAATTCCCCTTGCCCTTCGCGACGCGGCGACACGAGAGGGATGGATAGCCATTCCGCGCGACGGTTCACTTTCCATGCTGGCGGGCCCATCGCAGGGCTCATGAACACGATTTCTGGCACGCGCGCCATTCTTTCTTTTGTGTCGCACGCCCTGTCGAATGTATTAAACCGTTAGACATGGATTCGCCACCTCGTCGGTCAAAGTCGTCGGTCGGTCGCGTCATCGCAGTCATCATCGCTGGTCTCAGTCTCTACATCGTGCTCCCGGCCCTCGTTCGCGTCATCTCCTCCTGGCCTCGGTTGTCGTCGCTTTCACTTTGGTGGTTCGCACTGGCGATTCTCGCGGAGGTGTTCAGTTTCGTCTGCGCCATGGCGCTGCTTCGTCTCGTACTGCGAACTCGCGATTGGTTCGCGATCGTCACCGCCGGCCTCGCCGGTAACGCGGTGACTAACACCTTGCCCGGCGGCGACGCAGTGGGTGCGAGTGTGCAGTTTCGAATGTTGGAGGCGTCGGGTATCGATTCCGTGCAGGCCGCCGGTGGTCTCGCTGTCTCATCGATCATCGGCATCGCGGGACTGTTCTCGTTACCCATCTTCGCGCTACCCGTCATCGCCGGGGGCACCGTCAGTTCGGGTCTCGTACACGCGGCCGAACTCGGTGTCGTCGGTTTCATCTTGATCGCTGCGCTGGGTGCCGTGTTGCTCTCGACCGACAAGTTGCTCCTTCTCCTTGGAGGCGCTCTGCAGTGGCTCCTCAAGAAGATGCCTCGCCTCAAACGATCACGCGATGACCTGCCGAGGCGGCTCGTGAGAGAACGCGACCTCGTGCGATCCGACCTTGGCAAGAATTGGTGGAAGGCAGTCCTCCTGGTAGCTGGACGCATCGGACTCGACTACATGAGCCTGCTCGCCGCGCTGCGCGCCACCGGTGCGCATCCGAATCCCTCACTGGTCCTTCTCGCGTACGCCGCGACCGCGGTGATCGCACTCGTACCGATCACCCCCGGTGGCATCGGCATCGTCGAAGCAAGTCTCAGTGGCCTGCTCGTACTCGCGAATGTTCCCAGCTCGAGTGCCGTGCTCGCGACGCTCGTGTTTCGCCTTGGCTCGTACTGGTTGCCGACGATTGCCGGCGGTGTTTGTTACGTGCTCTTCCGACGCCGCTACGGCTCAATGCGCCACGCCGACTCGGCGAGTTGACGACAGGTGAACGCGCCAGCAAGGATTCGCTACCAGTTTTTTGGAGGCCTCGGAGTAACGTGAGGCGAGAGCGGGCGAGGAGAATGGCGTGGTGAAGAAGACCCCCGAAGAGGAGTACACCGAGACTCGCCGAGCCCGGATAATCCTGCGCGCGAAGCTGAACGACGTGCCGTTGTTGACCATCATTACGGCGGTCATGGTGGTCGTCCTCGTGTACCTGACGGGAAAAGTGCTCTACCGCCTGCGCGACATCTTGCTGCTGATGGTCGTGGGCAGTTTCATCGCGCTGCTGCTCAATCCATTGGTCGACGGTCTCGAACGATGGAAGATCAAGCGACGTGGCTATGCCGTCGCCATCGTCGCACTCGGCACCGTCATCATCTTTGCGGCCCTCGCGTTCGCCTTCGGCGATCCGCTCGTCAATAGCCTGACCCACCTCTCACACACCCTTCCCTCCTACGTTGATCGCGCCGAACAGGGCAAGGGCTGGCTCGGAAAATTGCTTCGCCACTACCACGTGGACAACTGGATCCATAAGAACTCGTCGAAACTGGTCTCGCTCGCCAGGGGATTGAGCAAGCCGGCCTTGGCCCTGGGCAAGGGCGCCGTCACCGTGCTCTTCGCTCTCGTGACCATGTTCGCGTTCGTCATGATCCTGTTGCTCGAGGCGACCAAGATCCGTGAAGCCATCATTGCCATGATTGCGCCCCAGCACGCCGAACGAGTGCGGCGCATAAGTTCGGCCATCAGCAAAGCCGCCTTGGGTTACATGCTCGCGAATCTTGTCATCTCGGCGGTCGCGGCGGTCGCGGTCTTCGTCACCCTCGAGATCCTTGGCGTGCCCTTCGCGTTGCTCTTCGCCCTGTGGGTCCTCCTGGTCGACTTCCTGCCGACGATTGGCGGGGCCTTGGCGGGATTTCCCACGGTTCTCTTCGCCGCTATCCACTCCTTGTCCGCCGGCATCGTGATGTTGGTCGTCTTTCTTGTCGTGATGCTCCTGCAGAACCACGTCCTGTACCCGGTGATCATGAGCAAGACGGTGAAACTCAATCCCCTGGTCGTCTTCGTCGCCATCCTGGTGGGAGCAGAACTTGGATCATGGGTATCAGGAATCTTCGGCGGCCTCGTCGGCGTCTTGCTCGCCGTGCCCACCGCCGCGACCATCCAGGTCATCGTGAAGGAGTTCTGGAGCTCGTCAGCCAGCACCACGAAAGTGGCGCTAAACGAGCCCGAACCCCGCGTCGGGCCCCCCCGAAGAGCTCCTCGAACTCGCTCCCGCCCTAAGACCCAACCCAAGGCCTAAACCGTATACTCCCAACCATGGCCATTGTTTTCTGGTTAGTGATTCTTCTGGTCTGCATCGTGGCAGAGATCCACACCAACGCTTTCATTGCCCTCTTCATAGGTTTTGGGGCCGCAGTGGCGCTGATCCTCTCCTTCGCTGGCGTGGCTTTCGCCCTGCAGTCGGTCTTCTGGCTCATCATCTCGGGCGTGACTCTGGCGGCCCTTCGACCTTTCGCCGTGAAGAATTTCCACCGGACGCTACTCACCGACCTCTCACGACCAACCAAGAGCGCGTTGACGAATCTGAAAGGACTTGTTGAAGAGACCGTCGGTGACGAGAACCACCCGGGACGAGTCAAGATCCAAGGCGAGTCCTGGAAAGCCGTCACCGATTGGATCGAGCCGATTCCCGCCGGATCGCCGATTGTCGTGCGAAAGACTTACGGAACCACTCTGTGGGTGGATCCTTCCTGATCCGTTCGATTACCTCTGCCCCAACACGTATATATAGGGCTCAATGGCACGATCGGATCAATCAGTCGCCTAGGCCGTCGGCGTCGCAGTGGGCACGTCGGCCATCACGCTCTTGATCGCCTGGACTGCACCCAGCAGCGCCGCGCTCTCGGCCGGGATGATCAACTTGGTGTTGTCACTTTCGGCGAACTTGGCCAGGGTATCGAGTTGCAGGATGGCGACCAGCGTCGGGTCGGGTGCCGCGGTCTTGATGGCGGCGTAGACCAAGGCAATCGCCTGGGCCCGGCCTTCGGCCTCGAGCATTTGGGCTTGGCGATTCCCCTCGGCGCGAAGAATGGCAGCCTGCTGTCCACCTTCGGCTTCTTTGATGGCCGCTTGGCGCTGACCGTCGGCGACGTTCACGGCGGACTGTTGCTGACCTTCCGATTCAAGGATTCGTGCCCGCTTCTCCTGGTCGGCTTGCTTCTGGAGGGCCATCGCCTGAAGTATCTGGTCCGGTGGCGTGATCTCGAGGACCTCGACCCGGTTTATCCGCACACCCCACTTGTCAGTCGCCTCTTCCATCTGGGTCTGGAGCATCGTGCCGATTCGTTCGCGCTGGGAGAAGGCGTCGTCCAGGGTGATACTGCCGAAAACGGCGCGCACCGACGTGCGAGCCAGATTGTCGACGCTGACGAGGTAGTCCGAGTTGGTGAACAGCGCCAGGCGCACGTCAACCACTTGGCTAAAGATCGTCGCGTTCACAATCACCGCCACGTTGTCACGCGTGATTACCTGTTGGCGGTCACCGGTGCGTGGCGTCTCGCGCACGTCGACGATCTTCATGACTTCGATGAAGGGAATGATGAAGCACAGACCGGGGTTCTTGATGTCCTTGAACTCGCCGAAACGAGTGATGACGCCCACGAAACCCTGTTGAATGATGCGAACAGCCTTGACAATGGCGAAAATCACCAGCAAGACAATGACACCCGCTATCGATGCGATGATGATTCCCACGTCAGATCCCTTCAACGGCCACCTCGAGGTTCACGAACAGGCCCAACAAGCCCATTGTTCGGAGTGTAGCCAAACCTCCGTCAGAATCAAGCGGACCCAATGGTCGCCGGTGCCCTAACGTGATTGCCAATGCCAACCGAGGAAAGCGCGCTGGTCGTTCTCGTACCTGAGTCCGAGCACCTCGTAGAAGAGTGGCGCCGCCAGTACGATCAGGCCGCGACGTACGGCGTACCTGCCCACGTCACAGTCCTGTACCCCTTCGTTCCACCACGTTTGATCGATCACTCCTTAAGGGCCCAACTGCGCACGCTGTTTGGGGCCTTTGGAGCTTTTGACTTCTCGTTCCGCGAGACCCGTCGCTTCAATGACCGCATTCTCTACCTAGCCCCGTCACCGGAGGAACCCTTCGAACAACTCACGCGGGCGGTGTTTGACCTGTTCCCGGAGTATCCCCCTTACGAAGGGCGTTTCGAGCAAGTGCTCGCCCACCTCACGGTCGCTGACGAGGCGACACCCGAGCATCTCGACCTCATCGAAGCCGCCATCCGCCCGGGCCTACCACTTGACGCCTCCGCTCACCACGTCTCGCTGCTGGTGGGCCGCGACGAGCCCAATACATGGCACATCAAAGAGGAATTCGCCTTAGATGAGGCGTCTTCGCGAGCCACGTCACCCTGACGTGGCTGATGAAGCCCACTTTCTAGTAGAACGGCTATACGAAGTCGTCGAGAATCAGGAGGGTTCGTGGACGTAGCGTCGTTTGTCTCATCGATCTTCAACGGTCAGTTGCCGTTTCGCGTCGAGGCGTTCGACGGCAGTAGCGCGACGCCCAGCGTCGTCTCGCCGGCGAACAACATCACCCTGAAGATCCTCAATCGTGACGCGCTGGTGCGCTTCATCAGTCGACCGGGCGAACTCGGACTCGCCCGCGCCTTCGTCGCAGGCGACATTGACGTTGACGGTGACCTCGACGCCCTCTTCAGTCTCCAAGTTCCCCCACTGCGGCAAATTCTCACCCTGGCCAACGTGCGCGGCCTCGCTTCCGAAGTGGGTACCGCAGCCTTTAGGCGACTACCTCCCCCTTCGATCGAAGCCAGGCAACGCGGCGCACTGCACAGTCGCGCGCGCGACAAGGACGCCATCTCGCACCACTACGACGTCTCGAATCGTTTCTACGAGATGGTCCTTGGTCCATCGATGACGTATTCCTGCGCGGTCTTTCAGTCGCCTGACGACACGCTCGAAGTCGCTCAACGACGCAAGGTGGACCTCGTCGCGCGAAAGCTCGACCTGCAACCGGGCATGCGACTGCTCGACGTTGGCTGCGGATGGGGCGCTATGGCGATCCACGCGGCCAGAGAGTACGGAGCGAGCGCAGTCGGCGTGACCCTGTCGGAACCTCAGCGGCGCTACGCCACCGAACAAGCCAAGCTCGCTGGCGTCTCGGACCTGGTCGAATTTCGCCTCCAGGACTTCCGTGACGTGAAGGATGGGCCATTCGACGCCATCAGTTCCATTGGCATGTCCGAGCACGTGGGACGTCGTTCACTCGCCCCCTACGCTCAGTGCCTCTTCGACCTGCTCAAGCCCGGCGGTCGGTTCCTCAACCACGCCATTGGTCGCCCGGTGTCCTTCGAAGCCGATCCCCAGCCTTCCAAGGCCTCCGAACTCAGTCGCCAGATGCAGATCGCCCTGGGTATGCGAGGTCCCTCCAAGACCGGCAGTGACTTCATCGAACGTTACGTCTTTCCCGACGGCGAGCTTCACGAGGTCGGCACTATGGTCTCGATGTTCCAGGCGCACGGCTTCGAGGTCCGACACCTCGAGAGCCTGCGCGAGCACTACGCGCTCACCCTTCGCCATTGGGTTGAGAACCTCGTCAAGCGCTTCGACGAGGCCGTCGAAGAAGTGGGTGAGCAGCGGGCCCGGGTGTGGCGGCTCTACATGGCCGGTTCAGCCGTCGGTTTCGAACGCCACCATCTAGAGATCCACCAGATCCTGTGCGCAAAACCCCTTGACGGCAAGAGCGGCCTGGTGCTGCGCCCGAACTTCGAGCCGACCTTCTGACCGAACCCATAAATCCGAGTCCGGAGAATCCGGTTGACGCGCCACGATTGCGTCTGCGACCCTACACGCACGATGACGAGGTGTCGGCACGCGAGGCCAACGAGGTCATGAAGAACGACGGCGCCCTTCTCTTGCTCGATTTGGACGATGGCATGGCGTGGGACCAGTGGTTGAGGAGAATCGACGAACACCGACGTCGTCTCAGTCTTTCGGTGGGCCTCGTGCCCGCGACCCAACTCGTCGCCGACGTCAACGGCGTAATCGTCGGTAGTGCAAGAATTCGATTCAGTCTCAATAAGGACCTCAAAAGGACGGGAGGTCACATTGGCTACGGGGTCCTGCCCGCGCATCGTCGACGTGGCTACGCCACCGAGATCTTGCGCCAGGCCCTCATCATCGCGCGAAGCCAAGGGGTGGCCCGCGTACTCGTGACGTGCTTGGACGACAATGTCGGCTCCGCGTGCGTCATCGAAAGGTGCGGCGGCGTACTTGAGGACGTCATCGACATCGATGAGGGATCGCGAAGGCTTCGACGCTACTGGTTCACGTAGGGGCCAGTCCTCGCGTACCCTCGTTCTTCTACGAGCTGCGAACCGATTCAAGGAAACGAGCAGCGTCCTCGGTCGACTCAATCTTGATTACCGCGACGGTCGCGGCGTGACGGGCAATAGCCTCATCGATTTTCGGCTTCACGTCACGGGGAAAGTGATAGATGAATTTGATGAACGTCGGGTCGAAGTGTTCCGGGCATCCGTCGGCCTGTACGTCCTTACCGAAATGGGTCACACTTCGAAGGATCGCACGAAAGAGGCAACGCCACCTCGAGATATCGAAGTAGACGATCGTGTCCGCCCGCTCGAATCGGACGTCAAGCGTTTGAAAGTACGTGCCATCGACGATCCACGATGGTCTCGCGAGCAGTTCGATCTGGCGCGGCACCCACTCCTCGGCCGGGGTCTCGACCCAACCGGGATGCCAGAAGTGATTGTCCAGGTGTATCACCGGCATACCGATTCGACTCCCGAGTCGGTCGGCCAGCGTGGTCTTACCCGAACCCGGAGAGCCCACGATTGCGATTCGGTTCATAATCAGGTATTTCTACCAGGTGGTGGGTCAAAAATCGCTCGGCTGCTCCTCAAAACTGTCAGGCTGGGCCATGACCATTGAACGACTGGAAGTAGCGCGCACGATTGAAGCGGGTCCCGAAGCGATCTTCGCCATTCTGCGTTCGCCCCAGGGACACGTCGCTATCGACAGTTCGGGGATGCTGCTCGCGGCCGAAGGGACCGAGGTCACCAAAGTGGGCGATACGTTCGTCGTGCACATGGACCGTGAGGCGCTCAACGACTACCCGATGGGCAAGTACGACGTGAAGGTCACCATCACCACGTTCGAGGAGAATCGCGAGATCGCCTGGAACGTCTCTGGCGTCTTTCGAGGCACCATAGGCCATATCTACGGCTACTCGCTCGAACCCGTCGACAACGGCACGATCGTCACTTCGTACTACGACTGGTCGGGCGCGAACCAGAAATGGAAGAACGCCGCCATCTTCCCGGTGCTACCCGAATCAACCCTTCGCGCGACGTTGGGAATTCTCGCGAGGACCGTCCTGCGAACGGGCATCGTTTCGAACTGACCAGAGCCCGTTGTGCTCAGCGCGCAGCACGAGCGCAGTAGGTGGTCGTCACGTACGGAAGATCGAAGGTCTCGTCAAATGACGCGACGACATCGTCCACGTCATCGAGAATCTTCCTTTGCTCTGTTGCATCGAGGACTGCGATATAGCTGGTCGTCAACACGCGCTGGTGCAGCGAGAATCGGTCCACCAACTGGGAGTTCTTGAACGCGCACTTTTCGACGTCAACGAATGCCCCTCGTTCGAGTATCGCCTTGAAATCAGTCGCCATGTCGTAGGGCTTCTTCAGGTGCCAGAGGATGGCGTGGCTCATCGCGTCAACCCACTCCACACTTTCGTCGCGTTCGTTCCAGAGCAATCCCAGTCCACCGCCCGGAACCAGGACTCTCGCAAACTCCTCCAGCGCCGTGTCGGCATCGAACCAGTGGAAAGCCTGGGCCACCGTAATCACGTCGGCCGACGCGTTAGCGAGCGGCAAGTTCTCGGCCGCGCCGTCGAAGACCTCGACGGCAGGAAGCTGCACGGCGAACTCGTCTCGCATGCCAGGTCCGGGCTCCACGGCGACGACGTGCGAGGTGAAGGGCAGAAGCTCTCTCGTGAAAAGCCCCGTTCCTGCGGCTACGTCGACGACCCTCGTGGTCGACTCGATGTGCAGGTACTGAACGAGGTGCGATACGGCTGCAGCGGGGTAACCAGGCCGGGCCGTCTGATAGCGGGTGCCATCCGCGAAGCCTTCGATACCGACAGCCGCTCTCTCAGATTCCGTCATTCGACCTCCTTTCGACCCGCGTACGAATCTTAGGATTTCCCACTTCGCGAGTCTTCAGCGCCCTCAGTCCGCTCGTCGCCCTTCTCCTACCCACTGTCGCGGGGCGCGAATCTCCAAGGGATCCTCGGCGCGGACAGTCACCTGCGGCGAAAGTACTTGTTGGCAGGGAACATCCGAAGCCACGCCATTTGAGGTCGACCCACCGACGGTGACTGGGACCACCGATAGTCCCTCCGTCAGTCGCTCGACGGCGCTTCGGTCAAGCTCGATTCGATGCCGGTACCTGCCGATCCGACACCGACCTCGGCCATGGCGATGTCGCCCACGCCCGCCAAACCCTCTTCGGTCTCAGCACTCATCGAGTGCACGTGGTGTTGCACGCCGCCGCCTCGCATCCAACTGAAGACCGCACCAATGAAGCACATTCCTGCGGCCGCGAGAAAGGCCATGTGCAATCCCTTGGCGAAAGGTGAGGCGATCAGACTGGGAAAGAAACTGCGTCCGAGCAGCACCGAAGCGTGGACGCCGGGTTGGGCGAGGAGATGGGCCCCGAGCAGGGTCTGGATGGGGTTGATGCCGAGGAAGGCCGAGAAGAGACTGCCGATTGCGGGTATGTGCGAGATGGCCGTCGCCTGAGCGGCCGGAACGCCTTGAGCGGTCAAGCCCGCGAACAGCGAGTGCGGCAGTGACGTCGCTAGACCCAACGTGATGACCGTGAAGAAGAAGCCGATGGACAGCACGCTCGCCGAGTTCTGGAAGGTGTTGAGCATCGCGCCCCCGGCCCCGCGCTGGTTGGCGGGCAGCGAGTTCATCACCGCGCTCGTGTTGGGCGCGGCGAAGAGACCCATCGACAGGCCCACCAGGAGGAGCAGACCGGCGAAGACTGGGTACGAGAAATTGATTGGAATCGCCTGAAGTCCAATGAGACTGACGCCGGTCAACACGAGTCCCAGGGTCGCAAAGTTACGCGCGCCGTGCCGATCCGCGAGACGCCCCGAGACTGGTCCCGCGATGAAGAAGCCCACGGTGAGCGGCACCATATAGATGCCCGCCCACAACGGCGTACGCGCGAACGAGTAACCATGCTCGGGCAACCAGATACCCTGAAGCCAGATAATGAGCATGAACTGCAGACCACCTCGGGCGAGTGCGAGCATCAAACCCGCCACGTTGCCCATCGCGAAGCCTCTGGAGTTGAACAGGTGAAGCTGAAACATCGGCTCCTTGACCCTAAGCTCGATGAGGACGAAAACGACGAGTACGATCAAACCTCCGATGATGCACGAGAGCACGAACGGACTCGTCCAACCCATCGCGTGACCGCCGTAGGGCTGGAGTCCGTAGACGATGCCGGTGAGCAACGCGATGAGTCCGATAGCGAACGTGAAGTTTCCGAACCAGTCGATCGATGCCTGGTTCCGTACGCCGCTGTCGCGCAGCTTCAGCGCGGCCCAGACCGTGCCGAAGAGGCCGACAGGCACCGAGACCAGGAACACCAGGCGCCATTCAATCGGAGCGAGCACACCGCCCAGGATCAGTCCGATGAACGCGCCNNAAGATGATCCACAGGGCCGCGGCTGGTCCGGTCATCCAGGTGACGGCCAGCAGGATCGAAAAGACAGTGAAGATCGCAAAGCCGAGCGTGTACATTCGCACGCGACCGAAGATGTCACCTACTCGGCCCAAACTCACCACGAGCACTGAAGTGATGAGCAGGAATCCCATCAGGATCCACAAGAAGTACGTCGTGTTCTGTGGCGCTAATGGATTCAACTTGATGCCACGAAAGATGTTGGGCAGGGCGATGAGAAGGATAGATCCGTTGATGGTGGCCATCAAAATACCCATCGTCGTATTCGAAAGGGCAATCCACTTGTAGCGGTCGGGGTGCTGCGCTGGAGCAGAAGCCATGGTCTCTCCGGGTCGACGTAGGGAAAAGTTCGAAATTGCTATTACTTAGTTAGTGTCAACTAAGTATAATGGAAATGTGGCGACCACGGTGACAAACAAGAGCAGGGTCTCCGGGCCCCCGGAGTCGTCGGCCACCGCCTTGCGCGTGGCGGTCTTGCGGATCTACCGGGCGCTGCGAATTCGCGCGGAATACCACGTCACTCCCTCGCAAGGTTCGGCGCTCGCGCGAATCGAGCAGTCCGAGCCGGTGCGCATGGGAGTGTTGGCCAACCTCGAAGGGATTTCTGCGGCCTCGATGAGCAAGATCGTTGACTCACTCGTCGACGACGGTTACGTCGCAAGAGTGTCAGACCCCCTCGATGGTCGAGCGAGCGTGGTCCAACTCACCACCGGTGGTCGACAGATCATTCACGCCATCCGCACGGCGAGCACCGAGGCTCTCGAAACGGCCCTCGCGTCGCTGAGCGAGAGTGAACAGTCACTGCTGCGCCGTTCGCTTCCGGTGCTCGAGAAAGTTGCTGAGGTCCTGCAGGTTCGCGAAGTCGTCTGACGGCACGCTTCGCAGCGAACGCCGATCAAGTACTAGAACTGCGGTTAGGCGGTGTGACATGAGTGAACAGTCGGGCAACGAGTACGAAGCGGAACCGGACGGTCTCGACCAGTATTCGGTCGTCGCGAATCGTCGTCAGCAGTGGGACGTTTTGTTATGGCAGATGCCGACTATGGCGCTCACGGGCGAGGCGTTCCTGCTCACCATCGCCCTCGCCGGATCGACGTCGCAGGCCGGGCGAATCCTGGCGAGCGCGTTGGCGATGATCGTGGCGCTCGCGGCGTTGCACTCGCTGTCGGCCCACCGACTCTCCGAACTGACCGACGCCGCGTGGCTGCTCGAACACGAAAAGGCACACGGCGCCTCTCAGATCCACGGACTGACGTGGCGTGATCGTCGTATCGCGATTGTGAAGGACCAACTGGGCTCGAGGTCGTTCACGGACCGGCTGGTCGCACGAACGTACCGATTCCGCTCCATCGTCGTGTGGTTCTGGACCATGGTCCTGATCGCGCTGACCGCGACCATCATCCTCGTACTCGCGGCAGTGGACCCCGCCCTCCTGCACACCTAGGCCTGATGCGCCGGAGTCCGACGGCGGTGACGGTGCGTGGGCGCTATTCGCACCAGCGCGTTGTAAGTCACCAGCGCGATAGCCAGGTGCATGCACATCAGAACTACGACGCCCTTCGCGGGCTGTCCCTGGTGCCAAATGTAGACGTCGGGGGCCAAGAGCACGATGGTCACCACGATCGCCATTCGAAAGAACAGCCAACGGGGCTTGGACGAGATACGTACGACGATCGGCCAGGCCACGCAGGCAATCACCACGCCGACAACCGTGAGCTTTGCGTAATCCGAAAAATGAAAGTGGCCATAGTTGCGTACCGAAGGGAAGAGCCGGGTACCTACCGCGACGAGGGCCATGTCGACCACGAGTGAGCCCACCACGGCCACGAGTGACGCCAGGGCGACTTCGGCGCCCGAGGGCGGACGACGTGGGTCAAAATCAACGTGAAAGTAGCGCAGCACGGGCTGGACGACCTTGGGGAAGTCCTCAATATGCAGTTTCATCGTCGATTCCTCAGCGTGGCTACAGCGCAGAATGAACATTTTACCCGGCGTTGGTAAACGGTCTGTTACGTTTCATTCTCCTCGAGCACCGTGTCTTCGAGCAGCGAGCGGAGTTGCCGTCCCATCTCGCGCGGATTCCCGCTCAGTTCACCGATCACTTCGCCCTCGACCTCGGTGTCGTCGCCGGGTCGATAGAGCGAGACGCGCATGCCCTTGCCCACGCGCGCGGCGCTGATCACCCAGGGCATGCCAATATCGCCCGAGTCCTGGGTCGCCATTATCTGGCCGCTTCGCCCGAGCCCGATACTCCAACCCGGCGAACGCGCAGCGTCCATCACCCTTTGGGTCTCACCACCACTCTGGAAGCCTGACGTCTTTGCGATAACCACACCCTACGGCGAAGTTGTGACGTCCATGGTTCAGCCAGCGCTCGTGCTTGTCTCGCACGTCGTCTTGAGGCGTTCGAGGGTCGTACGAATCGACTCTCGGGTGAAGAGCGCGCGATCGAATCCTTTCTTCTTATCGGGACGACGAACCAGCCAATTGCGCCGGTCCTTCCAGGTCTCGACGACGCGACAGCCGTGGGGCGTTGACTGGATCTCGTAGCCCCAGTGCGCCACACGAAAGGGACCAAACGTGACCTCGAAGACGAAGGACGTCGGTGGCTCGAAACGGGTGACGCGCGCCGTCGTGGTCCACTTCTCGCTGTCGCGCCGGTTGGTTCCCTTGAACTTGGCCCCGAGGGTCGGGCCGCTGGCCGCTCCCATCCACTCTCCCCCGGTGTTCTCGGGCGAAAGCCTGCCCATGGCCGGGAGGTCGGCGACCACGGCGAAGACCGCTTCGGGGCTGGCTTCGATGTCAATAGCGTCGGAGTACGTCACGTCGAGACTCTATCGAGAGACCTGCAGCAAACGTGAACGCCGGGAATAGAGAGCGTAGGTCCACTCGATCAGAGTCCAACTGAAGCCCAATTCGAAAATCAACTCACCCACCAAGAGATACGAGAAACGCCAGTCGGGCAACGAGGCACCGGCCCACACGCCGCCGAAGAGCTGCACATAGAACGCACTCACCGCCTGCCAGGATCGGTAGCGCACCATCAGCTGGGTCGCGATGGCGAGCTGGACGAGCGCCGTGACGACGCCCACGCTCATGTGAGTCCAGTTGAAGAACGTTCCCTTGTTGTAGGGCGTGAGCAACAGGAGGATAAGGCCCAGCGCGAGGAACCGGAGACCGAGCACCGTAAGGTGCGCGAGACCCGCACGAGCCAGGTACGTTGAGGCCCGCCACAAGCCGAACGAGCCAGCGCAGAACCCGAGGATGATGATCGCGAGCGTTCGGTGGTACACGCCGTAAAAGGAGATGCCGCTGGTTTCGGCCTTGGCACTGTGATTGATGAAGACACACACGCTGACGGCGAGGAAGAAGAATGCTTGCGTGGCGAGAACGAAATGACGTACCTCGGTCTCGCTCGGTTCAACGGCCGTTTCCATCGTCACGGGCCGGGCTGCTGCTATCCCTTGAAGCGCTGACGTGACGCTTCGAGTTCCTTCAGCGCCGCGTCACGACCTACCCAGTTCTCGACCTTCATCCACTTTCCCTCGTCAAGGTCCTTGTAGACCGTGAAGAAGTGGCTGATGCGGTCGAGCACACTCTTGGAAACGTCAGTGATGTCGGTCGCCTTCTTCCAGGCGGGGTCGTAGTCGGGAACGCAGAGAAGTTTCTCGTCCTGGCCGTTCTCGTCTTCCATGATGCACATGCCCAGGATCTTGGACTCGATGAGACAGCCGGGGAATGTCGGGTATTCGGTGAGCACCAACGCGTCCAGCGGGTCGCCGTCACCGCCCAAGGTCTCGGGGATGAATCCGTACTCCGCGGGGTAGCCCATCGAGACGATGAGGTGCCGATCGAGTTTGATCGTGTGGTTCTCGTGGTCGTACTCGTACTTATTCTGACTGCCACGAGGGATTTCGATGATGACGTTGATGGTGTCCATGGTCCCAGCCTTCTTGGAGAGTCGCTTCGCTACGCGGGCAAGGTCCATCGTAGCGACACCGTCAGCCCCGGGGACGATGCGGGCGGCGACGTCAAAGACGTCCGAGTGCTAAGAAAGGAGGAATTACGCGACACGGGGATGAGGGCACCGCCATGACCACGTCGGAACGACAGCTCTCCAACCTGCGTGGCATGCGTTACGGCGAGGTCCTGCTCGCCTACCTCGATGGCGAACAACGGGTCGAAGTCTTCAACTCGTTTCCCATGAACCAGTGTCCCGACGAACTCTGGCGCGCCCTCGATCCAGAAACCGTCGCGAAAGAAGCCAACGCAACGTTCGCGCTCCTGAATGGTCCGCGATTCTGGTTGATGGACGGCATCGGCAAGGTCCAGAACGTGGAGCCGGTGATCCGTGACTTCGGTGGCATCGAGATGCGCCGGGTCGCCACGCTCGAACTCGACGGCGACGTCGTGCGGACCTTCTATCGAGAGCATCACGTGAACCGGGGGGCAATCTGGTACTTCGACGCCGGGAGCTCGGTGCACGAACTCATCTCGCCCCACGCCAACACCTACGTTATGCAGGCGTACTGCACGGGCGTCGACGAGAGTCTCACCGAGGCGGCACTGTGCGGTCTTGGCGCCACGCTCGAGCTTCCCGCAGGCTGGTCCTACCGGTCGCGCGTGCTCGACGCCGAACTGGTCGTGGACACCACCACGCGCGTCGCAACGGTGCTGCAAGACGAACTCGAAAACACCTACACCCTGGTGGACTAACTCTCGAAAGGGCCGAGCAGCCGACCTAGACTTTTTTGGAACGGCGTGACGTCGTCACCGTAAAGGAGTTCCTATGGAGCGGATTGGTGTAGTCGGTTGCGGCCTCATGGGGTCGGGTATCGCGGAGATCGCGGCGCGCTCGGGCAGCGACGTGACCGTCATTGAACGAAACGCCGAAGCGCTCAACGCCGGGCGAGATCGCATCGAGAAGTCGCTCTCACGCGCGGTCAGCTCGGGAAAACTACCTGAGGATGAAGCCACGCTGGCCCGATCCAACTTGCACTTCAGCGAGGACTTCGCCAAGCTCGCCAACGTCCAGTTGGTCATCGAAGCAGTCGCCGAGGACGAGAAGACCAAGGTCGAGGTCTTCAAGACCCTTGACGCGGTCGTACAGGATTCCAACGCCATCCTCGCGACGAACACGTCTTCGATTCCAATCATCAAGCTCGCCATGGCCACTCGCCGTCCTGAACAGGTCATCGGCATGCACTTCTTCAATCCAGTGCCGGTCCTCAAACTCGTTGAGGTCATCTCGTCTCTGCTGACGAGCGCCGAGACGACTGAGCGCGTCCACGAGTTCGCGAGCGGCCCTTTGAAGAAGCGCGTGATCACCTCGCCTGACCGCGCAGGATTCGTCGTGAACGCCCTTCTAATCCCCTATCTGCTCTCGGCGGTTCGAATGCTCGAATCAGGTTTCGCGAGCGCCGACGACATTGACACCGGCATGGTGGTGGGTTGTGCGCATCCGCTCGGACCTCTCGCACTGACCGACCTCATAGGGCTCGATACCACGCTCGCGGTCGCCGAGTCGCTCTACGAGGAATTCAAAGAGCCCCACATGGCTCCGCCCCCGCTGTTGTCACGCATGACCCAAGCCGGACTCCTCGGGCGCAAGTCCGGACAAGGTTTCTATTCGTACAAGAAGTAGACGAGCGAAGAACCACCGTCCACTACTGCCAAGCGCGCTTGATTACCTTCTACGCTTTGTGGTGAAAGAGAAGAGCATGTTCACCTACGTCATGACCCTGCAGTGCACGGACCGACCCGGGATCGTCCGCGCCACCAGCACGGCCATCGTCGAAGTAGGCGGCAACATCCTCGAGAACGACCAGTTCACCGATCCAGTCACCAATCAATTCTGCATGCGTACTCGATTCGAGACCGAGAACGCTGACATTGACGCCGTGCGCGACCTGCTCCTCGTCGAGCTCGCCGACTTCTCTCCCCAACTGGGCATCCGCAATGAAGAGGTGGCGCGCCGGGCGCTGATCATGGTCTCGCAATTCGACCACTGCCTCGCCGACCTGCTCTACCGACGCGAGCAGGGTGACCTGCCCCTGGACATCGTCGCGGTGGTGAGTAATCACGACGTCTGCGAACCGCTCGCCGCTCGCTACGGTGTACCGTTCTTCGAGATTCCGGTCACCGCCTCGACCAAAGAGGCTGCCGAGAACGAACTGCGCGTCATCCTCGCCAAGTTCCGGGTCGACGTCGTGATCCTCGCGCGCTACATGCAGGTGCTCTCGAGCGAACTTTGCGCGGAACTGAACGGGCGCGCGATAAATATCCATCATTCCTTCCTGCCCGGCTTCAAGGGAGCCAAGCCGTACCACCAGGCCTACGAACGCGGCGTGAAGCTCATTGGTGCCACCGCGCACTTCGTCACCCCCGAACTCGACGAAGGGCCCATCATCGAACAAGACGTCGTTCGCGTGAGTCACGCGAAGAAACCAAGCGACCTGGTCTCGCTGGGTCGCGATATCGAACGAAACGTGCTGGCGCGTGCCGTGCGATTGATCGCCGAGGACCGCGTCGCCCTGGTGGGAAAGCGGACGATCATCTTCTCGCAGTGATCAGGTGACTCGATTGCGCACGGTGAAACGCGCCTCACGGTACATCCCCGAGCCCATGACTTCGACCAGACGTTCGACTGCGTCGTAGACGTCCACGAAGCGCACGTAGAGTGGCGTGAAGCCGAAGCGACAGATGTCGGGCGCGCGAAAATCACCGATGACGCCGCGTTCGATCAATGCCTGCACGATGCCGTAACCCTCGGGGTGACGAAGCCCCACTTGGCTGGCGCGCTTGGCGTGCTCACGCGGCGTCACCAACTCAAAGACGCCGGGAAGCCGGTCCTCGACCAGGGCGATGAACAGATCGGTCAGAGCGAGGCTCTTGGCTCGAACCTGGTCCATGGTCACGCGCTCGAACACGTCCAGTGCACCGTTCAGTGCCGCAAGTGCAATCATCGACGGCGACGACGTCACGAACGCCTGCATGCCCTCGGCTGGTTCGTAGCGCAGATCAAAGTCAAAGGGCCTGGCGTGTCCCAACCAGCCAGGCAAAGGGTTCTCGAGAGTTCCCTGCCAACGACGTCGCACATACAGGTACGCCGGTGCACCCGGTCCCCCGTTCAGATACTTGTAGCCGCAGCCCGCCGCGAAGTCGACGTCACACCCTGTCACGTCTACGGGCACTGCCCCGGTCGAGTGCGCGAGGTCCCAGAGCATGAGCGCCCCCGCGTCGTGCACCTTCTGGGTGATACCGGCCATGTCGAGCATCTCACCAGTGCGAAAGTCCACGTGCGTGAGCATCACCAACGCCACGTCGTCATTGAGCGCTTCGTCAAGCGTGTCACGATCGATCGCCTTCACACTCACCGCTCGACCGGCTCGGACGGCCATCGCCTCGACGATGTAGAGATCCGAATGGAAGTTGGCCACGTCGGTTATCACCACGTGACGGTCCTTTCGAAGCTCGAGCGCTCCGCCGATCAACTTGGCGAGCAAGAAGGTGAGCGTGTCGGCGACGAGTACTTCGCCTGGCTCGGCTCCGATCAGCGGCGCCAGCTTGTCTCCGAGCCTCGTGGGTTCTGCCATCCAACCAGCACTGTTCCAGCTGCGCACGAGGCCCTTGGCCCACTCGTTGTCGATCACTTCGTTAACCCGTCGACTCGACGCCTCGCTCACCGGTCCGAGCGAGTTGCCGTCGAGGTAGATCTCGCCTTCGCGGAGACGAAACTCGCCGCGCAGGGACGCGAGTTCGTCGAGGTCATCCATTATCTGGCAGTCGTCACGCAGTATCACAGTACCGACCTCACTTCCCACAAAAAAGGGTAGAGCCGTTGCGTAATAGTCGTGTCCAGGTAGGCCATGCCATCGCTCCCACCGGTGCCGGGGCGTCGGCCGATCTGGCGACCCGCCATCATCATGTGCTGATGACGCCACATCGCCAAGCGTTCGTCGTGATCCATCATCAGTTCGGCGACTGCGTGCAAGGCCGAGGTCTCGGGGGTGACGTGACTCACGTAGAGCGCACGCACCAGGTCCAAGAGATCCTCGCTCGAGGCACCAAGAGTCTGGCGAAGCGAGTGCTCGAACGTCGACCAAAGCGAGGGCTCCTCGCTGATCTCCTTGAGCCAGAGGCGCTGAGTCTCGCTGAACAGTTCGAAGGTGAGCATGGCCTTCTTGCCGGCGCCGCTGAGGAACTCGATCGCGCGGAACTGGAACGATTGAAAGCCCGAGGCGGGATCGAGCGGATCGCGAAACTGTAGAAATCCCTCGGGTGACATGGATTCCAGTACCCGCAGGTGCTCGAGCAGAAGATCCTCGATCGAGACCATGCGGCGCAGGTGCGCCGTGGCCCGCCAGGGCTCGTTCTCCCGCAACGCGCCATTCGCGCGACGAAGTTCGTCGATGATCACTTTGAACCAGAGTTCGTAGGACTGGTGCACGACGATGAACAGCAGTTCATCGGGCGCGTCGTCGGTCAAGGGAATCTGCAACTCGAGTAGGTCGTTTATGCGTAAATACGTCGAATAATCCGTACTGTTGCCCACGAAGTGCACTCTACTTCTAGCAAATACTTAACCCTTCGAAGCCTCGCAGTCGCTAGGAGCGCGTGAGGGGCTTATAGCGAAATCGATGTGGCTGGTCCGCGTCAGTGCCGAGTCGCTTGTGACGCTCAGCCTCGTAGTCGCTGAAGTTACCCTCGAACCAGCGCACGACGGAGTCGCCTTCGAAGGCGAGGACGTGGGTCGCGATGCGGTCAAGGAACCACCGGTCGTGGCTGATCACGACCGCACACCCGGGAAAGCCCAAGAGGCCATCCTCCAGTGCGCGCAGCGTGTCCACGTCCAGGTCGTTGGTGGGCTCGTCAAGCAACAGCACGTTGCCGCCGCTGCGCAACACCTTGGCCAACTGGACTCGGTTTCGCTCGCCACCGGAGATCTCTCCCACTCTTTTCTGTTGGTCACTGCCCTTGAATCCGAAACTCGCGACGTAGGCGCGTGCGTGGATCTCCCGATGGCCGACCACCATGTGCTCTTGGCCCCCGCTTATCTCGTCAAAGACCGTGGCCTCGGGATCGAGACTGTCACGACTCTGGTCCACGTAAGCGAACGCCACCGTGCTGCCCACTTCGATGGTGCCCGCATCGGGTTTCTCCTGATCGAGCATCATCTTGAAGAGTGTCGTCTTCCCAGCGCCGTTGGGTCCGATGACACCGACGATGCCACCCGGCGGCAAGAGGAACGTCAGATCCTCGATGAGCAGGCGATCATCGAAGCCCTTGGCGAGATGGCTCGCGTTCACGACGATGTCGCCGAGGCGCGGTCCCGGAGGGATCACAATCTCGAGGCGGTCAGAGCGCCGCTCCGCGGCTTCGGACTCGGCCACGAGTTCGTTAAAGGCACTCACGCGGGCCTTGCCCTTACTCTGACGAGCTCGCGGGGACATTCGAATCCAGTCGAGTTCTCGTTCGAGCGCGCCCTGACGTGCTTTGTCCGCCTTCTCTTCGGAGGCGAGGCGTGCCTGCTTCTGCTCCAACCACGAGGAGTAGTTGCCCTCCCACGGAATACCGTGACCACGATCCAGTTCCAAGATCCACGACGCGGCGTTGTCCAAGAAGTAGCGATCGTGGGTGATCGCGACCACGGTGCCGGCGTAGTCCTGGAGGAAGCGCTCAAGCCACGCGACCGATTCTGCGTCGAGGTGGTTCGTCGGTTCATCGAGCAAGAGCAGGTCGGGCTTGGAGAGCAGGAGCCGACAGAGCGCCACTCGACGGCGCTCGCCACCCGACAGCGTGCTCACGTCCGCGTCGGGCGCGGGAAGACGCAACGCGTCCATGGCGATCTCGAGTGTGCGTTCAAGGTCCCAGGCCCCCGCGGCGTCGATCTTGGTCTGCAGATCGGACTGCTCGGCGAGCAGTGCGTCGAAATCCGCGTCCGGGTCGGCCATCGCCGCGCACACTTCATTGAAACGCACGAGCAGATCGCGTTGCTCGCCCACGCCGTCGGCGACGTTGCCCACGACGTCCTTGGACTCGTCGAGCTGAGGTTCCTGCGAGAGATAGCCCACGCTGAAACCAGGGGTTAAGCGAGCTTCGCCGGTGAACCCGTCATCGAGTCCTGCCATTATTCGAAGCAGTGAGGACTTGCCCGATCCGTTGGCGCCGATGACACCGATCTTGGCGCCGGGATAGAACGAAAGGTTGATGCCCCGAAGCACTTCGCGGTCGGGGGGATAGAAGCGACGAAGGTCGCGCATCGTGAAGATGAACTGGGCTGCCATGACACCTAGTGTTACCCAAATTCGGGGTGCGATGACGAGGGTTCGGTGACTCATGCGACACGCCACCGTTACACTCGTCGCATGTCAACAAAGGTCAAAGCCCCCCATCGCCACGCGCCCGACTGGATAATCCTGACGATTGCGTGCTTGGCACAGTTCATGGTCGTGCTCGACGTGTCAATCGTCAACGTGGCGCTACCTCGTATGGGTCATGACCTGCACTTCAGCGTCTCGAGCGCCCAGTGGGTCGTGAACGCCTACGTGCTCACGTTCGCTGGATTCTTGCTTCTGGGCGGCAGGGCCGCCGACATCTTTGGCCGTCGGCGCGTCTATATGACGGGACTGGCCATCTTCACCATCGCGAGCATCGGCGCCGGCTTCGCCGCGACCGGTCCCCAGATGGTCGCGATTCGCGCGGTCCAAGGAATTGGAGGAGCCATACTTTCACCGGCGACGCTCACCATCATCGTCACGACCTTCCAGGGACCACGCATGCCCAAGGCAATCGGNNTCGTGGCGCTGGGTCTTCTTCATCAACGTGCCAATCGGCATCGTGGCCGCAATCGTGGCGTCCATGTACCTTCGTGAATTGCGCAATCGCGATGCCACGGTCAAGCTCGACGTCACGGGTGCGGTCCTGGTCACGGGCTCGCTCGCGTCGTTCATCTACGGCGTGGTGAATACCACGTCGCGTGGCTGGGGCTCCTCGTTCACGTTGTCCTGGTTCCTCACCGGTGCCATCGCGCTGATCATCTTCCTGTTCTGGGAATCCAAAGTGGCCTCACACCCCTTGGTGCCTTTTCGCATCTTCAAGTCGCGCGCGCTCACTTCAGCCAACGTGGTCATGTTCCTCGTGGGCGGCGCGTTCTTTGCCATGTGGTATTTCCTGACCTACTACTTCCAGTTGATCCTGCACTACGGACCGGTGAAGGCCGGTTTCGCCTTCTTGCCCATGGCGATCGGCATCATCGCGGGCGCCCAGATCAGTTCGAGGATCATGGTAAAGACGGGTGGCCGACCGATCCTGCTCGTGGGCGCGTCGATCGCCACCCTCGGATTCCTCTGGATTTCAATGATCAAAGTCGACAGTTCTTACTGGGGATCGGTGCTGCCGCCGGCATTCCTGTGCGCCTTCGCCATGGGTCTACTGTTTTCGCCCCTCGCCAACACCGCCACCGCCGGCGTCGATCGTGCGGACGCCGGACTCGCCTCAGGCGTGCTCAACACCGCTCGCCAGGTCGGCGGTTCGCTCGCCCTCGCCATCCTCGCGACCGTCGCCGCCGACCGCAGCGCGACTTTCACGAGTCCCGCCTCACCCCTCGCCCTCGTTAGCGGCTACCAACGAACCTTTCAGGTTTCGGCGCTGATTACCCTGTTGGCACTCGTGGTCAGTTTCGCTGTGCCGCGTGTTTCCAATCACGCCGTGAATCACTGACCGAATAGGTCGTATTTACGCAAGAATTCACACGCCGGACCCAACAGCCTCTTCTCCAGAGGGCTATCCTCGCGTTGATAAACATCTAACCGTGTGACGCGACCTTGTCGGGGAAACTCCACACGATTGGACAGTCTTGATTCTCAAAGACTGACTACATAAAGGGAGAAACACATGGGGAGCGTTCGACGCCTCACTACGACGCTCGGGGCCGCTGCATTGGTTCTGGGCACTTTAACAATAAGCGTGGCCGCCACGACGGTGGCGGTAAGTTCGGCCGGAGCGGCCGGCACGTTCAAGGCGTGCGTCGTCACCGACACCGGCGGCATCAACGACAAGTCGTTCAACGCTTCGGCGTGGGCCGGTCTGCAAGCCGCCGCCAAGCAGGATTCGAGCATTGTTCCCTCGTATCTCTCGTCGACCTCGTCGGCTGACTACGCGCCGAACATCGCCAGCTTCATCGGCAAGGGCTGCGGCATCATCGTGACCGTCGGCTTCTTGATGGACGCCGCGACGGCCGCCGCCGCGAACGCCCACCCGACTCAGAAGTTCGCGATCGTCGACGACCTGCCCTCGGCTCCTAAGAGCCACGAGCTACTCGCACTGCAGTACGAGACCGACCAGGGCGGTTTCCTCGGTGGCGTACTCGCCGCGGGCATCACCAAGACTGGAACGGTCGGAGTGTACGGTGGCGAGAACTTCCCGGCGGTGACCCTCTACATGAACGGTTACGTCGCGGGCGTTCGCTACTACAACAAGACTTACGGCACCAAGGTTAAGGTCCTAGGTTGGACTCCTGGTAAGGGTGCGTGCAGCCTCGCCGCGTGCGCCGGTAAGGGAACATTCGTCGGAAACTTCACCGACCAGACCGCTGGAAAGACGATTACCGCCGGTGACTTCGCCGCTGGCGCTGACATCGTGTTCCCGGTTGCTGGTTCCGTGGGCCTCGGCTCGGTGGCCGCCGCCCAACAGGCTGGTGCTGGTCACTACGTGATGTGGGTCGACTCGAACGGCTGTGTGTCGGACGCGACTGACTGCAAGTACTTCGTCGGTACCGTCGCCAAGGGCGTGGAGCCTTCGGTCGAGGCGGCAGTCCTCTCCGCCGCCAAGGGCACCTTCAAGGGTGGTTCCTACATCGGTACGTTGGCGAACAACGGTACACAGCTGGAGCTCGGTGGTGTGAAGGTTCCTGCGTCGCTGAAGGCGAAGATCGCCACGGCGAAGGCGGGCGTCATTGCGGGCACGATCTCGGTGAACCCGAACAAGTACCCAGCCAGCTAAGCGTTGTTAACGAGTCTTAGTGACTCAGACGAGAGGCCCGGGCACCATCAGCCCGGGCCTCTCGTCTGAGTACGATAAGCCACTATGCGATTAGAACTGCGCGAGATCACCAAGCGATTCGGTTCCTTCACCGCGAATGATTCGATCAGCATCACCGTCGAACCAGGACAGATCCACTGTCTGCTCGGCGAGAACGGCGCTGGCAAGTCGACGTTGATGAATGTCCTGTTCGGGCTCTTGCACCCCGAGGAGGGCGAGATCCTCATCGACGGCGAGGTGACCACGTTCGCCGACTCGGGAGAAGCCGTTCGTCGTGGGATCGGCATGGTCCACCAGCACTTCATGCTGGTACCCGTCTTCTCAGTCGCCGAGAACGTGGTGCTCGGATTCGAACCGACTAAGTCGTTCAACCGCGTCGACTACAAGCGGGCCACCGAGGAGATTCGTCGGATCTCCAAGGAGTTCAACCTCGAGGTCGACCCCGACGCCATCGTGGAGAACCTCCCGGTCGGTTTACAACAACGAGTAGAAATCCTTAAGGCCCTGAGTCACGACGCCGAACTCCTCATCCTGGACGAGCCGACGGCGGTGTTGACGCCACAAGAGATCGACGCCCTTATGTCGATCATGCGTTCACTCGCCGCCTCGGGAAAATCCATTCTCTTCATCTCGCACAAACTCAAAGAGGTGAAGGCCGTCTCTGACGTCATCACGATCATCCGCCAGGGCAAGGTCGTCGGCACTGCGAAGCCCACGGCCTCCGAAGGGGAACTGGCGTCACTGATGGTGGGACGAGAGGTGATCCTCACCGTTGAAAAGTCGGCGTTCGCACCGGGCGCGGACGTACTGGAGATTCGCGACCTGGTCGTGCGCGACGATCGCGGTCTCGTTGCCGTGAACGGGGTATCACTCGACGTTCGAGCGGGTGAAATCCTCGCGTTGGCCGGCGTGCAGGGCAACGGCCAGACCGAACTCGTAGAAGCCCTCACGGGCATTCGACCCGTCGAATCCGGCACCGTCACGCTGAACGGTCGCGACATCACTAACGTGACACCCCGCCAAGCGCTCGACGCGGGTATTGGCCACATTCCCGAGGACCGTCAACGCTACGGACTCGTGCTGTCGATGTCGCTTGCGGACAACCTGGTGCTCAACACCCCCAAACGCGCGCCCTTCGCCAAGCACGGCACAAGAAATCTCCGCGCCGTCGATCAAAACGCCCATGACCGGGTCCAGGAATTCGACATCCGCACGACGTCGATCCACGAGCTCGTGAGTTCCTTGTCCGGCGGCAACCAGCAGAAGGTCATCGTCGCGCGCGAGCTGTCGAGGCCCCTCGAAGTGCTCATCGCCTCCCAGCCCACCCGGGGTCTTGACGTGGGATCCATTGAGTACGTGCACCGCCAGATCGTCAAGCACCGCAACGAGGGCAATGGTTCGCTTATCGTCTCGTCCGAACTCGACGAAGTGATGGCCCTGGGCGACCGGATCGCGGTGATGTTCGCGGGAAAGATTAGCGGCATCGTCGATCCTTCGGTGAGTCGCGAGGAGATCGGCCTCCTCATGGCGGGAGAGACGCAGGTCGAGCATGTCTGATTCGGTCGCTACCGTACCCGACGCAATCAAGCCGCGACGTCATCTCCTGCACCGGATAGGTTCCCAGGACCCGATCGTGGTCGCCGCCCTCGCGCTGGTGCTCGGCTTCATCGTCGGGGCGCTCATCATTATCACCACCACGCCCGCGGTACTCGACGCGTGGCGGGGTATCTTCCACAGTTGGGGCGCCCCGGGCCACGCGCTCAAGGTCTCCTTCGACAACGTCGGTGCGGCGTATCGCACTATGTTCACTGGTTCTATTGTCGACCCGCAGGGTTTCTGGCATTCACTGACCACGGGCAAAGGTTGGGATGCCACCCTCACGCCCATCTCGGAGACACTGACGTACGCGACGCCGCTCGTCATCGTGAGCATCGGGGTCGGTATCGCCTTTCAAACGGGCATCTTCAACATCGGCGCCAATGGTCAGGCAGTCCTGGGTGGCATCATCGGTACCGCCGCGGGATCGATGATCCACATGCCGACCGTGGTTCACATCCCGTTCACGTTGTTGGCGGGTATCGCCGGCGGCGTGATCTCCGGCGCCGTGCCGGGCGTGCTGAAGGCCCTCACGGGCGCCCATGAGGTGATCGTCACGATCATGTTCAACTACGTGCTGTACGCCTTTCTGCTCTTCGCAGTCCTCTCGACTGCGCTCCAACAGCCCGGCCAGCAGAACGACATCTCGCGCACGCTGGACCCCTCGGCGCAACTGGCACCAATCTTTGGTGCCAAGTCGGGACTGCGCGTCAGTTGGGGCGTCCTCGTCGCCGTCGCGGTCGTGTTCTTCGCCTGGTGGCTACTCGATCGCTCGTCGCTCGGCTTCGAATTCCGCGTCACCGGGGCGAATCCACAGGCCGCTCGGGCTTCCGGGATGAATGCACGCATCATCGTCATCGTGGTGTTTCTCATCTCGGGCGGGCTCGCGGGTCTCGCGGGTGTCGTGCAGGTCGCGAGCACGACCCACTACATCGACGGCGTCTTTCTCATTGGCAACGCCGGCATCGGATTCACGGCGATCACCGTCGCGCTGCTCGGGCGTAACCGTCCCATGGGCATTGTCTGGTCGTCGCTCCTTTTCGCTGCCCTCGGCGTCGGGGGGCGAGCCATGCAGGCCACGACCGGTATCCCCCTCGACCTCGCCACGGTCATTCAGTCGGCCGTGGTGCTCTTCGTCGCGACGCCGGTACTCGTGAAGGAGATCTTCCGGTTACGTGGCGCTCCGAGCCAATCCGTCGAACTCGCGACAAAGGGGTGGAACTCATGAGCGTCGAGGAACTTACGCCTGCCGTCGACACGCCCTCCGTTCGAAAAGTGCCCGTGGGTCGCACGCGCGTCATCGGGGTCATCATCGTCGTCATTGGCCTCTTCTCGCTCATCGCGCTGGGTCTCAATACTTCATCGCGAGCTCACTCCGCCCTGACGTTCAGTCCGGTCGATATCCTCACCAACGCACCGTGGCATCTCGGTACCCTCACGCTGCTGACCTTTTGGACCAACGTGATTTTGGGACTGATCATGATTGGCGTCGGCCTCGAAGTGTTGTGGCGCCAACCCCGGCGTGGGGTGATGGGCAGGTTCGGCTTCATCTCGGTCTTGTTCCTGCTCGCGCTGCTCTTCTGGGCCGTGCGCACGCCGGGGCCATCCCAGGTCTCCTTCATCGATCTCACGTCGATCCTCGTGGGCAGCTCGGAAGTGACCATGGTGCTCATCTTCGGTTCGTTGTCCGGCGTGATGTGCGAACGCGCGGGCGTCGTCAATATCGCCATCGAAGGTCAGTTCATCGCGGGCGCCTTCGTCGGCGCCTCGATCGCTTCGACGACCAGTAACTACTTCTACGCCGCGATCGGGGGTCTAGTGGCGGGAGGAATCATCGGTTGGATACTGGCGTTCCTTGCGGTGCGCTATCGCTCGGATCAGATCATCGTGGGCGTGGTGTTGGTGACAATGTTGAGCGGTCTGTCGTCGTATCTCAACCTGCAGATCTTCACGCCCTACCCCAAACTGAACACGGGCAACGTACTGGGGAACTTCGCCATTCCGCTCTTGGACAAGATCCCCATCATCGGGCCGGTCTTCTTCAACCAATCCGCCTTCTTCTACCTCATGCTGCTGCTGATCGGTGGCGTCAGTTTCGCCTTGTTCAAAACCCGCTACGGCCTGCACGTGCGCGCGGTCGGCGAACACCCCCACGCCGCGGCGACCGTCGGGATCAACGTGGCGCGCGTGCGCTACATCAACGTCGTGCTCGGCGGCGCGATCGCTGGCGTCGGCGGTGTGGCCTTCATCAGCCAACAAGGTCAGTTCCAGCCAGGTATCACGTCGGGACTCGGCTACATCGCTCTCGCGGCGATGATCTTCGGTCGCTGGCGCCCGTCGGGCGCAGTCGTGGCCTGCGTGCTATTCGGCATGTCGGTCTACCTCGCGGACAACCTGCAGACCTACAACATCCCGATCTCGACCGAGATCCTCACCATGTTCCCCTACATCATCACGATCTTCGTGGTCTCGGGGCTCGTCGGTCGCGTGCGAGCGCCGGCGGCCGACGGCCTGCCGTACCAGGCGGGTTAGGCGCGCGAACCCAACTTGCGCACCACCTTGGCCGCTCGACTCATCGCGAGCTCGAGGGATTGATCGCGGCTTCGACCACTGAGCCTTTTCGACAAGTACGCGCCCGTAGCGGCGTCGCCCGCCCCCGTGGTGTCGACGACCTCGACCTCACGCGAAGGCTTGGCCACGAGCTCGCCGTCGCTCACGACGAGCGCTCCCCCGGGACCGAGGGTGACCACGACCTCTTCGGCGTGGGCGCGAACGACGGTGAGGGCTCGTTGAAGACTCTTCGACTCGCCCAGCGCGCACGCTTCCTCTTCGTTGGCGAAGAGGAAAGTCACCCGACCAATGGCCTTCAAGAACCTGATCGCGCCGAGTTGTCGCAGCGGACCGACCGAGCAGACGTCGACTGAGGTACTCGCGCCAAGTTGACGAGCCGAACCGAGCGCTTCGGTCGCGATCTTGCGAGTGCGCGGATCCAAGAAGGTGTAGCCCGAGACGTGCAGGTGATCAAAGGGCACGGCCAGTGCATCGCTCACCGCGTCGTCACTGAGTCGTGCGTTGACGCCGCGGTCAGTGAGCATGGCGCGCTCCCCGTCGTCGTTCACGAACGCGACGACGACACCGGTCGAACCAGGAAGGATCTGCACCAGTGGTGCCACGCCGGCTGAACGAAGGTCCGAGAGGAAGATCTCGCCGGCCGCATCGTGGCCCACGGCACCCACGAAGGCCACGTGATGATCGAGCGCCAATTCGACCGCGATATTGGCGGCCGAACCCCCTCGGCCGAGACGAACCTTCGAGGCGGTGTCACTGGTGATGTTGACTGGTTCGAGGGCCCGCACGACGACGTCGACCATGGCGTCACCCACGACCAGGACGCGCTTCTGGTTCACGGGCGCACCTTCGTAAAGGCTTGGGCGATATCACCCGCGAGCGCCGCGTTCGACACGACGAGGTCGCGATTGACCTGCACGCTCTCACCCGCGGTGAAGCGCGCGAACTCTGCGAGCAGTACCGGTGTCACTTCCTTTCCCGTCACGCCCAGGTGGTTCGAGAGCGCGAGTGCACTCTCGAGAGCGTGGTCGTGGGTCTGGGCGTCCAACTGTCGATCTTCGGGGACGGGATTCGCGATCAACATGCCGGTGGGAGAAAACAGCCGGTGGTTCAAGAACGCCAGGGCCGCTTGGGTGGCATCGTCGACCGACCAGTCGAGGTCGAAACCACTGCTCGCGCGGTAGAAGCCGGGAAACCTCGTGGTCCGAAATCCTACGATGGGCACGCCCAGCGAATCCAGGCGCTCGAGGGTTGCGCCGATGTCGAGGATCGACTTGACGCCCGAAGCCACCACGAGCACTGGCGTGCGCGAAAGAGTGGTCAAATCGGCGGATTCGTCAAAGCTCTGCGCGGCGCCTCGATGAACACCACCGAGTCCTCCCGTCGCCATCACGTCGATGCCCACGTGATGCGCCACGGCGATCGTGCCCGCGACGGTGGTCGCGCCGTCGGTGGCGACCGCCAGCGCGATGCCGAGGTCCCGCGATGACAACTTCGCCGCTTTTCGTTGCGGTGACGCGAGCTCCTCGAGTTCACTCGCGCTCAACCCGACCACCACGCTGCCGTTGAGCACGCCGATGGTGGCGGGCACCGATCCAGAGTCTCGTACCGCTTGATCACAGTCGCGAGCGACCTCCAGGTTGATCGGCGCGGGCAGACCCTGGACGACAATGGTCGTCTCCAGGGCGACGACGGGACGTGACTCGCTCAGAGCGGTGGCGACTTCGTCGCTCAACACGACATGGTGTGCCAAGGAATTGTTCACGCTGAGCGAAGTGTACTGTTACCACCGTGAGTTCGTTGAACGAAATCCCTTGGGACATACTTCGTGAGCGAGCGATTCACGCCACTTCGACGTCCTACAGCCCTTACTCACACGTAAAGGTGGGAGCGGCCGGCTACACGACTGACGGCCGCGTCGTCGAAGGAGCCAACGTGGAGAACGCTAGTTACGGTCTCACGTTGTGCGCAGAGTGCTCGCTCGTGAGCGACCTCACCCGACAGGGCGGTGGACGTCTCGCCGCCGTGTCAATCGTCGCGGGCGACGCCAAACCCATCGCGCCCTGCGGACGCTGTCGCCAGCTGCTCTACGAACACGGTGGCAACGGGCTGCTCGTCGACGCGGGCCCCGACGCGCCGCCACGGCACCTGCACGAGCTATTGCCCGACGCGTTCGGCCCCGAAGACCTCGGGATACGCGCGAGTCCATGACTTTCTCCGCGGTCGACGTCATCACCGCGAAGCGTGAGGGCGCCGAGATGAGTGACGACCAGATCACCTGGGTCCTGGACGCCTACCAGCGCGGTGAAGTCGCCGAAGAGCAGATGTCCGCGCTCCTCATGGCCATCTTCTTTCGGGGCATGGCGGACGGCGAACTGCGGACCTGGACCGATCGCATGATCGCGTCGGGCGAGACCCTTGACCTTCGAGGTCTCTCTCGTCCGAGCGTGGATAAGCACTCCACTGGCGGCGTCGGCGACAAGATCTCGCTGATCCTCGCGCCCCTGGTCGCCGCCTGCGGCGCGGCGGTGCCGCAACTCTCGGGTCGGGGTCTCGGCCACACCGGCGGTACGCTCGACAAGCTCGAGTCGATCCCGGGCTGGCGGGCCGCACTCTCCAATGACGAGATCCGCGAGCAACTCGAATCGATCGGCGCGGTCATCTGTGCCGCGGGCGCCGGGCTGGCACCCGTCGATCGTCGGCTCTACGCGCTGCGTGACGTGACGGGCACGGTCGAATCAATTCCGCTCATCTCGTCGTCGATCATGTCCAAGAAGATTGCCGAGGGAACTCAGGCGCTGGTGCTCGATGTCAAGGTGGGACGCGGCGCGTTCATCAAGACCATCGAACGCGCGCGCGAACTCGCCTCGACGATGGTCGCGCTGGGCGAAGGTCACGGCGTGTCGACCGTGGCCCAACTCACCGCGATGGACCAGCCGCTGGGCCGCGCGGTGGGTAACGCACTCGAGGTTATTGAGTCGGTAGAGGTGTTACGGGGCGGCGGCCCCGACGACGTTCGCGAACTGACGCTCGGGCTCGCACGCGTCATGCTCGAACTCGTGGGCATCGATACCGACCCGCAGTTGAAGCTCGACGACGGCTCCGCCTACGAGGTCTACCGATCGATGATCGCCGCCCAAGGTGGAGACCCGGACGCCGTGCTGGCTCCCGCGGCGCTGCACGACGTCGTCTCCGCTGATGCGAGCGGCTACGTCACCGCCGTGGACGCGCTACGCGTCGGCGTCGCGGGGTGGCGCCTGGGAGCGGGCCGCGCCCGCAAGGAGGACCCGGTGAGCGCGGGCGCGGGCGTTCTTTGCCTCGTGCGAGAGGGCGACCATATCGCCGCGGGCGAGCCACTCTTCGAGTTGTACGCCGACGACGACGAGCACCTCGTGCGTGGACGCGACGCGATCCGCGACGCCGTCACCATCAGTGACGACCAGTCTGCGCGCGCCCCGATCCTGCTCGAAAAGATCACGAAGTAATTACCAGTCACCTTGGCTAGCCTTGGCTCATGTCAGAGCCGGCACTCACGCGCGAGGTCATCGAGATGGCCCCCAAGGTCCTCTTGCACGAGCACCTCGACGGAGGACTTCGACCTGAGACGGTGCTGGAACTTGCGCGTGACATCGACTACCACGGACTGCCGACCAAGGACCCGGTTGAACTGCGCGAGTGGTTCATCGCCGACGCGCCGGGCAGTGACCTCGTGCGCTACCTCGAAGGCTTCCGCCACACGACCGCACTCATGCAGACCAAGGAGCAACTGCATCGCGTGGCGAGCGAGAGCGCACTCGACCTCGCGCGCGACGGCATTGTCTACGCCGAGGTGCGCTTCGCACCTGAACTGCACCTCCAGCGCGGGCTCAAGCTCGACGAGGTCGTCGAAGCCGTGCTGGAAGGTTTCGCCCACGGCACCCAACAGGCCACCCTCGAAGGTCGGACCATCGTGGTGCGCGCCATCCTCTCGGCGATGCGCCAGGCCAACGAAAGCGAAGAGATCGCGGCGCTCGCGGTGTCATTCCGTGACCACGGCGTGTGCGGGTTCGACATCGCCGGACCCGAGGACGGGTTCCCACCGACCGAGCACTTACGCGCTTTCCACCTCATCCAGCGTGAGGACTTCCACATGACCATTCACGCCGGCGAGGCCTTCGGGCTCCCTTCGATCTGGGAGGCGGTGCAGTTTTGCAACGCAGAACGACTCGGTCATGGCGTGCGCATCGTCGACGACATCAAGCACGTGGGCGATTCATACGAGCTCGGGCGACTGGCGAACTACGTGCGCGACCGGCGAATCCCGCTCGAGGTATGCCCCACCTCGAACGTCCACACCGGCGCCGCCAAGTCGCTCGCCACTCATCCGATCGAGGTGCTGCGCCAACTGCGATTCCGCGTCACGCTCAATACCGACAATCGGCTGATGAGCGGTATCTCACTCAGCACCGAGTTCGAGAACTGCGCCGCAACCTTCAACTGGACGCTCGCGGACATGGAATGGTTCACACTCAATGCCGCGAAGAGTTCGTTCTACCAGTTCGACCAACGCCTGGCAATGATCAACACGGTCATCAAGCCCGGCTACGCCGCGCTGCGCTCGCTTTAGAGCGCGAGTAACGCCGCCAGATCGTCGCGCACCCGCGCAAGTTGTTGTGCCGCGTCGTCGCGCTCGCGAGCCAGGTCGGTGGTAGAAACCGGCGTCGACGTCACTTCGATGTAGGCCTTCAATTTCGCCTCCGTGCCCGAAGGACGCACGACTACCCGCCCGCGCTCGCCGAGTTCCAGGAGAACGCCCTCGGTCGGCGAGAGTCCGAAGGCGCCCAAGGCCAGATCGACCACGCCGGTCACTTCGAGTCCACCCAGAGATGTGGGTGGCGTCGCGCGAAGTGCGTCGACTTTTCTGGCGATGACGCCCAATCCGCCGGGGTGATCGACGCGAATGGAGAGTTGTGCGCCGGCGTGGACCCCGAAGTGACACTCGATTTCGTCGAGACGGTCGAGCAGGGTCTGGCCCGCCCGGGCGAGTTCGTGCGCGAGTTGACACAGGGCGAGCGCCGCGGACATGCCGTCCTTGTCCGCTACCAGTGGGTCGACCGCGAATCCCAGCGCTTCTTCGTAGCCAAAACGCAGTACTCCTTTGCCGGCCGCGCGTGAGATCCACTTGAAACCCGTCAGTGCGACGGCGTAGCGGACCTTCGCCTCCTTCGCCATCGCTTCGAGCAGCGTCGACGACACAATGCTGGTGGCGACCACGTCGTCAGGACCCGCGCCAACCAGCAGCGATGATGCGAGCAACCAACCAATCTCGTCGCCGCGTAGAACTCGCCAACCCTCCACCGAGCGCACCGCTGCGCCCAGACGGTCAGCGTCGGGATCGTTGGCGATCACGAGCGTCGAGTTCGCGGCGTCCGCTTGCGCGATCGCGAGGTCCAGCGCACCAGGTTCTTCGGGATTGGGGAACGGGAGTGTCGGAAAATCACCGTCCGGTGCGAACTGGGCCTCGACGAAGGCAACGTCGGCGTAGCCCGCCGCCGCGAACAACTTGGCCATCACCGCGCCCCCGACTCCGTGCAGCGGCGTATAGGTGATGGCCAGATCACTCGAGTCGACCCCGAAGCGCGCGACCATGTGTCGCGCGTAGCCGTCCAGTACCGCAGGATCGACGACGCTGTACAGGTCACCCGAGCGCTCGCCGCGACGAGGAGTTGAGGCACTCGCCATGAAGCCCTCGACGATCTCGTCACTCGGGGCGATGATTTGACTGCCGCTCTGGTCGTAGAGTTTGTAGCCGTTGTCGCGCGGCGGATTGTGACTCGCGGTGACCATGATGCCCGCAGAGAGACCGAGGGACTTGACGACGTAGGGCACAAAAGGTGTCGGCAGGGGTTCGGGCATCTCGAACACGCGCACGCCCGCACCGAGCAATACCGCTACCACCTCGTCATTGAACTTCTCCGAACCGTGACGCGCGTCGCGGCCGACGACGACGCCCCGGCCGAGATCGACGCCGGTGACCTCGAGCCAAGCGACTACGCCTTGGGTCGCGCGCGACACCGTGGCGCGGTTCATTCCCGAAGGTCCGGCCATCTCGGGGCCGCGCAGGCCCGCGGTGCCGAAGTGCAGGGGCGACGTGAACCTCGTGCGAAGTTCTCGCTCGTCGTCGGTCTCGAGGAGTCGCTCGAGCTCACCGCGGTCCTTCTCGTCAGGGTCGTTCGCGATCCACAGCAGCACTTCTGCGAGGAGGATCTTGTTCACAGGACCGGGACGAGTCGCGCCAGCAGCGCGCCGAGCGAACTCGCGGCGTGCTCGCCCGCCTCGAGCACCTCGAGGTGGTTGAGCGCCCCCGCGGCGACGCCCGCAGCGAAGTTCGACACGAGACTGAGTCCGAGCACCTCGGCGCCCAGGTGGCGCGCAGCAATCGCCTCGAGAACGGTCGACATCCCCACGAGCGTCGCCCCCATCGTGCGAGCCATCGCGACCTCGGCGGGCGTCTCGTAGTGTGGTCCGCGAAATCCCGCGTAAACCCCTTCGCTGAGGTCCGGAACCGCCTCGTGGACGACACTGCGCAGTCGCTTGCTGTAAAGGTCGGTCAGGTCGACGAAACGAGTGGCGTACGGCGGCGGGGGCGGCGCACCCTCCATCGGCGAGGTCGCGGTCAGGTTGAGGTGGTCGCGCAGTACCACGACCGTGCCAGGGCCCTTGGCTGGATCGATGCCGCCCGCGGCATTGGTGAGCACGACGGTCTGGGCGCCCGCGGCGATGGCGGTGCGCACCGGGTGTACCACCTGGTCGGCCGAGTTGCCCTCGTAGAGGTGCACGCGCCCTGCGATCAACAGCACGTTCTTGTCACCCACGCGCACCGAAAGCAACTGGCCGTTATGACCAGCGACCGTCGGCGCGACGAAACCGCTGAGCGAGGATGCGACTATCTCGCTGCTGGGAACGCCCAGCGCCGACGCGCCTTCACGCCAACCCGAACCCAGCACGATCGCGAGATTGTAGGTACCGATGCCGGTCATCTCGCGCAACTCGCTTGCGGCTTGGCGACTCAATTCGTAGGGATCGGCCATCATTGTCCTATCGTGTGCCACACGGTGGAGGTCTCGATGAAGGCGCGCAGGCGACGTGTGGGATCGGTGTCGTTCTGCCTCGGGCGAAAGACGCGCTTGATCGATCCGGCGGCGATGACGTTGAGCTCACTGGCCTGGTCAACGCCGACTCCTGCGAGGTCGATGCCGTCGATCTCCTCGTGACTGGCGAGCGTCGGTGCCAATTCCGACGTGACACCGGTGATGATGTTGAGCACGCCCGCTGGAAAATCCGAGGTGGCCGACATCTCACCCAACAACACCGCGGGCGTGGGTCGCAGTTCACTCGCCAGCGCCACCACGGTGTTGCCGGCGGCGATCGGCGCGAGGACCGCATCGACGAAGCCTTCGAGTGACGATTCCTGGCTCGCGAGCACGGCCACCACTCCCGACGGCGTGGGCAGCGAGAAATTGAAGAACGGCCCCGCCACGGGATTGGCCCCGCCGTAGACCTGGGTAATCTTGTCGGTCCAGCCGGCGTACCAGACGATTCGGTCGATTGCCCGTGCGACGCTCGCGAAGGCCTCGGGTGCTCTGAGTCCTTCGGCGGCACCGACGTGGACCGCCAACTCGTCGCGTCGCGACTCGGCCATCTCGGCGAGCCGGTAGATCACTTGGCCACGGTTGTAGGCCGACGAAGCCCACCACTTGGCCTGCACGCCGCGCGCCGCAAGCACGGCGTCACGCAAATCCTTGCGCGAACCTTGGGCGACGTTGGCGAGGAACTCACCGCTCTGGGTGAAGACCTTATAACTGCGACCCGACTCCGAACGGGGGAAGGCGCCGTTGATGAGGAGCTTGTACGTCTTTCGAACATCCAGTCGCGGCTCAGACATCGAGGTACGCCTCCAGACCATGACGCCCGCCCTCGCGACCGAATCCCGATTCGCGCACGCCCCCGAAGGGGCTCGATGGGTCGAACTTGTTGTAGGTGTTCGCCCAGATGACCCCCGCGCGAAGGCGCTGGGCGACCCACAAGGTGCGACTGCCCTTTTCGCTCCACACCCCGCAAGCGAGACCGTAGTTCGTGTTATTGGCCTTGACGACCGCCTCTTCGGGCGTGCGAAAGGTCAACACCGAGAGCACCGGTCCGAAGATCTCCTCGCGCGCGATGCGGTGCGACTGGGAGACGTTGGCGAAGACCGTCGGCGCGAACCAGTAGCCCTTGTCAGGCAACATACAACTGCTCGTGTAGCGCGTCGCCCCCTCACTCTCGCCAAAGGAGGACAGTTCGCGGATGCGAGCGAGTTGCGCGGCCGAGTTGATCGCGCCGACGTCGGTGTTCTTGTCCATGGGGTCGCCCACGCGCAACTGCTCCATGCGACGTACCAGTCGGCGAAGGACCTCGTCGGCGATTGACTCTTGGACGAGCAGACGCGAACCAGCGCAACACACGTGACCCTGGTTGAAGAAGATCCCGTCGATAATCCCCTCGATCATCTCGTCGATCGGCGCGTCGTCAAAGACGATGTTGGCGCCCTTGCCGCCGAGCTCTAACGTAAGTCGCTTCTGGCTCGGGGCGACGCGCTGTTGGATCAGTCGGCCAACCTCGGTCGAACCGGTGAAGGCAATCTTGTCAACGCCGGGATGGTCGACGAGGGCCGCGCCGCTCGCGCCGTCACCGGTGATGATGTTCACGACGCCCGGGGGAAGGTCCGCCTGTTGCAGGATCTCAGCGAGCAGCAGCGCGCTGAGCGAGGTGGTCTCGGCGGGCTTCAGGACACAGGTGTTACCCGCCGCGAGCGCGGGGGCCAACTTCCAGGCCGCCATGAGTAAGGGGAAGTTCCAGGGGATGATCTGACCCGCCACGCCAATTGGCCGAGGGTCGGGACCAAAGCCGGCGTAGCCCAACTTGTCGGCCCAGCCCGCGTAATAGAAGAAGTGCGCCGCGCTGAGCGGCACGTCCACGTCACGTGACTCGCGTATGGGTTTGCCGTTATCCAAGGTTTCGACGACCGCGAGCTCGCGCGCCCGCTCCTGGATCAGACGCGCGATGCGAAACAGATACTTGGCACGTTCGGGTCCGCTGGTCCTGGACCACACCGTGTCGTAGGCGTGGCGCGCGGACGCCACCGCTCGGTCGACGTCCTCACGACTCGACTGAGCGACGGTCGCCAACACCTCTTCGTTCGCCGGATTAAGGCTGACGAACTGCTCGTGCGATGACGGGTCCGTGAACCGGCCGTCGATGAAGATCCCGTAACTCGGTCGAAAGTGCGCGATAGCCGTGGACTCGGGCGCGGGATCGTACTCGAGCGAACCCAGACGCGAATTGGTGAGCTCCGGCTCATCCATCTCAGTCACCGCTGAACTCGTCGGCGCGCACGTAGGCACCGCGTTGCCGCTTGAGCCGCTGCATCAAGAGGTCGTTCAACAACGACGACGCTCCGAACCGAAACCGGTCGGGGCTGAGCCAGGATGAGCCCACCGTCTCGTTCACGAGCACCAGATAGCGCAACGCATCCTTGGTGGTGCGGATGCCGCCGGCCACCTTCACTCCCACGAGTTTTCCGGTCAACTCGGCAAAATCGCGAACACCTTCGAGCATCACCAGCGCAGTAGGGGTCGTCGCGTTCACACCCACTTTCCCGGTAGAGGTCTTCACGAAGTCCGCGCCGGCGAGCATGGCGAGCCAACTCGCACGACGCACATTGTCGTACGTCACGAGTTCACCGGTCTCGAGGATCACCTTCAAGTGGGCGCCACGACACGCCTCTTTCACCGCCGCAATCTCTTCGAAGACCTCGCCTAGGCGACCGGAAAGGAACGCCCCTCGGTCGATTACCATGTCAATCTCGTCGGCGCCGGCGTCCACGGCTTCGGCGACGTCGAGCAGTTTCACCTTCAACGACGCGCGACCCGACGGAAAGGCCGTCGCCACCGACGCAACAGACACTTTCGAAGTGCCGAGCGCCGACCGAGCCTCGGCGACGAGGTCTGGGTAGACGCAGACTGCCGCGACGGAAGGCACGGTGAGGTCCCGGGGATCCGGTCGCATTGCCTTGGCGCAGAGGGAACGCACTCGTCCCCGGGTATCGGCGCCCTCGAGGGTCGTCAGATCGACCATCGATATCGCCAGGTCGATCGCGGCAAGTTTCGTCGTCTTCTTGATCGAGCGAGTCGCGAGTTTTGCGCAGCGTCCCTCCAGGCCCACAGCGTCGACGCCGGCAAGTGCCGCGAGCGTTGACTTGAGTTGTGCTTCGGAGTTCATTAAGGGCACCGAACTCGCGTGGTCGATCTTGACGCCGTAGTCGTCACCGGTGACGAGTCGAAGGGGAGCAGTGCTCACGATGGCAACGCTAGCAATGAACGTGCAATGGGGTTCGAAGCCGAGGTTCAGCGAAAGGCCGGTAGTTGCTGGGCTGCCCGGCGCTCTTCAAGTGTTGGTGCCGCGGCGTCCTTGGCGCTCAGTACCGGCGCACCCGACAATGGCCACGGCACCCCGATCGCGGGGTCGAGTGGGTTGATCTCCAATTCCATAGGTGCATTGAACGGTGATGAGATCAAATAGCACAGCGCGGCTCGTTCGCTCGTCGCGCAGTAGCCGTGCGCCACGTCGCGGGGCACTAGTACCGACTTCCCCTGTTCAGCCACCAGAGGTATGATCTCCACCCGTCCAAACGCGGGTGAACCAACTCGAATGTCGACAATGACGTCGACGAGTTCACCGATCACGCAGGTGACGATCTTCGCCTGCCCTTCGGGAGCTATCGAGTAGTGCAACCCGCGCACGGCGTCGCGTGACGATAAGGAGAAGTTGGCTTGCTGCGCCTGGAAGGTGACGCCCGCCGCTTCGACGTCACCGAGCTTGAACCATTCACGAAAGAGACCTCGCTCATCGCCGTGCACGGGCGAGTCGAGTACGTAGAGACCGGGGATCGAGAGTTCTGTGAGATTCACGACGCGGGGTTCTTCAACGGTTGCCACCACGCTTCGTTTTCGTGGTACCACTGCACCGTCGACTTCAAGCCCTGCTCGAACGGGACTTGGGGGTGATAGCCGAGCTCGTTGCGAATCTTGGACCAGTCCACGGAGTAGCGACGATCGTGCCCGAGACGATCCGCGACCGCCTCAACCATGGACTCATCACTGGCACACAGCTCGAGAAGCTGATCCACTATTTCGCGATTGGTCAGCTCGGTCCCGCCACCGATGTTGTAGATCTCCCCTAGTCGTCCCTTCTCCAGCACGAGCTGGATGCCGCGACAGTGGTCGTCCACGTGAAGCCAGTCGCGCACGTTGAGACCGTCGCCGTAGAGCGGAACTTTCTGGCCTTGGCTCAAGTTGGTCACGAACAAGGGGATGAGCTTCTCGGGAAACTGTCGGGGCCCGTAGTTGTTCGAACACCTGGTGACCATGACCCCAAGACCGAACGTGCGGTGGTAAGCAAGTGCCGCGAGGTCCGAGCCCGCTTTGCTCGACGAGTAAGGCGAGTTTGGCTCGAGGAGGTGATCTTCTCGCCACGAGCCCTCTTGAATTGATCCGTAGACCTCGTCAGTCGAGACGTGTACGAACCGTTCGACGCCACCGCGCCGTGCGCTCTCGAGCAGTTGCTGTGTCCCCAACACGTTCGTTGCGAAGAATGGACGCGCGCCAGTGATCGAGCGGTCTACGTGACTCTCGGCGGCAAAGTGCACCACGGCGCGTGCACCATCCATGACGCCATCGGTGATCCGTTCGTCAAGGATCGAACCTTCGACGAAGGTGACGCGCGAGTCGCGCAGCACGTCGAGTAAATTCTCGCGACGACCCGAATACGTGAGTGCGTCGAGAATGACGATGTCGTCGTAGTCCATGCGCTCGGCCTGCTCGAGGAAAAGCTCAGCGAAACGTGAGCCAATGAACCCGGCGGCCCCAGTTATGACTACGCGCATAGAAGTACCTCGACCTTTAGTAGGGAGCAACCGGACTTCTATACTAATGGAGTGAAGGGAATCATTCTGGCTGGGGGAAGCGGAACACGTCTTTACCCCATAACGCGCGCTGTCTCAAAGCAGTTGTTGCCGATCTACGACAAGCCAATGATCTACTACCCGCTCAGCACGCTGATGCTCACGGGTCTGCGCGAAGTTCTCCTTATTACTACGCCCCACGACCAGGACGCATTCCGACGACTGCTCGGTGACGGTGCGCAGTTGGGCATGATCATCACCTACGTCGTCCAAGAGAAACCCAACGGACTGGCCGAAGCGCTGATTCTCGGCGAGGAGTTTCTCGACGGCGACAAGTGCGCGTTGATACTCGGTGACAATCTCTTCTACGGACCGGGGCTGGGTACACATCTCCAGCAGAACACCAACGTCGATGGAGCACTCATCTTCGCCTACCAAGTGAGTGACCCCTCTGCCTACGGCGTGGTCGAATTCGGTATCGACGGCAAGGTGATCTCCATCGAAGAGAAGCCCGCCAAACCCAAGAGCACCTACGCGGTTCCAGGCATCTATTTCTACGACGAGAAGGCTACGAAGCTCGCACGCGAGTTGACACCCAGCGACCGAGGCGAACTCGAGATTACTGCGCTCAACAACCTCTACCTGGAAATGGGCGAACTGCGGGCCGAGATACTTTCTCGTGCGACTACGTGGCTCGACACCGGAACCCATGAATCGCTCTACGAGGCCGGTGGACTCATCCGCACGTTGCAGAGCCGCACGGGCCTACGCATCGGCGACGTCGAGCAGATCAGCCGCGACCAGGGTTGGATCTAAGACGGATTTCCGTCGACTTCGCAGATCATCTCGACTTCGACGGCGATGTTGAAGGGAAGTTCGAAGACGCCCACCGCGGAACGAGCGTGACTGCCGATCGCTGCACCGAACACCTCGACCAAGACGTCGGAGCATCCATTGATGACCGCGGGTGAGTCCACGAAGCCCGGAGCGCAATTCACCATGCCGAGAACCTTCACCACGCGCGTGACCCGGTTCAGTGAATCGAGTTCGCGCCGCAACGTAGCGAGCAGATTGAGTCCGACGAGTCGCGCGGCGTCGCGACCTTCGTCGAGGCTGAGGTCTCCTCCGACTTTGCCCGTGGTCATCGAGCCGTCAGGTCGGTATGGACCGTGACCCGAAACGAAAAGCAACGAACCTGAGCGCACCGCGGGCACGTAGTTCGCGCGCGGTGACGGAGGATCGGATATGACCAGTCCCAGTTCGGAAATCCGTTCCTCTGCCCCCATACCATCCTCCAAGTTTCCAACAACGTAGTAGGCCCACGCATCCGCATCAGGTCATAGCCCCGCTTTCGGCGGGGGTTCGACGGATGGATAGCATCGAATGGGAGCGAAGACGGCCCGTGGCCCTTCGTGAAAGCAGGAATGGATTTGATGAGCAACTTCGAAGATTGGGCGCGCGCGACATACCTCCAGGCGGGCATCGAAGTCAATAATGACGAGCTGGCCCTGGTCGAAATGATCTACGTGAGTGCCCTTAGCCAGCTCGAGATGCTCGACCGCATCGACCTTGAGGAATTTCCCGCCCGTGGGGTCGACCTGCGCCACGCGCCTAAGGCGACATGACCCACCCCCAGGACCTCACGCTGCGCCAACAATCAGAGGCGATTCGCCGCGGGGATCTCAGCGCGAAAGAACTTCTAGAAGCGACCTTGGAACGTCTCCGTCACCGCGACCCCGCCATCAACTCGACCCCGGTCGTCTTTGACGAGTTGAGTCAGGTTCAGATCAGTCAGGCACCCGCTGGTCCCTTATACGGCGTACCAATCACCGTCAAAGACATGTACGCCCTGCCATGGCGCGCCGCACGCAACGGCACGACACTCAATTTGATCCCCGCCGGCGCTTCGGGACCCTACCGAAACCTTCGTGACGCCGGGGTCATCGTCGTCGGCATCGCCAACCAACACGAACTCGGCATCGGTTCGACGGGTATCTACTCCGCCTACGGACCCGTGCACAATCCCTGGGATCCACTGCGCTGCGCGGGAGGATCGTCGGGGGGTAGCGCCGCGGGTGTTGCGGCCCGCCTCGTCGCGGGCAGCCTCGCCAGTGACAGCGGTGGATCAACCCGAATCCCCGCGTCATTTTGCGGCGTGGTCGGTCTCAAGCTCACTTACGGATCGGTCCCCTACGACGGCTACTTCGGCGCGGCGACGACCTTCAGCGCTCCGGGGCTCGTGGCGAGGGACGGGGGTGACGCACGCATGCTCACCGCCGCGATGCTGCAGCGTCCGTTGCCCCAACAGAGCGGCAGCGGACTTCGCGTGGGCCTCGTGCGCCAACCATTCTGGAACGACGTCGACCACGAGACCGCCGACGCGTGCACCAAGGCACTCACGCTCGCTGGTTGGAAGGTCAGTGAGGTGAAGATCGACAACCTCGAACTCGCCGGTGCGGCGTTCCTCGCTCGCCTTATCGCCGAAGCGGGCATCCCATCACCCGAAGTGTTCGCCACGTTGAGCGAGCCCACGCGCGCGCTACTGCTCGCGGGCATGTTGGCGCCCGCCCGATTCGTTCCGCGCGCTGACCGAGTGCGAGCGGCGGTGCGCTACTCGCTCGCCGCAGCGTTAGAGACCGTGGACTTCCTCGCCTGGCCCGCGACGCCAAGTACCGCGCCGACGTTGGATGACCCGTGGGTCACGCTTCCCTCGGGCCGGGTTCTCGTTGACGTGCCCAACGTCCGNNCAGATGCCTATCGGGCTGCAACTGCTCGGCCCCTGGGGCAGCGAGGCTCGACTACTCGATGCCGCCGAGCACATCGAACGCGCGAGTGACCGAGCCTTCGTGAACCTCGTCGCACCGCTCGCGCGCTGAACTCGCGAGCCCACGACAATCCTCAAGGGCAAGAAAAAGGCGGCGCGTCGGTCTTCGCTAATGTTTCTACGTCAGCCACAATTAGGAGAACTTCATGTCAACCGTTGCTGTTCAGACCGCACCACGTCGCGTCCTCGCCGACCTGCTTCCCCGGACCGTGGTCGCGGACATCCTGCTCGTCGTCGGCGCGGCGGGACTGGTCGGGCTCCTCGCCCAGATATCGATTCACCTTTCCTTCACGCCGGTCCCCATTACCGGCCAGACCCTCGGTGTACTCCTCGCGGGTTCCGCGCTCGGCTGGCGCCGCGCCGGCCTCTCGATGTCGCTCTACCTGCTCGCGGGTCTCGCGGGCGTGCCGTGGTTCGCGGATCACTCGAGCGGTTACGCGGGTGCGACGTTCGGCTACCTGGTGGGCTTTGTCGCGGCGGGCATGCTGCTCGGTTGGCTCGCCGCCCGGGGCAGCGACCGCAACATTATGCGCGCGGCACTCTCGATGGTCCTCGCCGAAGTCCTGCTCTACGCGATCGCCTTGCCGTGGCTCGCAGTGGACCTGCACGTCTCACTCGCGAAGGCCTTCTCACTTGGCATGTGGCCCTTCGTCGCTGGTGACGTCATCAAGGCGGCTCTCGCGGGCGTAGCGCTTCCGTCAGCGTGGCGTCTAGTGCGCCGCTCCACGAAGGATTGACCAATCAAACGCTGAAACCGAGCAAGCGAGCCTCGTCGCCGTGGATCAAGCGCTTGTGCTCGCCCAGGACCTTTCGATCGAGCGTGGCGTAGCGATCGGCCACACCTATTGCGTGATCGAGCAGTTCGCTCTCCTGGGCTAGCGACTCGACGATGCCGAAGGCGCGCGCGTCGGGCCCGGTGAATCGGTGGGCGGTCGTCGCGGCGGCGATCGCTGTAGGACGCGGAAGCCGGTTCGCGAGGATCGACCAGAGGCGTTGGTCGAGCGCCAGACCGATCTCGGCTTCGTTCATGCACCAGTAGCCCCGGTCGGCCCGCATCACCCGGTAGTCGAACGCGCACGAGATGAGAGCACCCGCGGCGAAAGTGTGACCATTCAGAGCAGCGACGCTGTAGGCGGGAAAGACGAGCAAACGGCCGATGGTCCGGTTCAGTTCGGCGAGCGTAGCGGCGAATTCACTCGGGTTCGAGCCGAAGCGCTCCAGGTCCAAGCCGTTGCTGAAGAACTTGCCTTGACCGGTCAGCACGATTCCCAGTGGGCCTTCGAGCTGCTCGAGTTCGTCGAGGATCTCGTTCAGACGGCCCAACGAATCGAGATTGACCCTATTCTCACCCTCGTTCCAGGTGATCACCGCGACCGCTCCTCGTTGCTGCACTGAAATGTCCATGAATTCGAGCATAGGACGCGACTCGCGGACCCACGAGTAAGTTATCGACTGTGAGTGAGAACACTGGCGTACCCGAACCCGATGTCTCCGCCGAACATCCGATCTCCGAGCACTGGGTGTGGGTCGGACCGCACCGCCCACCGTGCCCGCGCGTGCTCTTCGAGCACATGACGAACAATTGGGACGTCGCGGCACCGTCGAGTGAAGTGCACCCCGCCGCGACGTTCAGCGCCGCGCGCCGCACGAAGATCGGCCAACGATTCGAGGGCCACGTCCTCGTGATCCCCACGGGCAACCCCAAGGTGCGTGCGAACGACACGGACTACCGATTCCGCGCCGGCACCGACTTCTTCTACCTCACCGGCTGTGGCGAACCCGACGCCGTGCTCGTCATCGCCCCGGGCGCGACAGGTCCGCGTTCGACGCTCTACGTACCGCACCGGCGCGACCATCACACGCACGAATTCTTCACCGACGCCCGCTACGGTGAATTGTGGGTAGGAGTGCGCCGAGGGGTTGAGGAATCGGCGACGTACTTCGAGATCGAGACCGCGCCGCTCGAGTACCTCGAGAAGGACCTCGCATCACTCGACGCCACCAAGGTCCTCACGCTTCGGGGTTTCGACGACGACGTCGACGCGCTGCTCGACGGGAACGACGAGGACGAGCAGTTGGCGATCGCCCTGAGCGAACAGCGCCTCGTGAAGGACGATTTCGAGATCGCCCAGTTGCAGCTCGCGGTCAACTACACGGTCAAGGGTTTCGAGGACGTCGTGCGGGCCTTACCCCTCGCCCAGGGTCGCGGCGAACGCGTCATCGAAGGCGTCTTCAATCTTCGCGCCCGCGTCGAGGGCAATGACGTGGGCTACGACACCATCGCCGCGAGTGGTTCGCACGCGACAACCTTGCACTGGACGCGTAATGACGGCGAGGTGCACGCGGGCGATCTGTTACTGCTCGACGCCGGCGTGGAGTGCCACAACCTCTACACCGCTGACGTCACGCGCACCATGCCCGTCAGTGGAAAGTTCTCCCCCGCCCAACGCCGGATCTACGAACTGGTCTTGCGCGCCCAGAAGGCGGGCATCGCCGCAGTCCGGCCCGGGGTGCCCTTCATGGCCCCCAACGACGCCGCGATGCGTGTGCTCGCCGAGGGTCTGCACGAGCTGGGGATCTTGGAAGAAGACCCCGAGACGGCGCTACGCAAGGACCGCCAATTGCACCGCCGCTACACGTTGCACGGGGTGAGTCACATGTTGGGCTTGGACGTGCACGATTGCGCGAACGCCCGTAACGAGGAGTACCTCGGTGATCTTCACGAAGGCTACGTGCTCACGGTCGAGCCGGGTCTTTACTTCCAGCCCAATGACCTGACGGTGCCCCAGGAGTACCGCGGCATCGGCGTGCGCATTGAAGACGACGTCCTGGTCACCAGCGACGGCGCGAGGAATCTCTCCGAGGCGCTGCCCCGCGAGCCCCACGCGATTGAGGACTGGATGACCGAACTCTGGTCAGGCGCGACGCCCCACCTCGGCCTTTGAAGCCGCCACACTCAGAAGAAGGAGGCGGTCTATGACGACGAGTAGACCCATGCAACTGGGAATGGTCGGACTGGGACGAATGGGAGCCAACCTCGTCCAACGTGTCGTGCGCGACGGGCATCACGCCGTTATCTTTGACGTGAACCACGACGCCGTGGCGACCCTCGAGGCGAAGGACATCGTCGGTGTGTCGTCGCTCCAAGAGTTCGTCGACCAACTCACGACACCTCGGACCGTCTGGCTGATGCTGCCCGCGGCGATCACCCAGCACGTCCTGGACCAACTCGTGCCCCTGCTACAGGCCGACGACGTGATCATCGATGGTGGGAACTCCTACTACCACGACGACATCGTGCGAGCGGCGGCACTCAAGGAACACGGCCTCCACTACGTTGACTGCGGCACGAGCGGCGGCGTCTGGGGTCTCGAACGTGGCTACAGCCTGATGATTGGCGGCGAAGCGGACGTCGTTGCGCGACTCGAGCCGATCTTCGAGTCCATCGCCCCGGGCGGCGAACCTTCACCCGGGCGGCTCGCGGACCAAGCGTCGCAGGGCTTCTTGCACTGTGGACCCAGCGGCGCAGGACACTTCGTCAAGATGGTCCACAACGGTGTCGAATACGGCATGATGGCTTCCATTGCGGAGGGACTCAGCATCATCAAGCACGCCAACGCGGGTCTTCTCGTGCGCGAGGCGGACGCCGAAACGGCTCCGTTGGAAAACCCCGAGTTCTACTCCTACGAAATCAACGTTGCCGACGTCGCCGAGGTTTGGCGTCACGGCTCGGTCGTGAGTTCCTGGTTGGTCGACCTCACTGCGGCCGCCCTTGCGCAGTCGCCCGAACTCGCCGAGTTCAGCGGCCGGGTCTCGGACTCGGGCGAGGGACGATGGACCGTGAAGGCGGCGATCGACGAGTCGGTGCCCGCGCCGGTGATCAGCGCGTCACTGTGGCAGCGTTACGAGTCTCGAGCCGAGGGCGACTTCGCCGCGCGAGTGCTCTCAGCGATGCGTTCGCAATTCGGCGGTCACGTGGAAAAGCCCTCGTGAGCCTATGAGTCATTCAATCGTCGTCATGGGAGTGTCGGGATCAGGCAAGACCTCCGTGGGCGAAGGTCTCGCGGATTCGCTCGGCGCACAGTTCATCGATGCGGACTGGCTCCATTCACGCGACAATCTCGAGACGATGGCGGCCGGTCATCCACTCAGTGACGAGCAACGAGAGCCCTGGCTGCACGCGGTGGGCGAGAACCTGAGCGAAGCCCGCGATGATGAGCGTGACCTCGTGGTGGCTTGCTCGGCGCTCAAGCGCAGCTACCGTGACATCCTCCGCTCCTACGTGCCCGAGGTCTACTTCGTGTTCCTCGACGCTTCGCCCGAGATTTTGGCCGAACGCCTCGCCGCACGAGACCACGATTTCATGCCCGCTTCCCTGCTCGACTCCCAATTGGCCACTCTCGAGCCCCTAGGTGACGACGAACACGGCGTGCGCGTGGACGTCACGCCCCCGCTCGCCGAAATCGTCCGTTTGGTGATCAGCCGGTTCGGTTAGAACGTCACCCTTAGCGGAAGTGCGCGAGGGCCGCGGACCTGGCCAGGCGCCCAGGTGACGTCTTTCGATGGGTCGAGTTCAAAGCGCGGATAGCGCTTGATGAACTCCTCGATCGCCACGCGTAGCTCCAGACGAGCCAGATTCGAGCCAACGCACCGGTGGATACCCAGTCCAAAAGCGGCGTGGCGATTCACTTCACGATCGATGATGAACTCGTCGGCCTTGGCGAACGCCTGAGGATCGCGATTGGCCGCCGGAAAGCCGAGCAGGACCCAGTCGTCCTTCTTCATCGGACAGCCCTGGAACTCGTAGTCCTCCTTCACCAGTCGAGCCATGGTGACTGGCGCGTAGAAGCGCAGGAACTCCTCGACCGCCACGGGCATCAGCTCGGGCTCGCGCACAAGTCGCTCGAGGTCTTCTCGGTGGGTCGCCAGATGCCAGATCGACGAGCCGATTGCTGACCAGGTCGTGTCGATACCCGCGACGAGTATCAGGACCATCGAACCACGCACGTGTTCAGGTGCGAGTTTCTGCCCGTTCACTTCGACGTTGAGCAAGTACGTCGTGAGATCGTCACGCGGACTCTTGAGGTGGTCTTCGATCTGCTCGGTGAAGTACGTGTTGATGGGATCAAAAAGCGGACCTCGGACTTCGGGTTCGAGGTCGATGAGATCGAGCACCACGTGGACGAAATCGCGGAACTGATCTTCGTCCTCGGGCGGGAACCCGAGCATCTGGGCAATCACGCCGGGCGGGATGTACTGGGCGTACTCGTGACCCGCGTCAATTTCGGCTCGGCCCCGCAGGCCGTCGAGGTGCTTTTGACACAAGGCGCGAATCTGGGGCTCGAGGGCATTGACCGGTCCCGGCGCGAAGGCCGGCAACAAGAGGCGACGGGCCATGGCGTGAAACGGCGGGTCCGACGTGATCGGTGGCGCACCGCCCATGGGCGCCGGCGGAGCGCCGGGCGGAAACTTGTTCTTGGTCACCACCACCTGGTGACTGGTGAAGTGTTCGGTGTCGTTGGCAATTCTTGACACGTCGTCGTGGGTCGTGGGAAACCAACCGCCACCGTAGCGATCGGTGTGGGCGACCGGGCAACGTTCGCGCAGGTCGTCCCAGATCGGGTAGGGGTCGTTCACCCATTGCGGGTCGGTGTGGTCCCAGTCGGTCGAGAAGTCGAGCACCGGCTCTCGATCAGTCATCGGGCCCCCACGTGACGTGCCGACCTCGTCATCCCTACGCGAGAATTCGAACGGGCAGGTTACGTGGCCCACGCACTTGGCCCGGAGCCCACGTNNATCGCCACGCGAAGCTCCATGCGCGCCAGGTTCGACCCGGCACAGCGATGGATCCCCAGTCCGAAGGCGACGTGACGGTTCTCGGCGCGATCGATGATGAACTTGTCAGCGTCCGGGAACACCGAAGGATCACGGTTCGCCGCCGGGAAGCCGAGCAGCAACCAGTCATCCTCTTTCATCGGACAGCCCAGATACTCCATGTCGTGCTTGACCAAACGAGCCATCGTCACCGGCGCGTAGTAGCGAAGGAACTCCTCGATCGCGACGGGCATCAAGTCCGGTTCGTTGACCAGACGCTCGAGGTCTTCGGGGTGGGTGGCCAAGTGGAACAGTGACGCACCAATGGCGGACCACGTGGTGTCGATACCGGCCACGAGCGTGAGTACCATCGTGCCAAAGATGTGTTCATCGGCGAGCTTGTGACCTTCTACCTCGACGTTCAACAAGTAGTTGGTGAAGTCGTCACGAGGATTCTCGCGGTGATCCTCGATCTGCTTGACGAAATACTCCTCGACGGGCGCAAACTCCTCGATGCGCTCCTCTTCGGTGTGATCGACGCCTTCCATGATGATGTGGATGATCTCGCGAAAGAGTTCCTCGTCACCTGGGGGGAATCCCAACAGTTGTTTGATGACCGCGGGTGGGATGTACTGCGAGTACTCGAGTCCCGCGTTCACTATCTCGTGGTCTCCCATTACGTCGAGAAGACGCTGGCACAGCGCTCGCACTTGCGGTTCGAGTGCGTTCACGGGTCCGGGCGCGAGTGCGGGCAACATGATGCGCCGGGCAATCGCGTGAAACGGTGGGTCTGAGGTGATGGGCGGTGCGACACCGATCGGTGCGGGCAGCGCCTCTTCGCCTGGTCGACCGTTGCCGACGAGAATGGTGCGACTGGTGAAGTTCACGGTGTCCTTCGCGACGGTGGTCACGCCCTCGTGAGTCGCGGGGAACCAGCCACCGCCGAAGCGTTCGGTGTGCGCGACCGGGCAACGTTCGCGCAGGTCCTCCCAGATCGGGTACGGGTTCGCGACCCACTGCGGATCGGTGTGGTCCCAGTCGGTCGCGAAATCTTCAACGGGTGGCTTGATTGTCATTACTCCTCCTCGATGAAGATGGCGTGCTCGGGACAGTTGGACTGCGCCAGTCGCGCTGAGTCAAGGTTTTGCTTAGTTAGAGTGCCGTCGCCAATGACTACACCGTTGCCCAGATCGTCAAAACTGAAGATGGTGGGCGCGATCGAAAAACATCGTCCCTGGCCTTGACAGATCTCTGCGTCGATCGATACCTTCACGACCCCTCCTTCGCGTTAGCGAGACCTTACTACTCAGTAATCAACCGATAGTAAGTGCTTAATTAGAAAAGGAAGCGCTTTTGCTCCATCCGGGCGCTGACGACGACACGGCGTAGTGGGAAGACGGTCCCACTATCTAGTCGGTGTCGATCTCCTCGCGACTGATGCCCAAGAAATAGAGCACCGCGTCCAAATACGGCACCGAGAGGGCCGCGTCAGCGTGCTCCTGGACCACCGGCTTGGCGTTAAAGGCAATGCCGAGGCCGGCGACCGAGAGCATGTCGATGTCGTTGGCCCCGTCGCCCACCGCGACGGTCTGCTCGAGCGGGACGCCCACGTCGTGCGCGAAGCGTTCGAGCGCTCGTGCCTTGCCGGCACGGTCGACGATGGGCGCGGCGAGACGACCCGTGATGACGCCTTCTTTGATCTCGAGTCGATTGGCTTCGAGATAGTCCACGTGCAAGTCAGCCATCAGGGGCGCCAGGACCTCGACGAAACCGCCCGAGACGACCGCAGGAACGTAACCGAGTCGCAGCAAAGTACGCAGCAACGTGCGCGCGCCCGGCGCAAGGCGCAGCTTGGCGCGCACGTCGCCAAGCACCGATTCGGGAAGCCCCGCGAGCAATGCGACGCGTCGGCGCAGTGATTCGCCAAAATCAATCTCTCCGGCCATCGCGGCCTCAGTGATCGCCGACACCTCCTTCGCGCAACCGCACGCGTCGGCGAGCAGGTCGATGACCTCGTCCTGGAGCAGGGTCGAATCCGCGTCCATCACAACCAGGTGCTTCGCGCGACGGTGCAGTCCCGCGCGCTGGACGGCGAGGTCGAGTCCGACGTGCTTGGCGACCGCGGCGAGTTGCCCACGCAACTCGGCGTGGTTACTGCCGCGCACGACGAGCTCGTAGCAATCGACGGGATAACTCGCTAGGTGCACGATTCGTTCGCAGGTGGAGTCGTTGCGCGCAAAGGTGCCAAAGACCGCGTCGAGCTGGCGAGCGCTGATCGAAGGCGCGAGCAGAGTCACCAAGAGACGTCCTCCGTGCACGACGTCGCTCGGGGTCACCGGTTCAACGCTCGCGCTGATCCCCGCACGTTCGATATCGCGCTCGCCGAGGGCATGGCTGATCGAATCGATGGTGATACCGTCGCCCACCGCGACCTCGGCGCACAGAACGAGCGCGCCGCGGATCGTGATCTGAGCGACGTCGGTGAGCGTCGCGCCGAGCCGGTCGAGTGAGGAGAGGGCCGCGAAGAGTTCGGCGCCCACGCCCACGCGGTCGGGCCCACTCACGGTCACGAGGAAGGTGGACGTCGGCACGCTAGAAGCGTAGAGGCTCGCCTTCGGTCGAATCGACGGTTTCAAGCAGTGGCTAGGTCGGTAGGTGGCCGCACTCGATTAGCCCTCGCGGCGGCGTAGTTCGCGGACCTCGGCGACGTGCGGATCGCTGCGCACGTCAAAGCGCCACAGCGACGGCAGACCCGCGGCCACCGCGGCGATCGAGCCCGTGCAGGCCAGTCCCCCGAAGGTGAGCGAGAATCGCAGCGTCGTCCAGGCCGCCATAGCCCCGGCGCGGAACTGTCCGGCCATCGGACCGAGCGCGTAGGAGATCATCTCGAGTCCCCCCATGCGCCCGCGGATCGATGGTGGGATGGACTGATTCCAGATGGTCTGGCGAAACGTCGCGCTGTAGGCGTCGGCGCCTCCGGCGCCCGCGAGTCCCAGGAAGACGAGCCAGAGCGACGAACTGTAGCCGAAGACCGCGATACCGACTCCCCACCCGGCGGCGGCGAAGACGAGACCTCGTCCGAGTCGGTGCACGCGATGGGTCCACGCGGACGTCAGTGTCGCGAGTAGTGCGCCTCCGGGCAAGGCACAGTAGAGCAGGGACAGGGCGTAGGTCTCATGAAAGTGCGCCGCCACGAAGGGCAACATGACGACCGGGTAGGCCATGGTCATTGCGAGCAGGTCGACGAGGTAGGTGCCGACGACGTCGGGACGAGTTCGCGCGTAGCGTACGCCTTCGCGCATTAGTGCGGTCTGACTCTCGCTGCGATCGGCGCTCGAACGTACGGGTACGAGCGTGATGAACAAACCGATTGAGAACACGAAAGTGACGACGTTAAAGACGTAGGCCCAGCCGGGTCCGATGAGCACGGAGAGCAGTCCTCCGAGTGCGGGTCCGATGATCGACATCGACGTACCGCGCAGCACGTTCAGTTGTGACGCGGCTCGTTGCTGATCATGGTCGACGAGTATCTGGTTCATCGCCGAGATACTTGGCGTCTGGATGCTGCCCGCGGCCACGATGAAGGCGTCGAGCACGAAGATCGCCCAAACCTGAGGGTGGTGGAGGAACGCGTTCACGACAAGCAGTCCGGTCGCCACCATCAGCGTTGCTTCACTCGCAATGATGACGCGACGCCGGTCCCACCGGTCCGCGATCACGCCGCCGTAGAGTCCGAAGAAGAGCAGCGGCACGAGCTCGACGAGCCCGAGCGCACCGACCTCGAGCGTCGAGTGTGTGAGTTGACGAAGTTGGTACGCCGTCGCCACGTAAGTCGCCTGTCCTCCCAAGGCCGAGAACAGTCCCGCGACGTAGAGTCGCCGATACTGTTTGGATTCGCGCAGCGGCGAGAGGTCGATGCCGAACAGCGAGTTCAACTGGCCGGGCCCGCTTGCCACCCGCCTGCTTCGGTGTAGTGGCGCAGCACCTTGGCGGGCACACCACCGAGCACCACGTGATCAGGGAAGGTACCCCGCACGACCGCGCCCGCCGCCACGACGGTGTTTCGACCCAGTGTCGTGCCGGGAAGAATGACTGCGTTGGCCCCCAGCCAACTGCCCGAACCAATGCTGACCGCCCGCTCGTTTGGCGTCTGCCAGCCCACCGGTTCGTCGAGGTCATCGTAGGAATGGTTCTGATCGGTGATGTAGACGTAGGGCCCGGTCTGGATCTCGTCGCCGAGTTCGATTGACCAGTGGCCGATGATGTGCGAACCACGTCCGATGACACAGCGTCTGCCGATAGTCACGACCGGCGAAGAGAGCATTTCCTGGTCCCCACTGATACCGGCCGTGAGACAGACATTGGGTCCGATCAACGTCTCGTCACCGATCGACAGATAGCGCTCGTTGTAGAGCACGCCCTGGGGCGCCATGAGCGCAGCCCCGTCGCCGAAATAGTGAAAACGTCTCGCGTAGTCGTCGGCGGGTCCCACCGTGGCGACTTCGTACGCGTAAGCCCTAGCGCGGCGGATTGAGGAACCCAGCAGTCGACGAAATCGCAGGCGAGCACTCACCCGAGTCACGCTACCGCGCGTCGTCAAAGGAGGCTTAGCGGAATGTGTAACGTCTGGACGTGATTCTCAACGTTGCGGTCATCGGATCAGGCTTCGGGGGCCTCGGCACAGCGATTCGGCTGAAGGACGCCGGGATTGGCAACTTCTTGCTCTTCGAACGCGCGGACGACCTCGGCGGCACGTGGCGCGACAACACGTACCCCGGATGTCGCTGCGACGTGGGGAGCGATCTTTATTCCTTCTCCTTCGCGCCAAATCCGCGATGGTCGAACACCTATAGTTATCAACCCGAGATCTGGGCCTACCTCCAAGACGTCGCCACCAGGCACCACCTACGTGAACTCATCAAGTTCAACCACGACGTCACTGACATCTCCTTTGATCCAGCGTCCAAGCTCTGGTACTTGACGACCAACCAGGGTGTCTTTCAAGCTCACAACGTCGTGCTCGCCGTGGGCGGACTCGCCGAGCCCCGCATGCCCGACATCGAGGGCATCGAGTCGTTCGCCGGATCGGTCATGCACACCGCCCAGTGGGATGAGAACGTCACCCTCGTTGGCCAACGGGTGGGAGTGATCGGTACCGGCGCGAGCGCCATCCAAACAGTGCCCCAGATCGCACCATTCGTGGGCCACCTCGAGGTCTTCCAGCGCACGCCGTCGTGGATACTGCCGCACCTGGGCCACGTGGTGAGTGAGCGAAGCAAGCGGTTGTACAGAGTCGTGCCCCTCGCCCAGAAAGTCGTCCGCGCCTTCGGTTACTGGCGACGTGAATTGATGGTGCTCGGTTTCGTGAAGGATCCCTCTCGAATGACCAAGGGCGAGACCTTGGCTCGTGAGCACCTGGAGCGCCAGGTTCCCGACCCGCAACTTCGCCAACGCATGACACCCCACTACCGGCTGGGTTGCAAGCGGGTACTGATCAGCAACGACTACTACCCGACGTTCTCACGCGAGAACGTCGGGCTCGTCACGGAACCCATTGAACGCATCGAGCCCCAGGGCATTCGAACCGCCGACGGGATGCTGCACGAATTCGACGTGCTGATCGCGGCGACGGGCTTTTACGTGACCGACAATCCAATCGGCGAGAAGGTCCACGGGACCAAGGGCGAGAAACTGTCCCGGGCGTTTTGCGGCGACATGGCCAACTACAAGGGCACCATGTTTCCGGACTTCCCCAACCTCTTCATGCTGGGAGGACCAAATACCGCCCTGGGGCATTCGTCGATTATCTTCATGCACGAGAGCCAACTTAACTACATCATCAAGACCATTGAAGTGACTCTGAAGCGCGGCGCGCGCGTCGAACCGACAATCGATGCCGCGCGTAAATGGACCCAAGGGCTGCAAGAGAAGCTCCCGGGCACCGTCTGGGGCACCGGTTGTTCGAGTTGGTACCTGAACGCGCAGGGAAAGAACACCGTCATCTGGCCTGACTTCACCTTCAAGTTCCGTCAAGAGACGCGACACTTCGTCCCAAAGGACCACGAGATCACGGTGTAGGAATCTGCGTCGACAACGCCGACTCAGTAATGGGCGATAATTCGTCTCGACGGACCATCAACGGTCATCCGCCCACCGTACGGCAGGACGTACTGAGGGTCGGTGTGTCCGAAGTCGGGACCATAGACCAACATGACATCGGGATGGTAGATCGACAACGCTTGCAGGATCGCTTGTTCCTGTTCGAGGCGGAAACGAAACCTATCGCTTTCACCCAGAGGCGCGTGCGGGTGCCAGGCTTTGGCCTTGGCGAACACGACGGCTGGGAACTGCTCGAGCAGACCACGTTCGCCCATGTCGCGAAGCATCCGAAACACTTCCTCAGCCGAGGGCATCTCCTCTGAAGTTTCGAGCAACAACACACAGCCGCGATACGCCTCGTTGGACTCGATCCAGCGGTTGGCCGCGAGGTTCCAGTGGAGGATCTCGAGATTGCCACCCCACGTCGGACCGACAACGACGCGATCGGCGTTGTGCCAATGCCAACCTGACTCTTTGGTCGTCGCCAGCTCATTCTCCAACGTCGAAACGTCTGCCCACTCCGGCTGTAGGTCAGTGAACGACTCCAGGGCGATGACTTCGACACTGTCGTGATCAAACAGTGCGTGGCGTAGCGATGCCAAAAAGACGGGATGGACGCCTCCGGGCCGGGCCAGGTGCACCAGGGTCGAACCGCCGTGATAACTCGCGATCCCGGCGCGCCAGAGATAGTTCAAGAGATTGGTGTTATCCGAATAGCCGAAGTACGCCTTGGGATTCGCGGCAATCACCTCTGGGTCCAAGTACGGCAGGATCGTGATCTGATCGGATCCGCCGATCACCGCCATCAGAGCCTTGATCTCAGGATTGGCGAACGCCGCGTTGACATCCCGAGCTCTATCGCGAGGACTCGCCTCGACTTGTCGCGTCGTGGGGAATTCGACCGGCACGAGACCCAAGTCCTCGCGCAGGACGTGAAGGCCGAGTTCGTGGACCGCGGGAAAGACGCCCGCTCCGGCCCACGAAGGCGAGAGGATCGCCACCTGATCACCCAAGCGAAGCTTCGGCGGTTGACGCAGTGGTTCGCGGCTCAGCATTGGCTCCACCGTACTCGTGCCAAGTGCGGACAAGCATCCTCCCGACGCTCATGCGCCGGGAGGATTGTGCTCAGTCCAAGGTGATGGGCGAGTCGATGTCGATGCCTGAGTCGTCATCGTTGGCGCCAACGACATCAGGCGCGAGTGACGTCGCCAAGTGTTCGCGCACACGGCCATCGATCTCGGCCATGGTCTGGGGGTTCTCGCGCAGGAACGCCTTCACGTTCTCACGACCCTGGCCCATTTGTTCACCTTCGTAGGTGAACCAGGCGCCCGCCTTTTTCACGAAGCCGAGTTCCACCGCGACGTCGAGGACCGATCCCTCGCGACTAATTCCTTGGCCGTACATGATGTCGAACTCCGCCTGCTTGAATGGCGCGGCGCACTTGTTCTTCACGACTTTCACGCGCGTGCGATTGCCCACGACCTCAGTACCATCCTTGATCGATTCGATGCGGCGAATATCGAGTCGCACTGACGAATAGAACTTCAGCGCACGCCCGCCAGGCGTCACCTCAGGTGAGTTGTGCACGACCACTCCGTCAACCAGATAGTTGTGACTGTCCTCTACCTCAATGTCGAAACGGTGCATCGAGCGCGTCGGCGGCTTTACCCGCACATCGGTCACTGGCATCGCCATGAGTTGATAGCTCATGGGCACGAAGGTCGCCTCGACATTGAATCGACCGCGAAAGCGCNNGCGTTCGTGAAGACCAGAACTGCCTGATCCCTCGTGCCTTGCGACGTAAGGTCGGCCTTAATCCCCCAGGTATCGGCAAGATAGGCGACGAGGCGCTCACGAGTCTGCTCCTCCATGGCCTCGACACAGATGCTCACGCGACCAGAATGCCCCTCCGTGCGCACCTGTACACCCTTGGACCTGACCGAGAAGCTCGCGTCGTCCATGTACCAGAGCGCCAGCGAGAGCGGCGAAAGGGACTTCAGGTAGTCATCGTCCAGGACCTTCTTGCCCTCTACGTAGACGCTCTGTCGCATGTCCGCGAGTTCCGGTAGCGGTTTGAAATCGTAGGTGACGACGCCGTCAGTACGAACGTTTCGACTCGACGACACGTTCGCGAAAAGTGAAGCCTTCCAGTCGGCGTACTCGGTCTGGGCAGCACAATGGGTGTAACGGAAGCGCGCGCCATGACCACTTCGGGTAGGCGACAGTGCGCCATCACCCATCAGTGTGCCCCGCAGCGCCGTCATCTGAAAATCCGACAAATAATGCGGCAGCGCTTCGAGCACCCGATCGCCCACCTTCAACTTCCCGGCTTCGACCCAACCACCCGGCGTACGAATGAGGTGATTGGAAGTGCACGCAAGTTGGGCTCGGCCATTCTTCATGGGCTTGGCCACCGTGATCTGAAGGAACTCTTCAGTGCGACCATTGTCGAACCAGTTCACCACGCGCTTAGGGACCATGGCTCCGGACTTCGCGTCGTAGGAAAGTACTTCGACCGGCAACTTCTGATTCACGATTTTGCCGATCTTCTCGGTGGTTCCATCGGCTAAGACCACGCGCGCGTTGTACTGAAAGCATCCGTACATGACTCCAATTTTTTCGCGCAACTGGTTGATGAACACCGCGACCGTATTCGACTTGGAGAGTCCGCCGGTCAACTTTCGAAGGGCTTGGCTCATGAGACGAGCTTGAAGACCAACGTGCGAGTCACCCATGTCGCCTTCGATCTCGGCGCGCGGCGTCAACGCCGCGACCGAGTCGATGACGATGACGTCAAGAGCACCCGAACGGATCAACATGTCACAGATCTCGAGGGCCTGCTCACCCGTGTCGGGCTGGCTGATAAGTAAGTCGTCAACGTTCACGCCAATGGCGCGTGCGTAAACAGGGTCCATGGCGTGTTCGGCGTCAATGTAGGCGCACACCCCACCATTGCGTTGCGCTTCGGCGACCACGTGCATAGCGAGGGTGGACTTACCCGAGGATTCGGGACCGTAGAGCTCGACGATACGACCGCGGGGTAGCCCGCCGATACCGAGCGCCATGTCCAGGGCCAACGCACCGGTGGGGATGGATTCGATGTTCATGTGCAGGTTCTCACCCATGCGCATGATCGAACCCTTGCCGAACTGCTTCTCGATCTGGCCGAGGGCTGCGTCAAGGGCCTTCGCGCGGTCATCGCTTGGCATTGCTGTCTCCTTATTTTTTGTCATAGGGGAAAGTTATGTGCCCCTAGTGACATCGGTCGGTCTCCACCTGGTTTCACGATACTACGAACAAATGTTCGTAGAGAGGATTCACCCACCAACTCTCGTGAGGAGTGAAACCACGGAGAACCACCGATCTCGTTGGCATCTATCTTTAAATCTACTGGTCAGAGGGTAAAAAAGAGTCAGCCAAGCGATAGCCAGACCGGTCCGCGATCAGGCTGGGCTGCGGCGAGGAACGCTCCGTCGACGCCGAGGGACCGATTCGGCACGACGCGACCGAGGCGTACACGGCTGAACTCTCGGCCTTCCTGGCGAGCGACGAGGAGACGCGATTGACTGAAAGTCTTCGTGCGCAAGGCCACCCGACGCGCGGGCGAACTCGGATCGAACCGATTGGGCCACACCCACGACAGCGGCGGCTCGACCTCCACGGTAATCGGTTTGACCGTCGATGAAGGCAAACCCACTTCCAAATCATTGGCCAACACTCGAGCGACCTCACGAGAGCGCAACGTCGCGACGTCCGCGGTCTCGACCGGGTGCAGAAGATTGCCCGTCGCGTAGATCGACACGACGTTGGTGCGACCGCCGATGTCACTCGCCGGACCGAGCGTGCCGGGATCGATATCGACGCCCGCTCGACGCGCCAGTTCATTCTCCGGAATCCAGTCGCCCGTGAACACGACGACGTCAACCGGTTCGACGCGGCGTATTCCAGTCGTCACGTCCTCGAGCACGACCTCGCGCACACGTTCACGACCGTTGATGGCGACCAACCGCGTTCGTGTCCACACTGGTACCCCGAAAAATCTTCGTGCGGCCAATGCGAAGGGAGCGACACTTTGCTGTGCCTCGAGGTCGGTGACGAGTGCCAACGTCTTCACGTGCGCGTGTCGAAGCGTCAGCATCGCCGAGAACGACACGTGCTCTGCGCCGACCACTAGTGCGCACGAACCAACGGGCAGTGCGTGCACGTAGACCCACTGCTGGAGTTGTCCCGTCGTGAACACGCCCGGCGGTCGGTCGCCCGCCACGAGGCGTGCGCTGCGCGGTCGCTCGCGGGCGCCACTCGCGAGCAACACGGCGCGAGAGTTGACGACGTGCAATCCCGAGGCGTTCGTCGCACGCGCTTCACCATCCTTTTCGAGCGACGTGATGGTCGTACCCGTGAGGATTTGGACACCCGAGTCAATCGCACGGCCCACCAGCTCGTCGGCGTAACGAGGACCAGTAAAGGCGCGGTGCAGGTCGCGCAGACCGAAGCCCGTGTGATGACAGTGTCGAGGTACACCGCCGGCCTGCGTCTCTCTCTCGACAACGAGCACGCGCGCTACGCCCCGGGCGCGTAGTTCTCTCGCCGCACTCAGTCCAGCCGGTCCTCCTCCTACGACCAGCACGTCACAGTCGATCCTGTTTTCCCTGGTCATGAGCCAAGCCCCGTCAGGGCCGCCGGCGAACGGCCACTCAGCTCGCTGAGCAGGGCTACCACCTGTGCGCCGCAGTAGAACCCTTGGCAGCGACCGTTCATCGCCCTGGTGCGACGACGCAGGGCGCCCAGGTCCCTGGCGCCGAGCGCGCCCGCACAGGCGTCGCGGATCTCACCTCGGGTCACCCGCTCGCAGTGGCAGATGATCTGGCCGTACTCGGGGTCGCGATCGATTGCCGCCTCGTCGAGATAACGGCGAAGTTGTTGCTCACCGAGCGCAGCCATGTCGGGTATCGCGGGTGCTGGCGTGCGGACCGTCCGCTCGAGACCCTCGGCGCGCAACAGGCCCGCGACGTGTTCGGCGATCGCCATCGAAGCAGTGAGTCCAGTTGAGCGGATCCCGCCGACGCACACGTACGCCTCGCCCGCGTGAGCACGAATCTGGTAGTCCTGGAACTGCGTGGCGGCGCGCAGGCCCGCGTACATCGCGGTCACCTCCTCGTCGATCAAGCGCGGCACCACCTTCGCGCCCGCTGCGAACAACCTCGCGATACCCTCTTCGGTCGTCGCGGTGGCGAAGGGATCATCGACGTCGTCCGCGGTTGGGCCAAGCAACACGTTGCCGTAGACCGTGGGCGCGACCAGGACGCCCTTGGTCCTCTGGGTCGGCACCGGCAGGATGATCGAGGTGATGAGGTCTCGCGCGAGTTTGTCAAAGACTACTAACTCACCCCGGCGCGGGGTCACCTTGAAGTCGTCGTGATCGCAAAGACCGTCCACGTCGCTCGAGAAGAGCCCCGCCGCGTTTATCAGCCACCGGCTTCGAACCTCACCCTGGTTGGTGGTGAGCACGTGGAGCTCTCCGTCGCGCGCGACTGCGGTCACCTCGGTGTTGAACAAGAACGTCACACCAGCCGTCGCCGCTTCGAGCGCGTAGGCGAGTACCGTCGACCAGGGACAGATGATGGACTCACCCGGTACGGCGAGACCTCCGCGCACACCTTCGCCCAGGTTCGGCTCTCGGTCGCGAACCTCAGTGGCGCTCAGGATTTGGGTCTCGTTGTAACCGTTCTTCTCGGCCTTTTCCCTCAGGGAAGCCAGCGCAGCCTGTTGCTCTTCGTCCCAGGCCACGAGGATTCCCCCCGTGCGCTCAATGGCGATTCCCGTTGCCTCGGCGTAGGCGCCCAGAAGGTGATAGCCCCGCGACACCAGGGATGACTCGAGCGAGCCCGGCACGCAGTCAAAGCCCGTGTGCAAGATTGCGGTGTTCGCCTTCGACGTGCCGTTGCCGACGTCACCCGAACGCTCGAGCACCACGGCCGACACTTCGCAGCGCGCGAGTTCACGCGCGATCGCACAACCGACGACCCCCGCGCCGATCACCGCGACGTCGTAGGGATCGTCTCGTTGCGAGTCGCGACTCACGGACCCTCGCTCAACGATTCCATGACGCGTGCCACCGCACGCTCGAATCGCTCGAGCCGGCGCGTGGCGGCGGCGGCCGAGATCGAAGGCTCGTATCGGCGACCGGGCGCGGGCAATCCCTCGCCGATCGATTTCGCAGCTCGCGCGCCGTAGCGCGCGAGTGCGGCCACGCCCAGCGCGGTGGCGTGTGGTGACGGAAACAACTCGACGGGGATCTGCAGGAGGTCGGCTTGCGTCTGCATCAGGACCGACGACCTCGTCAGTCCGCCGTCGACGCGCAGTACCTGTATCGTCTCGCCGAGGTCGGATTCAGCGGCGCGCACGAGCACCGCCACTTGAGCGGCGATGCCCTCGAGGACCGCACGCACGATCTCGGCGGCGCCCGTGTCCAGACTCAGGCCCTCGAACGTCGCCTTCGCCCGTGGTTGCCAGTAGGGCGCGCCCAGTCCGACGAAGGATGGCACGCACACGACGCCCGAATCACTCGGGGCACTCGTGGCCACGACGTCCAAATCCGCCGCATCCTCGATCAGTCCTATCGTACGCAGCCACTCCACCGCGCTGCCCGCGGTGTAGACCTGGCCGTCGAGACAGTACGCGTGATCGTCACCACACTGCCAAGCCACCGACGCCGAGAGTCCGTTGTTCGATCGTCGGGCCGTGGCGCCGGTCGTGACGAGAAGGAACGCGCCGGTGCCGTAGGTGCACTTGCCCTCGCCCGCACGAAGGCAATGTTCGCCCACGAGCGCCGCCTGCTGATCGACCGCCAGACCAGTGACGCGAAGCGACGGCCCGAACACCGAGGTTTCGCCAAGCTCGCCCGCGCAGTCAACCACGTCGGGCAGTGAATCGGCGTCAAGACCGAACAGTCCGACTGCCTCGTCGGACCAGGTGCGAGTGTCCAAATCCAGTAGCAACGAGCGCGAGGCGGTGCTGGCGTCGGTGATGCAGCGCCCGGTGAGACGAAGATTGAGCCACGCGTCGATGCCGCCGACCCGCACGTCGTCGCCAACTCGCTGAGCGAGCCACGCGAGTTTGGGCGCGGTGAAATACGGATCGAGCGGCAGGCCGGTGATCGCGTGCAGGCGCGCCGCCGAATCACGCAGTCGCTCGGTCACGTTCGACGACCGACGGTCCTGCCAGGAGATCGCGGGGTGGACGGGCACGCCGAGCGCATTCCAAGCCACGGCGGTCTCACCCTGGTTCGCGATGCCCACGGCGTGCACGGTCGACGACGTGGCGGCCAGCGCGGCCCGACCTGCGTCGATGATCGACGAGAGCAATTCCTCGGGGTCCTGCTCGACGCCACCGTCGCTCACCGAAGTTGGATGCACGGCTATCTCGGCCTGGGAAAGGATGTCGCCGGTCTCACTGACGACCAGAGCCTTCGTCGACGAGGTGCCCTGATCGATGGCGAGGACGTTGAAACTCACTTCAGGGCTGTCGTTTCGCCTGTCTCGACGACGGCGCGCGGCGCTGGCTCGAGTTGCTGAAGGAATTCATACGTCACGGGCTTCACGATGTCGCGACTAATCAACCAGCGCTTGGTACACCAACTGCTGGAGTTCGCGGCGAATCGGGTAGGTCCAGCTTGGCAGCAACTGAGTGAAGAAGCTCACCGTCAGGTCTTCGACCGGGTCGACCCAGAAGGCGGTGGACGCGGCGCCACCCCAGGCGAAGGTACCTTCACTTCCCAAACTCTTGTTCTTGGCTTGATCGAGTTTCACCGAGAAGCCCAGACCGAACCCGACGCCCGCGTAATCGACCTCTGAGAACGAATCCGTGGCGAACTTCTCGAGATCGGCGTCGCCGGGCAGGTGGTTCTGGGTCATCAAGTCGATCGTGCGACTCGATAGAAAGCGAACGCCGTCAAGTTCACCGCCGCGCAGCAGCATCGTCATGAACCGGTTGTAGTCGTACGCGGTCGACAGTAATCCACTGCCGCCGCTCAGCACCTGCGGTGGGTGCAACGCCCCCTGCGCCCACTTCTCGTAGGGCACGGAATCGCCGTTGAGTGGTACGTAGAGCATCGCGAGGCGGTCCTGCTTCTCGGGCGCACACCACCACTCGGTGTCGTGCATTGCGAGCGGACCGGTGAGACGCTCACGGAAAAAGACGTCGAGCGGCTGGCCCGACCAGATCTCGATGAGACGACCGAGCACGTCGGTGGCGACCGAGTAGTTCCAGTGACTTCCGGGCTGGAATAGCAAAGGGGCGCTGCACCAGTCGTGCACGGCCCGTGCGAGGTCCGCGCCCGGGGGGTAACCAAAGTCGTAACCAAGGTTTCGGTAGATCGCGTCGACTGGGTGCAAGTTCTGAAAGTCGTAGGTGAGCCCACTCATGTGCGAGAGCAAGTGATGGACCCGCACCGGCTCGGTCGCCGGCACGCTGACGGGACTTGTCGGAGGACCTGACACGTAAACGCGTGGTTCCTTCAACGCGTCGATCCACTGACCGACGTCGTCGTTGAGATCGAAGAGTCCCTCCTCGTAGAGCATCATCACCGCGACGCTCGTGAGGGGCTTGGTCATCGAGTAGATGCGCCATATCGTGTCGTCACGGACCTCGACTCCTCGTTCTCGGTCCTGGTGACCAGACTTGGCGCTCCAGACAAGTTCACCCCCGCGCGACACCGTCGCGAGCCAGCCACTGAGTCGTCGGTCCTTCACGTAGGCGTCGAAGTGGGTCTCGATCCGTTCCAGTCGACGTGGGTCAAAACCAGAATCTGACGGATCCACTCGAACGTTGAGCAATGTCATATCGCCCCCTTGGCTTGCACCGAGATTAGGGGAGAATCTTCACGCCCCTCGAGCGATCGAGGGCCCTGCGCAGTGCGTCCAGCGCGCTGATGGCGCTGTAGGCGCGCACTCTCGGTCGGTCGCCCGGAAGTCGCAGGGCGACGTCGGTGATCTCGTCGCCGATCGCTAGACCCACGAACACCGTGCCCGCGCGCTGGCCATCCTGCTCCTCGGGTCCAGCGACGCCGGTCACGCTCAACCCGATGTCCGCTCCGAGCACCCTGCGCACGCCTTCGGCCATGGCCCTCGCCGCGTCGGCGCTCACGACCGGTCCTTCGGGCACACCGAGCAAGTTGTACTTCACGTCCGACGCGTAACCGACGACACCCCCGCGAAACCACTTCGAGGCGCCCGCGACGTTCACCAGACGACTGGCGATGAGTCCGCCGGTCAGCGACTCGGCCACACTGAGCGTGAGCTCCTGGCCGACCAAGCGGTTGGCCACGACGTCTTCCATCGACTGCTCGTCGACCCCGAAGATGATGTCGCCCAACTTGAGCTCGATGAGGGTACGCACCTTGTTCTCCTCATCACTCAGCAACGACGCGGCGTGTTGGTCGTCGTCGCCGCGCGCGGTGATGCGCACCTTGATCCCCTCGATGCCCGAGGCGAGGAACGCGATCGTGACGCGTCCGCCGTCTTCGAGGGCCTCGAAACGTTCACCGACCGCTTCGGCGAGGGCGGACTCGCTGGCTCCCCAGGTGCGCAGCACCCGGCTCGTGATCACCGACGTCGTGCCGAGCGCGAGTTCGCGCGCCATCAAGTCGGGCAGGATGGCCCGTTCGAACATGTCCGTCATCTCGTAGGGCACACCCGGGACCGCGTAGACGACTTTCAAGCCCAGCGGGCAGATCAAGCCCGGCGCGGTGCCCCTGGTCTGGGGGATGATCGTGGCACCCACGGGTACGTCGGCCTGGAGCAAGTTGTTGTCGGGCATGTCGCGACCGCGTGACAGAAACATCGCACGAATGGTCTCGACGATGTCGTCACGTCGCTCGAGGCGCACGTTCATCACCTCGGCTAACGCGGCGCGGGTGATGTCGTCCTGGGTGGGACCGAGCCCCCCGCAGACGATGACCGCGTCACTTCGCGCGAGGGCCGTGCGAAAGGCCAAGACGATGCGTTCGTGGTTGTCGCCGACGTGCTGATGAAAGTGCGACGCGATGCCGTGCGCGGCGAGTTGCTCGCCAATCCACTGCGAATTGGTATCGGGGATCTGGCCGAGCAGCAACTCGGTGCCGACGGCGACTACCTCAACTCGCACTGGCGAGGACCTTCTTGCCGTCGACGTAGTATCGCCAGCCGGTGTAGATCGTCATCACGGCGGCCACCCAGATGGTGGCGACGCCGAGCCAGGTGTGATGGGCGGTGAAGGGCAACACGCAAAACGCGATGGCCCAATCCTGCACGAAGGTCTTCCATTTCGCGAGTCTGCTCGCCGGAATGCTGATGCCCTTTCGCGCGGCCTTGGCGCGATAGAAACTCATCCAGATCTCTCGAAGGGTGATGATCACCGCCGGAATGATGAAACTCTTGAGCCCGTGGGGCCGACAGATGATCAAGGCGTAGAGACTCCCGAGCACGATGACCTTGTCGGCCAAGGGGTCGAGGAACGCGCCCGACGTCGTGGTGCCGTGACGTCGCGCGACGATGCCGTCGAAGTAGTCCGACGCCGCGGCGAGAAAGCCGACTCCCGCGGTCCACCACGAGATGCGGTCGAAGATGATCAGGTAGATGAAGACCGGCGAGACGAGGAGACGAAAAGCCGTCATGAGGTTCGCCGGCGTCAGCAGGGCGCTCTCGCCGTAGGTGCGTTCCTTCACGCTCATACCCTCACCCCCTCCAAGTCAGTCCCGTGGCTCGCGACGATGTCGCACTCCACCATTTCTCCCACGCTAAATGAAGAATCGACCACCACGACGCCATCGATCTCGGGGCACTCTCGCACGCTGCGCGCGACCCCGGGACGGTCGACGAGCACCCGCTGGCGGGTGCCCACGAGGGCGTCGCGGCGTCTCGCGGTGATGGCGTCCTGACGCTCGCTCACTTCACGTAGTCGCTCGAGCGCTAGTTCATGCGGCACCTGGTTGGCCAGTCCGTGGGCCAGCGTGCCCTCTTCGCTGGAGAAGGTGAAGAAGCCTGCCCAGTCGAGTTGCGCGGCGTCGATGAAATCGAGCAAAGACCTCTGGTCGTCCTCGGTCTCGCCCGGGTACCCGAGGATGAACGACGAGCGAAAGGTCGCGTCCGGTTCGCTCTTGCGAATGGTCTCGATACGTTCGATGAATCGTCCAGCGTCGCCCCAGCGTTTCATCGCGCGAAGCAACGGACGCGACGCGTGCTGCAGCGAGAGGTCGAAGTACGGCACGCCGGTCTCGAGGATCGTCTCGATCAACCCACTCGTAAGTCCCGACGGGTACAGGTAGAGAAGCCGCACGCGTTCGACTTCGCGACTGAGCGCTTTGGTGAGTTCAATGAGCGGCTGGGTGCCACCCTCGTCGAGCACCTCGACCGCCTCGCCGCGCCCGGCCCGCCGACGGTCGTGGCCCCAACTCGCGAGGTCTTGGGCAATGAGGACGAGTTCTTTGACGCCGCCCTGGGCGAGCGCGCGCGACTCGGCGAGGATCTCCTCGACCGAACGAGAGCGCTGGTCGCCACGAAAGCTCGGGATGGCACAGAAGCCACAACGTCGGTCGCAACCCTCGGCGATCTTCACGTACGCCCAGGGTGTCGCGCTCTTGGGCCGCGGCAGGTTCAAGAGGTCAAAGGCCGGCGTCGCTCGCTTACGCAACGCCACCGGCGTCGAGGGTACCGTCAAGCTCTCGCCGAAGCCCGCGACCAAGTCCACTTCAGGCAACGCCGCCGCGAGTTCGTCGCCGTAGCGTTCGGCCATGCAGCCCGTGACCACGAGTCTCGCGCCGCTGCGCTTTTGATCAGCCAGGAGCAGCACGGTCTCGATCGACTCCTCGCGGGCGGCCTCGATGAACGCGCACGTGTTGGCGACGACCAGATCGGCCTCGTCGGGTGAGCTCGCGAGGTCGTAGCCCTGCGTCTCGAGTAGGCCCGCGAGTTTTTCCGAGTCCACGTGGTTCTTCGGGCACCCGAGTGTCTCGATCCAGTACCGCACCACCGTCTCCTCTAAACGCGCCAACACCGAGCGCACTGCGCTCGGTGTGAATGGCGGAGAGGGAGGGATTTGAACCCTCGGGCCCGCTTTCGCAGGCCGCATTCTTAGCAGGAATGTGGTTTAAACCGAACTCACCCACCTCTCCAAGCAGATTTATCCTACTAAAGAGCCGCGAACCTCCATCACGACTCTTCGACGAACGCTAATTCCTAGCGTTACACTAGAAAATTACTTCGTAGTCGTCTCTGAAAGGATTCACGTGCGTTCTCTCCGCTTCCTCGTCGCCGGTGTGGTCAGTCTCTCAATCTTGAGTGGGATCTCACTCACCGTCACCGCTGGCGCCTCGAGCACCGCGCCGTCGCTGACGTCGTGCAAGACCACCATGCCCGGTGAGGAGTACACCAAGGGCACGCTGACCGTCGCCACCGACGACCCGGTCTATTCACCCTGGTTCGAGAACAACAAGCCGAGCAACGCCAAAGGCTACGAGTCGGCGATCGTGTACGCACTCGCCTCCGTGCTCGGGATCGCCAAGTCACACGTGAAGTGGGCCTACGAGCCCTTCGACTCGAGCTACACCCCCGGTACGAAGCACTTCGACTTCGACATCAACGAGATCTCATTCACGGCGGCGCGCGCGCAGGCCGTCACCTTCTCGACGAGCTATTACAACGTGAACCAGTCAATCGTCGCGCTCAAGACCAACAAGATCGTCAAGGACCACACGCCCGCCGAATTGAAGAACTACCTCTACGGCGATCAGATCGGCACGACCGGACTCGCCTACATCAACGACCACATCAAGCCCAACAAGGCGCCGCGCGTGTTCACCACGCTCGACCAAGCCGTCGAAGCGCTGCAACTAGGTCAAATCGACGCCATCATCATCGACACGCCGACCGGGCAGTACATGGCGTCGTCCCAGATCGTCAACTCGAAGAAGAAGTTGGTCGCCACCCAGGTCGGTCAATTCCCGAGCGTTGGCGAGCACTACGGACTGCTCTTCACGAAGGGCAACCCGCTAGCGGCGTGCGTCAACGTCGGCCTGGCGGCCCTGACGAGTAACGGCACCATCGCCGCGTTGCAACACAAGTGGCTCGGAATCTACACCAGCGTGCCCGTCATTGAGCCATAGAATCCGTGTCGCTCGACACCGACGCCTCTTCGTCGAACACTCCCAACCTCTTCGGCTCTCGACGTAGTCGACTCTTCGTCGGGCGGCGCGGCCTCGCCGCGAGCTCGATCTCGACGGTCCTGCTCGTGGGCGCGATCGTGCTCATCCTGTTCGTCGCCCCCGGCGGGGCGGTCTTTCGCTACTACTTCTTCAATTTTCACGACATGCGCATCGCCTGGGACGGTCACTCCTCCCAGGGGATCAGCGCCCTCAGTCGAAGCCTCTTCACCAACGTTTGGATGTTCCTCGTCAGCGAAGTCCTCGTGCTCTTCTTCGGGCTCACGATCGCGTGGGTGCGCATCAGTCACACGCCCGTGCTCTTTCCGGTACGCACGCTCGTCACGGTCTACACCGACGTCTTTCGTGGCGTACCGCTGCTCATCGTCGTCTACCTGGTCGGCGACGGTGTACCGGCGTTGAAGCTTGGCTTCATCTCGAACCAATCCCCCGCGATCTACGGCGTCGTGGCCCTCACGCTCACCTACAGCGCCTACGTCTCCGAGGTGTTGCGCGCGGGCATCAATTCGGTGCCCCACGGCCAACTCCTGGCCGCGCGCTCACTGGGACTGACACCGACGTCGACGATGCGCCGCGTCGTCCTGCCCCAGGCGGTGCGTACGGTCATCCCGCCCCTTCTCAACGACTTCGTCTCACTGCAGAAAGACACGGCACTCGTCTCGGTGCTCGGAGTCATCGAGATCGCCAACGCGGGCCAGATCTCCGCGTCCACGCTCTTTAACGGCAGTGGACTGGTCGCGGCGGCCTTGTTCTTCCTCGCCCTCACGATCCCCATGACCAGGCTCACCGACCACTTGATCGAACGCGACCGCTCACGACGGCTAGCCGGCTCGTGAGTGAGGTCGTGCTCGAACTGAAGGACGTGGTCAAGCGATTCGCCGACAACGAAGTCCTCTCGGGCATCTCCTTGCAACTGCACCGCCACGAGGTCGTCTGCCTCATCGGCGCGTCAGGATCAGGCAAGTCGACGCTCTTGCGATGCGCGAACATGCTCGAGTCGATTGACGCGGGTTCGATCACCTTGTTCGGCCAAGCGCTCGAGGACCGTCGCATCGACCCGAACCTCGTACGACGCCACATCGCGCTGGTCTTTCAGTCGTTCAACCTGTTCCCCCACTTGAGCGTGCTCGACAACATCGTGCTGGGTCCGGTGTACGCGATGAAACGCAAGCGAGCCGAGGTGCGCGAAGAGGCGCTCGCGCTGCTCGAGCGCATCGGGCTTCGCGACCGGGCCGACGAGTTCCCCGATCGGCTGTCGGGCGGACAACAACAGCGCGTGGCCATCGTACGCTCACTGGCGATGCGACCGACGTTGCTGCTGCTCGACGAGGTGACGAGTGCCCTGGATCCGACGCTCGTCGGTGAGGTGCTGGACCTGCTGCGTGATTTGGCCTCAAGCGGTACGACGATGTTGATCGCGACGCACGAGATGAACTTCGCCAAGGACGTGTCGCACCAGGTGGCCTACCTCGACAAGGGCGTCCTCGTTGAAAAGGGAACGCCCGAACAGATCTTCACCAGCCCACAACACGAAGCTACGAGACTGTTCTTAGAGCGTGTCCGCTAACTCGCGGTGGCGTGCAGTTCGGGCAACGCGTCGACGAGGTCGAAGAGTTCCTGGTCGCGGTCCCAGGTCAGGTGCGAGCGCACTTGTTCCAAGGGCAACCACACCAGCTCGTCGACTTCGGCGTTCGGAGCGAACTCACCGTCGTTGACGCCCATCAAGTAGTAGGCGACGATCTTGGGCTTGCCCTTGCGGTGCGTGTAGTTGGTCGTGCCAACGAATCGCAGCACGTGACAGTTCATGCCGGTTTCTTCGGCGACCTCGCGCAGCGCCGCCTGTTCGAACGTCTCGCCCTCGTCCAATTTGCCCTTGGGAAAGGTCCAGTCGCCACGAGCTTCGCGGTAGATACACGCGATCTCCACGCGACCGTTCGCTACGAAACGGTGCACGATGCCACCCGCGGCGCGGATGAGGTCGTTGGGGGCGTCCTTGGGGATGATGAGTTCGCCACTCAAGAGGTACACACTGTCAACGGTAGAGGATTGTTCTGCAGATTCATGGCATTAGCCAATCTACTTTGGTTCGTTTTCACCTTCGTAGAGTGGGGATAATGCTCGCCTCCCAACTTCCTCTGTTCACGCGTCTGAGCATCTACTTGGCGGCGGGGATCGGAGCGGGGATCGCGAACGGCGTCGCCGGCGGAGGAAGTTTCGTCACATTCCCCACGCTCATCGCCACAGGTATCAGTGCCCTACAGGCCAATATCTCGACCACCGTGGGCGTGCTGCCTAGTTACGTAGGTGGAATCGCCGGCTTTCGTCGACAGATCGGAACGCACCGGTCGCTCATTGTCTCGCTCGTACCGTCGTGCGTCGTAGGGGCTGGCACCGGCTGCACGTTGCTGCTGGTCGGTTCGTCGAGCACCTTTCGCCACGTCGTGCCCTGGCTTATCGGTGCGGGGACCGTATTATTCGCGCTGGCTCCCTTGGTGACCAAGGGACTCGAGCACCTCGAGCACACGTACCCCTCGAGACGCGGGATGCTCTTCGTCGGGGTGTTCGTGGTGTCGATCTACGGCGGCTACTTCGGCGCGGGGATGGGCATCTTGCTGCTCGCGGTGATGGCGGTGACGCTGCCGTTCGAACTCGCGGAGCTCCAGGGCCTGCGCAACGTGATCTCGCTGATGATCAACCTCTGCGCGGCGGCGGTGTTCCTCGTCCACGGCCATCTGGCCTGGGACGCCATCTACATGTTGCTCGTGGGCACCCTCATCGGCGGGTGGCTCGGGACACTACTTATTAGGCACCTCTCACCCCAGGTGGTGCGGGTACTCATCATCGCCACGGGTGTCTTTACGACGTACCACCTCGCCACCACCGGCTAGTGGCCAAATCCTGATAATTCCACTAAGATATATGGGGTGAAGAAGCTCTTCTCGTTCCCCAATCCCGTCAACGACGCGTCGGCGCGCACCGTCGCGATCGGCGTGGTGGTCATGTCCCTCGCCGCGCTCGTCTTTAACCAGGCGTGGATCCTGATCCCGCTCACGTACGGTTTCCTCGCGCGCGTCGCCACTGGTCCGACCTTGTCGCCGTTGGGTCAGTTCGCCGTTCGCGTGAGCGGACCTCGTATCACGCGCTGGCAGAAGTTCGTGCCAGGTCCGCCCAAGCGTTTCGCCCAGGCAATGGGGGCCGCCTTCAGCGTGGCGGCGACGTTGACGTGGTTGCTCGACAGCTGGTCCGACGCACGCTGGATATTGATCCCGCTCATTGGCGCCGCGTCACTCGAAGGATTCGCCGGCTACTGCACCGGTTGCACCGTCTTCGGATGGCTCATTCGCGCGGGCCTCATTCCTGAGTCCATATGCGCCGAATGCGGCGATCTATCGGCTCGCTACGCCAAGGCCGGCTACCCCCAGAGTTAAGAATTGCCTTAAGGAGTGCTTAGATCCCCCTTCGTGGATCCTCGGTGGGCTAACTCCTTCCTAGGCTGTACTCATGCACCGTCACCCCCGACTACTAAGGCTGGGCGTCGTGTCGCTCACCATCTCGCTGAGCGCCCTCACGCTCATCGCCTCACCCGTGGTCGCGAGTGAACCACGCGTCGTCGTCGCCAGCGCCGCGCCACTTCCCACCAAGGACACGGTCGTCAATCAGACCATCAACGTTTCCTTCGACCTTCAACTCACCCAACAGCACGCGTCAACTCTGCCGAGCTTCATCGCGAGCCTCTACAACACCGCGTCACCTAGGTACCATCACTTCCTTACGCCCCGTTCTTACGCGAAGACCTTTGGTGCGAGCGCCTCGACCATCGCCGACGTGCGTTCGTACCTGCGCGGTTTCGGCTTGCGTATCGACAGTCTCAGTACGAGCCACGTCCTGGTCCACGTGAGCGGTCCCACCACGGCAATCGCACGGGCCTTTGACACACCCGTCGAGACCGTGCGCGTCGCCGGCGGCACCCTCGTCGCCCAGTTCGCCAGCGCCGCGACTCTGCCCCGCTCGATCGCGAGCGACGTCCAGAGTGTGGCGGGGCTTTCCAGTGTGGTGAACCCCAGTCCGTCACTCGCGCCCTCGCATCTCGTATCGCACGCCGCAGCTGCGACCACCTGTGCGTCAGCGGGCACCGCGGGTACGACACCTAACTCACTGGGCGGGTACCCCGCCACGGTCCAGGCCCAGTTGTACGGGCTCAGCACCGAGTACGCCAGCGGTGACACCGGCGCCGGTCAGACGATTGCGGCCTACGAACTCGGCCTCTACGACCAGGCCGACATCGCGACGTACTTCGCCTGTTACGGGCTCAGCCCCTCGATCAATCCAGTCAACGTCGACGGTGGGCCCACGGGTGGCTACTCCGAGGAAGCGACCATCGACATCGAAGAGGCCGCCGCGCTCGCGCCGGGAGCGACCATCGACGTCTACCAGGGACCCGATAGCGGCTCGAGCCCGATCGACCTCTACCAACAGATCGCCGACGACGACACCGCGACCATCGTCACGACGTCGTGGGGCATCTGCGAAACGGACCCGAGCGGATCGGTGGACTCGGAGCAGCCCATCTTCGAGCAGATGGCCTCCCAAGGCCAGACGGTCGTCGCCGCGGCGGGCGACTCGGGTTCGTCGGACTGTGCGAACAACCCCGACAATTACACTCCTACGACTCTCGCGGTTGACGACCCCGCCTCGCAACCACTCGTCACGGGTGTGGGCGGACTGAGCGTTACGAGTACGAGTCCCCTAAGCGAATCGGTCTGGAACGGCGGCGTGAGTGGTGGCGCCGGCGGCGGTGGCAAGTCAGGCATCTGGTCGCGACCCGCCTGGCAGAACGCGCCCGGTATCACGGCGGGCGAGACCATGCGCATGGTGCCCGACCTCTCGACGATGGCCGACCCCAACACCGGTTTCATCGAGTACTACTCGGGTACCGCGACCGGCATCGTTCACTGCCGACAGGTCTGCTCGACGGGCTGGAGCGCCATTGGCGGTACCTCAATCGGCGCGCCGCTGGTGAGTGCCATCGTCGCGGTGGCGGCCCAAGCGTGTGCCACGGCGCGACTCGGCTTCATCAACCCCCAGCTCTACGCCATGGCCAGCGCCGGCGTGGGTTTCAACGACGTCACGACCGGCAGCAACGATGTCTACAACGTCGGTGGCTACAGCGCGGGCGTCGGTTACGACATGGCCTCCGGGCTCGGAAGCCCGAACGGCACACCCTTCATCGCTGGCCTGTGCTCACCCAAACTCGACGCCGCCAAGAGCACCTTCAGCGCACCCAGCGCGAGCGTCGCCACCGGCAGCGCGGCCAACCTCAGCGCCACCCTCGTGGGCGCAAACGGCAGCCCCGTCGCCAACGCCCAGATCGGCGTCAGCGCCAGCGCGGCGTCGGGCACCATCGAGATCAACTCGGAGCCAGCGAGTACCGCGGGTCCCGGCCAGGCGAGCGCCACGGTGAGCTCTAATTCGAGTGGCACGGCCGCTTTCACGGTCACGAACAACACCGCGGGTCCGGTGACGGTAACGATCTCCTACGAAGGCACGACGTTGCACACCGCCACGATTTCCTTCGGCACCGCCCACGTCACCGGCTCGGTGCCGGGCCAGCCGAGGATCGCGAGCCTCGTCGCGTTAGCGCGCGGCTTCAGACTCCTCGTCGCACCGGACGCTGCTGGTTCCTCACCCATCACCGTCTTTCAGTACTCGGTGAATGGCGGCTCGACGTGGTCGAACTTCTCCGCCACGTCGCGCAGCGTCAGTGTCAGCACCTTGCTGAAATCGCACACGTACGCGGTGATCGTGCGTGCGCGTAACGCGGTCGGCGCGAGTGCACCGTCACTGGCGTCGCGTGTCACCACGCGACCATGAGATCTGTTGGCGGATCATGACAGTCTGGTCAAGAGACCACGATGTGATAAAGGTCACCCCTAGACTTCTCTAGGGTGCACCGCGGAAAAATGGGTGTGAGCAGCCTCAAAGGATGCGAGTGAAGTTTCCACGGGCCGCGATGGTGGCGAACATAATGATTGTCGGCGCCACGCTGCCCGTCGCGCTCTATCCGGTCGCGACGACGAACTCACCGGCCGCCCTACCGCTCTACCAATTCGTGGACACCGGCTCTGGTCCGCTGCCTTGGAACGCCGTCTCCTTCGAGAGTTCAATCGACGGCACGAAGATGCTCGGTACTCCGCACGCCGCGAGCCAAGACGGTGAGGACGTACTGACCTACCGCATGGCCAATTCGCAGATCGGGCTCTACGTCGAGAACGCGGTGGGTACCACCTCCTGGACCGACCTCTCGACACTGGTGAACACACCGACGCCCGCCGCGGACCCCGTCGTGTTCTTTGACCCTTCGGGAAACCTCGGCGTCTTATACGTGAGCACCCAGAACCACCTCATACTGATCAGTTCGACGGTCGTCGTCGCCCCACGAACACCGAACGTGGCGGGCGCCAGTGCTCGCGCGCCCTACGTGCTCACCGACCTCACGGCCTCTTCGGGCGTCAGCGTCGCCGCCGGCGTTGCGAGCGTCGGTCTCGAGGGCTCGAACGGGTTCGTGGCGGTGCGCTCGACCGCGAACCTCGCCGAAGTGCTCCCTCTCAGTTGGCACGACGACCAAAGCCCGCCGACAGTGGGCGCGCCCGTCAACGTCTCGAACGCCACGTCGATCGGCACGATCTCGAGTGCCCCGGTCGCCCTCGCGGGCCCGACCATGTCCTTCGCCGCCATCACGACCGCGGGCAGCGTGGAACTACTCATCAGTTCGAACAAGGCCTTTAGTTCCTGGAGCGCCCGGAACCTCTCCACGACGACTGGCGCGAGCCCGGCGCGGGGTGCTCTTTCAACGAGCGCGAGCGCGCAGTCGAACTACCTCGTCGCGCTCAGCGCGAGCGGGAGCGTCGAACTCTTCACATCGCCAGTGATCATTGGTACCACCTCGACTAGTTGGTCACTCGACAACGTCACGGCGACGACGAGCGGCGCACCGCCTCTCGACGGTGCCGTTTTCGTGCAGGCCTCGGCCACCCAACTCTTCATCGCCGGCCAGGCTTCCAACTGGGGCGACCTGTTCGTCCTGACGAGTTCGATCGGCTCGAGCGCGTGGACCGCGACCGACGTCTCGGTGACCGGCGGTAGCGCCGCGCGCTCCGTGGGGCCCGGCGTCACCGGTCTCACCCAGGGGGCGAACCTGGTCTTGTACGCCGCCGGCGTGAGCTCACCTCCCCCCCAAGGGGTCGGCGTCTACGCCATCCCCACCAGCGACTGGTCCGTCGCCATCGCCAACGGATGGCCCATCGTCAGCGAAACGGGTGGTCTCGGCACGCAGAGCGCGCCGTGGGTCGGCTACACGAGCGCGAAGAGCATCGCGACCTCGCCGGACTACTTGCTCGGCCAGAGTATCTACAACTCACACAAACGCGTGACGTGGCTGTCGTTCTGGACGGTGAGTGGACCCCTCAAGACCGAGCCCCAGACGTCCGCCAGCTACTACAGCCACGGTTTCGCCGCCGGGGCGTGGGTCGCGTCCCAGATCGACCAGTACCGGGCTTTGGGCGTCGGACTCAAACCCGATTGGGTCATCTATGACCCCGAGGGCTATCCCGACAACCACTCGGGACTCGACGCGCCCACCGGATCGTCGAACGCCGTACTCGCCACCTTCGCGACCTACTGGACCGCCACGCTCTCGGGCTGGTCGAGCGGCCTGGCGTCGATAGACCCGTCACTCAAACCCGCCGTCTACGCCACCCAGTCCGAATACCGCAATTACAACCTCACGAACCAATCCATTTCAGTCTTCGAAGCGGTCGCCTTCGCCAACGGTGGTCCGTTGCCGGTCGCGGGTGCCAGTGGCACCAACGTGCGCGGTTACATCGCCTACGACGCCTCGTGCTCGCCTCTCACCACGCTGCAGACCGAGACGAACACCCTGACCAACCCGCCCTGGTCGGGCCAGTTCAACACCCTGCAGTTCAACGCCGGGACGTACTGTGCGCCAGCCTCGACGTAGGCTCAAGGGATGAGCGACGAGCAGAACTCCTCGAGCGACAAGTCACCCGACTTGAAGGCTCGCCTGAAGCAGATCACCCAGCCCCTGATCGACTCGCTCGACTCCAAGATCCGAGATCAGGTCGATCACCGCGTGGACGAGCGGGTCGACGAGAAAGTCGAACAATCGCTCTCGGCTCGACTCGCCGTCATCGAAAGGGCGATCGCGGACCTCGATCGCGAGATCAAGGAGTTGCAGAGGAAGTCTACGTCTTAGGTCCCGGGTTCATCTGCGCACGTCGCTCGCGATCTCGACGTATTGCGAAACGAACGGTCAGGACGCATAACACGATCACGGCGATGACGAAGATCGAGAAGATCGCGATGAACACGACGCCACGTTAGGGCGTGTCACAGGCCTACGCAAGAGTGGATCCATGGCAACGTGCACCGACCCCTCTCCTCGTAGCGTGGTCGAAGCGTTGCGCGGCGACCGCCGACGCCGCCCTCGAACCGACCGCTCGTGCGCCCCGGGCCTTCGTTCGATCCTCGAGGACGGGATCTTCGAACTCCCCTACGACACGGTGCCCGCCACGCCTTTGATCGTGCGCGCCTCGTCACTGCGCCAACAGAGCCTCAGCACCGATATCGCACTCTCTGCGCACGCCCGGGTACGCGGCATACTGGTGAACCAAGTCCTTCGTCTCTTGAGCGTCGGGGCGTTGGTCACCGACCCCTTCGATGACGCGCTGCGCGCGTGGCGTCTGGAAGTGGGATCAGGAGAATTACTGGACTTCGTCGATCGCCTCAGTGGTGACGACCTCGCACGTCTGGCGACCGACGTCACGGCCCACGCGGTCACCTTGACGCGATCGCTTGGTCCGGTCTCCCCGCACTGGTTGGCCCGTAGCGCCGTGCGCGCGAGCGTACTCCTCGCCAGTGGCTCAGTCGTCTTGCGCGACGTCGTCGACCTGATGGTCGGTACCACCGTGGGCGAGGTGGCGAGCGTGGCGCTCTTTGACGTGACGACCTCGCCGCTCGGCGAAGGGGCCGAGCGAACGATGCGCTACCACGCCCTGGTCCAGACGCTACGCAGTGGCGTCGTGCCGCTTCGCACTTCCTCGTTCTCCACCGCCACGGGAGAAATGTGGTCGCTCGACGTGGACGCCGAACTACTCACGCGAAGCACTCACGAAGTGCTCGAGGCGCTTTCGGCGATCGCACGTCACGCATGACGACGTTCACGCTGCGCCGCAGTACGCCGCGCGACCTCAACGAACTCGTGGTCGGTGCTCCAGGAACGTTGGTCGCGCTCACCGACGACCACCGGCGAAGCCTCTCCGCTCGTTTCCGCGCGGTGATCTCGAACGACCATCGCCGCCTCGACGCCTGGTCGGTCGAACGAGCGGGCCAGCCGTCGTCCTCCTTTCGATGGTCGCCCGCCACGGCGCGACGCCTGCTCGGCAATGCCGCCCTTCGTCGGGTAGTGCGCGACGCGCTGGTCGCGCCCACCGAGGCCGTCGCCGATGAGATTGACGACCAGCTGCTTCGCTGTGCGTCGGGTTACGCACGGTCCGGTTCGCTCGCGAGTTGGCTCGCCTCGCTCAGCGCGAGCGAAGTCGCACTCGTGTGCGCCGAAGCGACGAACTGGGCGGTCCAGGTCCTCGAGATTGCCCAAGGTCTGCAGGTCGAGTGGCGAGTCGCCACGAGTGACGCCTACTACGACGTGGCGCGAGCGCGGACGTCACTGCGGGCCCGCCGTGACCTCGACGTGCCCCTCGGCGAAGGTCGCGTGGTGCTGCGCGTGCGTTCGGGCAGCCCTGGCAAAAGCGCCGGACCCGGCCTGCGCAGCGATCTGACGATCGACACCCTCGCCAACCCCAAAGGAATCGCGCCGCGACGATTCATCGGCGTGTGGCCCGACGCGGGTGTCGCGCTGAGCGTGGACGGCACGATGGCCGATTTGCGCGCGGGCGCCAGGGATTTGGTGCGAACCGCGGTCGTCCAGGAGCGTCGTCACCACCAGATGGCGGCCTAGGAACCGAACATCAAGATCTTCCTAGTAGCGTGGTATGGCCATGACCTTACGAACTTCGCTTAGAAACATCGCCATTATCGCCCACGTCGACCACGGNNGTCATGGACTCGGGCGACCTCGAGCGCGAGAAGGGCATCACCATCCTGGCCAAGAACACGGCGGTCAAGTGGCACGACCTCACGATCAACATCATCGACACCCCCGGCCACGCGGACTTCGGCGGCGAGGTGGAACGCGGACTCTCCATGGTCGACGCGGTGATCCTGCTCGTGGACGCGGCCGAGGGCCCGCTGCCCCAGACCCGATTCGTGTTGCGCAAAACCCTCGAACGACGACTACCGGTCGTGCTCGTGATCAATAAGGTCGACCGACCCGACGCGCGCGTCAAAGAAGTCGTCCAAGAGGTGGAGAACCTCTTCTTGGACCTCGACGCCGACGAGCACCAGATCTCCTTTCCCATCCTCTACGCGAGCGCCCGTCAGGGCTGGGCCTCGAAGAGCCCCGAGGACACCTCGGGCGACCTGACGCCCTTGTTCGAGACGATCGAGCAGTACGTACCAGCGCCCGAGTACGAGGAGGGTCACGGACTCCAGGCTCTCGTGTGCAACCTCGACGCGTCGCCCTACCTCGGCCGACTCGCGTTGTGCCGGGTCATCAACGGGACCCTCGAGCGCGGTCAACGCGTGGCGTGGTGCCGTATCGACGGCACGATCGAGCACGCCAAGGTCACCGAGCTGTTCATCACCGAAGCACTCGAACGCGTACCCGCCCAGAGCGCGGGACCCGGCGACATCGTCGCGGTCGCGGGCTTCGAGGACATCTTCATCGGCGAGACCCTCGCCGACCCCGACAATCCGATCGCCCTCGAGCCGTTGCACGTGGACGAGCCAAGTCTGTCGATGACCATTGGTATCAACACGTCACCGGCCGCGGGCACGGAAGGCAAACTGCTCACCGCTCGCATGATCAAGGACCGCCTCGACAAGGAGCTCGTCGGCAACGTGTCACTGCGCGTGCTCACGACTGAGCGCCCCGACGCGTGGGAAGTGCAGGGTCGAGGCGAATTGCAACTCGCGATCCTGATCGAGACCATGCGCCGCGAAGGCTTCGAACTCACGGTCGGCAAGCCCCAAGTGGTCACCAAGATGGTCGACGGCAAGTTGCACGAGCCCGTCGAACACGTCACGATCGACGTCCACGAGGAGTTCGTGGGGGCAGTAACAACCCTGTTGGCGACCCGAAAAGGCACCATGATCGACATGGTGAACCACGGCACCGGTTGGGTGCGCCTGGAATGGCGCATCCCGGCTCGCGGGCTCGTAGGCATCCGCACCGACTTCATGACCGAGACCCGCGGGGGCGGCATGATGCACACGAACTTCGACGGCTACGAGCCTTGGTTCGGCGACATCCGACTTCGCCAGAACGGCGTGCTCGTGGCGGACCGCCGTGGGCCCACGACCGCGAACGCGTTGATCGACCTCGAGAGCCGCGGCGTCTTGTTCGTCGCGCCCGGCACCGAAGTCTACGAAGGCATGATCGTAGGGGAGAACTCGCGCTCGGACGAGATGAACGTGAACCCGACCAAGGAGAAGAAGCTCACGAACATGCGTGCTTCGGGCAGCGACCACACCGAGCGCATCACGCCGGCGACGGTCTTCTCGCTCGAACAGGCGCTGGAGTTCATCGCCGACGACGAAGCCGTCGAGGTCACGCCCAAGTCCGTGCGACTGCGCAAGGTGCACCTCGACATGGCAACGCGTGCACGTAACCGCAAGAAAATCTAGAGCTCAGGTCAACTAGGATCGTCCCCGGAGGGATGACAGAGCGGCCGAATGTACCGGTCTTGAAAACCGGCGTGGGCTTGCCCACCGTGGGTTCAAATCCCACTCCCTCCGCCAGATGCGCTTCACCCCGTTACCTAGGCCCCTTTGTATTGACCCCAGCGAGGGATCGGTGCGCTGCCTAGGCGATGCCGATTTCGTCCAACCAGCGACGCACGCATCTGTCGAAGAGCGCGTCGCGTTCACCGGGGCCGTCGCCGATCACGTTCTGGAACTGGCCAAAGAGCTCGAAGGAGACTGCCCCAAAAAGGCCAACCCACACCATCAGTGCCTGGTGGATGACCGCGGTCGGCACGGCGATTCCGAGCGCCTCACGAAGTGGGGCGAGCGATGAGTCAAGCGTCGGGTCGACTCGTTCGCCCATCAACGACTCGCGCACGCGCCCTGCGCGCACCGCGTCGACCAGTATGGCGCCGAGCAACTGCGGCACGCGACTGGCCGGAACGATGGTGTCCGCCGGGGCGACGTAACCGGGAACCGGTGAACCGTAGATGAGCGCCCACTCGTGGGGATTGCTGATGGCCCACTGACGCACCGCTCGGCACGTGGTGCGGAAGCGACCGATGACGTCCTCGCGCTCGACGCCACGTTCAGCGAGTTCGCTTGCCGCGCCGAGCGAGTTGTACGCGTCGACGATGAGCCAGGTGAGCAGGTCGTCGCGGCTGGCCACGTAGCGATAGACGGCCGACGAGGTCATGCCCAACTCTCGGGCGATGGCGCGCAAGCTCAACGACGGGGCCCCCTCGCTCGCCAGGTGCCGGCGCGCGGCGGTCAGGATCTCTGCCGTGATCTCCACGCGAGCCCGGTCCCGAGCGGTGCGCGGCGCCGAAGGGCGCTCATCAGCCTTGATTTGCTCCGGAGCCATGACCCATTCTGCCACAAAGTAGAGCGCCGAGTATTTTATAGAGCGATGCTCTTGTATTAGAGCATTGCTCGTGTTACAGTGGCGCAGCGGACGAAGCGCCACCGTGGCGGACCGCTCGAGGAGGCTCAATGTCCAGTTCACGAATTCCCCCTCCGCACCTGGTCGTGGGATCGGGCCCCATTGGCAGCGCGGTGGCCCGACACCTGGTCGATCAAGGGGCCCGGGTGAGGGTTCTCACGCGGTCGGGCAACGGACCCGAGGGCTGCGAACTCGTACGTGGTGACGCCAGTGACGCCACACTCATGACGACACTCTGCGAAGGGGTGGGCGTGCTCTACAACTGCGTCAATCCCGCCTACCACCGCTGGGCGCTCGATTGGCCACCCATCAACCAGGCGCTACTCGAGGCTGCCGCGCACTGCGGCGCCGTGCTGGTCACCGTCTCGAACCTCTACGGCTACGGACCAGCCACCGCTTCCATCGGCGCGCCGACCTACGACGCCGGCCATCCCTTGACCGAGGACACGCCGCTCGCGGCCCCGGGAACCAAGGGTCAGGTACGCGCTGGCATGTGGCGCGAACAACGAGAGGCCTTCGACGCGGGTCGAGCCAAAGTCGTCGAGATACGCGCCGCGGACTACATCGGACCCCGAGCCGACAGCGTCGTGGGATCGCGTTTTGTGCCAAGAGTGCTCGCCGGCAGATCGGTCACGACCATCGGTCGCAGCGACGTCGCTCATACCTTCACCTATACCGAGGACGTCGCGCGTCTCGCCGTCACCGTCGGCGCTGATCCACGAGCGTGGGGCAAAGCCTGGCACGTGCCGTCGAACGAACCTCGAACCCAGCAAGAGGTCGCGAACGACGTGTCGGCGTACGCGGGCGTAGGGCGTGTGCGCGTGCGCGCACTCTCGCGGCGACTGCTCTACACACTCGGACTCGTATCGCGCCAGATGCACGAACTGCGTGAGACCGAGTACCAGTTCCGAGACGACTTCGTCATGGACTCGTCGCTCGCCCAGGCCACCTTCGCCCTGGCCCCGACTCCCTGGTCGGAGATCATCGCCGCCACCGTGAAGTCCTACACCGACGCGGTCGACCAGCGCGCCCAGGAGGTCGTGTCATGACCACGTTGCACGAATGCCACGTACAAACTCCGAGCATGCAAACGGACGCCCAGGCACAGTGGCGCAAGCGCGTGCTGCTCGTGGGAGGGGGCTTGCAGGTCGCCTTCGGCGCCTGGTGGCTCGTGCGCGCGCTCTCCCCGATCACCTCGCCGCTCGTCGCGGGCCTCTTCGGTGCCCTCGTCGTGCTCGGCGCGATCACCGTCACCCCGAGTCTGCTTTCGAGTGCGCCGAGGCCGCGGGGACCCGAGGCGCTGCGCATCGAACGGCGTCTCAGCGTCGCGACGATTCTCCAGCTCGTCGCGTCCTTCCTGGTCACTTGGGGGCTCAGTCAGCTACAGGCCCAGCGGCTCAGTCTGCCTTTCGTCATGGCGAGCATCGGCGCGCTGCTGATCTGGACTCACCGTGAGGTGAAGTCGCCCTTTCAGGGCACCGCGGGAAGGGCGTTGATCGGACTCTCGCTCCTCGCTCTCGCCTGGGCGGGCACCGGACAAATGGTCTTCGCGGGGCTCTCCTCGGCGGCCGTGCTCCTCGGATGCGCGGGCGCTGGCTACCACTGGCTCGAGCACCACGAACTGGACGACTAGGGACGTACTCGCGAGCGGATCGACTCGATCCATTCGCTCGCCGACCTTCGAGCCTCGCCCACTTCCTCACGACGAACCTGCGCGCCCTCGCCGACCACCGGGTACGAACCCAGGAACTTCACTCGCGTGAGGTGCGCCTGAAGATCAGCGAGGCAGTCCGCGACCACGTCGTCGGCGACATGGCCCTCGAACTCCATCACGAAGCAGTAATCCCCGAGTCCTTGCTTGGTCGGGCGACTCTCGAGTTTGGTCAAGTTGATGTCGCGCGCCGCGAACCTTCCAAGGATGGCGTAGAGCGAACCGGGGCGGTCGGCGTCCTGGAAACAAACGATGGACGTGCGGTCGTTGCCGGTGGGCGACGCAATCACCTCGCGACCCACGAGAACGAATCGCGTCGCGTTTCCCCGATGGTCTTCGATGTCGTTCGCAATTGCTTCGAGTCCGAAGAGACGTGCAGCCATGAGCGATCCCACGGCCGCCCACGGCTCGTTCGATTCCGCGACCTCGCGCGCCGCCTGCGAGGTCGACGTCGCCTGTTCGGTCGTGGCGAGCGGCAGCGTGGCGACGTAGCCGCGGCACTGTTCGAGAGCGTGCACGTAGCTGAGTACCTTGGTCACCGACGAAGGACTCACACCTCTCTTCGCGAGCAGATGCAAGTGAATGGGCAAGACGATCTCGCGCTCGATCACCAGGTCGTTATCGAAGACCAGACCGTCGATCGTGGCCGACACCGTCCCCTCGATGGCGTTCTCGAGCGGCACGAGGCCCAAGTCGAGTGAGCCGTTGCTCACGCCAACCAACACCTCGGGGATCGAACCGCAGGCAATCCCTTCAACGTTCTCCAACGTCGAGGCCGCCTCGTGGGAGAACGAACCTTCGGGTCCGAGATAACCAACGCGCGCCATTGCCATTGGGCGAGTGTAGTTCGCGGCCAATTTGGCACTCGCCGCCACTCCGGCNNAACCTGCGCGGCCTGATCTCGCGCGAGGGCAACAATCCCGAAGAGGTACTCACCTTCTTCAAGGACCGGATCGCCCAACACGTGATCTCGTGCGACTCGCCCGGTTACCTGGCGTTCATACCCAACGCCCCCACCAAGAGCTCACTTCTTTTCGACATGGTGGTGGCGTGCTCGGGACTGAACGGTACGAGTTGGCTCGAGTCCGCGGGCGCCGTGGTGCTGGAGAACCAGGCGCTCGAGTTCCTCGCCGACCAGGCGGGTATGCCGGCGGGCTCGGGCGGCGCCTTCGTCTCAGGGGGTTCGATGGGCAATCTTTCGAGCCTCACCGTCGGGCGCGACATCGGGCGAGCCAAGCGGCCCGAGTTCGCTCCCCACCAGGTGCGCTTCGCCGTCTCCCAGGATGCTCATTCGAGCGTCGGCAAGTCGCTGCACGTCTTAGGCATCGAGGCGCTCGTGGTCGAGTGCGACGACCACCGCTTCACCAGGGCGCGCCTCGAGGCGGCCATGGCCAATGACCCGCTCGCCGACAACGTCGTGGGCGTCGTGGCGACGGCGGGTACCACGAACGCCGGCATCGTCGACGACCTCGAAGGACTGGGTACCTTCGCGAGGGAGAACGACCTCTGGTTCCACGTCGACGGCGCCTACGGCGGCGCCGCGTTATTCTCGCCCTCGCGTCGACACCTCCTGACGGGCATCCGTCACGCCGACAGTTTCATCGTCGATCCCCATAAATGGCTCTACGCACCACTCGACTGCTGCGCGCTGGTCTACCGTGATCCGACCACGGCGCGCAAGATCCTCGCCCAGCAAGCGGGCTACCTCGACGTACTGCACGAAAACGAGGACGAGAACTACGAGTGGAATCCCTCGGACTTCGCGATCCACCTTTCGCGTCGCGCGCGAGGTCTCGCGTTCTGGTTCTCACTGGCGACCAACGGCGTGGCCGCCTACGAAGACGCCGTCGAGGCGTCGATCGCCATCACCGATCGTGCCGCTCAACTCATCGACGAAGCGGACCACGTCGAACTGGTTCGACCGGCGAGCCTCTCGATCGTGCTGTTCCGTCGACTCGGCTGGGACGACGAGCACTACACCGCGTGGAGCCAGCAACTTCTTCGCGACCAGGTGGCCTTCGTGACTCCGACGAAGTGGGAGGGCGAGACGGTCGCTCGACTCGCGTTCCTACACCCCGACACGAGTGAAGAGCTCGTGTTGGCGATCCTCAACTCGATGCGCTACTAGCGGCCCTTCAGCAACGGATCGGTGGGGTCGCGCACGACCTCACCACGCAACGACTTCTCGCGCCAGGCAACACCACCGAGTGCTTCGAGTACGACGCGATTGGCGAGGTACGCGGTGATCTCGGCGTGATCGTAAGGCGGCGAGACCTCGACGACGTCCATGCCCGCCAGTGGCACCCACATGGCGATGCGCCGCACCGCGTCAAGCAGTTGACGTGACGAGAGTCCCCCGGGCTCGGGCGTTCCCGTGCCCGGCGCCGACCCAGGGTCCACCACGTCCACGTCCACCGACAAGAACACCGCGTCACAGTCGTCCAGGGCGATCATTATCGCCTCGTCGAGCACGACGTCCAGACCGCGCTTGACGATCTCGGACATTTCGAACGAACGCATGCCCTGTTCGTTCATCCAGTGCAGCGTCTCGGGATCTGGCCAGTACCCGCGAAGGCCCACCTGCAAGAAGCGGTCGCCGCGACACGCGCCGGACTCGATGAGCCGACGCATGGGGGTGCCGTGACCATAGAGGGAGCCGAATTGGCTGTCGCCAGTATCGGCGTGCGCGTCGAAGTGGATAACCGAGACGCGACCCCAACCCACGTGGTGTGCGACGCCCGTGACGTCGGGCAGGGCGATGGTGTGATCGCCCCCGAGCACGATAGGCAGCACCCCCTGCGTGGCGACGCGCGTCACTCGATCCTCGAGGGCTCGGAGCGAACGCTCGGTTTCGCCCGAAGGCATGAGCACATCACCCAGGTCGACCACACCGAGCTCGAGCAGCGGATCGACCCCGAGGGCGAGGCTCGGTCGCGCACCGTCGTGAGGCAGGTAGTCCGAGGTGCGGATCGCCTGAGGACCGAACCGGCATCCCGAGCGATGCGAGGTGCCGCCGTCGAAGGGCGCTCCGATGATGGCCGCACGCGCCTTCTCCCACTGGGTGACGTCGTCGGGGTCGGCCCCCGGAACGCCCAGGAAGGTGGCGTCGGGTCCGTACATGTTGCCTAGGCGCATCGAATTCCTCACTCTTACGTCCATTATCACCCACCACGCGAGCGAACGCGTCGCTTGGACTAACTGCCGCGACGGAACCTTCCGTCGAAGGCACGCAGCAAAGACCCCTCGAGTTCGTCCTCGTGATTGGTCAACAAGGAAACGTGACCCTCTTGGGGCTTGTGCACCTTGATCGCCGTCGGAAGGTTCGACACCAACCACTGCCCGTGCGAAGGGGGCACCATGAGGTCGTGGTCGCCGAACCACACAAACACCGGCACCTCGATCTGGGTGGGATCGAAACCCCAAGGCGAGAAGAACGCCCGGTCGTCGTCGTAGAACCCGTAATAGCCCTGGGCGAACGCGTGCGCGCAAGCTTCGGCGAGGACCACTCGAGCCTGGTGCTCAACGAGGGCGACCTTGTCGACCTCGGACAACAGTCCACCGAAGAGTTCGACGATGTTCTCAGGCGTCGAACCAGCGAACCGCTCACCATCACGCATGACGTGCGCCTCGTATTCCGATCCGCCTTCGACCGCGAGCGAGAACTCCTCGAGGTTCTCGGGACCCATGCCCTCGGTCCAGTTGATGTCCGCGTCCACGGGCACGACGCCGGCGATCGACCACGCGGCCAGGCACCGCGGGGCGTCGAGCGCCGCGCACGCCAGCGCGTGAGGACCCCCTCCCGACCAGCCCACCGCGACGTAGTCGCTGCGACCGAGGGCGCCGAGCACCGTGGTCACGTCAGCGACGACCGACGAGATGCTCCGTCCCTCGAGGCGGCCCGACAATCCGTAACCGGGGCGCGAGAACGTCACGAAGAACAGCGACGACTGGTCGGCGATCTTCATGAAGTAATTCACCAATTTCACCGATCCCGGTGTGCCGTGGTGGAACACGACGGTCAAACCACTCGGGTCGCCCAGCGTGGCGACCTCGAGTTGTCTTCCGTCGGGCGTCGTGAGTGTCTGTTCGAGGTAGCTCATGGTCTCGAACTTACCGTGAGAAAAGCGGTCTACGCTGCGAGAATGTCCGCCACCCACGTCGTCAGCACGTCACGAGTCATCCCCGCCGCGCCCTCGGCGATCTTCGATCTCCTGGCGGACCCGCGAAAGCACAGCACCTTCGACGGTTCGAGCAGTGTCGTGAGGGTGCGAAAGGCCCCCGAGAGGCTCTTCCTGGGCGCCCAGTTCTCGATGGACATGAAGCTCGGGCTGAGTTACGTCGTGAGCAACAAGGTGGTGGCCTTCGAAGAAAACAAATGCATCGCATGGCATCACCTGGCCCAGTTCGTCTGGCGCTACGACCTCGAAGAGGTCCCGGGTGGCACCAAGGTCACCGAGTCCTTCAACTACGACAAACCATGGGCGTTCGCGATCACGCTCTGGCACAAGGAGCAGTCCAACCTGCGTGACATGACCGCGACCCTTGAGAGGATTGAGACCATTCTCACGGCGTGACGTTGAGCGCGGCACCAACGTCCAACAACTCGACCCAGGTCTGACCGGGCGTCAGTGTCATGGTCTTGCCGCTCGACGTCTGGTAGGCAATGACGTTGGACATCGACGATCCGCGCGACCACGATCCCGCGACTTCCTTGCCGTCAGTGAAGAAGTCGGCGCTGCCCGCGCCCTGAAGGTTGGCGTAGGAGTTCAAAGTACCGATGCCGTTCACGTAGTTCACGAACATGACCACCACGTTCTTCGGCGACTCACGTACGCCAGTACCCGTCACGTCGGCCTTGCCGAAGATCGTGCGATCCCACGAACCCGACGCGGCATCCCAGGTCCAGGTGACGGGATAGATACTGGGAAAGTTGACGACGAAGCTGGCAACCGTGGCCCCCTTCACCTTCGCACCCGCGCTGCGGTACGAGAAGAGCGCGGGCGGTGGCTTAGGTGAACCGCCGATGGCGAACAGCGAGGAGCCGATGCCGAAGAGATTGTGTGGCGCGTAGAGGTCCGGGTCGCGATACATCGCTGACGTCTGGTCGGCCTTGTCCTCGTCGACCAGGGTGAGACCGGGCACGGTCTCGATACTGGCGATGGCGTAGGGGGCGCCACCCGAAAAGGCGAAGATACCCTTCAGCGGATAGACGACCTGGGTGTCGGTGGGTCGAACCGAACGGACCGGACCAATCTTGGCGGGCGCTTGGGAGTTGAAGATCGCCGCCAGTCGCGTGATACCGCCGTTCACGATCTCCTCGTAGACCACGTCAGCCTGGTCGATGCCCCACTGGGGCAAGGCTTCGGGCGTGTTCTCGATCTTGACCGTGAGGGCCGGACGGGTGAGGGCCGCGCCCCCCGGGTCCGGCAAACCCGTCAAGGGCGCCGTCGGAATCACCACCGCGGTGCTGGTCGTGGTCGGCGCCGCGGTGTTGCTCTTGTGGTAGCGGATGTAGATGACGACTGCGGCGGCCACGACCACGAGCACGCCAAGAAGGGAGAGCCATTTACGCATACGAATAACCTACTAAATTGGTAGAAAATAGGGCAAACACCAGGAAATTACTGGAGCAACTTAAAGATTACGGTATGCGGCAACTGCGTCTCGGGACTGAGGTGCTCACTGCCTTCGAGCGCCAACCAGCCGGTACGCAGATAGAAACCGAGCGCGGAGTCTCGGCCGTTGGCCCAGAGTTGCTGGGCGCCGAGATACTTCAGTTCTCGTTCGGCGTGCTCGAGCACGAGGGCGCCGTACCCGCGACCCTGCACGTCAAAGTCGGTCGCCATATAGCGGAGTTGATACGTGAGGAGCTCAGCGTTCACCGGCGCCGTTGAAGGATAGAACGACGCACTCACCACGAGTCGCCCACCTAGAAACCCGGCGTAGTGCCGCGACGATGAATCATCGTCGCGCGGATCGGCCACCGTTTTGGCCGGATCATTCGAACGAAGCACTCGGCGACGAAGTTCATGAAGCTCGTGCGGATCGACCCTTCGAACAGTGAAGTGATCCACGGTTTCAGTCAAGGGTCTTGACCATAGTGCAGAGCGTGATCGAAGGGTCACGGTCCATGATGATTGTCTCACCGTTCTCGACGAAGCCGACCTTTGCGTAGAACGCCCGCGCAGGTCTGACGCCCGGATTAACGTGCAAGTAAAGTTGACGAGCGCCGTCGGCTCGCGCCCAGGTCACCACCGCGTCGACGAGTTGCGTGGCCAGTCCACTGCCGCGTTCACTCGGAGCGACGTACATCCCATAAAGCCAGCACGTCCCCGGGTGTACCTCGTTGTAGCCACCCGAAACCATGCCCTTGACCACACCACTGCATTCGCCGAGGTAGTAGTTCCAAGTCTTGGCGACCTTTCGCCAACGTCGTGCGGACCACTTGAGAGAATCGTCGTACGTCGACCCGTACGCTTCGGGGGTGTCACGCAGTGCCTCAAGACGTATCGCGCGCAGCGCCGAGAAATCTCGCGCGCCCGCACGCCGAACGGTGCACGGACTACTCATTCAAGTTCATGCGTTGGGCGACGTTGCGTTCAGCGAGCGAACCACTCGCGAGATTCTCGCGCACGCTCTCGAAATCCTCGGCGGGTCGGTTTTGGGAGAGCTTGGCCTTACCCTCAATGCTGATCACTTCGATCTCGATGCCAATGATCGCCTTCAATTGCTGGTCGATGTACTTCGCCGGAGCGTCGTCGACGCGCCACTGCGGCTCACGACTGTGTTCAAACCGATCGGTCTGGGAACGTACTTGGGCGAGTTTCCATTCCGGCTCCTCGTGCATTCGAACGCGACCGCGAACCTCGGCCGCGACGTAGTTCCACGTCGGCACGACTTCGGGATGAGTCAAGCGGCTCGGGTAATTGGAGGGCGTGACGTAGGCGCTGGCGGCGAGGAAGACGGCGAGCACCTCGTCACCCGGTTCGACCCCTTGGCACCAGTGATTTGCCCTGGCCGCGTGTGACGTGATGGTCCGTTGATCGTCGTCGACGACCACCGGCACAAAAACACTGGCTAGACCGGACGGCGTGACGCGCACGAGGACACCCGCTCCCGCGTCTCGAACCACCCGCCACGCCTCGTCGTCGCCGACGCGGAACTTGGCTGGAACGTACACGCATCCATTGTTCCACGCTTTGGCCCGAAGGTCTTTCAGATTTGAGCGAGCAGTGCGTCTAGCCTCTCGAAACTCTCGTTCCAACCGATGGCGCCACCCGTCGAGATCATGACGTCACGGTCATCGACAACCGGATACCTGGCCCGGACCTCGGCGGTCGTCACCCCCTGTTCTTCGCGCAAATCGATCTCGTAGTACCAGCGAACGGGCACGAACTCGAGTGCAGTCCCTTTTGGTCGAAACATATGAACAAAGTCGTCGGGGTGCTCGCTGAGGTCAGCGACAAGCTCGAAGTGGTGTGGCACACGTACGTTGTGCACCGTGCCGAACATCGGGTACTCGGTGCCGTCGGGCGCTCGCATCTTGATCCGGTACGAGCCACCCTCGGTCAGATTCATGAAACACTCCGACACGTTCGTGACGTGAGGTCCGTACCATGGGCGCAGCATGTCGGCAGTCGTCCACGCCGCAAAGACTTTCTCAATCGGCGCGTCAAAGGTACGCACCAATCGCGTTTGGGGATCGTCATCCGTCACTTGGAATTCAACTTGTCGTTCCACGTCGCCACCTCCGCGTGAGAGCAACGATACTCACGCTTTACGTTTCGCTACGGCTCGGTAGGCGAGCTGAATAGATCGAGTAGCCGTCGATGTGTCGAACGAGGAACGTCGCAATCAACGTGGCGGCCATGACGGGAATCATGATTCGAAAGCCACCGTGGGAGAGTTCGAGTACGAGCACTATTCCCGCGAGTGGTGCCTGCATCGAAGCACCGATCATGGCTGCGGCACCGACCAGCGCGAAGGCTCCGACGGGCGTTCCGGGCCACAGGTGAATCCACACGGCACCAAAGAACGCGCCGAAGACCGCACCCGTCGCCAGGAACGGCGTGAACACGCCGCCCGACGCACCACTGCCCAGCGTCAGGGCGGTCACGAACGGCTTCAGCGCGAACAGGGCGAAGAAGAGACCTAGACCTCCCGCGCCCAGGAAGGCCTCGTGGGCCATATCCTTGCCGTTGCCAAAAAGTTGCGGAAACCAGATTCCGAGCACGCCCACGACGAGGAACGCGAGGGGCATCACCCAGAAGATCGACGCCCCCTTGGCACGGTAGTGAGCGCACCAGCCAATGACTCGTACGTACGAAACGGCAAGAAGTCCGATGACGACGCCGGCAACCAACGACCAGACCATCAACGAGCCACTGAAACGATACGACGGAATGTCGGGATAGGTGGCTCTGCTCGGCAGGTACACCCACGCGACCATGGTCGCGATGAGAGAACACGCCAGCGCCGGTAATACGGTCGGCAGGGCGAAACTCCCAAGCAGCACTTCAGCGGTGAAGATCGCGCCACCGAGTGGAACGTTGTAGACCGCCGCGAGTCCTGCACCACCGCCACAGGCGACCAGGAGGCGCTTCTGGGTGGGTGAGAGTTTCAACCAGTGCGAGAGAACGCTGCCCGACGCACCACCCATCAATTTCGGCGCGGCCTCGCGGCCAATTGAAGCACCCATGCCAATGACCACTTCGGACGCGATTGAAGTGAAGAAGCTGCGCCGGATGCCGAGTTCGCCGTCGCCGTTCCACAGCGAATCGTCAATCTCGGCATTCTCGTGTCGCAGGTAACGACGGATGAGGAACCAGAGCACGGCACCGAGCACGCCAGCAATGAACAGGGTGATTACGCGGTGCAAGTCAGTCGTACGAGCGACCGCCGCCTGATAACTCCCCGAGTGATAGCCGAATGCAACTCGCTCGCTCAACGCAAGTAACCACATCAGTAAATCGCCGAAGAGTCCGGTCGCGACTCCCGTGAGCACGACGGCCAGCCAGAATGTCGGCGTAAGGGCGGCCTCCTCCTGGGTGACGTTGGGCTGCTCCATGGCGCCTCGTCCAGAAGCGATTCGGTGCTTAAGCAACGGCGGAGGGATACGCAGTCGCTCGTTCTCTCCTTCGTGCTTGTGGTTCATACGCCTCTCACTACTTCGTGCTTGCAATCGTAACGGTGAGGTCATGACGGTTATGTTCAGCGTCGTCGCGAACGAGCGAGAAGGGCAAGAAGTGCTTGATTCACGTTTCTCAACTTCTGCACTTGAAATTATCGACTACACGATGTGGTCGCGCCGTATCCTCTCTGCATGAACGAGTACGCGAAGGCCTTCGCTGCAAGTCGCGACGCGGTGTGCGAAGTCGTCTCGAGCGTCCCGGCCCCCGAGTGGGAACGCACCTCACCGCTCACGCCGCTCTGGAAGGTACGTGAAGTGCTCGCCCACCTCGTCGGCGTGAGCCGCGACGTGTCGGCGCGTAACTTGCCCCGAGGCGATATCAACGAATGGGCGCAACGTCAAGTGGCGCTGGGTGCCGGTCTCTCACTCGACGAACTGGTGCGTCGATGGCGAGACTTTGCCATCGAAGACGAGATAGACGAGAGTTTTCAATTCTTGCTCTTCGACCAGGTCACCCACGAATACGACATCCGTTACGCGCTCCACGAGCCCGGTCCGGAGTCGTGCGACAGAGTCCGCGTCGCGGCTGTGTCAGTGATCGAACCGTTCCGGCCCTCGACGACGTTGTCGTTTCGCCTTCGACTCGATGGCGTCGTCTACTACGTGGGCAGCGGTGACGAGACCATCGATCTCGAAACGAGCCATTTCGAATTCCTTCGACTGCGTGCGGGTCGTCGAAGCTGGCAGGAGATTACCGAGCTACCCTGGCGGGGCGATCTGAAAGGCGTACGCAGCTACCTGTTCGACAATGACGTCTTCGAGCCCGCGTCGTTTCGCGTGAACGAGACGACGAGCTGACTACTCGACCGACTCGCTCATCACGAGACCGCAGTTCGTACAAACCTGCGAACCCGCACTGACCGCACCGCATTCGCGACACAGGAGGTTCGCGAAGCAGGCGGGGTCGCCACCGGTGTCCACCCCTAGCTCCAGCAGATCGCGCGGATCGTCGATGATGTACTCGGCCCCACTCGTGTCGAGTTCATCGCGAGACCCATAACCCCACAGCACGCCAATGGGCACGATGCCGTGGAAGATAGAAGCGAGCACGTCTTGTTGACGATCGCCGACCATCCAGACCCGCCGACGTCGAGGGGGCTGGAAATAGTCAAGAACCCCATTGAGTACTTGCTTTTTCGTGGTGAGCGAGTCGTCGAAGCTGACACCCGCGATCGTGCGAAAGAACGAGGCGACACCCAGCGACCCGAGCATCTCGTGAGCGAAATCCACCCGCTTGGCCGTCGCGACACCCATGAGCACATCACTCTCTTCGAGCACTCGCAGCGTTTCAAAGATGCCGTCATAGAGCCGGGCCCGTTGGACGCCGAATTTTCCGTAGAAGTCGCGGTACCGATCGACGACCGGACCGAGGGCGTCCCCGTCTATACCCAAAGTGCGAAAGGACTCTTCCAACGGGGGTCCGATCAGTTGGCGCAAGTCGTCGTCGCTTCGCTCGATGCCCAATTCGTCCAGCGTCAGTCGAAAGGAGTACAAAATCCCCTCTTGGGAGTCGGCGATGGTCCCGTCAAGGTCAAAGATCACGTACTCGGGCAGCGAACTCACAGCACCATCTTGACGCGTTTCCTACCTACCCGTTCAACGTCAATTTCCCCTTTAGGGCGAATGAAATTCCGCAACCGAATGAGGCCTCAGCGCCTCGCGAGTACTTCGACGTTCAGCACGACAAACACGCCGTCCTCGTTGATCGACCATTTGCGAAAGGCCTGGGACATCGACGCCAGACCACCCTCGTCGATGAACCCGTACGCCAGCGCTTGGCCAGCGAAATCGCTGTGAAGGATTCGATCAGCCCACAGTCCTCCCCACCACGCACGTTCGTCGGCCTGATGAAAGGTCCAATTCGATGACGTGACCGTTGCGTCATGAAAGCCCGCCTGGCGCACCCAGGTAGGAAGAAGGCGACCGGCGTCGGCTTGGGCCCCGTTCGCCAAGGTCACTCGGTGGTAGAGATCCATCCAGGCATCCAGTCGAGGGTCATCGGGTGACCAGATGAACGCTCCGAAGTCGGCGTCGCGCACCGCGAGTAGGCCTCCATCGACGAGCACTCGACGCATCTCGATGAGCGCGGACACCGGATCGCTCAAGTGTTGCAGCACTTGGTGCGCATAGACGACGTCGAAACTCTGATCCTTGAACGAGAGGTCGTACACGTTGTCGATCGAGAACCGGAGGTTCTCGATCCCCTGGTCCTCGTGAATGCTCCGAGCGTTCTCGATCACTTCCTCGGCGATGTCAATCGCGATCACGAGCCCCGGTGCGACGCGGCGCGCCAGATCGGCGCTAATGGTCCCCGGACCGCATCCCACGTCGAGGACACGGGCTCCGGCAGCGAGTTCGGGCAGCAAGAAACCCGCGGAATTCTCCGCGGTGCGCCAGCGGTGACTGCGCAAGACCGACTCGTGATGCCCGTGGGTGTACTGGTCTTCGGTCATCGCGTCTCTTCAAGCCAGCGTCCGAGCACCATAGTGTGTGTGTCGTCGTAACCAAGTCGCTGGTAGAAACCCACCGCGACCGCGTTGGTGTCGCGCACCATCAGCTGGACTTTTGGTACACCTCGTTCAGCGAGCCAACGCTCAGCGGACTGCATCAAGAGTCTCCCGATCCCGCGTCGCTGGTGCGCAGGCGCCACGGCCACGTAGTACACCCAACCACGATGGCCGTCGTCGCCCACCATGACGGTGCCGATCAGCGCGTCTCCATCGAACGCCCCCAGCACACTTGACGATGAACTTCGCAGGGCCCGCCGAAAATCTTCTCCTGGATCGTTCCACGGCCGCGTCAAGCCCACGAGGTCCCACAAGTGCGCGACGAGCTCGATACTCGTTTCGTCAAGCTCCTCGATTTTCATCCTTTCATCGTAGGGGTCTGCGCTCGCCGATTCAGTCGTGTTCTAGCCTCTTGCCATGGACCCCGAGTGGACTGGTCAAGCGCGCTTCTGGATCGTCGGAGGCTACCTGGTCGCCTTCGTGGCGAGCGTCGTTGAGTCCATCGGACAGTTCTCCTCCTTCACGCACGGCGGACTCACCGCGACCATCGCCGTGGACGTGACGCTCGGACCCGTCGTCGCCGCCGGCTCGCTGTGGACGTGGTGGTGGCTGTCGCAACTACAGGTCAACGACGACGCCCATCGACGAGTCATCCGAGGCGGTGTCGTCGGCCTGATCGTGGTTCTCGTGGCTGAGGGGACGATGTCCTTTACGAGTTTCACCTCGTTGGTTGGTGTCCAATCGGTCCTCAAATGGGTACTCGCCACCTACTTGCTGATGACCGTGGGCGAAGTTGCTTCCGCGATTGGATTCCTCGCAATTCTCATCGCGCTGCACTCGGCATCAGGAACCCCTTCGAAGTCGCCAACCCTCGAGGACTGGGACACCTAGCGTCTGCTCGATCCCGACGTCAACGTTTCGCGTATCCGACCAGATTGACGTGGCCGAAGATCGAAACACCACCGACTCGCTCAAATCCTCGGAACTGGCTGCCGTGCCATAGGAAAACCTGAAGATTAACGTCGCGGCGTCACGTCCTCCTCGAGCTCGAGTCCGCGGACCGAGCGACAATCAGGCAACTAGTGGCGCACCACGACGATCAAGAGCACTACCGCGAGTGGAGCCCACGCGATCAACCATCCTTGCCACGTCTGTGGTCGGCGGCCGTAGCCGAATCGCTTAGGTCCAAACCAAGGCTTCCGGCCATTTTGGTCAGGCACAATCACTGGATCGTCTCTCCTACTCGCCACTCACGTCGCCTCAAGGATAGGCCTCTGTCAGTCATCGTTCACCTTGGCTTCGCCGCAACTTCGCACAATCCCGGCAGTCGATACGCCTAGGGTGTGGAAACCGAAGGAGGACTGATGCGCATCCTTATCACTGGCGCTGGTCGCGCGATTGGTGCCGCCACCGCCACCGAGCTGACCAAGGCCGGCCACGAGGTCATCGCGACTGCCCGTGACGTCGCACAACTTGACTCACTCGACGTCGCTTTGCGACTACCCCTCGATATCACCAGCGAAGCCTCGATCACTGAGGCCCTGGCGCGCTCGGGAGAAATCGATGCCGTGGTCAACAACGCCGCGGCGCACGGTCAAGGACCCCTCGAGGATTATCCCATTGATCGACTGCGCATGGTCTTCGAAACCAACGCCATTGGACCCATTCGACTCATCCAGCACTTGTTGAAGCCATGGCGCGAACGCCGTCGTGGCGTTATTGTCAACATCAGTTCGGTGCAAGGCCGGGTCGCCACGCCCCTCGAAGGGGCGTACGCCGGCTCAAAGTACGCGCTCGAAGCGATGTCCGAGACTCTGCACTACGAAATGCGCCACTTCGGGATACGAACGGTGATAGTCGAACCGGGCTACATCGCTCCCGGTATGAAGCCCGTACCGGCGATGGAGCGCAACCCCGCCTACGCCGGCCTCTGGCAAGAGTGGGAGGGCACCGACACCAAGCTGAACGGTCCCGGGGGCCGACCGGGCCCCGAAATCGTGGCCCACGCGGTACAACGTGCTCTCGAAGACGACACCACCCCGTTGCGCGTCCCGGTAGGCGCGGACGCAGAACTCATCCTCGCCACCCGTTCCCAATTGGGCGACGAGGAATTCGAGGCTCTCATGCGTCAGACGCTGCATCTTCGCTGGTAGCGAGAACAAGACCGCAGCGTCTCACTGCGCTCTGCTGGCATCTCCACCAAGCCAATAGCGCCGTCGTCGAACTCTAAGTCAAGCAACGCTCGCGCACGTGGCGCCGTACTAGTGGATGATCGACAAGAGGTGCTCGCGTACCTGCGGCCACTCGCCTCGGGTCACCGAGTACATCGCACTGTCGCGATACAGAGCTTGCTCGCCGGTCACGAGCGAAGGTTGCCACTGACGAAGCACGCCCTCGAAGGTGGCTCCGAGGCGCAGGATCGCCAACCTGGAACGCTCGTTTCGCGCGTCGGTCTTGAGGTCGACTCGAGCGACGCCCCAATTTTCAAAAGCGTGACTCATGAGTAGGAACTTCGCCTCACGGTTGATGCCGGTGCGCTGGGCTGGCGCGCCGAGCCAGGTACCCCCGATCTCGACCGCGAAGGGCATTTCGTCCTCGTTTCGCCGTCGTAACGTCATGAACCTGGTCACGCCCACTGCACGCTCGCTCGCCACGTCGACCTGAGCGAAGGGCACGATGAGTCCCGTCTGCCAGTCACGCAAGAGATCGCTGACGAAGTTCTCCATGCCCGCTCGATCCTCGGGAACCGGGGTGAACCCGTACATCGAACGATCGACCTGGCAAGCCTCAACGAGCGCGTCAACGTGCGAATTCATGAGAGGCTCGAGCCGAACAAAGCGACCGGAAAGTCCAGCGACTATGAGTTGCTCGGGCATCAGACGATTCTCACACAGAGTGATGCCGACGTCGTGACTTAGTCCACGAAGCGCACGACGCTCTCGAGTGTCCGCTTTCCGACGTCCAAGTAATTGGCTCGCCCCTCCATGCCGAGGCTGACGAACATCGTGCCAAACAGTGCAGCCCAACCAAGCGAGCGAGCGATCAATCCTTCGTCGTGTTCGCCGTAGGCATCAAGGAAGTCCCCGAGCAGTTCATGCGACAAGAACATCCACGCGCCCGCGAGATCGGTCGCCGGATCGCCGGCGCACAGGTCACCAAAATCCACCACCGCCGCCAGCGAACCAGACCGCACAATCAGGTTCGAGGGGTGCAGGTCGCCGTGGATCCATACCGGTTGTCCCTCGAAACGAGGGGCGTCCAGGGCCGCCTGCCAGACGCGGCGAACCGATGCCGTTCTAACCAGACCCCCGACGAGCTCGAGTCGTTCCTCCATTTGGCCGCTGCGGTGGGCGAGCGACACGCCCCGCAACGGATTATGCGGCGCGTCCCTCGGCGCCGGCTGGTGCAGGGCACGCAGGAACGCGCCCAGACTGCGGGCCGAGGATGGCGACGAGACGGCGGCTACGAAATCCCCGGGAATCCCCTCGAACCAGTTCGTCACCTCCCAGGGCCACGGAAACATCGGCGCGGGTCGTCCGACGTGGACCGGTGCTGGCACCGGCAGCGGCAACCGCGGGGCCAGCTCGGGCATCCACCTGATCTCGTTTTCCATCAATGGAACGGCCTCGACTCGCCGAGGCAGACGGACGAGGTAACGCTCGCCCAGTCGCCAAAGAACGTTGTCGAAACCCTCGGTCGCTCGTGACAGCGCAAGGTTGGCGTGACTGGAGAACTGCGTTTCCAGCAGATCTCGCAGGACGCGCTCGTCCAGCACGATGGTCGCCTCGGGCCACGTCATGGCCCAACGCTACTCAGCCTTTCGCGGCGCCCGAGTCTCTGACGAAGTTCTAGTAGGGCGCGACCGGCGGTTGGTCTTGGTCACGCTTGTCCAGTCGAAGTCCGGCCGACTGACCGCGTACCGACGCGGCCACCGATCCAGTGACCACCGACAGTCCAAAGACGGGCATGTTGGCGTACACGGTCTCCACGGTCGCGTCCGAGAGCAGCACCGTCTCGTGGTAGATACCGACCGACCCGTTCGCCTTCACTCGCCGATTGAACGCACGCCACGCCGGCAGATGGAGATTCTGTGACGCACGCGCTTAAGCCTCCAACTTCTCGAACGATTCCCAGTACTGCCACACCAGGATCACCCGCCCGGAGACGAAGGTGCGGGGCTTACCCACGAGACCAAGTGAACGCTGTCGCTGCAGTTCGACGAGCATTCGAGGCATCGCCAAGAACACCGGCAACCATTTCCAAAATTGCCAGAGGCGGTCGATCCTCATGCCGATCCAGAAGAGGACAGTGCCGTCGGCCCCCACATCAGCGGAATATCGTCCCTGGTTCACGTGCGTCATCGCCGAATGACAACGACACCAGACACAATCATGTATAGAACACCTGACACCAATGGTGCCCAGACTGGCGCAGTTATAGAACCGTTGATCACCGTGATTCGCGGTTCACGTCCCCAGTGTTCAGCTGAAATAGTGGAGTTAATCCGATCGATTATGGCCCGTCGGACACGAAAAACTCGTTTCCGTCGGGGTCGACGAGCCTTGCGCCCCAGGCCCCCCAAGGCATCTGTTCAGGCTGTTGGGTGAAGACGACACCGCGCGCGCTGAGTAGCGCGAAATCCGCCCTCACGTCATCGCAAGAAAAGTAGATATTCGTCATGGTGGGCGCTTCGGGCGTCGGACACGGAAGACCGTAGGACGGGCTCAAACCGAGGACGATCCCCGACGAGTGACCGGGTGGTGCCACGCACACGAACCGGTAATCGGGCGACATCTGATTGTCCATACGCAACGTCCAGCCAAGCTGGTCGACGTAGAACGAAAGAGCCTTATCGAGATCACTGACGATGACCACCGAGGCAAACACGTGCACGACGTCTCCATTTCCAACAATTAGTCCTTACGTCGAGTGTCGCTCACTCTAACGCCGACGGCTCACGTCCGCACGTTGAGGATGTGCGACCTCTGCCCCAAGAGGTCGAGTATTTGACTCGCAGTCGTCTCTTGGTCGTAGGACGATGTGTCCAGTACGTGCGATTCGAAGGGCCCGAGCCGGGAGTACTCCTGGTACATGTGGCGAATCGGTCCTTCCGAGGCAAACGAGTGACGGCGGCGCTCCTCCCTTTTTCGAGTGGCGGACCGATCAATACAAGCTTCAAGACCGGGACGAAGCACGACGTAGGTAATCGGCACTTGAACGTGCATAAGTTCTTCTCGCACCACGGGCATGTACCACGGTCCGACAATGCCGTCAAGCACGGTGGAGTAGCCCGCGCCCGACAGTCTCTCCGCCGCCGACAACGAAGCACGCAGCATCGCGACGTTCTGATGCTCCGCCTCGCTCTCCCACGCGGGGATGCCCCCGTTCACGACCGTGTTCCAGAACCAATCGGACTCTATGACCACCGAGGGGTCGAAGTGCGACGCGACGAGCCGACTAGCCGTCGTCTTTCCCGCGCCCGGTGGGCCAGTAAGAATCAGCAGGAAAGGATTGTTCACACTCACCAACCTAGGTGTTCCAGCCCTTTCAGGAGCAAAGGGGCCCGTGACGTATCCATCAACATGACGCCACTTCGTGGCGTCGCCTTTCGGCCGCCGTGACCTTGTCTACGCTGCCTTGGTGACCACCTGGCCCCGCGAGACCGTTCGAAGGACGATGTCCGCTCTCAGGCCTCTGGCGAATTCGGACCTCGCACCCGCGATGCGGGCCTACATGAAGGACGTCGCACCGTTCCTCGGTGTCAGAGCTGGCGAACGGCGTCGAGCTCTGCACTCGTCGTGGCACGACCTTGGGTCTCCGACCAGTGACGAACTTGGCTACACCAGTCTCTTACTCATGGGACAGCGAGAACGTGAGTTCCATTACGCCGCGTACGATCTGATCGCGTGCTACATCGACGCCGCCGACGAAAAGTTCCTGATTGAATACATGCAGGACCTGCTCATCACCAAGCCCTGGTGGGATACCGTCGACGGTATGGGAACCGCTGGCGTCAGCCCCCTATGCCAACGCTATGACGCGCGCGAGATCGTGTGGCAGTGGTCGCGCTCGCCAAACCAATGGCTCAATCGCGCCGCAATCCAGCACCAGCGAGGATGGAAACGTGACACCGACGTCGAGTTCATTCTTGAACTCTGTGACGTCCACGCGGCATCGCGTGAGTTCTTCGTCGCCAAGGCCGTCGGTTGGGCGCTGCGCGACCTCGCTCGATTGGATGCACCCTCGGTGCGACGTTTCTTGCGTCAACACCCGGACCTCAGCCCGGTTGCGGTTCGCGAGGCCCGACGTGGCCTCGCGACGTCCTAACCGTTACGCATCGAGGACACGGCGGCATTCGCAACGGACCACGTCAACCGGTCCATCTCCCAGAGAAGACCCCGGCCGGAATGGCCCGGAACCTGGATCTCTCTCTTAATTTCGGCAACACGACGGAATCCGAGCTTCTCGGGCACGCGAGCGCTGGCAAGGTTCCTCTTGTCCATTTGAATCTCGATGATCTGGACCAGTGGCAGGCTCGAAAAAGCACTGTCCACCAGCAGTTGCGCCGCCCGGCTCGCGTAGCCACGCCTCGTCCTGGACGTTCGTACCCAGTAGCCAATGGCGACCCGCTCGGGACCACTCGATCGGTAGAGGTTCGCACTGCCGACCAACGCGGCGTCGTGCTCGTCGAAGATGTAATAACTCCAGTCTTGGTCCTCATCGAAGGCTGTTATGTAGTCGTCCAAGGTCCTGGCATACGAGGACAACGTCACTTCCTCCTGGAACGAGAGAAGCCAATGATGAAGTTCCGGCCAGCTTCCGTGGATCGCCCCGACGGCGTCGCTCAGAACATCGAACCCACAGCGACGCAGTTCAACCTCGCCATCGCTCATTCGTTCCGGTAACAGCGCCATCGAGTCGCCTTTCTCCAGGGGACAAACCGGACTACGAGATTGTCACGACAACGCGTTCGCAAGGTCATCGAGCAGGTCCTCGACGTCCTCGATTCCGACGCTGAGTCGCACCAGGTTGTCGGCGGGTTCAAGCGTCGACCCGGCGGTCGAAGCGTGCGTCATCACCGACGGAAGTTCAATCAGGCTCTCGACGCCACCGAGGGATTCGGCCAGCGTGAACACCTTGGTCGCCTCGCAGACCTTCCTCGCCTCACCGGTGCCACCCTTCAGCGTGAAACTGACCATGCCACCGAAGTCGCTCATCTGCGCTCGGGCGATCGCGTGACCGGGATGATCGGGTAAGCCCGGGTAGAACACACGTTCTACCGCGACGTGGCTCGAAAGAAAATCAGCGACGGCCGCGGCATTCGAGCAGTGACGCTCCATGCGCACGCCGAGCGTCTTGATACCTCGAACCAACAAATAACAATCGAGCGGACCTGGTACTGCGCCGATCGCGTACTGATGGAACTTCAACGCAGTCATGAGTTCGTCATTGTTCGTCGCGACAAAGCCACCAATCACGTCTGAGTGCCCACCGATGTACTTGGTGGTCGAGTGCACGACGACGTCAGCGCCGAACGAGAGGGGGCGTTGCAAGAAAGGTGTCGCAAAAGTGTTGTCAACGACGAGCCACGCGCCCAATTCATGCGCCACGGAACTTAGCGCTTCGATCGACACGACGTTCAACATGGGATTACTTGGTGTCTCGACCCAGAGCATCTTGGTCGTAGAACCAAAAGCTTCGCGCACGGCGTCCAGGTCGCTCAAGTCAACGCACGTGACCGTGATTCCCCAACCGCCAAAGATGCGCGTGAGCAGACGGTACGTCCCGCCGTAGGCGTCGTTACCCAGGATCACGTGGTCGCCCGGCGCCAAAGTACGTATTAGCGCGTCCTCTCCCGCCAAGCCCGAGGCAAAGGCCACACCGTACTGGGCACCCTCGAGCGCGGCCAAGCAGGTCTCGAGGGCAGCTCTCGTCGGATTGTCGACCCGTCCGTAGTCACTGAACCTCGGCACACCGACGCCATCTTGGGCGTACGTCGAGGTGAGATAGACCGGTGGGTTCACTGCTCCAGTCGCGGGATCGGGCTCAGAGCCGACGTGAATGGCCCGAGTGTTGAAACCACTCATTGGTCGCTCCTCTGCTGGAGGAAACCGAGGATGTCACTGCGGGTAAGCACGCCAACCGGGTGCCCGCCGTCGAGCACTAGCACGCCCGCGCTGGAACTAAGTCGTTTCGTCAGATCAGTCACGCTCATCCCCACGCCCACCATGGGCAGCGGCGGATCCGAAATGTCCTTGACCCTGAGTTCAAGCACTGACGAGTCACGCGTCGTCGCCTCGAGAAGACCCAGTTCGCTGAGCGAACCCGAGACCTCCTTCGCCGCGAGCGGAAGTTCGTCCGTCACGGTCACGAGCAATTGTGAAACATCGTTCTGACGCATAACGGTGATGGCGTCGCGCACGAGCGCGTCCTCGGTGACGAGCACCAGATCGGCCAGTGCGTCGGGCTGACGCTTGAGTTTGCTCGTGAGCACGTCACCAGCGTCCATCTCGTTGTGGGGACGAAGGAATCCCATGTCGGTCATCCACGTGTCGTTGAAAATCTTCGAAAGATAACCGCGACCCGAGTCGGGGATGAGAACGACAACGACGGCGTCCGCGGGCAGTGACGCGGCGACCCGCAACGCTGCGACGACGGCGGTACCGCCGGACCCTCCAATCAGAAGTCCTTCTTCTCGTGTCACCTGTCGGGCCATGGCAAAGGCGTCCGCGTCACTGACCGCCACCACTTCATCAACGACCGATGGGTCGTAGTTCGCGGGCCAGAAATCCTCGCCTACTCCCTCAGTGAGATACGGCCGACCCGCCCCACCCGAATACACCGAACCTTCGGGATCGGCGGCGATGATCTGGATGTCCGGATTCTTCTCCTTCAAGTACTTGCCAACTCCGGTGATAGTGCCGCCTGTTCCCGCGCCGGCCACGAAGTGCGTGATGCGCCCCTTGGTCTGCTCCCAGATCTCTGGTCCCGTCGTCTCGTAATGCGCGCGAGGATTATTGGGGTTCGAATACTGGTCGGGTCGAAACGAGTTGGGTGTCTCCTTCGTCAGTCGTTCTGCCGTCGAGTAGTAAGAATCGGGGTCCTCGGGCGCGACCGCAGTGGGACAAACGACGACTTCGGCCCCGTAGGCGCGCAGCACGTCGATCTTCTCAGGAGCCATCTTGTCGCTCATGACGAAGATGCAGTGGTAACCACGCTGCGCGGCCACGATGGCGAGACCCACGCCAGTGTTCCCACTGGTCGGTTCAATGATCGTCGAGCCCGGTCCGAGTAGCCCCTCACGCTCGGCCGCCTCGACCATGGTGAGCGCGGGCCGGTCCTTGGAACTGCCTCCCGGATTCGTAGTCTCCAATTTGGCGATGACGTCGCACGCGACGCCGCTTCCGACTCGTCCGAGCTTCACCATTGGGGTGTGACCAATCAATTCCAACGGGCTCTGCGCGACGTCCATGTCAGCGTGGTACATAGTTCTTCTCTTCCGTCTGGCGCTTCATACCTCGAAGGAGTCTTCGGTCTCGCCTCTCACTCTAAGTGACTTTTCTCTTGTATAGAAGAGCGCGACCGCTCCATCATCGCGATTCCCGTTCGAGCGAGTCTTTCACTCGCTGAGCGCTCAAAATCCCGCAACGAGACCTCTCACTTTACGAGAAAAATACCGAAGCCGTCGTACCCCTTGCTACCAACGGTCTGCACCACGGTGCCTTCGAGACGATCGTCACTCGCCGCGAGGGCGAGGAACGAGCGCACCCCCCGGACCCGTTCATCAGCGCTAGAAGGATCTATGACCTCACCGTCACGCACGACGTTGTCCGCGACGATCAGCGTTCCCGAACGCGACAGCGCGAGGGCAAGCTCCAGGTACTTCGGATAGCCCTCTTTGTCCGCGTCAATGAACACGAAGTCGAATGGCTCGGCACTCGCGGCAACGAGCGATTCGAGCGTCTGAACGGCGGGACCCACGCGCACCTCGACGAGACTGGAAAAGCCCGCACGCTCGATGTTCTTTCGCGCTACTTCGGCGTGATGGGTTTCCAGCTCCAACGTCACCAGACGACCATCGTTCGGCAACGCTCGGGCCAACCAAATAGTGCTGTAGCCGCCCAGGGTACCAATCTCAAGAATTCTCTTCGCCTGGTGACTCGCCGCGAGGATCTCGAGGAATTTTCCCTGATTGGGCGCGACGTTGATCGGTGGCAGCCCTCCGGCATCACTGTCAGCTAGGGCAGCGTCGAGCACGCGGTCCGATGGTGTCAGCAACTCCACCACGAAGTCGTCCACTTCGGTCCATTGCTTTTGGGTCATGTCCAGAGTCTCTCAGAACCCGACCCGCACACGCCAGAGTCAATTTCGTTGAGTTCGACGTCTTTCACCATCACGACTGCAAGCAACGCGCGAATCCGAGCGGAAGTTGACGCCGTCATAGCGAGCGCCGCGCGGTCTGGGGCAACCATAATTGGCCGACACCAGCTGAAGCGGATACTTGGACAACCGCCCGCCGTGACGGCTACCTCTGGAAGGTCACTGGCACGCCTTTGGTTCAAATCGCGACGGTCCACTGTTCGTGAACTGACCAGCGAACCTCGAAAACCAAACACATTAGGTTGGTCCCGTGCCAACGAAACGCTCGTACCTCGAAGTGGGGAAGAAGTCCGTCTTCGTCCTCGCTCTGGAATGGCCCGGATGGGCTCGGCGCTCAACGACGCCCGAACGTGCTGTTGAGGAACTCACGCACTACCAGAAGCGCTACGAGAAGATCGTGGGGCACGTCCTACCTGCCGGCAAGATTACGGTCATCGGATCCGTCCCGGGTAACGCCACCACCGATTTTGGCGCGCCGGGTGTCGTAGGACCCTGGGACGAGAAGTCCGTCACGAAGAGAGAACGATTGCGTCAGGTCGAGTTACTCGAACGCTGTTGGAACTACTTCGATGAAGTCGTCACGGGGACGCCCAAAACACTTACGAAGGGACCGCGAGGCGGAGGGCGTGATCGCGACCAAATCGTCGACCACGTGCGTGAGACCGAACGCGCCTACGCCCCAAAGATGGGCTTGCGCATCCCCCCGCGCACCGCATGGCCCGAACAGCGTTCGTTAGTAAGCGCGAAACTTCGCGCTGGTTACTCGGGTCAAGCGTGGCCGCAACTCTACGCGGTGCGCCGCCTGGCGTGGCACGTCGTCGACCATGCGTGGGAGATCGAAGACAAGAGCACCCCGACGACACCGTGAATCGGTTCCGACCACTACCTCGGCGAAAATCGACTGCGCAACGCGTGGACGCCGTCGCCTTCGAGTGCGGTGAACCCTGAAGAACGTCCCGTCAAAGCCAGCAGCAAGGACCTGGTCGGCCCTCGCACGAGCGAGCCAGCACCGTACGACCAGGTGCCATCCGAACTCTCAATACGCAGGCCCGTCACGACTCCGGGCCTGGTGAAGGCTCGTTCCGCCTTCTTGGAGACGAGGAAGTCAAGGACCAAGTTCGATGTTCCTTCGGGAACCTCGAAGGAACGATACGTCGGGATCGCGATGTCGTATCCATGGATAACACTGTCGGTGAGCGGCGCTTCAGGACCGAATCCCGGCGGCGTGAATCTATTGGATGCTTCTCGGTGCAATAACGAAACCAGTTCGCTCGGCGGCACCTGTGACTGTGCACGTGCGTAGCGATCCGAAAAACGCTCGAAGTTTCCTCTCGCCTTGATCAGTCCCACCACGAGAGCGGGTACGCCGAGTTTGAAGGGCATGGTCAGGTGGGCCACCACTTCGTGGACGGTCCATCCTTCGCACAGCGATGGCGTCTCCCACTCCTCGGCACCGAGCCCCTCCAACACTTCAACAATGGCCAGTCGTTGATGGTGGATTCTGGAAAACAGGTCGGGCACGCGAATACTCTAACCAGATTGCTGCTCGGGCTCGAATGTTGTCTGCGGAGTCGAAGTGGTGCGAGCGTTCTCTCCACCACCAGAATCCGTACGTTCGAAGTCGTTCGCCCTAGACGAACAGAGACCCCACGAATATCGTTAACAAGGCTACCGGGGGCCCAATCGTGACGAAGGTCCGTAGCGAAGGACGCGCACCCTCGGATCGCGCGAGGCGGAACCACAGCATGGACGACAGTGATCCGGTCACGAAGATGTTCGGGCCGAGATTCAGACCCAAAAGCAGTGCATACGGGTGGGCAATCGACTGACCTGAGAACAGTGACGCGGCCGGAAGATTGTTGATGACCAAGGACGTTCCCGCCCCTATCAGCGACGTGGCCAACGAGGACGTGTGAGCGACCAAGTGTCCTACCCGGTGCCAACTGCGCCCCAGCCAGCCCACCAGAACCGCCAACGCGAAGAGCGGACCCAGCAAGTACGGGCTGGCGACCGCGAGCACTTCACGAACCCGCATCTTTCGCTTCACCAGCACTTCGTTTCCTGCGGCCACGACACCGATGACGAGTACCGGCAGCGCGGGATCCCTGAGCGCGAGCATGGCGGCAACCGATAGCAGCACCGCGAGCGCGCCAATCCCGAATCGAAATGACAATCCCGAGCTTGAACGCACCACGACGCCACCGCGAAACGAGCGCCAGCGCCACAGACCCACCACGGCGATCGTGATGACGACCGCACCGACCCAAGGCAACAGCATGTGTGAAGCGAATGTCGTTCCGGCCACTGAACGACTCGAGAAGACCAACAGATTGGTGAGATTCGAACCATAGAGCAACAGCGACGCCGAGTTCGTCATGAGGATGGTGCCGTAGAGAAAAGCATCCTGATCAGCCTTGGAGGAACGAGCGGCCTGCAGCGCGACGGGGGTCATGAACACGATGGCCGTGTCCAAATTAAGCGTCGCAGTCACGACCGCCACCGCGAGCATCGTGACGACAAACACTCGCAGTGCTCCCCCGGGCGTTCTGGCAATAAGTCGACCAAGCCAATCAAAGAGGCCCTCACTCGCGGCGCTATGGCCCACCAGCAACAGGCCGATGACGAGAACGAACGGCTGCCACGAGTTCTCCAGAGACCGAAGGAAATGCTCCACGAGTGAACCTTACGAGGCTTCGTGTCAAGATTCGCCGAAACGACGCTTCAAACACGTAGCGATGATGTCCGTCACATGATTCCTTGAAGGCCACTCGCGATCAAGGTGTGTCTTCGACCGCTGTTCAAGTCATGAGAAACGGAACGCCGTTCTTCGGGACCGGAGCGCGACGAAACTCGAACGGGGAGAACCCGTCTCTTCGCGCAACGAAGACCCGAGCCACGCCAGTGTGAGCGACCAAGAGACCGGTCCCGTCTCGTTGCAAAAGCTCATCCAAGGCGGCCGTCACACGCAGCCAGAACGCGCGTGGATCCTCGGCGCCGAATTGGGACACCATCTCCTCGGTCGCTATGTCTCGATACGCCATCCCGCTCATCGCTCCCATGTTGTACTCCGCCACGCGATTCTCAACCTCAAGTTGGATACCTCGATTCAGAAGGTCGCGAATGATCGCTGCGGTCTCATAGGCGCGAACCAGCGGCGACGTGACGATCCAAGAGATGTCACTCGGTAACTTTTCAATCGCTCGTCGCGCCTGTGCCTGTCCGTTCGCGGTCAACGGTGAGTCTTCGCCACCACCGGCATAAATACCACGCGCGTTCGCCTCACTCTCGCCGTGGCGCAGGAACCAAAGAGGCACCCCTCGAGGCTATCGGGACACGCCATAGCGTCGATTCCAGCCGCGTTACGTCGCCGAAGCCGCACCATTCGATACCAGCTGTCGTGGTCGTCACGGTCGAGATTCACCTAATCCACCCAAGGACGGTCCAAGCCATGCCCTGTTGGCGCAGCGCTCTCGAGGAACCGGTGTCGTTGTTGCGCACTTCACCCGGTGCGAGGCATCAAGAAGATTATAGAACGAGACCTTGAAAACGTATTTCGACTGCCAGTATGTTGCATAAGTTGCCGAAAGAGCGAAGGGGAGTTACGCATGACCGACACCGTTGAGGGCGTCGCACCAACGACATCCGCTGGTCCTTCGACTGAACGGCCGAAGATCCAGGTGGTACCCCTGAAGGGACTGCCCATAGCCGCGGCGGCCGTGGTGTTCGTCACCGTGGCAATCGCGGGAAACTGGCAGTGGGCATTGATGTTTTGCCACGTCGCTGGCGGCGGCTTGTGGACTGGAATCGACCTCTTCGTGGGTCTGGTACTTGGACCGATTCTCGGTCGCCTTTCGATTCCTGCACGGGCGGAGTTTTCCGCGAGGTTTATGCCCAAGATGGTGATCATCATGCCCACCGTGGTCATGATGACCCTCGCCAGTGGCTTTCAAATCGCCAGAAAGCTGGGGAACCTCTACGCCACGAGCCCGAACCACCCTTGGCTCATCGCCTCATTCTGCGTCGTGGGCATCATGGCCGTCATCGCACTGGGCATCCTCGAGCCCGCCAACATCGCCGTCCTGTTCGAAATGAACAAGCCTGTTCCAAACGGCGAACTCATTGGTCGACTCATGAAGAGATTCATCTATACCGCCGGCATTACGGGCCTGATGCAGGTCGCAACCTTGATAATTATGACCCGGGTGGCTACGCAATGAGCATCGACCAGAATCACCCGGTCCACTCGAACGTGGACCGTCCCTACCCGCCCATTGCCTGGATGAGCACTGGAGCTCTGGCGTTGGTCATCGTCGGTGGCATCCTCACGGCGTCGTACGCCCCTCGAAAGGCACCCTTAGGTGTCGCGGCAGGATGTCTCGTCGCTGGAGCCATATTGCTCACCTCGGCGGGAGTATCCATAGTTGGACTGAAGAACTTCTCGCGCAAGACCTTCATGAAAGTATTCAAGTGGGCCATCTTCGCCGACCTAATTACCGCTGCCATGATTGAGTTCGCTTTCGTTCGAGACCAGACGAGAGGTGCGTCGTTGTTCATCGTCACCTGCATGCTGGTGGTCTTCACCTTGAGCGTGCCGACAACCATCGCCTTTACCGTGGCTCGTTTCGCCGACGATTGAAATCGCACGTTCGCGAGACATCCCAGATTCAGGCAAAGGGTCGCAATCAACGAGAGTGGTTCGAATCCGCGAGCGCTGAGTTACGCGTCATCAGCGCATGCCGTGCCGGCGTCGCTCGGGTCCACGAAACCATATCGTGTTCATCTTGATGGCCTGCCGTCAACGCATCGTGACTCGAAGGACGGCTATGGCGTCCTACTCCGTTATTTGCCCGCACGTTCGCGGTGCGTGCATCCTGGCCAGCAACATGGACGCCGTTGACCATCCTCGAGTTCTTCACGCGTACGGCGAATCCGTCGTTCCCTTGTCTTGAGTTGCTTGGCATCTTCAACCCAGCAAATGAATTCGTTGCGGGCCAGCGGAGTGATGTCCTTCCACGCACCTAAAGCTGACTGGCTCTTCTCAAGTGAAGATCGAAGATCGCTCGGAAGCTTGTGCACCGTTCCGCCCGGCAATCTATTCGTGCTCACGAATGGAATTATATAAATCTGCACGTCCTTGGCAAAAGATCAGCTTTCTTAGGCGAGACGCTGTGAATCAAGAACTCGCATCTCCTGCGATGTACCTAGTGGGACCTCGTCACTCAACCCACCGGCTCTTCACCACGTGGCGCTCAAGTGAGATCTTTTTTCATTCCAATTGCCAAAACGCCATAGCCCATTGACTCGTACAACCTTCTCGCAACCGTATTGGGCCCAAAGACATTCAGCGCGAGCCTCGTGCCACCCTCGCTTCTCACGTACTCCTCCGCCGCCTGCATCGTGCTTCGCCCGAGGCCCTTGCCGCGGTGCTCTGGGTCAATCACGATGTCGTAGATGAACCACTCGCCAGAATTCCCTTCATTCCCTTCTTCTCGCATTGCGAGCCACAGACTCCCGATGGCGACGTCGTCGTCTAGCACGTCAAAGATGCGTTGACTGTCGTTCGGTATATCGTTATCGAATAGGGTCTTCTTGTTTCTTTCGATGTTCTGTTTCGCCTCCTTAGGAGTGAAACCCGCGCCCACTAACTCATCGGCGTAATGCGACCACATCGCCACGAGCCAAGCGGCCGTATCAGTTGGCGACTTCGTTTGAAGACGTATCACTCCCCAACTCTATAGAACGAATTGAAGCCTTTACCAGTGGATCACAAGTAGGGAGGCTACGGCGATCGCGCAATCACATCTCGGGAGCCAGCGGTCGGCGCCCTTCCCTGGCGAGCGGCCGCACCAACATGATCAGGCAAGAGTCGTCGAGTCTCAGTTATCGAACGAGAGACGTGGAACCCTCATCGTCGGATTCGAGTTGGAATAGTGGGCACGACAGACGTTGCTGCCGCTCCTGCGCGCTAGAACAAGGTATGGCTACTCCTTCTGCGCCCGAACAACCAGTAGGCAATTGATCCAGTAAGATTTGCACTGGCAATCCACCAGAGCCACTTAGGACCGAGGACTTCATCGCGGGGGCGGCGCCGAAGATCTCGCCACATGAAAGGCGTGAAGATCAACCACGCGAACAGCGCTCCCGCAACAATCCGATACGTTGAGCCCGTCTTCACACCTCAAGTATGCCACCGCGCGACCACAGCACTTTCGGCACGTGAACTGGTCACCCTTCGATGGAATACCTGTACACATTTGTCTACAAATCTATGACGAGATGACTGCGTCCTACGAGGCGACCTGCACGACTGCCACTTGTGCGGACGGGGGCGGGACGGATTCGCCGTGCTCACGCATTACCTCAATGTGCGTTTCGATAGCGTCGGCGATGTTCGCCTTGACTTCCTCAATCGTCTTGCCCGTCGACACGCATCCATCGAGGTCGGGAACCCACGCTCCGTAGTTATTCGGAGAACGTTCGATAACGACTGCGTATTCGATCATCACCTTCTCCGCTCTATTCCTGCCTGCCTCATAAAGCTACCGAGAAGTTCTCGGCGCAGATCGTCTGCCATCGCACCAGGCACCGTGACTGTGCCGGGCTTCGTCGGATGGTGATAGCGACGATGACTCCCTCTGTGCCGAACCTGTACCCAGCCGTCGCGCTCAAGTTCCTTGATGATCTCTCGAACTTTCACATCTAACAACGGTTGCGACGGTTTCGAAATAGACGCGGGAAAGGAGAAGGAATCCTTGACTAACGATCTTCTAGGAAAAAACGGTAAACATTTGTCTATCGACCGATGATAAAAGTGACTTCGCTCCCACCTACAAAGCCACCCGGACCGTGGCGACACGGGTGCTTGGCGACGGAACCTCTTCTCCGTGCAATCGCATTCCCTCAATGTGAAACTCAACCGCTTCACGCATGAGTTCTTCGAGTTCTTCAATGGTGTCAGCTGCCCCGACACATCCTGGAAGGTCAGGGACCATCGCTGCGTAGTTATTTCCGGCCTCTTCAATGATTATCGCGTACTCAGCCATTAACGTCTCCTCGCTATTCCAGCTTGGCGGAAAATGCATATTCCAATGACGATCGGAATATCTTTACTTGGCTTACCAGATACCGTCACTGTACCGGGTTTGACGGGGTGATGGAATTGCCGATGACTCCCCGTGGTTCGAACATGAACCCAGCCGTCTTCTTCGTTTATTCGGATAATGTCGCGCACTGTCACGACCACCTAGCGGTCTCACGGTCGTTAACTTTCTAACGAGAAGTGACGCGAATCTTTCTATGGAGGCCTCTTGAAATATGTTTCATGTCAACGGACTTAGGGGATTATGGACTGGAGGTACTGGGCACCATACAATTCTTCTGTGGACTTATTTCGTTTGCAGCCCAACACATTCGCTTCACAAACAACGAGACTCGACTTGCAGTCAGTCTGGGACGTTTCCTCGAATCCATTCCTACTTCCGCGCTTCTCGAGTGAGCTTCAGGAAGTTCGAATCCTTGATGATGTCCCTTTGGGACTTGGATCAAGCTTCGAAGGAGATCAACTCCGTGGTGAAAGAAGATGGACAACCACATCGATAATCACCGGGTTCGAGCGACTCAAGTTTTTTGAATGGACGGTTGGTGGATTGGAAAATCCAGTCTCCAAATGGAGCTTCTTGCTCGATGGCAATTCTTCTGACACCACTCTGACTCACAAAGTAACGCTTCTGGGTGGACCTTCTCCAATGAGTGACTACATCACTGCGAACCCAAACGAAGCCGACGAAGTGATCCAGGAAAGACTGCATGAGCTCAAAAAGCGAATGTCGGTCACCGTAGCGGGCCTCATTGAAATTGCTGAATCTCTCGAGTGACTGAAAACGGAATCAAGGCTTCCCGGTGAAGTCGGCTTGCGTGGATTCCAAATCGAACCTATAGACGTTTGTCTATCGCTGGATGATAAAAGTGAATTCGCCCGCTTTACGGAGCGACCTGAATTGTCTTGACAATCGGCATCGGTTGGAGAAACTGATTGCCACTGAGTCGCATACCTTCGAGATGAAACGGGATCGCCTCACGCATGTTCTCAATTATCTCATCAACGGTTTTCCCGGTGGTAATGACTCCGTCTAGTCCAATCACGTACGCCGCAAAGTTCGTCCCAGCGTCTTCAATTACGATCGTATATTCGGTCATTGCTTTCGCCCCCTTAAACCGGCTTGTCTCATGATGCTAGCGAGAGTGCCCTTCGGAACTTCGTCAGACATGTGACCAGGCACGGTCACGCAACCAACCTTCGTTGGGTGATGAAATTGACGGTGACTTCCACGCTGACGACTCAGGAACCATCCATCGGATTCAATCTCCTTGATGATCTCTCTCACTTTCACAACCTCACAACGGTCGCTGACGGGTCAATGTGTTGCTGACTCAAATCCTGCGTAACGGACATCCGACCTAAGCAATTATTGGGGGGTAGTTCGCCACGTCGCTCAATCAATCTGTTCGTTCAATGACAGATAGCGTTAAGCGATGGGAAGTTCGCCGATTCGTGCTGTGATGTTCTTCGCCAGCGATCCAGAGATCGTTGCGACTTGGTGGGCTTCTAACCTTGGAGAGGATGCTCCAGTTATCAGGGACGGTGAGTTTCGATACTTCATTGTGGGCGGGATAGAGTTCTGTTTTCACCCAGCGGATGACCGCAATCCCATTGGCGCGAGTCCAGTCGTCTAACTCTCAGTCGCCAACTTTGAGCAGACTCGAACCCATCTTCTCGAGCTCGGCTGTGCGATGCACCGTGGACCCGTGGCCATTGACCGCTCTCGGTGGATCTGCCAATTGATTGACCCGTTTGGTAACACCTTCGGCCTTGACGGATCCTAAGACCATCCCACTTGCCAACTGACTATTTGGTTACCGAGATTCGTCGGCGTTGAGGGTTTCTAACGAGAACCGATACACATTCGTCTCGCGAACCGCAAAGCCAAGTCGTAGATACAGGGCATTGGCGGCCTCACGCGAAGGTCGGCTCGTGAGGTCAAGCGTCTTCGCACCGCGAGCCCTTGCCAATCCGAACGCGTGAGTACAAAGCGCCTCACCGACACCAGTTCCCCTCGCCGTCTCATCGACGACGACATCTTCAATCCACGCCCGCATTCCCGTCGGAAGGGGGAAGATAACCAGCGTCAAGGTTCCCACCACCCGTCCCGCGTCACTCGCCACAAGAAGCGAGACCGTCTCATTGGCTAACAACGCCTCAAGGTCCGCACTCGTCAACGGTCGAGCGGTGCTCGATAGTTGCGGCAGAAGATTGTTGAGCCCCTCGAGAAGTTCTGGCGACGACGCGCCCGCCACTTCAACGGTGGCGGTCACTCGTCACCTCGCCACACCGGCTTACGAAGGTCGTCGTAGAAGACGTCACGATTGTCACCGTCGATGGCGGCGAAAATGAAGTCCGCCCAACGCTCGGCGCCGAGCGTGGGTGACGGCAGGTTCTCGCGGGTGAACCACCCCGCGTCGGTACATTCGAGCGGGTGAAGCTTCATCGACCCTCCCACAGCTCGACAGAGAAACAGGAGCGAATAGAGAGGAATCCGCGACGCTCCCAGTCGCATGCCATCGAGTACGCCGATAAGTCGAACGGGTTCGACCTCGAAGCCAGTCTCTTCGAGGACTTCCTTCACGACCACTTCGGGCGCGGAGTAGCCGACGTCGCACCAACCGGTCGGATAGAGCCAGAGACCCGAGTCCGCGCGTTGGATCAGTAACAATTCGCCCTTCTCGTTGGCGACCGCCGCCCCCACGGCGACTTTGGGTGTCGCATAGCCTGGTACGCCGCGACCGACGTCGCGCATCCATTCGCTGACGTAACCTTCGGCGTCAGTGACGCCCTCGGTACCATCATCGGCAGCAACCTTGATATCACCGGCGACCTTGAGGACCTCTTCGTAGCGTTCGCGCTCGAACTGGCTCTCGGTGAAACCGATCCCCGTCTTGGCGATGCCGGCGAGCGCCTCGGCCCAGCGCAGCAGAGTCTTCTGCGAGATAGGTTGACTCACGTAATCGACGCTACCAACATCGATTAGGCCAGAGTGGCGTCGAGCACGTCGTCCACGCTGCCGACGAGACCGGTGTAGAACGCGCCGAATTCTGCGTACAGTGTGGACGCCTCGTCAAAGCGCATGGTGTAGACACAGTCCTTGAGGTCATCGACGTGCACGCCGAACAAGGTGACCCCCCACTCCCAGTCGTCGAGTCCCGTCGAGCCGGTGACGACCTGCAGCACGCGACCCTTGAACTCGCGACCCGACGAGCCGTGCTGGCGCATGAGAGCGAGACGTTCGTCGTAGGGCAGGGAATACCAGTTGTGCCCTTCGCCGCGACGCTTGGACATCGGATAGAAGCAGAAGGCCCTCATGTCCGCTGGCGGCAACACCGGAAAGAGCCGGTCCTGGAGAATCTTCTCGGGCGTACCCGCCGCGTACTCCGACACCTCGGTCACCGACACGTAGCTCTCGGCGACCTTGAAGCCCGCAGCCTGTATCTTCGATTGAAACTTTCGCAGGTCCCAAAGGTCCTCGCCGAGCACCATGAAGCACACGTCCGCCTTGGCGCCCATGATTGCAGCGGTCACCACCTGGAGACCCTCTTCGAGCGCATCGTCGACCGCCTTGCGCACCGCGCCGGCGTCGACGGTCCCCTCAGGGTGGCAAAAGAGGTGCACGACGTTCAGTCCGCGCGAGGGAACCAGTGGTGAGGGTGTCGTCATGGTTCCATGCTACGACCTCATCTCTATCTTCAGTCCGCCTGGAGAAAACGAGAACCGCGGGGATTCGCCCCGCGGCTCTCGTAGAAATGCCGGCGACTGGTTTAGTAGTCGTCCATCCCACCACCGGGCATCGCCGGTGCCTTCTCTTCGGGCTTGTCGACGATGACGCACTCGGTCGTGAGGAACAACGCGGCGATCGACGCCGCGTTTTGCAACGCCGAGCGGGTCACCTTGGCCGCGTCGATGACGCCAGCCTTGACGAGGTCTTCGTACTCACCCGTCGCGGCGTTCAGTCCTTCGTTGGGCTTGGCGAGGTTGCGAACCTTGTCCACGATCACGCCACCCTCGAGACCGGCGTTCACCGCGATCTGGTTGAGTGGTGATTCCACGGCCTTGGCGACCATGCGCGCGCCCGTGGCCTCGTCACCGCTCAGCTTGTCCGCGACCTCGAGGATTCGCGACTGACTACGCAGCAACGCCACGCCACCGCCGGGAACCACGCCCTCTTCAATGGCGGCCTTCGTCGTCGAGACCGCGTCTTCGATGCGGTGCTTCTTTTCCTTCAGTTCGACCTCGGTCGCAGCGCCGACCTTGATGACCGCGACGCCACCGGACAACTTGGCGAGGCGCTCTTGGAGCTTCTCGCGGTCGTAGTCCGAGTCGGTGTTCTCAATCTCAGCCTTGATCTGATTGACGCGACCCTTGATGTCCTCTTCGGATCCGGCACCTTCGACGATGGTCGTCTCGTCCTTGGTCACCACGATCTTGCGCGCGGAACCGAGCTCGTCGTTGCCCGCGTTCTCAAGCTTGAGGCCGACCTCTTCGGAGATCACTGTCGCGCCAGTAAGGATCGCGATGTCCTGAAGCATGGCCTTACGGCGCTCACCGAATCCCGGTGCCTTCACGGCAACGGACTTGAAGGTGCCGCGGATCTTATTGACGACGAGCGTCGCGAGGGCTTCGCCCTCGACGTCCTCGGCGATGATCAACAGCGGTCGACCAGACTGCATGACCTTCTCGAGCACTGGCAGTACGTCACGCACCGCAGCGATCTTGCTCGACACGAGCAAGACGTAGGCGTTCTCGAGTACGGCCTCCATGCGCTCGGTGTCAGTCGAGAAGTACGGCGAGATGTAACCCTTGTCAAAGCGCATTCCCTCGACTAGGTCCATGTCCATGCCAAAAGACTGGCTCTCTTCAACCGTGATGACGCCGTCCTTGCCGACCTTGTCGATCGCGTCAGCGATCATCTGGCCGATCTCGGTGTCGGCCGCGGAGATGGACGCCACTTGGGCGATCTGCTCTTTGGTGTCGGCGGGTTTGGCGAGTTCGTGCAGTGAGGCGACGGCCGCTTCGACCGCTGCCTCGATGCCCTTCTTCAGCGACATCGGATTCGCTCCGGCCGCCACGTTCTTCAGGCCCTCGCGCACCATCGCCCACGCGAGCACGGTCGCGGTCGTGGTTCCGTCACCGGCGACGTCGTCGGTCTTCTTGGCGACCTCTTTGACGAGCTCGGCGCCGATCTTCTCGAAGGGGTCCTCGAGATCGATGTCCTTGGCGATCGAGACGCCGTCGTTCGTAATAGTGGGCGCACCCCACTTCTTGTCCAGCACGACGTTGCGGCCCTTGGGTCCAAGGGTGACACGCACGGCGTCGGCCAACTTGTTCATACCGCGCTCGAGAGCCCGGCGGGCCTCTTCGTCAAAAGCGATCAGTTTCGCCACTGTGAATCCTCCTAGTTGCGACTCCGCACCCGTATCGGTGCAAAGTCAATATTAGCAGTCTAGGGGGGCGAGTGCTAACGCGGTCTACCCGCCGGCGACCGCAGGAACCAGCGAGACCGTTTGGCCCGCCTCGAGTCGGGTATCGAGGCCGTCGAGGAAGCGCACGTCCTCATCGGCGACGAAGACGTTTACGAAACGCCGCAAGGCACCTCGGTCGTCCAGCACCCGAAAGGCAATCCCGGGGTAGGCCTCGTCGACCGCGATTATCGCGTCCCGGACCGTGTTGGCCTCGACGGGTACTTCGCCGGCGCCGCCCACGAGAGCGCGCAATTGGCTGGGCAAACGCACGATGACGCTCACGAAGCCGACGTCACTAACTGGTGGAAGCGCAGCGCCTCTTCGGCGTCGGCGAGCGACGGACTGATCGTCGAACTGACGGTCGCCGTCTCGACCACGGCGTCGAGGGTCTTGAGACCATGACCCGAGATGATGGCGACCACGGACTTATTGGGATCAATGGTGCCACGTTGGATCATCTGGCGCAGCGACGCGATGGTGACGCCACCAGCCGTCTCAGCGAAGACACCCTCGCTCTGGGCGAGCAGCCCAATGCACTCGAGGATCTCCTCATCGGGCACTGAACCGCAGTCGCCCCCGTTGGCGCGCAGCTCGTCGAGCACGTAGGGACCATCGGCCGGATTACCTATCGCGAGTGATCGCGCAATCGTGTTGGGTCGCTGGGGCGTCACGACCTCGGCCCCGTCGTGAAAAGCCGTCGCCACCGGCGAGCACCCCGTCGCCTGCGCACCGAAGAGCACCGGCGCGCAACCCTCGACCAGACCGAGGTCGAGGAACTGGTGGAATCCCTTGGCGATCTTGGTGAACTGACTTCCCGACGCAATGGGCACGACGACCTGGTCAGGCGTGCGCCAGCCGAGTTGTTCGCAGATCTCAAAGGCCAGGGTCTTCGAGCCCTCGGCATAATAAGGACGCAGGTTCACGTTGGCGAACGCCCAGTCGGGGTGTTCGGCCACGAGTTCGACGCAGAGGCGGTTCACGTCGTCGTAGTTGCCCTTCACGCCAAGGACGGTGCCACCGAAGATCGCGGTCATGGCGATCTTGGACTTCTCCAGGTCCGCGGGGATGATCGTGACGCTCGGCCAGCCAATGAAGGCGGCGTGGGCGGCGACCGAGGTCGCGAGGTTGCCCGTCGACGCGCACGCGGCGGTCGTGAATCCCAGGCGACGCGCACTCGAAAGGGCGACCGACACCACGCGGTCCTTGAACGAGCCCGTCGGGTTGCGAGTGTCGTCCTTCAGCCAGAGTTCCTTCAAGCCGAGAATCTCGCCAAGGCGCGAGGCGCGACGCAGTGGCGTCCAGCCCGCCCCGAGGTCAACGGCTTCGTCGCCCGGGTCGGGCAACAGGGCCCCGTAGCGCCAAATGGAACTGGGCCCGTCCTTGATCGACGCCCGGGTGACTTTGCCCCGGGCGGCCTCGAGGTCGTAAGCGACCTCGAGTGGACCAAAGCAGATATCACAGGAGTAGCGAGCCTCACCAGGGTAGGTGGTACCGCACTCTCGACAGAGAAGACCTGTAGCGAAACTCATAACTCCCTTTTCATCGATCGGGCTTTGGCACCTGGTGTGCTGAGGGTTACTCGATTGCACACTGGTTGTCGCGACTTCAAAGGGCCCGCCCCTCAGTCGCTCTTGATGACCCCTCAATTCTTGCGGACCACGACGCTCGTGTCAAGTGACGATCACGCGCGCCTCGCTCTAGCCTGTAGCCAATGGCCTCTAGTGACGCTCCCTGGACTATCAATCTCGAAGAGTTCGACCTGGGCCGGGTCGCCTTGCTCAAGGCGAAAACCTCGGTCGCGGTCGTGATCCCCGCAAAGAACGAAGCGGACACCATTGGTGCCGTGCTCGAAGCGGTGCGCCACCATGAGGACTTCGTCGACGAGCTTGTGGTCGTCGACGACCACTCCAACGACGACACCGCGACGGTGGCTGAGCACCACGGCGCCAAAGTGCTGCACCTCGAGGGCCGAGGGGGCAAGGGCGAAGCAATGAAGGCAGGAATCACGGCGACGTCATCCGAGATCGTCGTTTTCCTTGACGCCGACGTGCTCAATACCACGACCGAATTCGTGCCTCGTCTCGTCGCGCCACTGCTCGAGCGGCGCGACATCGAACTGGTGAAGGGCTACTACGAACGACCCTTGCACAACATGCCCACGGGCGGTGGTCGGGTGAACGAGCTCGCGGCGCGCCCGATCCTCGCTCTGCTCTACCCAGGTCTCGGCGAGATTCGCCAGCCCCTCGCCGGCGAGACCGCGTCTCGGCGCACCGCCCTCGAATCGATCACGCTCGAGTCCGCCTACGGCGTCGAAATCGCCCTGCTCATCGACATCGCGCGCCAGTACGGCGTACACAGCCTCGCGCAGGTGGATCTCGGCGTGCGCCGACACCGCAATCGTCCACTCGAAGAACTACGACCAATGGCCGTCGACGTCTTGCGCGCGGCGCTCGGCAGATTCAAGGTGGCCCTGCCACCCCAGGCGTGATCAGTTCTTGATCGCGACGTCCGGGCCCAGGATCACAATCACGTCGTCACCCGAGGCACCGGGAACCGGATTCAGTCCATTGAGTGGCTGGATGGCCGACGACGAGACCTTGATCTCACCCGCGATCTCTTGGGCCGCCCACAAGAATCCCGGGTTGTAGTAGATGGTGGTCGCGGTCACCTTGGGACCGTTCACCTGGGGAAGTGCGTCCCAGTTGAGCGCTTCGAGTTGTTGGGTGTAGGTACGGGCGAGTCCGGACACGCTCGTACCGTTGGCGACCTGCACGGGAACTTTGTTCTTTGGCACTGTCGTTGAAGTCGAGCCACCCCCTGTCGAGGAGGCGAGAGTCGTCGTCGTAGTCGCCGCGACATTCGAGGGACCGGAGTTGGTCGAGCGAAGCATGAGGTACGTGGCGCCCACAAAGAGGATCAAGATGATGAGGACCACTCCGATGGCGGGCTGATAGTGCGAGCCGCCTGGCGATTGATGGTGTGGATGCGACGCGTCAGTCATTTGGTCAACTCTATTCCGAGAAGGGAAGTTTCACTAACCTAGGGAATCGCCAGCCGGTGTGGCGCAGTCTGGCAGCGCAGGCGATTTGTAATCGTCAGGTCGGGGGTTCGAATCCCTCCACCGGCACGAAGGAGGAAGTATGAAAGCAAAAGAGGAATCCGAAGGGATGCTCAAGGAGTTCCAGGCGTTTGCCTTCCGAGCCAACGTGGTGGATCTCGCCATCGCGGTGGCTTTGGGGGCCGCATTCACCGCGGTCGTGACAGCGTTTGTCGCGGGTTTGTTGACCCCGCTCATCGCGGCGATATTCGGCAAGGCCAACTTCTCAGGACTCAACTTCACTATCAACCACAGTGAGTTTCAGTATGGACTTGTCATCAACGCGGTCATAACCCTGCTCATGGTCGCTGCGGCGCTGTTCTTCTTCGTGGTCAAGCCCATGATGGCCATCCGTCGTCGCAACGGACAAGCAACGACACCTCCGCCACCCATGGCGGCGTGCCCCTCGTGCTTTACCGAGGTCGACCTTCGCGCGCGCCGCTGCCCAGCGTGCACCGAGAAGCTCGCCGCGGGCTGGGGTCAGTAACTACAGCTTTACGAACACTTCGACGCGACGGAATGCCGTGTTGCTCGTACCTTTGACCAGAGCTTCTCCCGTCGCGTGCATCAAGACCGGCTCGACGTGCATCGATACGAGCACGCCACGAAGGTAGTTTTCGACCGCGGTCGCCCTGCGCGCACTCAGCGTGTTGGCGTGGGCGCCTTTTTCGTTCGCGAGCGCGTAGCCGAACATTGAGGTCGACGCGTAGTCTCTAGTCTTCATGCCGCTCGCGATGTTATGAATCTGTGACTTCAGGGTCGTACCGAGTACCGATGAGCCTTGCACGAACGGTCCGACCGCTCCCGCGAGCCTCGAGACCACAGGGGCTTTGGCCGCTACCGTCCACACGGCATACAAGGTGGCCCCACTCGCCACGAGGTATGGGGCGCCCGGCGAATACACCATGGATTGAGAAGTTGAAGACGGGCTCCAACCAGAGAATACGAAGCCGGTGTCAAGGAGGCCCAACCCCGTTGGAAGCGTCAGTGACGAGCCCGCCGGCGATGAGATCGAGGCGATTGTCCCTGTTCCCCCATTCGCTGAAAATGAAGTCGTTACCGCAACGCCAGCCACCCATTGAGCGTAAAGGGTGATTGAAGAAGTCGGGATGAACGAAGCGCCACCCAAACCCACCGAGGTGCCACCGGTCGACGCCGTAAACCAACCGGTTTGAGCAAAGCCCTGATATGTCAGCGATCCAGAATTCGGCAACTGCACCGATGAACCCGACGTCACCGTGACGGCGTTGAGCATTCCAGTTCCCCCACCATCGTTGAAACTCACCGTAAACATCGAAAGTGGAAGAGTCGTCGTGGTGGTTGAAGTGGTTGTTGTCGTCGTGGTGGTGTTTTCTGTCCACTGTGCGTAGAGAGTCAGATTGCTGCCAAATCCATAAGCAGCACCGTTTTGATAGGTAGTACCAGTTCCATCCGCTGATGTGTTCCATCCAATGAAAGCGAATCCAGTCTTTGCAAACGTCGGGGCCAAAGCAGCAAAGAGGGTCAAATTGGACGGAGCGTTCAGGGACTCATATGCGTTCACAGAATCACCTGAGCTTGCATTCTCAAAGAACGTTACGACATTAAAGTCCTGCGTCCATTGGGCATAAAGATCGAGATTCGCTGTGAAGGAATATGACGAGCCGTCTGGATAGAAACTTCCAGTCCCATAAGGTGAAGTATTCCATCCATCAAAAACGAAATCTGGATTCGAAAAAGTCGGACTCAAGTCTACAAAGAGAGTCAAATTCGAAGGCGCATTCAATGACTGGTAAGTGCTTACGTTGTCATTCAAGTTGGCATTCTCGTGGAATGTAACGATGTTAAATGGGCTGATCGTTCCCTGCGCTGTTAGAGGGAAAAATACGGCGGTAATCAAGACTGCCGCAAAAAGTGCAATGAGACGTCGAGCAGGGTTAGCGAGCCAGTTTCGCATCATGATCCTTCAGTTAGAGGAATGTGCGTCTGGGCAATCAGCCGTACTTACAACATCACCGGCTACCGCATTTAGCGTTCGTGCCACGGACCAATGACGATTCAACTTCTATTTGAATCATAGACACAATGGTCGCCCACCTCCCCGCGACGAATTAAATCTCGGGATGTAGTCGACGCTGTCGAGCAACCTCAAAGGCAGCGATTGACACCGCTACGCCAGCATTGAGCGAACTGATCTTGCCCAATTGTGGGATGGCGACCACCGCCGCACAACGCTTGCGCGTCAACGTCGCAAGACCCTTTTCTTCCCCACCCACGATGAGGGCAACCGGCACCGATCCGAGGTCGAGGTCATAGAGCGAATTCGTTGAGTCGCCCGCGAGTCCTACCGTCAAGACGCCGGCCTTGTTCAATTGATCGATCGCCGAGGGCACGCCCCCTACGTCGGAGAACGTGAGGTATTCAATGGCGCCAGCCGCCGTCTTGGTCACCGTGGGAGAGATGCGTGCTGAACGATGACGCGGCACGACGACGCCGGTGACACCAGCACCATCGGCGCTTCGCAACATCGCGCCGAGATTGCGAGGATCAGTGATCCCGTCGCAGACCAAGAGGAAGGGGTGTTTCTGCTCCAGGAGCGTTTCGAGGGGAACGGTTTCAAGTCGAGCCGCGAAGGCGAGGACGCCCTGATGGCCCTCGGTGCGCGCTTCGCGATCCAGACGAGTCATGGAGACGACTTGGACCGGTACACGCTGTCGTTGTGCCTCGAGCTCAATGGCGTCCAGGATCTCCGATGGGTCTTGTGCCTCGGCGACGTAGATTCGCTGGACCGCGCGACGGCGCGCTTTCAGTAGTTCCAGAACGGCGTGGCGCCCTTCAACTTGTTCGCCGCCGAGTCCTTCCTTGTCACGAGCTGGTGCACGGCGAGGGCCACCGACTTGGCCTCCGGTGAGCGGTCGGCCACCTTGACGCGGAGAACGCCCTTTGGGCGCACCGCGACGAGCAGCGGGACGCGGCGTCACGAAATCTCTTCGATCAGCACCACAGCGCTCGCGCCGATTCCTTCTTGACGACCCAACGCACCGAGACCTTCGACGGTGGTCGCCTTCACGGACACCGTCGCTCCCACGACTTCGGAGAGTCGCTCAGACATCGAGGGAATGAACCACGCCAACTTCGGTTGCTCAGCGATGATCGTGAGATCCGCGGACGTCACTCGATAGCCCGCTCCCGCGAGGAGTTCTGTGGTGCCAGCCAACATGTCCGACGACCTCGCCCCGGCGTAACGAGGGTCGGTAGGGGGGAAGTGATGGCCGATGTCGCCCAAGTTCGCCGCTCCGAGGAGGGCGTCGATCAACGCGTGGGTTGCCACGTCGGCGTCCGAATGTCCTTCGAGACCAACGGCATCGGGAATGAGCACGAGGCCGAGCCACAGCTCGCGCGAAGGGTCGACACTGAACCGGTGCACGTCGATGCCCTGGCCGATCCTCATGAGGCGTCTCGTCTCACTGACCACCACGGATGGTCTCGATGGCCCGATGCAGATCTGACGCACTGGTGATCTTGATGTTCTGTTGTTCCCCGGGCACGACGACGACGACCTCGTCCAACGCTTCGACGAGTGCCGCGTCGTCGGTGGCGTCGCTCGACGCGGCGTGGGCTTGTTCGAGGGTCGCACGACGAAACGCCTGCGGGGTCTGAACGGTCACCAGGTCCTCGCGCGTCACGGTCGCGTCAACGACCGTCGACTCGCCGGCGCGTCGTACGCGTTTGACGGTATCGGTGATCGCCAGACCAGGTACCGCGGCACTGGCCCCGTTCTTCACGGCGTCCACCACGAGATGGAATAATTCGGGCGAGGCGAGCGGACGAGCCGCGTCGTGCACGACCACGATGTCCGCGTCGGCACACTCAACCAGTCCGCTACGCACTGACGCGGCACGCGAGGCGCCACCGGTCACCACGACGTCGGCCCCTTCACCCGTGCCGTCGTAGTCGACGGGCACCACGAGGACCACCTTCGAGGCGACACTGCGCGCGCCGCGAACGCTGCGCCGCGCCACGCTCTCGTTGTCGAGGTCCGCGAACTGCTTGAGCCCGCCGAAGCGAGCCCCCTGACCGGCGGCCACGACGATGGCGGCCACCATCATCGCTACGGAAGAACCGAGGCGAGCTTTTCTTCAGCCGCTTCAGTGTCGACGTTCAGGGCGAAGGTCAACTCAGAGACGAGGATCTGGCGAGCCCGGGTCAGCATTCGCTTTTCTCCGGCGGAGAGACCCTTGTCCTTGTCGCGAATCGAAAGGTTGCGGACCACCTCGGCAACTTGGTAGATGTCGCCCGAACGTAACTTCTCGGAGTGGTTCTTGAAACGACGAGACCAGTTGGTGGGCATGCGCGCTTCCTTCTTGCGAAGTACGGCAAAGACCTCTTCGACCTCTTCGTCGTTGATCACGTCACGCAGACCCACGGACTCGGCGTTAGCGACCGGCACCATCAGGACCAGGTCGGTGTAGGCGACCTTCAATTTGAGGTAGTCCTGCTTGATGTCAAAAGCCGTCATTTTCTCGATCTTCTCGACGGTGCAGGCGCCGTGGTGCGGGTAGACGAGACGATCACCCTTTTTGTATTTGCGAGGGGCCATAAATCGGGTTCTCCTAAGAAGAAATTCCGCCCGATGGGGCGAGGGGGGATTTACTATTCTACCGCACTTTGGCGACTTCGTGACGCCGCGCGGCCTCTAGGGCGTCGCCGAGCGTCGCGCAGCGCTCGATGCGAAGCCCCTCGACATCGTCCATCTCACCGGTCCGGGGCACGATGACCGTGCGGGCCCCGAGGCGTTGGGCTTCGCGGACCCGGCGGTTCAAGCCCGCGACGGCCCGGAGTTCTCCCGCCAAGCCAACCTCCCCGATGCAGGCGACCGCCCGGGCGAGCGCGAATCCCTGCGCCGCCGAGGCAATGGCCAGAGCGAGGGCGACGTCCACGCCGGGCTCGAGCGCGGGCAGTCCCCCGGCACTGGCGGCAAAGACGTCACTCGCGTTGGTGTCGATGCCACAGCGCACCTCGAGTACCGCGAGTAACAGACTCAGACGCTGGGATGACAATTGGTGCGCGACCCGCCGAGGTGCCCCCGAGCCCGAGGCGACCAACGCCTGGATCTCCACCAGCAGCGAGCGAGAACCGTCAGTCGCGATGCCCATCACGACACCCGGCACCTCGAGGTCAAGTCCACCGAGCGCGAGCGACGCCTCGGGCAGATCGCGCAGGCCCTCGTTGACCATCTCGAGCAGTCCTACCTCGCTCGTGGCACCGAAGCGATGCTTCAACGCGCGCAGCACCCGCAGCGAACCTTCGCGTTCACCTTCGATACGCAGCACCGTGTCGACCAGGTGTTCGAGCGTCCGTGGACCTGCGAGTTCACCGTCCTTGGTGACGTGACCCACCAGGACCAGCGAAGCTCCCGTCGACTTGGCCGCGGCGCACAATCGCTCGGCGCCGTGGCGAACTTGAGGCACCGAACCCGCCACACTCGCCAGCGACGGGTCGCTCATCGCGGCGATCGAGTCGACGACGCACAGCGCGGGCCGCAGTGACCTGATCAAGTCCTCGGCGTCAGCGACGTTCGTCGTTGCGGCGACGAGCAGGTTCGAGGGCACGTCGCCCAGACGTGAGGCACGCGAGGCGACTTGGCCCGCGGATTCCTCCGCGGCCACCAGCAGCACGGTCTCGCCTCCCAGCGCGCGTTGGCGCAGCGCCATCAAGGCGAGGGTGGACTTTCCTATGCCGGGTTCGCCGAAGAGCAGCGTCGTCGAACCCGTGGTGAAACCTCCACCGAGCACCCGATCGAGTTCCTCGACCCCCGAGGGCGACAGCGTCTCACCCGACGTCGCGACGCTACAGAGCGGCGACGCAACTATGCGCGTTTCGCCAGCGGAAGCCGACGCGAACTCTTCGTCGAGCGTGTTCCATTCGCCACAGCCGGGACAGCGCCCGATCCAGCGCGGCGACGTGGTCCCGCACTCTCGACAGACGTGCACCGAACGTGTCTTCACGACACGACCCTAGAAGCGGGCTGTGACGCTAGTCGTTCGAAGAAAGGTTCTCCAGGTCCACCGACTGCGGTAGGCCCTCGATGCCCTCGAACGTCAGGTACGGTCCGTCGTCGCCCGTGGCGACATCGATGACGATCGTCTGGCCGGCGTGGAAGTCCTTGAACAGGATCTTCTCGCTCAACACGTCTTCGACGTAGGTCTGGATCGCTCGGCGCAGCGGTCGCGCCCCGAGTTCGGGGTCGTAACCCTTCTCGGCGAGGTACGCCTGGGCGCCGGCGGACAACTCGAGCCCGAGACCCTGAATCGTCAACTGGTCACGCAAACGAGCGATGAACAGGTCGGCGATCTGGATGACCTCGTCCTTGGTGAGTTCGTGGAACACGATCGTGTCGTCGATGCGGTTGAGGAACTCCGGGCGGAAGTGCAGCTTGAGGGCCTGGTGGACCTTCTCCTTCATGCGCTCGTGGCTCGCGATATCCGAGTCCTTCACGAAACCAATGGCGGCCTTGCGAAGATCGGCGGTACCGAGGTTCGACGTCATGATCAGAATCGTGTTCTTGAAGTCGACCGCGCGACCCTGCGAGTCGGTCAGTCGACCGTCTTCCAAGATCTGCAGCAGCGTGTTGAACACGTCGGGGTGCGCCTTTTCGACCTCGTCGAAGAGCACGACCGAGAACGGCTTGCGGCGAACGGCCTCGGTCAACTGGCCACCCTCGTCGTAGCCCACGTACCCGGGGGGCGAACCCACGAGTCGGCTCACGGAGTGCTTTTCCATGTACTCGGACATGTCGAGTTGGATGATGGCGTCCTCGTCGTCAAAGAGGAACTCCGCCAAGGTCTTGGCGAGTTCGGTCTTGCCCACGCCCGTGGGGCCGAGGAAGATGAACGAGCCGCCGGGACGCTTGGGGTCCTTCAGACCCGCGCGCGTGCGCCGGATGGCTCGGCTGATCGCAGTGATCGCCTCGTCCTGACCAATGATGCGCTTGTGCAACTCGTCTTCCATGCGAAGCAGCTTGGAGGTCTCCTCCTCGGTGAGGCGGTAGACCGGGATGCCGGTCCAGTTCGCCAGGACCTCGGCGATGGTCTCTTCGTCCACGAGGTCGAAGGTCTCGCCACCCGCGGCCTTGACCGACGCGTCGAGTTCATCCTTCTTGGCGATGAGCTCGCGCTCTTGCTCTTCGAGGGCCTTGGCTTGTTCGAGCGCGCCCTTTTCCATGGCCGACTCTTTGTCCGAGCGCACGCGCAAGATGTCCTCGTCGTACTTCTTCGCCGCGGGCGGTGCCGCCATGCGACGGATCCGTAGACGGCTACCGGCCTCGTCGATGAGGTCGATGGCCTTGTCGGGCAGGAAACGGTCGGCGATGTAACGGTCGGCCAGGTTGGCCGCGGCGATGAGAGCCTGATCGGTGATGCGCACCGCGTGGTACTCCTCGTACACCTCGCGAAGACCCTTCAAGATCTCAATGGTCATCGCGACCGACGGCTGTTCGACCTTCACGGGCTGGAAACGTCGCTCGAGGGCGGCGTCCTTTTCGATGTGCTTGCGGTACTCGTCGATAGTCGTCGCCCCGACGGTCTGCAGTTCACCGCGCGCCAGCATCGGCTTCAAGATTGACGCGGCGTCAATGGCTCCTTCAGCGGCGCCCGCACCCACCAGGGTGTGAATCTCGTCGATGAACAAGATGATGTCGCCGCGCGTGCGAATCTCCTTCAGTACCTTCTTCAGCCGTTCCTCGAAGTCACCGCGGTAGCGGCTACCGGCGACGAGCGCCCCGAGGTCCAGTGTGTAGAGCTGCTTGTCGGCCAAGGTGACCGGCACCTGGTTGGCGACGATCTTCTGGGCGAGGCCCTCGACGATGGCAGTCTTGCCGACGCCGGGCTCGCCGATCAACACCGGGTTGTTCTTGGTGCGTCGCGAGAGGACTTGCATCACACGCTCGACTTCCTTGTCGCGTCCCACGAGCGGGTCGAGCTTGCCCTCGCGGGCGAACTGGGTGAGATTGCGTCCGAATTGGTCCAAGACCGCCGAGCCGCCCGATTCCTCGGGACCGCTCTTTTGGCCGCTACCCGAAGGCACGCCGGTCTCCTTGCCGGCCTGGCCGGACATCATCTGGATGACCTGGGTACGCACGCGGGCCATGTCCGCGCCCAGATCGTTCAGGACCTGGGCGGCGACGCCGTCGCCCTCGCGCACGAGACCCAGCAGCATGTGCTCGGTGCCGATGTAGGAGTGGCCGAGTTGGAGAGCCTCGCGCAGCGACAGTTCGAGGACCTTCTTGGCGCGCGGCGTGAAGGGGGGCGACCCGGGTGACGGGTTGGCGTTGGCCCCGATGGCCTCTTCGACCTTCTCGCGCACGACGTCAAAGGTCACGCCCAGTGCGTCCAGGGCCTTGGCGGCCACACCCTCGCCCTCTCGGATCAGCCCGAGCAGAATGTGCTCAGTGCCGATGAAGGCGTGGTTGAGGTCACGTGCTTCTTCCTGTGCGAGTACGAGTACTCGACGGGCACGGTCTGTAAATCGCTCGAACAATGTTCATCCTTTACGCGTCAACAAATAGAAGTGTACCGGTGCGCGCACCCAAATCGTTCCAGGCCCTCGAACCAGCCAGAACGCGGCATCTAAGGTGGGTGGGGTGAACCCGCTTGAGCTACTGGCGCTGGAACTGGTCGAGTCGGACCTGCAACGCCTCGAGTTGCTCCTGGCCGAATCGGTCATCGTCGGCGACGACTACCTGGATTCGGTGACCACGCACCTTATCTACGCGGGCGGTAAACGACTTCGCCCCATGCTCGCGATCGCCTCGGCGACCGGCGGGGCCCGCGAGGCCTCGCGCGACGACCTTTTGGGCGGTGTGGCGCTCGAACTGCTGCACCTCGCGTCTCTTTATCACGACGACGTCATGGACGAGGCGGAGATTCGTCGAAACGTCGACAGCGTGAACGCCCACTACGGCAACCTGATCGCGATCGTCGCGGGCGACTACTTGATGGCCCGTTCAGCGACAATCGCCGCCGACCTCGGCGTCGAGATGGCGAGCCTGCTCGCTCGCACCCTCGCATGGCTCACCCGCGGACAGGTCTCCGAAGTGCGCACCGCCTTCTCGGTGGATCGCACCGAGGCCGATTACTACGAAGCGATTGAAGGGAAGACGGCGTCGCTGCTCTCTTCGAGTTGTCGGGTCGGGGCCATCACTGCCCAGCACGGACCCGAGGAGACCGAGGCGCTCACCGAATTCGGGCGATGCTTCGGGATGATCTACCAGCTGCGCGACGACATCTTGGACGTCACCGCTACCGAGAACCAGCTGGGCAAGCCCGCGGGCCAGGACCTGGCCGAGGGCGTCTACAACCTGCCCACGCTGTTCGCGCTTCGTGACCCGGTCGTCGGCGATGAACTTCGCGCCTTGCTCGGTGAGCCACTCAACGACGCCGACCGCGAGCGGGCCCGCAAGCTCGTCGTCGCCACCGACGGCATCGCCCAGACGATCCTCGCCGCCCAGTCGTTCCTTCAAACGGCGCACGTCGCCCTGTCCAGTGTCAAGAGTCCTGACCTACGCCAGGGTTTCGGTTCGTTGATCCAGTCCCTGCTTGAGGACCTGCCGACGTACTAGCAAAACCTTCAGCGCCGTCGAACGTTAACGGCGCCCGCGCGAGACGCCTTGGTTACTCCTTCAGAACGGTCACTCGAGAATTCGTCGCCGAGGTGCCCGCTACTTGATACTTCAGAACGAAAGTCACGTGAGAGAAGCCGTGTGCGCGAAGATAGTTCTCGACGGCGAGAGCGCGCGCTTGGGCGAGGCGTACCTCCTGGGCGTCATTGGGACGCGGTGCCGCGCCAACCAGTTCAATTGACGACACGTGAGGGGACCTCAACCTGCTCACAAGAACAGTGAGTTCGTCGATGAGACCAGGCGTGAACGTCGCCGATCCCGTCGAGAAGAATCCGATGGTGCCCACCACGATGGTGAAGCCCACGCTCGACGGGACCGACTTCGTCCACTGCGCGTAGAGCGTCAGTGAACCGTTTACGACATAGGACGCACCGCCAAGTCCAGCGAGTGCGCCCGCACTCGGCTGCGTGTACCAGCCGTCAAAGACGTAACCCGCATATGAAGGCGCGGCGGGTAGCGCCACACTCGAGCCACCAAGTCCCGTTTCGCTCGCCACCGGCGAGCCGCCGTCGCTTGCGAACGTGAGGGTGTCGGTCGGCACCGTCGTGGTAGTCGTGGTACCAACATGCACGCGCGTATTCCAAAGCGCGTACAGCGTGACGTCACCCGCGGGCATGGTAAAGGACGTCGTCCCCGTCTGGGCATAAACGTCACCGCTGCAAGTGGTTCCCGGTGTCGTTGCCACGTCGCACCAACCGGCAAAGTTGTAACCGGCGAGTGTCGGGGACGGACTGAAGAGCACGTTGACCGTCATGCCGGTGAGGTAAACGTTGGCATCGACCGGAATGCCGTCACCCGTTTCGAGATCGTACGTGACCGTGCCTTGATACTCGTAGGCACCGGCGTCACAGAACGACGATCCAACTCCCGGACGCGGGTCTCCGCGCTCGTCAGTACTCAAACATTCCGCGATCGGTACTTCTTCGAAGGCGCCACTGTTCGAACCAATGGCGAGTGTCTCGGGCCCACTTGAACCGTTGGCGCCCAAGGAACTTGCCAGGTCGATGGTGGCGTTTTGGTCGGCGAAGCCGCACGAGGTGTCCGATTCGACGTCGTACAGATTGATACGGGCCCCGCCGTAACAAGAGTCCGCCTGATCGAGGATGGAATTGGTAATAATGGTCCCACCGGCGTTGTCGATTCCCGCGCCATAGGCGCTGCCCGCGGCACCTCCCGACTGGCCCCCCGTGCCAGCGCTGATGACGTTGTCCGCAATCGTGTTGTCGACGAGTGTGAGACTGGAGCTCAGGTTGTAAATGGCACCGCCGTAGGCGTTGCCACCCGCGCCACCAGAGGTACCAACACCACCATTGGTTGCGAGCGCCGAGTTACTCCAGAAGGTGGTGTTCGAAAGGCTGGCAGCGGCCCCAACGCTGTAAAGTGCTCCGCCGTAGCCATTGCCACCATTGCCTCCCTGAGCGCCCACGGCAGTTCCACCACCCGACGCAGTATCAGACGAGAACGTGACACTCGTGAGTGTGGACGAAACGGCCCCGGTGTAGAGGGCCCCACCATCGCCGTCGCCACCATTTCCAGCAGTGCTGGCATGGGTCCCATTGCCACCGAACGAAGAATCAGAGGAGAACGTGGCGTTCGTCATGGTGAGGGTGCCTGCTTGCATGAACAGGGCTCCGCCGTACGCGTTACCGCCATTGCCGCCGCCGGTGCCTCCATTGCCGCCGGTTGCTGCGTCATGAGTGAACGAATCGTTCGTCACGGCGAGGTCGCCGTTCGCGTCGTAGATTGCGCCGCCGTAGGCGTCGCCGCCAGAATCGAAGAGGTTCCCCGTTCCGCCGGTCGCCGCGTCATTGTTGAACACGTCATTGGTCAAAGTAAGGTCGCCATCCGCGTTGTCGATAGCCCCGCCGTGTGCAGTATTACCCCCACTGGCGCCCTGGGCGACGCCATTCTCAATGGTCAGCCCATCGAGGGTTACCGCTCCTGAACCAGTGATCCCAAAATCGTTTCCGGCGCTGTTCGCGTCGACGACCGTAGTCGCGGCACCAGCGCCCTGAAGCGTAAGGCTGTCGTTCGAAGGCAGATCGATCGTGTCGTTTTCGGTGTAGGTACCAGGCGCAATATGTACCGTCACCGCTGTATTGGTCTGTACGTCAGCGATTGCGACGGCATCTCCAATGGAGGAACAGGCGTTCACGCCATCGTCCAGACACGTAATACCAGGGGCGTTGGCTACGACGAAGAGGGTCAGGGTAGAGGTTGCCGATGCGTCGTCACTACTGAAGACGAGAAAGGACGCCACGAGGCCGCAACTCAACGCCACGCCGACAACCGTTCGCGTGATCGAAGTGAGATTTCTCGTCATTCTGAACCTCCAACGTTCAAGCGTCGGACCATGCTGAAACTTTCAGGGTTCGTACGTTGGAAGAAATATAGTGCTCAAGTCTCGTGCCATAAATTGTTTACTGGTCAGGGCGCAAGTCCTGCTGGGAAGATTCGCACTGCAGTCGACACGGGCTGATGCGAAAGTTCGACGTGGTGTATGGGAATCTCCCCGGTCTCGACGCCGGAGCACTCGACCTTGCTTCTCCTTGATCCAAGATCGTCAATTGCGCGGTATCAGGGCGCTCACCGCCCGCCCGTCACTCGTGCAGCGGTTTGAGTGTCGGGAACGCGATCACTTCACGGATGTTCGCCACGTCAGCGATAAGCATCGCGAGCCGGTCCATGCCCACGCCGAGCCCGGCCGTTGGCGGCAGCCCCCACTCGAGTGCCTTGATGTAGTCCTCATCAATGGCCATCGTCTCTTCTTCTCCCGCAGCGGCGAGGCTAGCTTGCTCCTCGAAACGCGCGCGCTGGTCAATCGGATCGATCAACTCGCTAAAGCCATTGGACAGTTCTCGCGTGGCGGCGTAGGACTCGAAGCGCTCCGTGAGTTCCGGGTCGCTCTGATGGCGCCGCGAAAGCGGCGACACCTCGACTGGATAGTCCGTGACGAAGATCGGATTCCACAGGGACTCCTCACAGGTCGCTTCGAACAGCTCGGCGAGGCACCGACCCGGACCCCAGGTCTCGTGCACGTCGACCCCGTGGTCCTTGGCGATGGTGGCGAGTCGCTCCCGACTGGTGTGCACCGAGACCTCCTCGCCCAACGCTTCACTGGCGAGTTCGGCCATGGGCCTTCGCGGCCAAGGAGCGGCGAAGGAGATCGCCCGTCCCTGGTAGGTGGTCTCGGTAGTGCCGAGCACGTCGCGCGCCACGCCCGCGACGAGTTCTTCGGTGAAGGCCATCATGTCGTTGACGTCCCAGTACGCCGCGTAGATCTCGAGCATCGTGAATTCCGGGTTATGGCGAGGACTCACCCCTTCGTTGCGAAAGACGCGACCCAGTTCGAACACTCGCTCGAAACCCCCGACGACGAGTCGCTTCAGCCAGAGCTCGGGCGCGATGCGCAAGAAGAACTCGCTGTCGAGGGCGTTGTGGTGCGTGGAAAAGGGCCGGGCCGCCGCCCCGGTCGCGATGGGATTCAAAATCGGCGTCTCGACCTCCATGAATCCCGCCGCCCAACAACGCTCGCGCACCGAACGAAGGACCGCGGAACGTCGACTGAGGGCCTCGCGCGATTCGGGGTTCGCCCACAAGTCCGCCTCACGGTGTCGGTAGCGCAGGTCGTAGTCGCTGATCCCTGCCCATTTGTCACCGAAATTGTGTTGCGCCTCGGCGAGGCGAACCCACGAAGCGACCTTCACCGACAACTCGCCGCGCTTGGTACGAACGACCTCGCCACTCACCCCGACCCAATCGCCCAGGTGCAACTTCGCGAATTCGTCGAAGTCCTTCGTGACCGCCGCGAGCGCGAAGAGTTGGATCTCGCCCGTCGAGTCGCGCATCGTCGCAAAAGCGAGCTTCCCCTGGGAGCGAAGCAACATGACCCGCCCGGCCACGTTGACGCTGACGCCCGATTCCTCACCGTCGCCCAGGTGCGCGTAGGACTCGTGCAGGGCGGCCGCGTAGGCGTTGTGGGCAAAGGTATACGGCGTGGTCACGAAGCGTCTCCCAAATGATTACGTTCATGAACGATACGCAATCCGTGGAGGGTCAGCCATGGTTCTACGTGCTGAATGTGCTTGGTGTGCGGCGAGATCAGACCCGCGAGGCCGCCCGTGGCAATCACCGTCGCCGGCCCGAGTTCCTCGAGGATCCGCTCGACGACGCCGTCGACCTGAGCGGCAAATCCGTAGAGGACCCCCGACTGGATCGATTCGACCGTGGAACGACCGATGACGGAGCGCGGACGCACCAATTCGACCGAACGCAACGCCGACGCGTGCGAGTAGAGCGCCTCGAGCGAGATGGCCACCCCCGGCGCGATAGCCCCGCCCAGGTACTCGCCGCGCTCGCTGACGACGTCAAAGACCGTCGCCGTGCCCATGTCCACCACTATTGAGGCCCCCGGATACAGGTCGAAGGCGCCCACCGCGTCGGCAATGCGGTCGGCGCCGACTTCACGAGGGTTGTCGTAGAGGATCGGCATACCCGATTTGGTGCCCGGTCCGATCACGGTCAGCGCGAGGCTAGAGAACCAACGGTTCGCCATACGGCGCAACTGCGTGGTCGCCGCGGGCGCGGACGAGGCGATCGCCATCGCGGTGACCGCGGTTCGCAGGTCCAGTCCCTCGAGGTCGAGCAATTGGGTGAGCACCATCGCGTGCTCGTCGGGCGTGCGGTCCGCGTCAGTCGAGATACGCCAGTGGTGTGTGAGGCCGTGCTCGCCGCTCGCGCGCGCGAAACCCATGGCGTCGGCCGCCTCGGGCGGCTCGGGTCCGAAGAGTCCGATCACGGTCTCGGTGTTGCCCACGTCGATGGCAAGCAGCATCAGTCTCTCCGGGGTTCGACCACGACCGGTCCGTTATCGATGAGTCGCACGCCGCCGACGACACCCGCCACGAGTGCGCGGCGCGCGCCGCCCTCGTCGTCGCGCGTGGGCATGAAGGTGACCGGATCCACGACGTCGGCGTAGGCGACGCGCACGCCCGCGTCCTCCATCACCGCGCGCATCGCGCGACGCATCGCGCTGGCGTAGCGGCGCGTCTCGCCCACTTGGTGAAGCGCGCGCGACAGCGACAGCGCCTGGTGGCGGGCGGTCTCGGTGAGCAACAGGTTGCGACTCGACAGGGCCAGACCGTCGTAATCACGAACGATGGGACAGCCCACCACCTCAACCGGGAGCGCGAGGTCGGCAACCATTTGACGCACGACGGCGATTTGTTGGAAATCCTTGTCGCCGAAGTAGGCCCGGCAAGGTCCAGTTACCGCAAAGAGCTTGGCCACGACACTCGCCACGCCGTCGAAGTGCCCGGGGCGACCCGCACCCTCGAGTACCTCGCTGATCCCGCGCACGCTCACGGTCGTCGCCGTGGGACGTGGGTACTCGGGCCACATCTCCTCGAGCGCAGGCTCGACCAGACAGTCGACCCCGTGCTCTTGCGCTAGGCGTAAGTCGACCTCGGGGGTATGGGGATAGGCCCGCAGGTCGGCGATATCACCGAACTGACGTGGGTTCACGAAAATCGTCGCGAGCACGACGTCGCCGCGCGCCTTGGCCTCGTCGAACAGCGAGGCGTGACCGGCGTGCAGCGCGCCCATCGTGGGAACGAGACCCACCGAGTGACCGGCGTCGCGCTGTCGCTGGGCGTAGTCGCGCCAGGCCGCGATGGTGTGGAGGCGCTGCACGTCAGGCGATTCTTGACGAGCGGCGCTCGGCGAGCTCGAAGGCCGCGTGAGCGAGCGCGACGTAGGTCGAACGCTCCGCCTCGGGAATAGCGTCCAAGTGTGCGTCGATTGTCGCGACATCACCTCGCGACGCGGGGCCCGTCAACGCCTGCTCGGGTCCCACCAGGGCGACGTCTTCTAAGGCTTGTCGGCTGAGGTCGAGGAAGTCCTCGAGACGCAGGCCAGAGGATTCGGCGAGTCGCTGCACGTGGCCCATCAGTGCCACGAGATGATTCGACGCCGCGGTGGCAGTCGCGTGATACAGCGTCCGCTGATCGTCACGAAGCGTGATCACCCGTCCGTGCAGCGAGCGCGCGATGCGCTCGGCGACCTCATCGCCACTGACGCAGTACGTGGCACCGATCAGTCGTCGCGCGCCGAGTTCGCCCGAGGGCAGGGTCATGAGCGGGTGCAACGAGCCAACGCGACGGTGACCCGCGAGCACGTCGAGGGTTCGCGAACCTGCGACGTGGCAAAGCACGAAGTCATCGCCAGGCGCGATTTCCCGCGCGACGTTGGCGATCTCGTCGTCGGGCACGCAGAGCACGATCACGTCCGGCGAATCCACCAGAGCCAGATCCTGGTGCGAGAGGAGCTGGACCTGGTGACCAACACTCGCGAGGGCTCGCGCGAACGAGGTACCGGCGCGGCCCGTGCCGACGATGGTGATTCTCATAAAGGCTCCGATCCGTTCCAGCCCCGAGGGTGCCGTTCGGCATTAGCGCAACGATTCGAGTGTACCCAGCGCCACGACTCGTCCCACCGACGCGGCGAGTTGTTCGGCGCTGACCAGTGTTGGTGCGAGCTCGGCCAAGGGATAGAGCACGAACGCGCGCTCGTACATCCTCGGGTGAGGAATGAGTATCTCGGGGTCCTCACTCGTCTCCTCGCCCACCAAGAGCACGTCCGCGTCTAGGGTGCGAGGCCCCCAGTGCACCTCGCGGCTCCGTCCTCGGGCTGCTTCCGCCTGATGAGCGCGCTCCAGGAGTTCACGGGGTGTGGCGTCCGTCTCCAGCTCGAGCACCAGGTTCAAAAAGTCCTCCTGCGCCACATCGCCCACCGGCTCGGTCTCATAGACCCTGGACAAACGATACGGTTCACTCGAGGCGAGCATGATGACCCCGGCACGGAGGTGCTCGGCCCGTACACCCAGATTCGAGCCAAGCGAAATGTACGCCAGTCGCACCGTCACCTCCTAAGCGTCGTGCGCACGCCCACCGTGGCGACGTCCTCGGGTACTGGCGGCTGGAGCTTGCGCACGCTGACGCTGACCGATTTTATAGCGGGATCGAAGTCGAGAATCTTCTTAGCGACGCGCGTCGCCAGGGTCTCGAGGAGCAGGAACTTCCCCTCGATTGCGACCTTGGTCGTCAACGTCAAGACGTCGGCGTAATTGGTGGTCTTGGTGAGATCGTCGTTCTTGGCCGCCTGGGCGAATGATCGTTGCAGGTCGATATCGAAGGCCAGTGGCTGGGCGCGTCGTCGCTCTCGATCGAGCACGCCGACGATCGCGTCCACGCGTAGTTCGCGTAACTCAATGACGTCCTTCACGGTACCTCGGGCAGGTCGAACAGGACGCTGCGACCTTCAGGTCCAATGGACCGCTTGAAGAGACGCTCGACGAGGGCGACCGCCGTGGGCACCGTAGGCGCCTTCTTCGTCCAGACCAGGTAGCCCGCGATCACTCCGAGCAGGCGGTCAGAAACCTCGTCACCGTGCAACAGCACGACGATGTTCGAACTCATGGAGTTCGCGATGTCCTGGTAACACGCTTCGAGGACCTCATGCTGCTGAGGTCCTCCGCGAAGCGCGTAGTGACTCGCGGTCAGCCCGTGTTCGAAGTAGGCACTCAAGTTCTGCATCTCGGGCAGGATCGAGATGACACGACCAAACCCCTGGTGCTTTAACCAGAGCAGTTCCTCGTCACGACGCACGCGCCGGTGCACGGTCGTCGAGCCACCCGGTCGTTCGGACACCGCGAGGATCCCCTTGTAGACCCAGGTGAAACTACGCGGCTCGATGCCGGCGGCCCACTTTCCCCTCACGAGACAACCTCCTCGACGGGGCGCACGAGCAACTCACGTAGCTGCACGGCGGCGACAGCGTCATGTACTCGAACCATACTGACACCTTCGAGCATCGCCCAGGCCTCGGTGGCGATCGAGCCCTCGAGCCGTTCGTCCACCTCGAGTTCGTCGGAGCCCAACCGCGCCAAGAACCGCTTCCGGCTCGTGCCCACGAGCACCCCCGCGCCATATTTCTGGGCGAGTGCCACGAATTGGCGACTGTGCGCGAGCAGGGCCAGATTGTGCTCGACGGTCTTGCCAAAACCAATGCCCGGGTCGATCCACAGCGGCCGCACACCGCGTTGCTGTGCTCGGGCCGCCAGATCGGCGAGAAACGCCGCCACTTCGTCGACGACGTCCTCGTAGGTCGGCCTTACCTGCATGGACCTGGGCTCACCCTGGGCGTGCATCGCGACGTAACCCACACCCAACTCCGCGGCGACGTCGAGCAACCTCGCGGACACGTCATTGATGATCGACGCGCCGACGCCCACCGCCGCTCGAGCCACCACTTCCTTCTTCGTGTCCACCGACACCGGTCCTACGAGGGCCAGTTCGCGAATAACCGGCAACACCCTCGCCAGCTCCTCGTCGACCTCGACGGGATCGGCGCCCGGGCGCGTTGACTCGCCACCAACGTCGACCACGTCACAACCGACGTCGAAGAGTTCGCGTCCGCGCGCGACCGCGTCCTTCGCAGCCTGGGTACGAGCCGCGGGAAAGAAAGAATCGGGTGTCACGTTCACGATGCCCATGACGAGAGGACTCAGCGCCACGTGGACCTTCGTTGGTGGATGTACTGAAGCGCCTCGGCCCGGTAGGCCGCGTCATCGCGAAAGACCCCACGAACCGCCGACGTCACGGTCGTCGAACCGGCCTTCTTTACGCCGCGCATCGACATGCAGAAGTGTTCGGCCTCGATGACCACGATTGAACCCTTGGGATGCAACTCACGTTCCATGGCTTCGACGATGTCGGTGGTCATGCGTTCTTGGACCTGGAGTCGGCGCGCGAATCCTTCGACGAGCCGAGCCATCTTGGACAGCCCCGTGATTCGTCCGTCCAGACCGGGCAGATAGGCCACGTGGGCGAGTCCGGTGAAGGGAACGAGATGGTGCTCACAAAGCGAGGTGAAGGGGATGTCGCGCACCATGACCATCTCGTCGTGGCCGGCTTCGAAGGTGACGCGCAGGTGCTCGCCCGGATCGGCCTCGAGTCCCTCGAAGAGTTCGACGTACATGTCCGCCACGCGACGCGGCGTGTCGACGAGGCCTTCTCGCGTGGGGTCCTCGCCGATCGCTTCCAGCAGTTCTCGTATGAGACTCTGGACGCGTGGGTGGTCAACCACGGCTAAGCCTTACCGACGAAGGTGTAGATCCCGTCGAGGTTGCGGTAACGCTCGTTCACGTCGAGTCCGTAGCCGACCACGAAGTCCGAAGGGATGGTGAAGCCCACGTACTTGAGCGACTGTTCGACGCGTTGTTCGCCTTCTTTTAGGAGCAATGCGCACACTTCGAGGCTCTTGGGATTGCGGGCGCCCAGATATTGGCGCAGGTAGTTGAGGGTGAGGCCCGAGTCGACCACGTCTTCGACAATGAGCACGTCACGGTCAGCTAGGTCGACGTCGAGGTCCTTGACGATACGCACCACGCCGCTCGTCTTGGTCGCCGCACCGTAGGAGGAGACGGCCATGAAGTCGACTTCGACGGGCAATTCGATCGCGCGCATCAAGTCCGACATGAAGTTGATCGCGCCCTTCAGCACGCAGACAAGCAGCGGAGGATGTCCGGCGTAATCCTGCGTGATCTGGCGGCCGAGTTCGTTCACTCGGTCCTGGACCTCCTTCGCTGAAACCACCACCTCACCCAGTTCGTGCTGCGCCCACTGTGCGGTGAAGTCTTCCGGTGAATGATGACCCATGCACCGAGAGTAGTGGAGTCACTACTCGAGCGTGAGCCGTTGTGCACTTCGTGACAACCGCTTCTTGCCGGCGAGTTCGGTCGCGACGACGTCACCGCGCACGACGCCCAGTGCACGTTCGATCTCCTCCGACGACGGCGGGTGCACGCCGTCGGCGTCGTCGTGGCTCAGTTGCGCACGCAACCAGCGACGAAGACGCGCACTCGGCCACTCGCGCAACTCTCGACAGTCCACGTCTTCGAGCCCTCGAGCGAGGTCGGGGCCGCCCAGCACGTCGAGCCAGGCCCGCTCCTCGTGCACCAACGCGGCCTGTCGCGCGAGCAGTGGCACGACGTCGCGACCCGCCACGTCACAAAGCACCGGGAGCAACTCGTGACGCACGCGATTGCGGCGAAAGTCCGCACTTTCGTTCGTCTCGTCGTAGAGCGGTTGATAGGGCGAGCCCGCGACGTAGTAGTGCAGGTCGTTGCGGCGCACGTCGATCAAGGGCTTGCTGGGGTCACCGACCATCGGCGAAAGACCATCCAGGCCCGCTCCGCGCATCATGTTGAGCAAGACCGTCTCGGCGAGGTCGTCCATCGTGTGTCCCGTGAGCACCCCCACCGGTAACGCGGCCCGACGCGCGGCGCGAGCGCGCGCTTCGAAGTTCGCCCCCGGTTCGACCGTGACGTCGTGGACCGAGAAGGGGACGCCCAGTTGCGCGCAGAGTCCTTGCACGGACGTGGCCTCCTGGGTGCTCGAGGCCCGAGCGTGGTGATCAACGTGGTGCACGTGCACGACAAGACCCGCGGCCCGGGCGAGGAGCAAGAGACCGAGCGAATCGGGGCCGCCCGATACCGCCAGGTCGACGGCTCGAGTGCGCGGCGGAAAGTGGCACCGGGCGAGCAGACTCTCTTCGAGGTTCACTTCCTTAGGTTACGCAAGCGCGCCCCGTGGACGCCGGGACTGCGCGAGGGACCATCCCCTCGCCACGAGGTACACCCCTGCGCTCATGGTGCCCACGAAGAAGCCGATCGGGAGGTTCGTCCAGTAGGAACTCGCAACAGCCTCCCACAACGTGATCACGGAGAACACCACCGAAAGCGCGAGGGCGCGAAGGGGGCGACTCGTCACGATCCGCGCTGCGGCCGGAGGACCGACCATCAACGAGAAGGTGAGCAAGGCTCCCACCACCGGTACGGCGAGGGCCGACGAGAGCGCGACGACCACGAGGAACGCGACGTCGATCACGCGCACGTTGACACCCTTGGCGACGGCCAGTTCGGGAGAGATCGAACTGAGCAGCAGTGGGCGATAGAGGGTCGACAGACCAAGCACGCACACAACGGCCAGTAGGGCGACAGGTAGCAACTCACTCGAACTCACGCCAAGGATCTCGCCAAAGAGCAGGGCGTTCACGGCGGGTTCGTAGGCATTGCTCGTCGCGAGGAACGCGGCGCCCAGTGCGAGCATCATCACGAGCGCGAGTGCGGTCGCCACGTCGCTGCGCGTGCGCCGGCTGAGGGCGCTGATCCCAAAGGCGGCCCCGAGGGCAAAGACCACCAGACCGACGAGCGGGTTGACACCGATCAGGTTCGCGCCCGCCGCGCCGGCGAAGGCGCCGTTGGGTATGGCGTGCGCCGCGAACGCGGAACCTCGCAGCACGACGAAGAAGCCCACCGATCCAGCGAGCAAGGCAATGATGGTCCCGCTCAGCCAGGCGTTGGTCATGAAGCTCGAGAACATTCAGACCCATCCCACTTGTTCGGGGACCGTCAAGGATTCGGGCAGCGCCGTAGTTCGCTGGCGCCGGCGCCACGCGACGAGGCTGACGACGACGAACTCCGCCGCGACGTCGGCCACGACGAAGAAGCTGACGGGCAAACCACGACCTGAACCGAGCCAGTAGTAGCTGTCGTAGGCGAACACGACCCCCAACCACGTCGCGGCGACGCCCAGGGCGCAGGCGAGCACGAGAGCGTGCGAGAGCCGTGAGGCGACTCGAAGGGCGCTCGCGGGAGGTCCGATCAGCAAGGCGGTCGAGAGGATCGATCCAATGACGATCGCCGACAATCCCACGGCTGCGGCGAGCATGACCATGAAGATGAGGCCGACCACTCGAAGACGAACGCCGCGCGCCGCGGCGAGTTCGGGACTTATCGAACTCATCAGGAGCGGTCGACGAATCAGCGTGACGCCAGCCAGTACGACCGCGCTGAGCACCAGCACGTCAGGCACCGTCGACGGAGCCACGGTGAAGACCGAACCGAAGAGTATTGATTGCGTCGAACCGGTCGTCGTGGTCTGCAATGTAATCAAGTAGAGAAACAGCGCGGAGAGCCCCGTCGCCGCGCCGAGGACGACACCGGTTGCGACGTCGCGGTCCTTTACTCGCTGCACACCGATGGCGTCCATCGCTCCCGCCCCGATCACCCCGCCGCCAATGAAACCGACCAAAGGTGACAACGCCGCCAGTGAAGCGCCCGCCCCTCCCGCGGTCGCCACGTCGGTGAGCGCGTGTCCGGCGAACGACTGACCTCGAAGCACCGTGAAGACACCGACGACCCCCGAGACAATCGAGACAAGCGCCCCGAGCAAGAGTGCGGTACGCACCGTGTCGTTGGAGAAAAGTCCGGGCTCGAAGAGGAAACGCACCATCAGTCGACGACGACTGGCGGGTGATCGGCCACGAGTGAGTCGCCGTGCCCATCTCCCCCGGCGACGACGAGCACGCGACCGTGGACCCGCAACACGTCGACGTGATGACCGTAGAGCGCACTCAACACCTCGGGCTGGACCACCTCGTCGGTGGTTCCGCTCGCAACGCGGCCGTTGGCCACGTAGACCACGCGGTCCATCACCGGGAGCAGGGGGTTCATCTCGTGGGCCGAGAGCAGGATCGCGACGTGTTGATCGGTCACGACCGAATGCAAGAGTTCGATGATCTCCTGGGCGCTTCCCGGGTCGAGGTTGGCGAGGGGCTCGTCCAGCAACAAGAGCTCGGGCTTGCTCACCAGCGCGTGCGCGATCAGCACGCGCTGTTGCTCGCCGCCGGACAAGGAGCCGATTCGCCTGTTCGCAAACGACGTCGCTTCGACCGATTCGAGCATCTCGTCGACCAGATCGTCCGTGTGGTGCGAGCGCCGGGCGAGGCCAAAACGATGTCCGTCGATCCCTAGAGCCACGAAATCGCGCACGCGCACCGGGACGTCTGTTTCGAAGAGGACTTTCTGAGGGACGTACCCCACCGAACTGTTCGAACGAGTCATGGGCGCACCGTGGACCAGCACGCGTCCGCGAACGACGTCTTGCAACCCGAGAAGCACGCGTAGCAGCGTGGTCTTGCCCGCGCCGTTCGAGCCGATCAACCCCGTGAACTCACCGTGGTCGATGCGAAAGTTGACGTCACGCAGTATCATCCGGCCCGACAGTGCGACGTCGACGCCGTCCACTTCTAAGAGGTCAAGACCAACCATGAATTCTCCTTCTCATAACGACGTGGTGGACTCGTGGCGTTCGATAGCCCGAGTGAGCGCGTGGACCTCGGCGAGCATCCAACTCTGATAGTCGTAACCCGGTACCGGCATGGTCTCGTAGACCGCCACGACCGGCACGTGCGACGATTTGGCCAGATCGCGCAGCGACGTCGTCACCGGACTGATCACCTGTGCGTTGTAACAGAACAACTTGACGATGTGGTCGGTGAAGAGCTTCTGCTGGAACGCAATGTCCTCGGGGCTCGGATCGACGCCATTCATGACGTCGGCTTGAAAGGAGAACGGCGTCACGTTGTCAAGCCCCAGCGCCTTCAGTAGATAGTCGGCCACCGGCTCGGTCGTCGCGACCTTGACGCCCTTGAACTCGGCGCGAAACACGGAAATCGCGCGCGCGAGGGGCACGAACGACGAGTCGAACGTCGTGAGCCGACGCTCAAAATACGCGCCGTGCGCGGGATCGATCTTGGCGAGGCCGTGCTCGACCGACTGAGCGACCAGAGGCATCGTGGTCGGTTCGTACCAAAGGTGAGGGTTCTTCACCTCCGAGCTAAGCCCGAGGAGTGACTGCACCGAGATCACCTTGCGTGACGAATTCGAGGACGACGACTCCAACTGCTCCATGAAGGTGTCGTAGCCCACGCCGTTTTGCACGATGAGTTGCGCCGACGCAATCTCGCGGGCGACGCTCGTACTTACCTCGAACGAGTGGGGATCGGTGTTGGGGTTGCTCATGATGGACGTCACGTTGACGTAGCGGCCGCCCACTTGGGCAATGACGTTGGCGTACTCGTTCTCCGCGCCCACCGCGCGAATAACGGTCGGCGACGACGCCCCGGCTAGGGACGCCTGAACCAGGGAAGCGACGACGATCGTGGCGGCGCTGAGCAGGCCCGTCGCGACGTGGGCCCTGCGCCTCGTAATCGCGCCTTTTCCTGGAATCATTCTAAGTACGTTACTTGGAATCGTTCCAGAAAACAAGTGGGGACCGCTAGGCTTCCATCGTGACTTCGACCCGTAATACCGCCCAGCGCCGCGAGGTGATCAGTGCGCTCAGCGGCGTCCAGGGCTTCGTGAGCGCCCAAGACCTGCACGGAATGATCACCAAGAGCGGCGGAGCCATCGCGCTCGCCACGGTGTACACGCAACTGAAGAAACTGGCTGAGAGCGGCGGCGTGGACCTCGTGATGACTGACCGGGGCGAGACGCTCTATCGAAGGTGCGTGATCGACGTCCACCACCATCATCTGGCCTGTCGACTCTGCGGGGCCGCGGTCGAAGTCGACGCACCCGATCTCGAGCGCTGGGCGAACGATATCGCCACCCAACACGCCTATCGCGACCTGCGCCACGTACTCGAACTCAACGGAATCTGTCCGACGTGCCAGTCCCGCTGACACTCAGTTCGCAAATTCGCGGACAACTTCGCGTTCACTGTGCCACGGAACTGGCTCGCTTCGGCGTTGACGCGATCATCACTGACCGGCAAGGCGGCGTGAGCGCGGGCAACTACGAGTCGCTCAATCTTGCCCTGCACGTCGGTGACGAGGAAGACGACGTGCGCGAGAATCGTTGTCGCGTCGCCGCGGCGTTGGGTGTCAATGAGGACCATCTCGTCTTCGCGGATCAGGTGCACGGTGACCAGATCGCCGACGCGCGAACTGGCGCGCCCGTCGAACAGGCCGATGGACTCTTTTCTTCGCGGTCGGACCTCGCACTGGCGATCATGGTGGCCGACTGCGTGCCGGTGCTCTTGGTAGACGAGCACTCGCCTGGTTTTGCCGTCGTGCACGCGGGTTGGCGGGGTTTACGCGGCGACGTTCTCAAGAACGCCGTCGAACGGTTCAGCGAACCGGCGTCGGTGCACGCGTTTCTCGGGCCCTCGATCTCAGCTCGGCGTTACCAGGTCGGTCCTGAGGTCGCCGACAACTTCCGTGACCTGCCCGGCGTCGTCCACGCCGACCGCGGTGATCGCTCGCTGCTCGACCTGCGCTTGACCGCTGCCCTACTCCTGGTGGGACTGGGGCTGCGCGACGAGCACGTAGGTGTCTGCATGGAGGACACTGACGACGCCACGACGTACTACAGCGCCCGCGCCGAACAGCCCTGTGGACGATTCGCCCTCGTCGCACGAAGGTCTGCGTAGCATGAAAGGACATGGATCCGGCCCGCCCATGAAGCACCGCGCAGAGGTGTTTCGTTACGTCGGACTTGAGATGGATCAGACCACGCTGGTGGGCCACTACGAACTCGACGGACTCGCTTTTGACGAGGTCGTCACCTTCGAGGGTGTCGAGCCGCTCGACCAGCCGGCCTTGCGTTCGCTCGGCGAACTCTGGTACCTCCTCGCAGGCCTCTCGTACTACAAGGCGGGTGCGGCGCGCACGGTTGACCTGGGCTCCACTCCCCTGGGGCCCTCGGGTGGTGAGCTCCTTCGAGCGGCCCTGGTCGACGGGCTCGGCGAATACTCGTACCGCAACGATCTCTCGTTCGACGACGTCGCCTTTACCGGTGGCGTCGAGGTCGAACTTCACGCCACCGCGACCGACCCTTATAAGGTTCTGACCCCCTTCGGCGGGGGCATCGATTCGGTGGTCACCACCACCCAACTCTCGTCACGGCTCGATCAGGCACTTTTCATCGTGAGCCCCTCGAGCGGACGCTTTGATCCCCTCGAACGGACCGCCGCGGTGACCGGTCTACCCATTGTGCGCGCCCGGCGCTCGATCGACGCCAAGATCCTGAATGATCACGGTACGTTTCTCAAGGGCCACGTGCCCGTGACGGCCATGGTCACCCTGCTCGCCGCGATCGCCGCGCTCGCGAACGGACGCGGAGGCATCGCGATGAGCAACGAGCACTCCGCGTCCGAACCCAACCTTCGCTGGAAGAACCGCGACGTGAACCACCAGTGGTCCAAGTCCTGGGTCGCCGAAGAACTGATCGCGCGCGCCGTTCGTGAACGGGTCGGTGACAGCCTCGTCGTCGCGAGCTTCCTGCGGGATCGAAGCGAGTTGTGGGTCGCTCAGAAATTCTCTGAACGCAGCGAGTACCACCACGTCTTTCGCAGCTGCAATCGCGCCTTCAGCCAGGACCAAGCGCAGCGTCTGAGCACTTGGTGCGGTGTGTGCGACAAGTGTCTGTTCATCAACCTGGTCCTGGCACCGTTCCTGTCGCGTGCACGGCTCCGATCCATCTTCAACGCAGAGCCCCTCGCCGATCCGTCGCTGGAGGAGCAACTGCGCTCACTGGTTGGCATTGGCGTGGACCACAAGGCGTTCGAGTGCGTCGGCGACCCCGACGAGAGTGCCGTCGCACTGGTGAAGGTCGCCGCGCTCGAGGAGTGGGCGGACGTGGCGTTTCTGGGCGCGACGGCGCTACTCGCGAGCCCCGACCGCACAATCGAAGAACTACTCGAGCGCCAAGGACCGAGCCGTGTTCCGGCCCACTGGTTTCGCTGACCTCGCGGGCAAGCGGGTCGGGATCCTCGGCTTCGGCGTCGAGGGACACGCGACTCGCGACCGCTTGGCGGGAGTGGCGTCGTCACTCGTCATCGTCGACGACGCACCCGACCGCGGCTCAGAGGTGATTGTGAGCAGCGAGGGCGGACTCGACGCCCTTCGAACCTGCGACGTCGTCCTCAAGAGCCCTGGGATCCCCCGGCGTCGTTTTGACGTCCTCGAACTCGAGCGTCACGGCGTCAACGTCACCTCAGCGCTCAACCTCTGGCTCCACGACACCGAGCGCGCGCGGGTCGTGGCGGTCACCGGGACCAAGGGGAAGTCGACGACCACGTCGCTCATCACGTTCTTCTTCGAATGCACGGGGGCTCGCGCACTCGCGCTGGGGAACCTGGGCCAACCCCCCTATGACCCGACCCTAGACACCTCGACGGGCTGGCTCGTCCTCGAGGTCTCGAGCTTCCAGTGCGTCGACATTGACGTCGCACCCGGGAACGTGATGCTCACTTCGCTGGGGTCGGATCATCTGGACTGGCACGGTTCGCTCGACATCTATCGCAGTGACAAGTTGTCACTCACGAGGGCCGCGGGCGAACACGTCACGTGGGTCCCAGACGATTCGCTCTTTCACGAACTCGACGAAGCCGGCGAATTCGGGGGTGAGGTTTGCTTCGTTCGCGCCGACACGAGCGCCCTTACCGAGTCCCTCGGGTTGCTCGGGGCCCACAGCCACACCAACGTGGCGCTGGCACTCGCGGTCGTCGCCTCGCTGAGCGGGATCGCAACCGATGAACTGCGCACTCGAATCATCGAGCGCGCGTCAAGCTTCGTGCCTCTCAAAGGAAGACTCACGTTGGTCGCACGAGAGACCAAGGACGACGCGACGATCCGGTTCGTCGATGATGGTCTGGCTACCACGGCCTTGCCCACGATTGCGGCTCTACGGGTCTTCGCACACGACGCCGTGGCGCTGATCGTCGGGGGGCTCGACCGTGGTGTGGACTACAGCGAATTGGCCGAGGTGATCCGCAATCGAGCAGCGCCCACGGGCGTGATCGCCATGGGTGACGCGGGGCGGCGCCTCGCGGGAGAACTACGTGGTAACGACACCGTCGTGGACGTCGTCGTCGTCGAGTCGATGTTCGACGCCGTGTACCGTGCTCGGACCCTCCTCGCTGGCGAGGGTGTCGTGCTGCTCTCGCCCGCCGCACCGAGTTTCGACCACTATGAGAATTGGCTCGAGCGCTCGGAGGACTTCGCGCGATGCATCGAGGCGACTAAGGCGTAGGTCAATGACCGACCCATGTCAAGGGTCAGGCGCTGTTGTGTCAGGGAATTGCTATTGTCGTATGCGACATCAGGTGGTAACGAATTACCAGCCATCTACCGGTGCAATAAAGCTGCGTGGAGCCTGGGAGGAGATTCGAACTCCTGACCTACGCATTACGAATGCGTTGCTCTACCGACTGAGCTACCCAGGCGCGAGTAGCAACTCTACCCGAAGCGCCGCGCGTACCCAAGTGCAGCGGCTTCACAGTGTCATGAGCGAGAGCATGAGATCGTTCAAAAGCAGGGTTTCGTCGATATTGGACAAGAGGCGCTCGTTCGTGCGGGCCAGCACCTCGATGGCGGCGAGCGACGCCCCTACGCGGTACTCACTTCGCACGTCGCCGTCGCGGACGCTCTCGAGACCCTGGTATAGGCGCTCTCGGTACACCTCAGTGAGCGCACTCAGTCCAAAGCGCAGTTCGTCGATGCGAAACCTGCGTTGCTCGCGCTTGAACTGCGCCTCGAGGTCCTTGCGATTCGTGAGCGTGCGTTGGCCCATCTCCTTGGCGTCGCGCACTCGGTGTTCGAGTTCGTCCTCTTGGAGTTGCGCCAGCGGCGCCATCGCCTGATCGAGGGACTCGGAGATCTCGCTCGCGAGGGCGGCTGACGCCGCGGCCGTGCCGGTTAGTCGATCGGGAACCGCGCGCCACACGGCAATGCGAGGCCCGAGTCCGTGGTCGCGCACCAAGATCCGAGCACGGCGCACGTTGCCATTCGCTGCCGCGGCGGCCAGGCGCGCACTCGGTTCGTCGTGACCCTCGCGGGTCAAGATCGCCACGAGGTCATCCTCGTCGACGCTGCGCAAATGGATCTGGACGCAGCGCGACTCGATGGTTGCGAGGGCTTCGGGTAATTCCTCGGCACTCAGCAAGAAGATCGTGCGGCTCGGTGGTTCTTCCAGTGACTTCAACAACGCTGGCGCCGAAGGGGAGGCGCCGGTCGTCGTCAGTTCCACGTCTTCGATGACCACAATCTGGTACCCGCTCGAAAGCGGACGCCGTCGACTCACCCGGTCCGCCTCACGCAGTTCGTCCACCCGCCACGAAACCCCAGCGCGCTCGGCGAAATAGACGTCGGTGTCCTTTCCTTCCAGCACCAGACGGCACGCCTCACAACTCCCACAGCCGTTCGAGGGGCACTGCAGGCCCGCGGCGAACGCGACCAGCGCGTCGTGCACGCTTGATCCGACCGGGCCCGTGAACAGGTACGCGTGCACGGGGTTGCGCACGTGGGCGCGCATCGCCGTCGCTGCTAGGTCCTGACCGACCAGCGCGTCAAAGACGTCAGGCATGCGACCACGCCAGCGTGGCGATTCGCGCCTCGATGGCGCGCGCCACGTCATCCTCACTCGACGAACCGTCGACGACCCACCAGGCGTCACCGTACTGCTCGGCCATGGCGAGGTAGCCATCGCGAACGCGTTGGTGAAAGTCCAAGTCGGACGTCTCGAAGCGATCCCGCGAGTCGCGCGCCTTACGCTCTGCTGCCGCCGCGACATCCAGGTCGATCAGCACCGTCAAGTCTGGGCGGCAAACGCCGATGGCGAGATCGGTCGCCGCGCGAAGTTCTGCGAGGTCCACGCCACGCCCGTAGCCCTGATACGCCAACGTCGAGGCGAAGAAACGGTCCGACACCACGTCGCGACCCTGGAGAATCGCCGGAGTGATGACGCTCGCCACGTGGTGCGACCGGTCCGCCAGCATCAAGAGTGCCTCAGTCTCCGGCTCCATTGGCGTGGGGTCGGCGAGCAACCACTTGCGAAGGTCGGTGCCGAGCGGCGTATCCCCGGGTTCGAAGGTGAACATCGCGCCGTGAGCGCCGGCCGCCCGTCGAGCCTGGGTGCTCTTGCCGCTCGCGTCGATGCCTTCGAAGACGAGGAACAGTCCTCGCGTCATTACTCGTCGTCCGTGTGCTCGGCTTTGGCCACCAACGCCGCGTTCGCTTCGGCTCCCTCTTTGAGAGCCGCTCGCTTCTCGGCCCCGGTCGCCTTCTTCGCGGTCGCCTTCTTCGTTGTCTTCTTGGCGGCCGTCTTCTTCGCGGTCACCTTCTTCGTCGTCTTCTTGGCGGTCTTCTTCGCCACCCTGCGCGGTCGCGTCGATGGTTCGGCGTTGCGTCGCTCGGCGAGCAACTCACAAGCGCGGTCCATGGTTATTGTCTCGGGCAGGTCGCCTATGCGTAGCGTCGCGTTCACCTCGCCGTCTGACACGTAGAGTCCGAAACGGCCGTTACGCACCACGATGTTCCTCTTGGTGAGCGGGTCCTCACCTAGTTCGCGCAGAGGCCCCGCCGCCGCTCGGCGACCGCGGACCTTGGGCTCGGCCAGCAGCTGGAGCGCGCCTTCGAGGTCGATGGAGAAGATATGGTCCTCGTCCGCGAGGGAACGCGTGTCCTTGCCCCACGTCAGGTACGGACCGTACCGACCGTTCTGGGCGAGGATCGGCTCCCCGCCTTCGGGGTGGTCGCCCACCACCCGCGGCAGCGAGAGCAGTTTGCTCGCCTCTTCGAAGGTCAGCGTCTCGGGCGACATGGTCGAAAAGAGCGAAGCGGTCTTGGGCTTCTGTTTCGGATTGGTCATCTCGCCGATCTGGACGTAGGGGCCGTAGCGACCAGCCTTAAGGAATATTGTCTCACCCGTCGCCTCGTCGACACCTAACTCGCGGTCGTTGCTCGGGGCAGCGAGCAGTTCGAGCGCGTGCTCGACGGTGAGCGAGTCGGGTTCGGTCGCCTCGGGGATCGAGGCCCGGTCATCTCCGTGGATCAGGTACGGCCCGTAGCGGCCCGAGCGCACCGACACCGCCAGGCCGTCGGGAGCGGTGCCCAGGATGATCGAGTTGATGGCGGCGAAATCGAATTCGTGCTGCACGTGGGTCATGTGCTCCAGGCCCAGTCGCGCCAACTCCGTCTGAGCCGAAGGGTCCCCAAAGTAGAAGCGTGCGAGCCAGGGTTCGAGGTCTTGCTTGCCTTCGGCGATCTCGTCAAGCTGGCTCTCCATCTCGGCAGTGAACTGGTAGTCCACGAGGTCCGCGAAGTAGTACTCGAGCAGGTTCACCACGGCGAACGCGCGAAACGCCGGTACGAGGGATTTGCCCTTCTTCCACACGTAGCCGCGTCGATCGATCGTCTTCATCACTGACGCGTACGTCGACGGACGCCCGATACCCAGGTCCTCGAGCTTCTTGATGAGCGTCGCCTCGGAGAACCGATCAGGTGGTTGGGTGTCGTGGCCCTTGGACTCGGCGCTCTGGACCGGCACGACTTCGCCCTCGCTGAGCGCGGGCAGGATCCGCTCCTGGTCCGCGAGTTCAGCTTCGGGGTCGTCGGTGCCCTCGACGTAAGCCCGTCGAAAACCCGGGAACTCGATACGAAGTCCGGTGGCACTCAATCCCAGCTCGGCGGCGCCTTGGAAATCGACCACCGACGCCAGCGTGGCACTCAGACGAACCTTGTCCTGGGTGAGTTTTGCGTCGACCATCTGCGAAGCGATCGTGCGCTTCCAGATCAAGTCGTAGACGGCGAGCTCGTCACCGTTCAGCTGAGCTTGCGCTTCGTCGAGGGTGCGAAACGACTCGCCCGCGGGCCGTATTGCCTCGTGCGCTTCCTGGGCGTTCTTCACCTTGCGGTCGTAGCGACGAGGTACGTCGGCCACGTAGTCGTCACCGAACATCGAAGCCGCCATCGTGCGCGCAGCGTTGATCGCCTCGTCAGACAACGTGGTCGAGTCCGTGCGCATGTAGGTGATCCAGCCCTGCTCGTAGAGGCGCTGGGCGGCGCGCATTGTGCGCTCGGGGTCGAAGCGCAGTTTGCGACTGGCCTCGATCTGCATCGACGACGTCATAAACGGCGGTTGGGGGCGCTGGGTGCGCGGCGTCGAGGCAATGGAGGTGATGCGCACGTCGGTACCCACCAATTGCTCGGCGATCGAAGTCGCGGCACCTTCACTCAGCATCTCGACCGAGACCTTGGGGTCGAGTTGGCCTAGGGAATCGAAACTCTTGCCCGTGGCCAGGGTGAGTCCATTGACGGCCTCGAGCGTCGCTTCGAAGCTGGCACTCTTGGCCGAGAGCACGGCGGTCACGTCGAACCACGTCGCCGATCGAAAGGCCATCCGCTCGCGNNAGCACGGGCGAGACCTCGTAGCCGACGAGACGGTCGAGGAACCGGCGTCCCTCTTGGGCGTCGACCAGGCGAAGGTCCAGGTCGCGGGTCTCACTCACGGCCTTGGCGATGGCGCTCGGCGTGATTTCGTGGAAAACCATACGTTTTACGGGCACTTTAGGGTTGAGTACCTCCTGGAGGTGCCAGGCAATGGCCTCGCCCTCGCGGTCTTCGTCGGTGGCGAGGTACAACTCGTCTACTTCCTTCAGCGCGGCCTTCAGCTCGGCGACAATCTTGCGGCGATCACTCGAGACCACGTAGACCGGCTTGAAGTGGTCGTTCACGTTGATGCCCAGTCGCGCCCACTTCTCTCCCTTGACCGACGCGGGGATGTCCGCCGCACTCTGGGGAAGGTCTCGGATGTGACCGACGGATGGTTTGACGATGTAGTCGTCACCGAGCATGCCTTGGATACGTGTTGCCTTGGCAACCGATTCAACAATCACTAACGCTCGCGCCATGCTCACCACCTCTCCACGTTCTCTACGTCGCACTAACGCCGACTCTTTTGACTAACAAGATAGACAGGTCTTGGACCCTATCGGCGTCATGCTCTGACCAGTGACGCCACGAAGAGGGCGAATCGCCAGTCGCGCGTTGAGAAAATACTTTAAGCGACGATTACTCATCGCCTTGCGGAGCGGCGACAATTTCGTACTGGGGGTTGAGGATCACCGCTTCTCGTCGAAGCGACGTGACGGTACCGCGCACCAGAAGTCGAGTGCCACGTTCGATGCCCGGCACGTTGGACCGACCCTGGAAGACGAGTGTCACCGAGCCCGTGTTGTCAGCAATGACGCAACGAAGTTCGTTCGCACCACCTTCACGAGTTATCGTCATCGCACGTACTCGCCCGGCGATTTCGGCGAACTCTCGCTCGTGCAGGCCACCGATGGGATACGCGTCGCCCGATCGCTCGGCTAATTTTACGTCGGCCTCGAGGTGCGAATCCTCGCGCACGCCACCACGCACGACGACGTCACTCAGCGGCGCCTCGTGGACGTCACCTTCGGCGAGGCGCGTTCGACCTGATCGATAGGGAATAATCGTCGCCGCGGTGCGCGGCACGTGCATGACCGCTCCCGCGATCGCGTCGGCGGTTCGATCGTGCAACAGGCGTTGCAATCTCGAGACGAAACCCTTGCGCGGAAGGATCACCATGCAGAACACGTCGGGGTCGCGCACGACGTCGGCGACGAGTTCGAGCGCCGCGCGGTCGAGTCGACGGTCCTCACACTCGACGATCTCGAGACCAATTCTCGCCGATGCCGTGCCCGGGGCGCCCCAGCGGCTCTCGAGCCGCTTGGTGACGAGCGGGTCGATGTCGAAGTGGACAGCCCGTATCGAATAGGCGTTGAGGGTGTTGCAGTACTGCAGAGCCCGCTCGGTGGCGAGGTCGTAGTAGTCGACGAAGATCACGACGCGGTTGGTGCGGATGCTCATCTTCTCGTCGGTGGCGCTCGCCTCGAAGGCCTGCACCTCACGTTCGTATTGCTTGTTGAAGCGAATCAACGCCATATACATGAGTGGTCCCACCACCACGATGATCCAGGCGCCTTCGGTGAATTTGGCCACCACGAAGATCAGCACCACCAGTGCGGTCACCGTCGCCGAGGTCGCGTTCACGGCCACCCCCCAACGCCACTTCCCCGTGCGCTCACGCAGATGGCGTGCGACCATGCCCGCGCCGGCCATGGTGAATCCCGTGAAGACTCCAATCGCGTACAGGGCGATCAACGAGTTGACCTGAGCGTTAAAGACGATGATCAAGGTGAGCGACACCACCCCCAAGACCAGGATGCCGTTGGAGAAGGCCAATCGGTGACCTCGTTTGGTCAGTTGGCGCGGCAGGTAGCGGTCGCCCGCGACGTAGTTCGCGAGGAAGGGAAATCCGTTAAAAGAGGTGTTGCCACCGGTGTAGAGGATGAGAATGACCGACAGGATGACGAGGTAGTAAATAGTCGAGCCGACCCCACTGTTACCAAAGACCGCCCGTACTTCTTGCGCCACCACCGTGGGATAGCCGCTGAAGCGGGGCAGCGCGTGGGTCCAGGACGCGAGCAGCGTCGTACCGACGAGCAGGAACGCGAGGATCGAGGACATGAGTACCAGCGTCTTTCTCGCGTTGCGCCACTCGGGCCGGCGAAAACTCGCCACGCCGTTGGAGATCGCCTCAAGTCCCGTGAGCGACGAACCACCGTTCGCGTACGCGCGCAACAACGTGAGGAAGGCTAGGCCCATCAAGATGCCCGTACCCTTTTGGCCCAGGTGGTGGCCGACGAGGAGGTGGTTGGCGGGTTGGGCGAGTCGGTGCAGCGAACCGGTGGCCTTCTTCACGTAACCGGTGAGGATGGTGAGGCTGAGCATCGCGACGTAGAAATACGTAGGGAACGCGAAATAGCTCCCCGCCTCTTTGAGCCCCCGCAGGTTCCCGTAGATGAGGATGAGGACGACGAATACGGTGATGATCACCGAATAAGGCCCGAAGGCGGGGAACGCACTCGCGAGGGCGGCGGTACCGGCCGAACACTGCACGGCGACGGTCACGGTGTAGTCGATCAACAGCGACACCGCAGCGATTTGGGCGATGCGAGGTCCGAAGTTCTCTCGAGCCACCACGTAGCTTCCACCCGCGGTGGTGTAGTACTTGATCACGTCGAGGTAGGAAGTCGTCACGAAGAACAAGACGCCGATGATCACGAACATGATGGGCACGACCAGAGCGAACGCGGCGAGACCGATGAACGGCGTCATCTGCGTGAGGATCTCCTCGGTTCCGTACGCTGACGATGAGATGCAGTCAGGCGCCAGGACGCCCAACGCAATGAATCGATTAAGGCGTTCGCCGCTCAACTGTTCGGTGACGAATGGTTTACCGAGGAAGAACTTCTTGAGTCGATAACCCAACGATTCTGGGTACACCGTTGATACATTCGCGTGCGACGTCAGTACCGGTGTGCTTTTGGCTATCTGCTTATCGGCTTCTGACACGAGTTTCACTTTAAGCGACGAGCCGTGACCGCTCCGTTACTTGCACTCTTAGCGACAAGTGTGGTCTGATGACTGGGTGCATATCGTTGTCGTCGGCTGTGGTCGCGTTGGTTCAGAGCTAGCGATGCAACTCTCTGACGAGGGACATTCGGTCGTGATCATCGACAAGAACAAGGACGCCTTTCGTCGACTCCAGCATTTCAATGGGCAGTCCTTGCTTGGTTCGGGCTTCGATCGTGACATCCTCGCCAAGGCCGAAGCATCCCAGGCCAACGCCCTCGCCGCGGTGACCAGAGGTGACAACACCAATATTCTCTGCGCGCGGATCGCTCGTGACAACTACGGCATCAAGAACGTCGTCGCGCGGATCTACGACCCGCAACGCGCCGACATCTATATGAAGCTCGGCATCCCCACCGTCGCGACGTCGCTGTGGACCACCCAACAGGTGAAGCGTTGGATGATCCCCGCCGACGAGTCAATCGAGTGGACCAACGGCGCGGGCTCACTGCACCTGGTCGAACGCGTCGTCCCCGACGCTCTCGCGGGCCAGCAGATACACCACTTCAACGTCGGCGACACCGTGCGGGTCGTCGGACTGGTACGCGGCGGCCAGGGGCGCGTGAACATCGACGGACTCTTCGCCCAAGAGGACGACGTGCTCGAGTTCCTGGTGACCCCCCAGGGCATCCACGACCTGCACCATCTACTCCAGGGCGACCTGAAATGAGAGTCGTCGTCGCCGGAGGCGGCTCGGTGGGCACGGCGATCTCGCTGGACCTCTTGGACCGCCATCACGACGTGACCTTGCTCGAACACGTGAGCGCCACCGCCGAGAAGTTGCGGCTCCTCTTGCCGGGCGTGAACGTGATGGCCGCTGACGCGTGCGAGTATGCGAGTCTCTCCGCGGCGGACTTGCGAAGCGTCGACGTCGTCATCGCCGCGACCGGCGATGACGAGGACAACCTCGTCATCAGTTGGCTGTCCAAGCAGGAGTTCGGCGTGCCGCGCGTGATTGCCCGCATCAACAACTCACGTAACGAGTGGCTGTTCAACGACACGTGGGGTGTCGACATCTCAGTGTCGACGCCAGCACTCATCACGTCACTCGTCGACGAAGCGGTCGAAGTCGGTTCGATCATCAATCTCATGGACCTCGCGCACGGTCGAATGCGGCTGATCGAGGTCACACTGGCCGCCAGCGCTCCGGCAATCGTGAAGGACCTCACGCTCGACGAACTTCGACTTCCCGACACCGTGCGCGTCGTCGCCGTCGTGCGAAGCGACCAGCCGATGGTGCCCTCACCCACCATGCGATTCGTCGAACACGACCACGTGATATTGATCGCTCGTGAGGACGCCGCGAACGAATGTTCCGTGGCGTTTATTGGTTAAACCGTCACCTCACCGCAATCAATTCGGTTAGGCCGCGACCTAGCATTGTGTCGTGCGCGCCGCTTTCTTCGACCTCGATAAAACCGTCATCGCGAAGTCATCGCTCGTCGCACTCGGTCCTGAACTGCACGCGCGCGGCATGCTTCGCCGTCGCACGTTGATCTGGGGCGTCTTCAGTCATCTACTGTTCATGCGATTTGGGGCGGACGACGAGAAGCTGAACAAGATCCGAGAGTCGGTGCTGAAAGTCACCAAGGGCTGGGATCACGATGAGGTACGCGCCCTGGTCGCCGAGACCATCAACGACGTGATCGAGCCGCTCATCTACGACGAAGCCCTCGAACTCATTGACTACCACCTCGCCGAAGGCGACGAGGTCTGGCTCGTGAGCATGGCGCCCGCTGAGATCGTCGATCCGTTCGCCGAATTACTCGGCATCACCGGCTCGATCTCCTCGCGCGCCGAAATCGACGAGGAGGGCAAGTTCACCGGCAACATGCTGTTCTTCGCCCAGGGCGAGAACAAGGCGGTGGCGGTGCGCGAACTGTGCCAACAGCGCGGGATTGACCTCGCCGACTGCTTCGCTTATTCCGATTCCGAGACCGACGTACCCATGTTGCAGGTCGTGGGCCACGCGTTCGCGGTGAATCCCGACCGCCAACTGTCCAAGATCGCCCACGACGAAGCATGGCCCATTTTGAGTTTCAACCACCCGGTGCGCGCCCACGACCGATCCCGGTCCCACACGCCGTTCATCGTCAGCGCCCTGGTCATCAGCGTCGCGGCCGTCCTCGGGCGGTTGCGACTTCGACGGACCTAAAGGGTCAGCAAGTCCCTGGCGCCGGTGTCGGACGAGGGGTGACGGAGTTTGCTCATCGCACGCGCCTCGATCTGACGAATACGCTCACGCGTGAGATTCATTTCGGCGCCCACGTCTTCGAGGGTTCGGATCTCGCCAGCACCGTCAAGTCCGAATCGCATGCGCAGGATCT
>PLQL01000001.1 GCA_003160115.1 Acidimicrobiaceae bacterium
ACGTGGCGAGCGTCATCGCTTCGTTGAGGCTGGCACCCCCGAGCATGCCCGCGACGAACCCGGCATCAAAGGCGTCGCCAGCGCCCACTGGGTCGAGCGCTTCGACATCGAGCGCCTGCTGACGCCAGAACTCGCCGGCGCTTTGGGCGGTGGCACCTTCGCTTCCTTGTTTCACCACCACCACGGCAACGTTCATCAACGTCGCTCGTTCGATGATGGTGTCGGGATCATCGGTACCGAAGAGAAGGTCACCCTCTCCGGTGCCCAGCAAGAGCACTTGGCAGTGAGCAACCATTGGCAGTAGTACGGCTCGGGCCTCTTCTCGGGTCCAGAGTTGGTGACGATAATTGGGATCAAACGACACGGGAATTGCGTGATCGTTCGCCCACGCCAGTGCGGCCATCACTGCGTCGCGGCATGGGATGCTCAGCGCCGGCGTTATACCAGTGATGTGAAGCCAGTCGACGTCATTGGTGTCAGAGGGCCAGTCCTCGGGACCAAACGTGGAGCCCGCGGAGTGTGCCCGATAATACAGAGGACGTCGCTGCCCGTCGGCCAGCCACTCGCGAAGGTAAAGACCCGAAACGCCATCGTTGCGACGCACGTGGGTGACGTCGACGTCCTCGCACTCGAGCGTGGTGAGCACGAGTGAACCCAGGGTGTCGTTACCGACTCGACCCACGAACCGGGCGTCAAGTCCTAGCCGACGTATGCCGACCGCGAAGTTGACCTCGGCCCCTCCGAGGTAAAGGCGAAGTGGCTCGCCCCCGTCAAGGGTGACTGGCCGGTCGGGCAGCGCGGCGATGAGAGCCTCACCGCAGGTGATGACGCGAAGGGAGCGAGCGGGATCAGCCACGGTCATGGGCGCGTACGACCGTGACGAGATCGCGAGCGCGGGTCTCGATCTCGGTCACGTTGCCTTGTTCCAGCGAGATTCGAGGGATTATCAATGAACCCACCGAAATCGCTCGAGCGCCGGCCATGAGCCATTCCCCTGCGTTCTCGGTCGTGACACCCCCACTGGGAATGAAGTCCGTGCGGTCAAAGGGACCCCGGAGTGCCTTCAGCAGTGCCGGACCGCCGATCTCGGCGGGAAAGATCTTGACGGCTGAAGCCTCAAGATCGATGGCGTGCGCCACTTCGGATGGCGTCCACGCTCCCAGTACGAAGGGAATATTGCGATCGCGGGCGGCCTGCGCGACGGCGGGGCGAACCGACGGCGTGACGATGAAACGGGCTCCTGCCTTTTCGGCGTCGATCACTTGCTGGGCGTGTAGCACCGTGCCCACTCCAACGACCGCACCTTCCACCTGAATGGCGGTCTCCACGTGGGAGAGGACGTCGGCGATCGTCCACGTGAACTCGACGCACCGAATGCCGCATTCAACCAATGCTTCGACGATGGAGCGGGTGCCGCGCATCTCGGGTGCGCGCAACACGGCGACGATTCGGTCGGCGAAGAGTTCCGTCGGGAGATCGGCCATCAACGGTACCTTAGGCCAGCCTTAGGGCTGGTAGGCCTCGTTGGCTACGGCTTCGTAGTATTCGAGAGCGTCACGATTGATCTCGATGCCGAGTCCCGGTCCGTCGGGCAGCGTCACCTTGCCGTCGACCAATTTCATGTTGTCGTCGGCCAGATCACGGCGAAGGCCCGATTCGGTCAACTCCGCGGGCAAGTACTCAATGAAGGCGCAGTTTGGTGTGGCGGCGGCCAGGTGCGCAGCGGCGGCCACCGAGATGCCGGTCTTCCAGAGGTGCGGCACGATCGTGAGCCCTCGTTCCGCGGCCAACGTGCACACACGCTTCGCTTCGGTGAGCCCACCGACGCGACCGATATCGGGTTGGATCACCTGAACCCCCGCGCGGTCCATCAGGTCAAGATGTTCGAAGCGGGTGGTGAGCCATTCGCCGGCGGCGATCCGAATCGGTTGTTCATTGGTCAAGCGTCGGTAGCCGTCCAGGTCGTCGGGCCAGAGCGGCGTCTCGACGAAGTAGAGATCGAACTCTTCCCAAGTCTTGAGCACTCCCAACGCCGTGTCGGCGTCGGGGAAGGCGTATTGCACGTCGACGAGCAATTGCGTGTCGGGGCCAACCGCTTTACGCACGCCGGCCAGAACCTCGGTAGAGCGTTCCCATGGTTCGCGCATGCCGGTGTGGGCGAACGGGCCCGCCAGCGTGATCTCCGCTTTCACCGCGTGAAAGCCCAGCGCGATGGCGCGAAGAGCCCACTCGATGAGTGAGTCGCGGTACTCCTCGTAGGAATTGGTGTGAGGTTGCAATGACGCGTAGGGAGTGATGCCCTCGTGCGCGGCACCGCCGAGTAATTCGTAGCACGGAACGCCCAGTGCTTTGCCTCGTAGGTCGTGCAGTGCGATGTCGAGCGCCCCGATTGCGTTGATGACCGCACCACGTCGGCCGTTCATGGCGGTCGACACGTACATTTGGTCCCATAACCCTTCGACGTCCATGGGGTCGAGCCCGACGAGAAGTTCACTTAGCCCTACACCCATGTTGTGACTGCCCGGTGCCTCGATGCAAGCCTTGGCTATCCAGGGGTTGACGTCAGTCTCACCAATACCCGTGAGACCTTCGTCGGTGTGGATCTCGACGACGATGTCATCCTGGGCCGAGCTGGCCGCCGTGATGTCAAAGGCCGGTTGCAAGAGTACGTGGCAATCAATCGAAGTGATTCGCATGGGTGAGTCTCTCCTTGGTGCGTCAGTAGTTGGATAATAACGGATACGGGTTCTTGAAGTGCGATTGTCTGACAAACAAGTCCCTAGAAAACTACTACATTTAAAGAAGAAACTCCGATGGAGGTTGCCTTGACAAACCTTTGTCTGATGGTCATACTTACTAAACAACAAGGGGGACGATGGCGCAAAGCGTTCTGGCCGTAACTGGCGGGGCCTCAGGAATAGGGCACGCGGTCGCGGTGCTCGCCGCGTCCCACGGCACGCGCGTGGCGGTCCTGGACCGGTCGCCGTCGGTCGGCGAAGTGGCGAAGGAACTACTCGACCTCGGCGCGCCCGCCGCGCTGGGCTTCGTCTGCGACGTGGCCGACCCCGATCAGGTGGCTAGGGCGTTCGCCGCGATCGCCGAGGACCTAGGAGCCGTGACTGGCCTGTTCACCTCGGCGGGCGTTGACCAGGCTGGCATGGCGCACGAGCTTTCCGTCGAGCACTGGCGACGTGTGATGAGCATCAATCTCGACGGGACCTTCTACTGCGTCCAGTGGGCCCTGCGACAGATGATGGCCGCGACTGGCGGCTCCATCGTGTGCTGCTCCTCGCCGGCGTCGTTCGTCGCGTTCTCGTCGGGTGGCGCGAGTGCCTACAGCGCGTCCAAGGGCGGCGTCTCTGCCCTTGTTCGTACGTTGGCCGTCGACTACGCAAGCTACGGCATTCGAGTGAACGCACTCGTGCCCGGATCGACCGAGACACCACTCATGTGGTCGAACGTGGCGCCGCAAGATCAATCGGCGATGCGACAAGTGCTCGCCTCAGAGATTCCCCTCGGACGTTTGGCCACCGCGCAGGAGCAAGCGAAGGCGGCGTGGTGGTTGATGAACGAGGACTCATCGTACGTGACCGGATCACATCTAGTTTGCGACGGAGGAACACTGGCGAAGGGATCGGTGTCCGTCTAGGCCGGCGCCTGACGGACTGGAGAGATGAAAGAGAACCGATGACGCAATTGCAGAAGTCAGCGGGAACATTGTCGACGACGATCGTCGACGAAGAAGGTGAAGTCTTTGCGCCCGTGGAGATGCAGTCGGTGGTCGAGGTCGTCACCAAGCAGATCCTGGGCTTGATCAGTTCTGGCGCGCTCAAGGCCGGTGATCGACTCCCGTCGGAGGTCGACCTAGCTCGTCGTCTGCGAGTAGGTCGCTCGACGGTCCGTGAGGTGAAGCAGATTCTTGGCTCCTGGGGATTCTTGCGATTCGAGGGAACGCGGGGCTGCTTCATCACCGAACCGCAGCTCAGTTCGGGTAACGCGGACACCAACGCCCTCTTGGTCGCGGTTCGCCACGGCTCGCTCGAGGACCTCCACGAGGCCCGGACGATCCTCGATACTGGCGTGATCCGGCTCGTGACCCTGCGAATCACGCCGGCTCAGGTCAATGAAGTTGAGCAACTACTCGACCAACTTGAGCAGACCATCAACGAGCCGGGGGTCTTCTTCAAAGCCGCCGCGCAGTTCCACGTCCTCCTGACCTCGTTCTGCGGCAACCCGATCCTCGAAAAGTTCCACAAATTGATCTCGGAAATGGCCCTGGAGGACCAGTTGCCCGAATACCAGCGCGAGTCCGAGCCCTCCGAAGTGCTCGAGATCCATCGTCGCCTCTTGCGAGCGGTCGCCAGTGGTGACGTTGACGTCGCCGAACGTGAAATGATCGCCCACCTCGACGAGTCGCATCACAAGACCGAACTCGCCTCGCAGAGACCAGCCAACCGAGCATCGCTAGTGCGATCATGACGGCCGTGGGGCGTAGGTCGTGGGTGATTGCCGATGGGTGGATTCCACCCCGGAGCACCGGTGACGATCTCGCTCTGGTGAGTCACGAAGCTGCCTGCATGCTGAACGCCAATGAGACACCCGCGCACGTGATCTTCACCATATTCTTCGCCGAGCGCGATCCCGAGGGATCACTCTCTATCACCATTCCCGCGAGGCGCATCTTGCATCAGAACCTCGAGAAGTTGCCCGGAGCGGCCATCGCGAAGGGCACCGACTACTGCGTTCTTATCGAGAGCGACCAGCCGATAGTCGTCCAACACACGCGCCTCGATTCGCGTCAGGCGGCCAACGCCTTGATGACCACGATTGCGTTTCCCTGTGACTGAACGTCAGGCCAGGGCCGATTTTAACGAAGTACCAAAAGCTACATCTCAACAAAAGGGGAAATAATGAAGCGTTGGAAAAATAGTTGGATGCCAGTTGCCGCCACGAGCATGACGATCGCTATGACGATGGGGCTCATGATTGGGCTCTCGACGAGTGCGTCGGCGAGCTCGAATCCGTACGCAAACGTCAACCTGACGGTGAGCGTGAACGGATTCGGACCCCAGGCCGACAACCTCAATCCGTTCCTGCCGACCAGTACGGACAACAGTGCCTACGCCAATACCGACATGATCTACGAGCCGCTCTGGCAGTACGACATCGTTAATCCCACCAAGACCTACCCGTGGCTGGCCACGACGCAGACCCTCGCGAATGACGACAAGACGTTGAACTTGACTCTGCACCCGAACGTCAAGTGGTCCGACGGCAAACCCTTCACCAGCGCCGACGTCGTCTACACGTTCGACCTGATCAAGAAGTACCCGGCTCTCAACGTCAACGGCATCACGTTCCAGAGCGTGGTGGCGACGGGTCCACTGGGCGTGAAGTTCACGTTCAGCGCGCCGAGTTACCCCGAGGTCTATTACATAATGAACCAGACGCCGATCGTCCCTGAACACCTCTGGTCCAAAGTGAAGAACCCGGAGACCTACGCGGACACCAATCCGATCGGCACTGGACCTTTCACGCNNCGCTCAAGTCCTTCACGCCTCAGTACATGGTGCTACAGCGCAACCCGAACTACTGGCAGGCGGGCCTACCGAAGATCAACACGATCACGTACCCGAGTGTCGGCAGCGCTGATGCTCAGAACGCGGCGACCAACTCCGGACAGTACGACTGGTCCCAGGCCACTGAACCCGGCATCCAGAAGTTGTTTGTCGCCAAGAGCCCGCACAACCACGTCTGGTACCCACCGACGGCGATCACGGCCTTGATGCCCAACGACACTATTTACCCGCTGAACCTCCCGCTCGTGCGCGAAGCGATCAGCATGGCCATCAGCCGCAAGACCGTGTCGACGCTGGGTGAGTGGGGCTACGAGCCACCCATCAGCACTGAGACGGGTCTGCTCTTGCCGAACTATCAGAGTGCGTTGGACCCGGCGTACAAGAGTGACACTTACTCGTTCAACGTCGCCAAGGCAAAGAGCCTGCTCAAGCAGGCGGGCCTGAAGACGAACTCGTCGGGCCAGGTGCTCGCGAAGAACGGCAAGCCCCTGTCACTCACGCTCATCGATCCCTCGAGTTTCTCGGACTACATGCAAGACCTGACGATCATCTCGGGTGACCTCAAGGCCATCGGCATCGGTTCGTCCGTGCAGGGGACATCGGTCGCGTCCTGGACGTCGGACCTGGCGACGGGTGAGTACGACCTGAGTCTCTACTACTCGAACACCGGACCCACGGCGTACTACATCTACAACTCGTGGCTGAACTACGGACTGTCGGCCAAGATCGGCAACCCGGCTTCGGGCGACTTCGAGCGGTGGAACGACCCGGCGACCCAAAAGTTCCTGAACGCCTACGCCACGGCGAGTACCGACGCGCAGCGCCAGACGGCCTTGAACGGTATCGAAGGAATAATGGTGTCCCAGATCCCGGTGATCCCGTTGGTGTACTCGATTGACTGGGGTGCCTACACCACGAACAACGTCTCGGGATGGCCCACGCCGCAGAACCCCTACAGTTCGGCTGGTTCGCTCGAACCCCCCAACCAGGAGTTCGTGGCGCTGCACTTGTATCCCACCAAGTAATACCTGGCGGTGAGCGTGCGCACTCGTCGAGGTTCGACGAGTGCGCACGCTCGTGCCACTCTCGCATCGGGGCAGTGGTTGTAGTGTCACGCGTTGGCGTGAAGTTGAAGTGTCCATTTCACTTAGCAGGAAGAAGTCTCGTACGATGAGAAGGTTGTTGGTGCTCAAGGGTCGGTCGCGACTCGCGAAACCTGAATCATCGCGCGACGCAAGGTCACTGCTGGCCGCGACATCAATCGTTACGGTGAATGTCGCCACGTCGATTAGAGGGACTTCGTAGTGCGCTATCTGGCTCGGCGAATCGGTTTCTATATGTTGACGGCGTGGGCCGCCATCACGTTGAACTTCCTGATTCCTCGATTCATGCCCGGTAATCCGGTGGAACTGTTGATTAGTCACTTCAAGGGGCGAATGTCGCCAGCCGCGGTGAAGTCGCTCGGCGCCCTCTTCGGGATCAGTCACCAGGGCATGTTGTCCCAGTACGCGTCCTATTGGTCCAACCTGTTCCACGGCAACCTTGGTATCTCCTTCACCTATTTTCCTTCATCAGTGACGAGCATTGTGCTCGCTGCTTTGCCCTGGACCCTGGTGTTAGTGGGCGTCGCGACGATCATCAGTTTCGTTCTGGGAACCGTGGCGGGCGTCGTGGTGGGCGCGCGACGGGGTTCCTGGCTCGACATCACGCTGCCGATCAGCACGTTCTTCTCGGCGATACCCTATTTCTGGTTCGCCCTCGTGATCCTCTACTTCCTCGCCGTGGTGGTGAACTGGTTCCCCCTGTCGGGTGGATATGGGGCAGTCGACGTGATCGGCTGGAATTGGCCGTTCTTGCTGTCGGCCGCCTATCACTCGGTCCTACCGGCGATCACCATCATCGTCACCTCGATCGCAGGATGGTTGCTGGGGATGCGCAATATGATGGTCGTCACGTTGGACGAGGACTACATCATCCTGGCCGAGGCAAAGGGACTTTCCAAGGCGCGGATCAACTTCCTCTACGCCGCGCGAAACGCCATCCTGCCATCTCTGGCGAGCTTCGCTCTGTCGCTCGGCTTCGTCGTGAGTGGCGCGATCCTGGTGGAGATTGTGTTCTCCTATCCGGGAATCGGCTACGTGCTCTTTGCGGCGGTGAACAACGACGACTACCCGTTGATGCAGGGCGTCTTCCTCATCATCACGCTGGCGGTGCTGCTGGCCAACATCGTGGCCGACGTCTTCTACGTCCTGCTGGACCCGCGAACTCGTCAGGGGGCCTGAGATGGAGAACGTCACGACACCCCGTCGCCGTCGATCCCTCTGGTCGCGCCTCTCGTGGCTGCACTCGTGGAAGATCAGCACTGGCCTGGGCATTGTGGGCTTCTTCGTTTTGATGGCGATCTTCGGGCCACTCATTGCCCGCTACAACCCGTCGGCGACCGGCAACGCCATGATCGTCGCCCCGTCGGGTGCACACTGGTTGGGCACGACGCAATCGGGACAGGACGTCTTCGCCCAGTTGGTCATCGGGAGTCGTCCCACGCTCATCGTCGCCTTCGTGTCGGCCACCGTGGCGACGATCGTGTCGGTGGCGGTCGGGCTTGCCGGCGGCTACCTCGGGGGCGTGAGCGATGAGTTGCTGTCGGTATTGTCGAACATCTTCCTGGTGATCCCGGCGTTGCCGCTTGTGATCGTCCTCGCGGGTTACCTGCCCAACAAGGGCGACATCTCGGTGATGCTGGTCATCGCGCTCACGGGTTGGGCGTGGGGGGCGCGCGTCATCCGCGCCCAGACGTTGTCGATCCGCCGACGTGACTTCATCGAGGCCGCGCGCGCGGTCGGCGAGAGTACGCCGCGAATCCTGTTCTGGGAGATACTGCCCAACGAGACCGCGATCGTCACCGCGAGTTTCCTGTTCACGGTCATCTTCGCCGTGTTGACCGCCGCCGGTCTCGCCTTCCTCGGTCTGGCCAACGTCTCGGAGTGGTCGTGGGGGACCATGCTCTACTGGGCCCAGAACGACTCGGCTCTGCAGTCGGGGGCGTGGTGGTGGTTCGTGCCACCGGGTCTGTGCATCGCGCTCTTGGGCACGGGACTGTCGATGATGAACTTCGGTTTTGACGAGATCATGAATCCTCGTCTTCGCTCTACCGGACGCCCCAAGACCAAGCGCAAGGGTCGCTCCCCAGTGGTGCTCGCAGAATTGACGCGGGCGAACGCGAGTGACGGCACGGAGTTCACCACCGTTCGTACCGCGACGAGTGAGTTGGACGGCTCGTGACGCTCCAGGACGAGGTGGCGACGCCTACGGCGAATCTGAACGAAGTCGTGCTCGAGATCACCAACCTTGACGTCGACTACGAACTGAGTTCCGAGTCACTACCCGCCGTGCGCGACGTCAGCTTCCAGCTTCGTCGCGGCCAGGTCGTCGGCATCGCCGGCGAGTCCGGCTCGGGTAAGTCCACGTTGGCCTACGCGGTGACGAGACTGCTGCGCTCACCTGGCGTGATCACCGGCGGCGCGGTCACGTATCACCCCCGCGAGGGTGCCCCAGTCGACGTGCTCGCCATGAGCCCCGACGAGCTGCGGGACTTTCGGTGGGACGAGCTCGCCATCGTCTTCCAGTCCGCGATGAATGCGCTCAACCCGGTCTTGCGGCTGCGCACGCAGATCCTTGACGTGTTAGCAGCGCACCGACCGGACTCGAGCCGGCTGGAGCGCGAAGGGCGGATGCGCGAACTGCTGTCGCTGGTGGGTATCTCGGTGGACCGGGCGGGTGCCTATCCTCACGAGTTGTCCGGTGGGATGCGTCAACGCGCGATGATTGCCATTGCTTTGGCCCTCGAGCCTGAGGTGATCATCCTCGACGAGCCAACCACGGCCCTGGACGTCGTCATGCAGCGCCAGATCCTCGCCAAGCTGATGGAACTGCGCGATCGGCTGGGTTTCTCGATCATCTTCATCACCCACGACCTGTCGTTGCTCTTAGAGGTCGCCGACGAGATCGCCGTCATGTACGCCGGACGCATCATCGAGCGCGGTTCGTCGAACGAGATCTACCGGACCCCCCGTCATCCCTACAGTTACGGCCTGCTCAACTCTTTTCCGTTGTTGCACGGACCGCGACAGATGCTCACCGGAATCGTCGGCTTCCCGCCGGACCTGCGCCAACTGCCCGAGGGTTGTCCCTTCCATCCACGTTGTGCGCACGTGCACGAGGGATGCGACCTGCACCGACCCGAGCTGATCGTCTCGCCGGTCGTCGGCGACTCGCCCAACCACGTCGTCGCCTGCTCCTTGTACGATGGCCGGGCGATTCCCGTACAGCTCGGTTCGGCCCGGGTCCACGACGAACTGACATCGGTCGCGGCGAGTGTCGACCTGTCCGAGCCACCAGGCGACGCCGTGTTGAAGGTGACCGAACTCCAGAAGTTCTTTCCCGTGCACCAACAGGTCGCGCGTCGGGTTCGCCGCGCTCCGAATCGCGTGGTCCGCGCGGTCGACGGGGTCTCGTTGGAACTCTTCGCCGGCCGGGTCACGGCCCTGGTGGGCGAGTCGGGTTCAGGCAAGTCGACGATCGGCCGAGTGCTCGCGTACCTCTATCGCGCCACGGGTGGCACCATCACGCTCGATGGTGCCACCGTCAGGGCCCGGCGCGGTCGCCGTTTTCGCAACTACGTCCGCAAGGTGCAGATCGTCCTCCAGGACCCGTTCAGCTCGCTCAATCCATTGCATACCGTGGGCTATCACCTGTCGCGACCGCTCAAGATCCACGGCCTGGCTCATTCGTCGAGTGAGATCGACGAGAGGATCGCTCAACTGCTCGCCGACGTCCATTTGAGTCCGCCCGATCAGTTCGTTCACAAGTACCCGCACGAACTCTCGGGCGGTCAGCGCCAACGCATCGCCCTGGCTCGAGCGCTGGCGACGCGCCCGTCGGTGATCCTCGCCGACGAGCCGGTCTCGATGCTCGACGTCTCGACGCGGTTGGGCGTTTTGAACTTGATGCGCGGCCTCGCCACCGAGCGTCAGCTCGCGTTGCTGTACATCACTCACGACATCGCTTCCGCGCGCTACTTCGCCGACACGACGCTCGTGATGTACGCGGGGCGCCTCATCGAGGGTGGACCGTCGGAGACCGTCGCGTTGCACCCCGCCCACCCTTACACGCAGTTGTTGCGCGATTCGGCGCCCAATCCTGAGAAGGAGTCAATCGTCACCCGCGTCGCGATCGGTGACCCGCCGAGCCTGATTGACCCGCCCGCCGGCTGTCGCTTTCATCCGCGCTGTCCCCAGGTCATGGACGTGTGTCGCACTGAGGTGCCGCCACGGGTGGATCTCGCCGATGGTCAGTGGACCACCTGTTGGCTTTACGACCCGCGCGATGGTTCCGAAGTCCCGGACCGTTAGTCGCCCGACACTAGAAGCTGATTGAGGCTTTGGCGAGAATACCCCCGTCGACCACGAGGTGTGAACCGGTCACGTAACGCGACTGGTTCGAGAGGAGCCAGAGGACCGCTTCGGCGGGCTCTTCGGGATCGGCGAGGCGGCCCAGGGGCACCTCGGTCTTGATCACTTCGTGCATTCGCTCGCGATCCTTTGGATCGGTGTTCGCCCACATCAGGGGAGTCTCGGTTGCGCCCGGGACGACGGCGTTGACGCGCACGCCGTAGCGCGACAGCTCGGTGGCGGCGATGGTGGTGAAGGCGGCGATNNGCGAGTGTTCGCACCAGTGCTGAGACGCCGCCTTTGGACGCGCTGTAGGAACTTGCGGCCCCCGCGGCGTAGGCGACGTAACTGGCCGGTGACGAGCAAAGGACCAGTGAGGCGCGACGGGGCGAGGCGACCAGACTGCGTAACGCCTCGCGACAAGCGAGAAACGTGCCGGTCAGATTCGTGTCCAGGACGTGTTGCCATGATTCCAGGGACATCTCGTGAGCGAAACTCGAGCGCTCGATGCCCGCAGACGTGAAGAGACCGGTGAGGGGACCCAGTGCGACCTGCGTCTCGGCGAAGGCCTCGGCGACCGAGGACTCGGACGTCACGTCACAGGCCATAGCGTACGCTCGTTCCGAGCCGAGGGTGAGCGCTTCGTCGGCGACGGCGGTTGCGTGAGCGCTGTTCAGATCGAGCACGGCGACGCGCCAGCCGCGTTGGGCGGCCAGATGAACGACGGCTCGACCGATGCCCGAGCCCCCGCCGGTGACTACCAGAACTTCATCCGACATCAGTGTCCCTTATCTCGTTTCAGTCCGTCGTTCGTGCTGGCGACAGTACCACCAGTACTCGCGCTGGTTAATCGAACTACGTGCTCAGCCTGGCCGCGCGATGGCGGCGTTGAGTCGATCGAGCACCAGGTCGCTGGTGTCTTCGGGCAGTGTGTCAGGAGTGAGGTAGAGCCGTTCGCCCACTCGCAGCACCGCGACGCGAGGAGTGTCGTCCCAGAGCAGTTCGGCGACGCGCGATGCCGCCGACGCGTCCTCAAAGCAGAGTTCGACGCGCGGGACGGGCTGGCCGGCTTCGTTGCGCTCGAGACGCTGCACGACGATTCGCGCACCTGACGTCAGTCCGGCTATCCATTGGTCGACGGTGTCGCTCCAAGTTCGCCAAAGTGCCTCGTGGTCGAGTGATAGGTAACGTTCCACGGCGGCGACCAGCCCACAGATCTCTTCTTTGCCGACCTTCATGGGACGCGCGAGGCGTTGGAAAGGTGCGGCATTCTGACGGGCGGCCTCGATCAGTTCCGCTCGACCCACCATGAGACCGCTGGCCTGGGGACCCTGAAGTCCCTTGCCACCACTGAAGGTGACGAGGTCAGCGCCGTGAGCGGTGGTGAAATCCCAAAGGTTCGACACCGGGGGGAGTTGCGCGGCCGCGTCCACGATCACCGGTACGCCGTGAGCGTGGGCAATCGACACGGTCTCGTCGAGCGTCAGTGCCGCTGAGGACATGTGGTCGCCGGCGACCCAGAACACGGCCGCAGTGGAGGCGGTCATCGCGGCCTCGAGTTCCCAGGTGAAGGTCTGGATGACGTTACCGACCTGCACGATTCGTGCACCGGCCAGTTCGATGGCTCGGTCGTAGGGGATGCGGTGCGCGCAGTGGATGACGACGTTGCGTGCGAGATCATTGTCGTGATGCATTTGGGCGATCAATTCCGGGCGGCCATCGGTCACGCACGCCAGCACACCGAGCACCATGGCGGACGCGCAACCGGACGTGACCAGGGCGGCCTCGTTGCGGGTCAACGTTGCGAGACGTCTGCCCGCCGCCAGATGCAACTCGTCCATGCTCACGCACGACGTGGACGCCGACGTCATCGCGTCGATTACTTCTCGGGGCAGGAGCGTCCCGCCGAGTGCCGTGAGTGTCGTCGCGGCGTTCAGCACCGGGCGTACACCGAGCGCGGCGTAGACGTCGGGCGTGCCCGTGTGGTCCATCACTCGGTGATCGCGAGCGCGGTGATCTCGACCTTGAGGCCCACGGGTAATTGGACGCCGACCGTCGTGCGGGCTGGATAGGGGGGCGTGAACACCTTGGCGTACTGCTCATTCATCGCTGCGAAGTCCGCCAGGTCTGAGAGGTAGACGTCGACGCGGAAGACGTCGTTGAGGGTGGCCCCCGAAGCGGCGAGGACGGCCTCGATGTTCTTGAAGGTCTGGATCGTCTGCCCGGCGACGTCGCTGGACGCCACTGCTCCCGTCGCGGGATCGACGCCAGCTTGTCCGGCGGCGGCGACCATTTTGCCCACCCGCACGGACTGTGAGTAGGGACCCACGGGCGCGGGCGCCTTGTCGGTGGTGCCTTCAGATCGGGTCATAGAGTGCTCCTCTTTATTGGTCGGCAAGTGGCGAACCCCACACTACGAGAGAGTGGAAGGGGCGATTTGATCTTCCTCGGCGAAGAGTCGACCGGTGCTTACCCGGGTGCCGCGGGTCGAAAAGGAAGTACGGAGGGACCGCGTGAACCGACCTCGGCGCAGAAGAGTCGTCCGGCGTGGGGCTCGCGCCCGAGTTGGTCCGGCGTCATGTCTTCGCGTGCGGTGGTGATGTAGAGCGTGGTCCCGTCCGGACCGCCCAACGCACACGACGACGGTTGGGAAGTGTCCACTGCCACTCGCGCGCGCAATTCGCCGGCCGGGTCGTAGCAGCGCACCTCGGCGCCTCCCCAGATCGCAACCCAGATGCAGCCGTCGTCGTCGACGCACAGTCCATCGGGCGTGCCTTCGCGGGGCACGTCAAACGACGCGAAGATTCGACGGTTTGAAAGGGCACCCTGATCGTCTACGTCGAAGGCATAGATCGATCCGGGGCCGCTGTCGACGTGATAGAAGGTGTGGCGATCGGGACTCCACCCGAGACCATTCGAGATCGTGAGGTCGCTGACGAGCACCTCGACGCCGCCTTTGGCGTCAAATCGGTACAGACGGCCATGCTCGGGAACATTGGCGAGAGCCATCGAACCGGTCAAGAACCGGCCCCAAGGGTCGGCGCTACCGTCGTTGGTCCGGTCCTCCTTCTTGTTGTCGGCCCCCAAAGTGGCGAGAGAAGTCATCGTGCCGTCTTCGTCCATCAAAGCTACCGAGTGGGGCAGAGCCACGATCCAACCTTGATCCCGGTTGACGAGTGGCGCGAACGCGGTAACGGGAGGGCGCGACACGAGTTCGCGGACAATGTTGACGTCGGGACCACTCACCGTGGCGCGAAAGAATTGACTCCTCGACGGCTCAATGTTGATCCAGCACAATTCCCCTCGAACCTCGTCCCAACGACAGGATTCGCCAAGGTAGTAGAGGTCGGTGGTGCACGGCGTCGCGACGAATTCATTCATGTCGACATCCTTTAGGCGCGTTCTACAGCGGCATCGTTACTCAACATATCTGACCTCGACCCGGCTGATCTTCTCAAAGTTGCTTCCGTATCGTCGAAGATTCGGGTGCTCACCGTAGCGTCGAGTCATCGGGCCGTCTCCGTGCTCTGATCCGTAGTTCAAGCTC
>PLQL01000037.1 GCA_003160115.1 Acidimicrobiaceae bacterium
GGCTGAAGTTACTCACGGCTGATCCTCGGGTCCACGATGTTGATGACGAAGTCAAAGATGAAGTTGATAAGCACGACGCCCACCGAGACCACCAGGACAATGCCCTGGACCAGCAAGTAGTCGCTGGTGTTGATGGCGGCGATCAAGGTGTAGCCGAGCCCAGGAATATTCAACAGATACTGGACGATGAAACCTCCCGCCAACAGACTGCCGATGTTCACACCCGCCGCGCCGAGCAGGGCGACTGACGAAGGACGAAACGCGTGGCGCCACATAATGCGCCGTTGACTGATGCCCTTGGACCGGGCCATGGTGATGAACTCTTCTTGGAGAGTGGCGATGAGATCGCTGCGCAACACTCTGAAGTACACGACCAAACTCCCCATCGCGAGGGCTATCGTGGGCAGCGCCATACTTTCGAGGTTCACGATCCAGTCCTGGTTAAAGGGCACGTACGACGAAGGTCCGGTGTGGGCAATGCCTAACTTCACCGAGACGAACAGCACCAGGATCACGATGACTATGAAATTTGGCACCGACAGCATCGTGAAACTGCCCGCGCTGAAAATGCGATCGAGCCAGCTGTCGGGCTTGCGCGCCGCGCGCATGGCGAGGGGGATCGCCAGCGCGAACGAGACGATCTGTGAGAGGAGGATCATTTCGAGGTCGATCGGCAAGGCCGCGCGGATAGTGCTGGCGACTGAGGTTTGCGAGATGAACGAGACCCCGAGGTTGCCGTGCACCACGTTGCCGATCCACGTGAAGTATTGCTCGTAGATAGGTCTGTTGAGACCAAGGAGTTTGAAGAGCTTCACCTGGTTCGCGGGGCTGGCGCCGGGGCCCTCGATGACCGTGGTGATATTCCCGGGTAGGAGATGGATCAGGTAGAAACTGCCGACCGAGATGATGAAGACGATGCCGATCAGCATCGCCAATCGCCGCAGTACGTACCTGAGCACTTCTTCCCCCTCTAGGACTTCTAAGGACAATAGCCAACACCGGCTACCCCCTAGTAAAGGGTCGCCTCCGGAACTGACGTGTGACACGTGGTGGCTAGCGTGCAAGCGTGAAGAGAATTGTCATCGCCGGCGGCATCGGGGCGGGTAAGTCGGCGGCGACGGAATACCTCGCCATTCGAGGTTTCCCGATCATCGACGCTGACGACGTCGCGCGCGCCGTTACTCAGCCGGGCGAACCCGCCTGGCAAGCGATGCGCGACGCGTTCGGCGATGCCGTACTTCGCAACGACCAGACGATCGATCGGGCATTCGTCGCCGATCTGGTGTTTCACGACGTCAGCGCGCTGAAACGGCTCAATAGCATCACTCACGGCCACATCGGCATCGAAATCATAAGGCGAATTGGCGAGACGACGTCGGATGCCGTCTTCATTGCTCTGGCGCTCTTTCGCCCCGAGCATCGCTCGGCGTTCGAGGTCGACGAGGTCTGGGCCGTGCTTGCCTCACCCGACGTGGCACTGGGTCGTCTGGTCGAGCACCGCGAGTTCACCGAGGACGACGCAAGGGCGCGCCTGGCTAATCAGGCCACCAACGAGGAACGAGTACCACTCGTCGATCGAGTGCTCTGGAACGATGGAACCTTGGAGGAACTACACGCAAAAGTCGACGCCGAACTGGCACGTTGTGGACTGGTCCATGGATAAATTCCTCGTCGAATCACCGTTCCAGCCCTCGGGCGACCAACCCACGGCCATCGCCACCCTCGCCCAGGGTGTGCGCGACGGGTTGCGATTCCAAACGCTCGAGGGAATCACGGGCAGCGGCAAGACCGCCACGATCGCGTGGCTGGTCGAGAGTGTGCAGCGCCCGACGTTGATTCTCGAGCCGAACAAGTCTCTCGCGGCTCAGTTGGCTTCTGAGCTCAAGGAGATGTTGCCGAACAACCGGGTCGAATTCTTCGTGTCGTACTACGACTACTACCAACCCGAGGCTTACATCCCACGAACGGACACGTTCATCGAAAAAGACAGTTCGATTAATGAGGAGATCGACCGGCTGCGTCACGCCGCCACGTCGTCATTGTTGACCCACCGTGACACCATCGTGGTCGCTTCGGTCAGCTGCATCTATGGACTCGGATCACCGATTGAGTACCGCGAACGGATGTTGGCACTCGAAATCGGCGCATCGTTCGACCAACGCGCGCTGCTTCGTCGACTCGTGGAGATGCAGTACAGCCGCAATGAACTGGTCCTCGATCGCGGGTCTTTTCGCATGAAGGGCGACACGCTCGAAATCCAGCCCGCGTATTCAAACGAGGCCGTGCGCGTGTCGTTCTTCGGCGAGGAGATCGAGGAGATTTCGTTCTTCAACCCGGTGACCCAGGAGCACCGAGGGAAGGTGAATGAGTTCACCCTCTTCGCGGCTTCGCACTACGCCGCGAGCACCGCGACCATCAACCGGGCGTGCCGTTCTATTGAGGTTGAACTGCAATCACAACTCGCGAAGTTCCAGGCCGAGGGCAAACTCCTCGAGGCCCAGCGTCTTCGTTCGCGCACCGAGCACGACCTCGAGATGCTCGAACAGACCGGGGTCTGCGCGGGTATCGAAAACTATTCGGCGCACCTGGACGGTCGCAGTCGCGGTGAGCGTCCCTTCACGTTGCTGGACTACTTCCCCGACGACTTCCTCGTCGTCATTGACGAGTCCCACGTCGCGGTGCCTCAGGTGCGTGGACAGTACGCCGGCGACCGTTCGCGCAAGCAGACGCTCGTCGATTACGGATTCCGCCTGCCGAGCGCGATGGACAATCGCCCGCTGAATTTCGACGAGTTCATGGAACTCGTCCCTCAGATGGTCTTCGTGTCCGCGACCCCAGGTCCCTACGAGATCGAGCACAGTGATCAGATCGCCGAACAGGTCATTCGACCGACGGGACTTCTCGATCCCGTGGTGAGCGTGGTGCCAACCCGCAACCAGATCGACGACCTGCGGGTTCGACTCGACGGGGTCATCGCGCGCGAAGAGCGGGTGCTCATCACGACGCTCACCAAGCGGATGGCCGAAGACTTGACCAATTTCCTCGCTAAGGCTGGTTACCGGGTGCAGTATCTGCACAGCGACATCGACACGATCCAGCGCATCGAGATCCTGCGCTCGTTGCGCCTAGGTGAGTTCGACATCCTGGTCGGTATCAACCTCTTACGCGAGGGGCTCGACCTGCCCGAGGTGTCATTGGTGGCGATCCTGGACGCGGACAAGGAAGGGTTTCTTCGTTCGCGCAGCGCCCTCATCCAGACCATTGGACGCGCGGCGCGGAATTCGAACGGCGAGGCCGTGCTCTACGCCGACCGCGTGACCGATTCCATGCGCGAAGCGATCTCGGTCACCGAACGGCGTCGTCTGCTTCAGACGGCCTACAACGAGGAACACGGGATCAAGCCCCAAACGATCATGAAGAACGTGGCGGACATCCTGGGGCGACTTCGCTCCGAATCGGCGCCCGAGCCCACGAACCGTTCCCACGGCATCACGTCACTCGAGAGTTCCTTGCCCGACGACCTCAACCTCGAGATCGCTCGGGTCGAAAAAGCGATGTTGACCGCGGCGGGAGACTTGCGGTTCGAAGAGGCCGCCGCCCTGCGCGACTATCTGCACTCTCTGCAACGTCAAGGACTCGACTCGGCGCTCGACAGCCTGAGTGACGAGTCTTAACCGGTAGATTGCCGCTATGACTTCGACGATTCGCGTGCAGGGCGCACGCGTGCACAATCTGAAGAACCTCTCGGTGGAGATACCCCGTGACCAACTGGTGGTGTTTACCGGATTGTCCGGATCGGGCAAGTCGTCACTGGCTTTTGACACCATCTACGCCGAAGGCCAGCGTCGTTACGTGGAGAGCCTCTCGGCCTACGCCCGCCAGTTCCTCGGTCAGATGGACAAACCCGACGTCGAGTTCATCGAGGGCCTGTCGCCAGCGATCTCGATCGACCAAAAGACGGCGTCGCGCAACCCGCGCTCGACCGTCGGCACCATCACCGAGATCCACGACTACCTGCGCCTGCTCTTCGCTCGCGTGGGCGTTCAGCACTGTCACTTGTGTGGTCGCGTCGTCACTCGCCAAACCCCCCAGCAGATCGTGGACCTCGTCCTCGCGCGACCCGAGGGCACCAGGTTTCTCGTGCTCGCCACCGTGGTCGAGGGTCGCAAGGGCGAATACAGCACCCTGCTCAACGAACTGGCCGCCCAGGGATTCAGTCGCGTACGAGTCGATGGCACTGTGGTCGAACTCAGCGAGCGCGATTCCGTCGATCTCGCTCGATACGAACAGCACACTATCGACGTGGTCCTCGACCGTCTCGCGGTCAAGGCGACGAGCCGCCAGCGACTCACCGAATCGGTGGAGACCGCGCTCAAACTCACCAAGGGAGTCGTCTCGTTCCTCTTCCTTGACACCGACGAGATCGAGCAGTTCTCCGAGAAGATGGCCTGCAGCCACGACGGCATCAGCTTCACCGAACTCGCGCCGCGCGACTTCTCCTTTAACTCGCCCTACGGGGCCTGTCCGGTCTGCACGGGTCTGGGCACTCGATTCGAGGTCGACCCCGAATTAGTGGTACCCGACCCGACGCTCTCGCTCGCCGACGGTGCCCTGGCACCGTGGTCGGGCGCTCGCTTCAAGTACTTCGAGCGACTCATTGGTGGCATCGCGGACATGGGTGGATTCAGCGTCAAGACTCCCTGGTACAAGCTGCGCGCCAAAGACCGCAAACTGATCCTCTACGGCGTCGAGAAGAAGACCGTGCCGGTCAAGTACCGCAATCGTTACGGCAAGGTGCGCACCTACGACACCACGTACCGCGGGATCATCGAGTGGCTAGAGCGCAAACGTTCCGAGGCGGACGGGGACTGGTCGCGCGAACAAGCCGAACAGTACATGCGCGAGGTCGAGTGCACCACGTGCGCGGGACAGCGACTAAAGCCCGAGGTGCTGGCGGTTCGCGTGCACGGACACAACATCGCTGACGTGAACGCCATGACCATTGACGAGGCGGTCGCCCTGTTCAAGAAGCTGAAGTTGACCAAGCGCGAGGAGACGATCGCGCGTCAGGTCATCAAGGAGATTCTGGCTCGACTCACCTTCTTGATGGACGTCGGGCTCGACTACCTGACCCTCAGCCGCGCCTCGGCGACATTGTCGGGCGGTGAGGCCCAGCGCATCCGTCTCGCCAGTCAGATCGGCAGTTATTTGGTGGGCGTGCTCTACGTGCTCGACGAGCCGTCTATCGGATTGCACCAGCGTGACAACCGGCGGCTCATTTCGACTCTTGAACGCCTGCGTGACCTGGGCAATTCGGTCATCGTGGTCGAACACGACGAGGAGACGATCCGTCTCGCGGACTTCATCGTCGACATCGGACCGGGGGCCGGCGAATTCGGGGGCGAAGTCGTGCACGCGGGCACCTACAAGGAACTCTTAGAGAATCCGAGGTCGATCACGGGCCAGTACTTGTCGGGCGAGAAGTCGATTCCGACGCCCGTGACCCGTCGGGCGGGTGAAGGCAAGAAACTGACCATCAAGGGTGCGCGCGCCAACAACCTGCAGAACATAAGTGTCGACATCCCGCTGGGTATGTTCATCGCGGTCACCGGCGTGTCAGGTTCGGGCAAGTCGACGCTCATCAATTCGATTTTGCTGAGTTCGCTCGAGCGACAGGTCAATCGGGCCAAGACCCACGTCGCCGAACACGACACCATTTTGGGCATCGCCAACCTCGACAAGGTCGTCGCGGTCGATCAGCAACCGATTGGTCGCACGCCGCGCTCGAATCCCGCGACCTACACGGGCGTGTTCGACAAGATCCGCAAACTCTTCGCCGAGGTCCAGGAGTCCAAGGTCCGCGGCTATCAGCCAGGTCGGTTCTCCTTCAATGTGAAGGGCGGACGCTGCGAGACTTGCGCGGGTGACGGCACCATCAAGATCGAGATGCACTTCCTGCCCGACGTCTACGTGAACTGCGAGACCTGCGACGGGGCCCGCTACAACCGCGAGACCCTCGAGATCAAGTACCGCGGCAAGTCGATCAGCGACGTGTTGAACATGCCGATTGCCGAAGCCCTTGAGTTCTTCGACCGCCAGCCGGGGATTCTTCGCAACATCCAGAGCCTGATGGACGTCGGTCTGGGATACGTGCGTCTGGGCCAGCCCGCGCCGACATTGTCTGGCGGTGAGGCCCAGCGAGTGAAGTTGGCGACCGAATTGGCGAGGCGCCCGACCGGTCACACGTTCTACGTGCTCGACGAGCCGACGACGGGCCTGCACTTCGATGACGTCAACCGTCTCTTGCAGGTCCTGCACCGCCTGGTCGACCAGGGAAACACGGTGCTCGTGATCGAGCACAACCTCGACGTCGTCAAGACCTCGGACTGGGTCATTGACCTCGGACCCGAGGGCGGTCGGCGCGGGGGCCTGATCGTGGGCGAGGGGACACCCGAGGACATCGCCCAGTTAGCGACCGCGACGGGGACGGTCCTGCGTGAAGTGTTGGCGGTCAGCAGGGCCTCGTAGTGTTCGACCGACCCTCGGGCATCCCTCGCCAAAGCGGTTGTTACCTCTTTCGCAACGAGCACGACACCATCATCTACGTGGGCAAAGCCCTGTCGCTTAACCAGCGTCTGGGAAGCTATTTCCAAAAGAGTGACGCCATGACGCTTAAGACGCAGGCGCTGATGGACGAGGCGAGTTCGGTCGAATGGATCGTGACACCCAATGAGCTCGACGCGCTAATCCTCGAGAACGAACTGATCAAGCAGAACCAACCGCGCTACAACATGCGCCTGAAGGACGATAAGAGCTTCCCCTACGTCGCGATCGACACACGCGTCGACTTCCCGGCACCCTTTATCACCCGTTCCCAACACGTGAAGGGTGTGCGGTACTTTGGTCCGTTCGTCGACGTGCGCGCACTTCGGACCACGATCGATGAACTGCTGCAGGCGTTCCCCTTGCGTTCGTGTACCCGCCATAAGTTCAACTATCAGGAGCGCATCAACCGACCGTGTTTGCTCTACGACATCGGCAAGTGCTCGGGACCGTGCGTCAAGGCCATCGATCCCGTCGGCTACCGCGAACTCGTGGCGTCGTGGGCGAGGTTCTTCGAGGGCGACGTGCGCCAACTTCGCTCGCTGTTGCGCGAGCGCATGAACGAGGCCGCACACCTGAAGCATTACGAGGCCGCCGCGAAGGCGCGCGACGCCCTCGAAGCGCTCGAACGAGCCGCGAGCGACCAGAGCGTGGTGCTCGACGACCATTCGGACCTCGACGTCATCGCCGTCGACACCGAGGGCGGACGAGCTGCGGTCGTGCGCTTTCGGGTCCGCCATGGACGAATCATCGGACGCACGGTGCATTTGATCGACCGCTCGATGGACGAGGACGACACCCAGATCATCGAAGGCGTCCTCCCTGATCTCTACGATGACCCCACCGACGTGCCAGCGGTCGTGGTCGTGGCGAGTGCGAAATCGGCGAGTTCGCTAACGGGTGCGTACTTGAGCGGACTACGCGGACGCGGCGTGGAAGTCGTGGCGCCCCAGCGTGGAAGGCGACGTCGCGTGCTCGAACTCGCGACCAACGATGCGAAAGCGGTGATCGGTCGCGACTCGCTGAGAAGGCAGAGCGACCACAATGTGCGCAGTCGAGCGCTCCAGGAGCTGGGAGAGGCGCTTCACCTCGCCCAGCCGCCCTTTCGCATCGAGTGCTTCGACATGAGTCACCTTCAGGGCACGAACTACGTGGGCTCGATGGTGGTCTTCGAGGACGCTATATCGAAGAAGGCCGACTATCGGCACTTCAACGTGAAAGAGATCATCGGCAACGACGACGTCGGTGCCATGCAAGAAGTCGTGCGTCGACGACTGTCGCACCTCGATGAAAATCAGGCCACCACCAAGTTCCGTCGTCCCGACCTCATTATCATCGACGGCGGACTTCCCCAGTTACACGCCGCCGAGAAGGCCGCCGCGCAGGCGGGGGCCGGTGGCCTCGAGTTCGCCGCGCTCGCCAAGCGCGAGGAGCTCTTGTTCCGACCCGGCTCGTCGACGCCCATCGCGCTCGAACGCGGTTCAGAGAGTCTCTACCTCGTCCAGCGGATCCGCGATGAGGCTCACCGCTTCGCCATTACGTTCCATCGTTCCAAGCGCGCGAAGTCCATGGTCGCCTCCTCGCTCGAAGGCGTCGCAGGTCTCGGTCCCGCGCGTCGTGAACGACTCATGAGCGAGTTCGGTTCCCTCGACGCGCTGCGTCAGGCGACGCTGACGGATTTCGAAGGACTGGCCTGGTTGCCCGAGTCGGTGGCAAGGAACATCTACGATCACTTGCAGGCGCCGAGTGAGCCCCGGCCCGCGAAGGGAAGTGCAGGCGATGAGTGAAGTAGTGCTCGTAACGGGTATGTCGGGCGCGGGTCGCTCGACGGTCTCAGCCGCGCTCGAGGATCTCGGGTGGTTCGTCATTGACAACCTCCCGCTCGAGTTGATCGTCCGCGTTGGTGAACTGGCGGCGGCGGGCTCGCTCGACTACGCCGGCGTGGCCTTCATCGTCGGCCGATCAGGTCGCGTCCAACCAGATGCGTTGCTCGCGGTGGAGATGGAACTCCAGCAGATGCACGAGAACGCGAAGATCCTCTTCCTCGACGCACCCGACGACGTATTAATCCATCGTTTCGAGGGCAACCGGCGACGCCACCCGTTTCCGGCGCCGTCACTCGCCGATTCGATCGCGGGTGAACGCGCGTTGTTGCAATCGATTCGTGACGCCGCCGACCTCGTGATCGACACCGGGACGATCAACACCAACGAATTGCGCTCGCGAATCGTCGAGATCTTCACTGATTCGAGTACTCCCGGGACTTTGCGGGTGTCACTCGTGTCCTTTGGCTACTCGAACGGCATCCCGCGCGACGTCGACATCGTCTTTGACTGCCGGTTCTTGCCCAACCCGCACTGGATCGAGGAGTTGCGCCCCTTGTCGGGACTCGACGAGCCGGTGGCCACCTACGTGCTCAACCAAGAGTCGGCCCAACACTTTCTCGCCGACGTGTGCTCGTTACTCGAGTGGCAGATCCCCGCCTTCGCGAAGGAAGGTAAGGCGTACCTGTCCATCGCGATTGGTTGCACGGGGGGCCGGCATCGATCAGTCGCCATCGCCGAGGAGATCCGCCGTCGCCTCAAGATTCCCAACGCCGTCCTGCACCGCGATATCGCTCGATGAGGGTCGTCGCCATCGGTGGCGGACACGGCACCGCCGTGTCCTTGCGAGCCCTTCGTCAGATGACCCACGAGGTCACCGGCGTCGTCTCGGTCGCCGACGACGGTGGTTCGACTGGGCGACTGCGGGCCATGCTGAACGTGGCCGCGGTGGGGGACCTGCGGATCTGCCTGGGCGCCCTCGCTGATCCCACCAATCCTTTGACCGAGTCCTTCGAGCATCGCTTTCACGTCGGCGAACTCGAGGGGCACGCCGTGGGCAACCTCCTGCTCGTCGGACTCATCGACGCGACGGGCAACCTCGAGGAATCGGTGCGCGCCGTCGCCCAGGTGATGGGCGTGACCGGCACCATCGTGCCGGCGTCCTGCGAGGGCGTGGAACTCGTCGCCACGACCGAAAACGGGGCGACGCGGGGACAGACCGAGGTCGCCCAAGCGACGCAGATCAAGAACATCAGCGTGGAACCGAGGAACGCGCCCGCACCCATGGCGGCGGTCGAGGCAATTGAGAACGCCGACCTCGTGCTTATTGGACCAGGGTCACTCTTCACGAGCGTGCTCGCCGCGTGCGTGGTGCCCGGGATCACCCAGGCGATCGCGGGAACGCGGGCGCGCAAGGTCTACGTCGCCAACCTGCACCCCGAAGTGCCCGAAACCGAAGGTTTTACCCTTCAAGATCACGTTGACGCCCTGTTGCGTCACGCGGTCGTGCCCGATGACGTGCTCGTCGATGTGCACTCGGAATTCGCCACCCAGGCGTGTTCGTTACCGACCAGTTACGCGGACCTGGCGGGCGTCAATGGCCTCGTCCACGATGTGCAAAAATTGGTACAAGCACTCAGCGCCTGGCGCGTTGCGTGACGATCAACTACCGAGGAGACGCCGTGGCAATACGTGTTGCGATTAATGGATTTGGACGAATCGGCCGCAGCTTTGTGAGGGCATCGCTCAACAACCCGGACGTGGAAGTCGTCGCCGTGAACGACCTGACCTCGCCCGCGACCCTCGCGCACCTCTTGCAGTACGACTCCACTCAAGGAGTCCTGGGTGTACCCGTCACCGTCGTCGACGGCGACATCAAGGTCGGCAAGGACACCATCAAGGTCCTCGCCGAACGCAGCCCGGCCGCACTGCCCTGGGCCGAGCTCAAGATCGACGTCGTCATCGAGTCGACGGGCTTGTTTACGTCGCGCGAGGCGGCGGCCCAGCACCTGACGGCGGGCGCGAAGAAGGTCCTCATTTCCGCCCCCTCGGGCGACGCGGACGCGACACTCGTCATGGGTGTCAACGAGGACACCTACGACGCCGCGACCCAGCACGTCATCTCCAACGCCTCGTGCACGACCAACTGCTTCGTGCCGATGGTCAAGGTCCTCGACGACGCCTTCGGCATCGACGTGGGACTCATGACGACAGTGCACGCCTACACCAATGACCAGAACCTGCTCGACCTCCAACACAAGGACATGCGGCGATCGAGGGCGGCTGCCATCAACATCGTGCCGACGTCGACCGGCGCCGCGCGCGCCACGAGCCTGGTGCTCGCTTCCATGAAGGGAAAGCTGGACGGGACGTCGCTGCGGGTACCGATCCCGGTGGGCAGCATCACGGACTTCACCGCGATCGTGCGCTCGACGACCGTCGAGGAGATCAACGGCGCCTACAAGAAGGCGGCGGACTCGGGTCCCTTGAAGGGGATCCTCTCCTACACCGATGCCCCGATCGTCTCCTCGGACATTGTGGGTCTTCCCTTCTCGTGCATCTTTGACTCGTTGATGACGATGGTCATCCGAATCGACGACGCGCGCAGCATGGTGAAGGTCTTTGGCTGGTACGACAACGAGTGGGGCTACTCGAACCGCCTGGTGGACCTGACTAGTTACGTCGGCAAGTAGCCGTGACCGATCTGCCGTCCTACGAGCGTTGGGGGGACCTCACGGGCAAACGCGTCCTCGTGCGCGTCGACTTCAACACGCCCGTCGCCGAAATAGACGGCGAGCTTCACGTCACGGACGACTTTCGCATACGCTCGACGATTCCGCTGTTCGAAGACCTGCTCGCGCGAGGCGCGACGGTCGTCGCGTGCACGCACTTCGGCCGGCCCAAGGGTCACGTCGTCGCCAAGTACAGCGTCGCGCCGGTGCGCGCCCGTTTGGCCGAACTGTGCGCGGAGGTCGAATTGATGGAGAACCTTCGTTTCAACCCGGGTGAGGAGAGTGACGATCCGGCCTTTGGCGCGTCGCTCGTCGAGGGCTTCGACTACTACATCAACGAGGCTTTCAGTGCCTCGCACCGGGCGCACGCGTCGATCATGATCCCCCCGACACTGCTACCCAGTGCCGCGGGACCGAACCTGCAACGAGAAGTAACGACCATCCAGTCGCTACTCACGTCCCCCGAGCGTCCCTTCGTGGCGATCGTCGGGGGCGCGAAGGTCGCCGACAAACTCGGCATCGTGCGCGTGCTCGCCGACAAGGCGCAGACCGTGCTCGTCGGCGGGGGCATGGCTTACACCTTCGAGGTGACCCAGGGCAGAACCATTGGTTCCTCTCTGTTCGACGGTTCGCACCTCGACGAATGCGCGGCGCTGTTGAAAGAGGGCCACGTGCTGATCCCCGATGACTCGCGCGGTCTAAAGGACGGCCAGCCCTTCGGAAACGGTGGTGGCGACGACGAGGTGATCGATTTCGGGGCCAACGTGCCCGACGGTTTCGTAGGACTGGACATCGGTCCTCAGGCTGTCGCGACGTTCTGTGCGGCGATAGGCGAAGCCAAGACGATACTCTGGAACGGCCCGATGGGCGTCTTCGAGGACCCGAGGCTGAGCGCGGGCACCGAAGCAGTCGCGCGCGCGGTCGCGGCCTCAAGTGCGGTGTCGGTAATAGGTGGGGGTGACTCGGTCGCCGCTCTGCAGTCCTACGGTCTCGAGGACCAGGTCAGCTTCGTGTCGACCGGTGGGGGCGCGTCGCTCGAACTGGTCGAACTCGGTGACCTGCCCGGCCTGCGGGCCCTGCGCGAAAGTCCGTTCAACGCATGAAGAAGCCACTGGTCGTCGGCAACTGGAAGATGAACCTCGACTACGTCGAAGCCCTGCACCTGGTCCAACAGGTCGGCGTGATGCTGAAGAACAAGCCCGTCGAGCACGTCGACGTCGTGCTCGTACCGCCCTTCGTCGACTTGCGCAGTGTGACCTCGATCGTCGAGTCCGAACGCATCCCCGTAGGCGTCGGCGCCCAGCACGTGAACGCGAACGACGCGGGTGCCCATACCGGTGAGGTCAGTGTCGCGATGCTCAAGCGCCTCAACGTGGGCTGGGTGATCGTGGGGCACTCCGAACGTCGCGCGGCCTACGCCATGTCCGACGACGTGGTGGTCGCGACGTTGCGTCAGGTCGTGCGCAACGGCGTGCGCGCGGTGCTCTGTGTGGGCGAAGTCCTCGAAGTACGCGACGAGGGCGGTGAGAACGACTTTGTCAAGGCCCAGTTGGTCAGCGCGCTGAAGGGCCTCGACCCGAAGTACCACGAGCTCGTGAGTGTCGCGTACGAACCCATCTGGGCCATCGGCACGGGGCGAAACGCAACGAGCGAGCAGGTCGCCGACATGACCACCCACATCCGCTCGGTGCTCGCGGGCCTGGCGATGCCGGGAATCCACGTGCTCTACGGGGGATCGGTCAACGCGGAGAACGCCGGGACGCTCATGGCTGAGGGCCGGGTCGATGGTTTCCTCGTCGGCGGTGCGAGTCTCAAGGCCGAATCGTTCCTGTCAATCGTCCAGTCCTGTAACGACTGCTACGATGGCAAGCGCTAATCGGAGGTTGTGATGTTCACCTGGGCATTCGTCATTATTGAAGCGTTGTCGGCCGTGGGCCTCATTTTCCTGGTCCTGCTGCACTCGGGTCGCGGCGGGGGCATCTCGGACCTGCTCGGCGGCAGCATGGGCGCGGTCGCGTCGGGTTCGACCGTCGTCGAGCGCAACCTCGACCGCATTACGATCGCCGTCGCCTTGATCTTCACCTTCGCGACGCTCACGCTCGACCTGCGTCTGCAGTAACCGGCATGATCCTTCGTGGATCGATCCTCCGCTCACTGGGCGCGGGAGTGATCCTCGCGTCCGCGTCGCTGCTCGCCACCTCGGCGAACGCCGCCTCGACGCCGTCGGGCGCGGTCAATACGCTCAACCTCTCGATACCGGGGCCATTCAACGGTTGTACGGTGCTCGATCCCGGCGCCACGCCCACCACGAGCGCGATCTTGGACCTGTTGCGCCCTTCGGCGTTTCTCACGACCTCAGGTGGCAATCTGGTGGGCGAGGGTGGCGCGATCACCTCGGCCGAACTGGTCTCGCTGAGTCCCGAGACGGTCGTCTACACGATCGCGCCCGACCTGCGCTGGAGCAACGGCGCGAGTTTCAGCGGCATCGACCTGGTGGGTTGGTGGCTGCGGGCCAAGCAGTTGGCGAGCGTCCAGTCCGACGGTTACCGCGACATCAGTTCGCTCGCCGAGACCAACTCGGGACTCACGGTCACCGCGACCTTCACCAAGCCTTACGCGGAATGGAACGGATTGTTTCGCGACGTCGAGGCGCTGGACACGCCGTTGGGCTGTTCGTGGTCCAATTTTCTCGCTCGACCGTCGATCGGCCCCTACGAGGTCGCGAGCGCTTCGGCCAATCGATTCGTGCTCGTGGCGAACAAGGACTGGCCCCTTGATCCCAACCGGTTCGGACGGGTGGTCATCACTGACTCGTCGGCGATCCCCGCCAGTCCGGCGGCCTACTTCGTTGGCTATTCGCTGAACGTCAACAGCGCCACCGTCGAGGCGGCGAGTGCGCACCCCTCAATCTCGAGTCACATCGGCACCTCGAGCCTGAACGCCGAGATCACCTTCGCCCCCTCGCGACCGCTGACCAGATCACTGGCCATTCGCGAAGCGCTGAGTCTCATCCTGATCCGCCAGAACATCATCAACGACCTCTACGGATCGGTGACGTTCTCGCCCTCGGTTGCCCAGTCCGCTCTCTACAGCCAGGGTCAGTCCGCCTACCCCGGCGGCAGTGGGAGTGGTCCGTCGGCCCAGTCCACGACGACGACCGTGACGTCAACGACCCAAAGCAGCTCTCTGGTCGACTGCACGGTGTGTGCCGTCGACCTGTTGAAGAAGGCGGGTTACTACAAGACCGCCTCGGGCTGGTTCAGCGCCACTGGTGTGCAGTTGACGCTTCGCGCGGCGGTCGGGCCGACGTTGCTCGACAAGAATGTGGCCGCGTTAGTCCTGGGACAGTGGCGATCGGATGGCATCGCGGTGAGCTCAGTGAGCGAGAGTTCGGATCAATTGGCTGCGTACGCGGTCGCCTCGGATCAGACCGATGTCGCAATCTTCACCAGGCCCATCACCACGACGGCGTCGTTTTCGGCCCGCTCCTACGCCGGTCCGGCGTACCCGGACAGTTATCCGAGCGGCGTACGAACCAGCCAACTCAACAGTCTTTACACATCAGGCGTCTCAATTTTCAATCCCGTCACCGCGCAAGCTACGTGGTTGGACCTCGATCAGGAAGTGATGGGTGATTTCTGGGTCCGACCCCTGTTCACGGCGCCGTCGCTTGTGGAGTGGTCGAACACGATTGGTCTGGTTTACGGGAGCATTTCGGTTCAGGGTCTCGTTGATCAGGTCACTGGCTGGGGGATTGTGCAGCCTCCATCACAGAGTTAGACGAACGTTCGTCTTCGATCAAGCGGCTAAAGTAGAAATTCGCGTCGGAGTGGCGGAATAGGCAGACGCGCCAGCTTGAGGGGCTGGTGCCCTTAGGGGCGTGCGGGTTCAAGTCCCGCCTCCGACACCAAGTTGTACAAGATACTCACCAATGTTGTACACTCTAGACATGGTGAAGATCTCTGTTAGCAAAGCCCGAGAAAAACTGTCCGAGGTGGTCGAGATGTCCCAGACTGAACCTGTCGAGCTCGAACACTACGGGCGACGGGCGGCGGTCGTGGTGAGCCCCGATCAGTACGACGAAATGCTCGAGGCTCTCGAAGAGTCTCGAGACATAGCCGCTTTCGACAGCGCTCTGGCCGAAACTGGAGACAATATTCCTTGGGAGCAAGTGAAGAGTGACCTCGGCTGGTCGTGAACGAATATCGGATTGAATTCCGGCCCGCAGCACTTCGAGAACTTCGCAGGATCGATCGTTCAACGCAGCCTCGTATCCAAGGTGCGATTTCGTTTCTCGCGAAGGATCCGCGCCCTCCAGCCTCGAGACCGCTTCAAGGGCGCGATGGATATCGACTCCGTGTCGGTGACTATCGCATTATTTACACAATCGACGACGGAGTTCTGTTGATTGTCGTAGTAACGATCGGGCATCGTCGAGACGTTTACCAATAGATTGCTCACTTAGAGAGACGGCGCACGCCTCATCAAACGATTAGGCGCCAGTGAGGGGTTGCATTCCGGCGGCGTCGGGCCTCCGACACCAGCAAGATACCGAACCGGAAGCAATCTTCAACGCGAGTAACGTCTCAGGCTGTGGAGATTCGTGAAGCAAACGATGATGATTGGCCACAGATCTATTCGATTTTTCGGGAAACGGTCGAAGAGGGCAGGACGTTCGCGTTGCCCGAGAATCTCTCCCTTGAGGAAGCAAGTCCGTTGTGGATGGAGACGCCGCCCGCCGTCACCATTGTCGCTGTCGAGGGGGACGTATTCTTGGGTTCAGCCAAGATGGGACCGAATCGCCCCGGCCGAGGTTCGCACATCGCGACGGCGAGTTTCATGGTTGACCCCGCCAAGCAGGGTCAAGGAATAGGCAGGGCTTTGGGCAATTTCGCCATTGAGTGGGCGCGATTCCACGGCTACCGCGGCATGCAATTCAACGCCGTCGTTGAAACCAACGGTCCGGCAGTGCATCTGTGGGAAGAATTGGGTTTCAAAGTTCTCACTACCGTTCCAGGAGCGTTTGATCACTCTCAACATGGCTATGTCGGTCTTCACGTGATGTACAAGAGTCTCTAAATCATTACTCGCCCGCGCGGAAGTGAATCACCCTTTAATCTTCAATGGGAAGTGGCGTGCCTGTCACTTCCGTTTTCCATCTCAGACGCACGCGGCCCAACTGAGCCGCCAATGCATGACTGCAGAAGTGCTGCATCGGGCCTCAGAGACCAATCCGTGACCATGGAACTGGAGGCGGGATCCATCAGCCTTACGGTCCGCGACTCACGTGGCTGCTAGCGGTGCCTACGGTAGTGCAGAACGACGACGCCGTTAGTGCCTGGTTCGCATGAGATCAGTTCAAGCTCTTTGGACTTGCCGACATCGTTGAAATCGAACATCCGAGATCCCTGACCTAACAGCATCGGAAACACGGACATGCGGAACTCGTCGATTAGGTCGTGTTGCAGGAGTGTCCGAGTGATGCCACTACGACCAGTCACAATCATGTAGCCATTGCCCTCGCATTTGAGCTTTTCAACCTCAGGGACAAGGTCGCCTTGATTAATCGTCGTGCGCTCCCAGTTCGCCGAGGTAAGTGTGCGTGAAAATACGACCTTGTCCGTTGCCGCATAGATGGGAGCGAAAGGGTGATCTGTCGAGGTCTTACCCTGGAAATTCTTGGCGGACCTCTCGTACTGGGTCCGACCCATGATGTACACCTCAGCTCCGGCCAAGAACGTGAGTATGTCTTTTTCTTGAGCGGGGTCGTCCGGGAGATTATTGATGAAACGAAAATCGTCGGCGTCGCCCTCGATGCATGCGGCGTTCACAGAGTATACATAGCTCATCGAAATCAGTGTGCGCACGCGTTCGCTCCAGTTGTCTTGTTCCGCCAAGACTTCGCACGTGTTTTGTGCTTCGTCAATTTACTGCGAGATTGTCCGAGTGTCCAGTGTTTGTCAGCCGCCGACGCATGGTTACAAAACTGTTGGGTCGAGGCTTCGACTTCGCCGTCTTCGGTGACGATGTCCTCGTGGTCGTCGACGCAGTAGAGGCGAATTCGTTGACCCTGGTATTTCCATCCCACATTGAGGTGTCGCAGCTTTCCTAGGAAGCGCAGCGTGACGTGACCGCGATTGTCCACCACGTCGTGGCGGATTCGGTAGTGCGGTTGGTTGATCAGTGTGCCCGCGGGCATCTTGTCGCGAGATTCGTAAGCGGCGTGGGGTTCTAGCGCCCTCGACTCTGGTGGGGTCGCACGTCGTTGTAGTAGCGAACGGTCTCGTCGAGGACGAGCTGAAGCNNAAGTCGTCGAGGACGAGCTGAAGCTCGGCAAGTGTGTTGGCGGTTCGCTTGACCAAGAACTCCTTCAAGGCCCGGTGCCAGCGTTCACCCTTTGATACGCCGACTTGGACAACCTCGTCCCTTCTTTCAGTAGCTTGAAAACCAGATTTTTCGAAAGGGTGTGAATAGAGCAGCCAACAAACTGTCCCTATGCCTCGCCTTCCCACTTACCTACCGTGGGAAAATGGGCTATACTTGAGGGACAACCGAAAGGACCTCATGATCCTCATCGAAACCGACGATCGCAGTCGCGTAGTACTTCCCGGACATCCGAGCCAGCGNNTTTGTGCTTCGCGAGAATGAGGATGGCAGCATTCTGCTCGAGCCCGCCCGCGTCGTGACCGAAGCGCAACTTGAATATGACGAGAGCCCTGAGTTGCAGGCACTTCTGAGTCGCGCCGCGGCGTCGAAGACAATGTCGCGAGCTAGCCGGCGTAGGTGACTGGACCCTCTGGCTATTCCGAAATCGCCAATACTCAACTCGATGAGATCGGGAATGGCGAGAACATCGACCTTTACGATGCTCAGCTAGACGTTTGCGAGTT
>PLQL01000003.1 GCA_003160115.1 Acidimicrobiaceae bacterium
TGGAAGGGCCCCGTTTTCTAAGCCACTTGGCTCAGTTCAGGGGGCCCTTCCAAAGGACGCGATGCGTCACGAACGACTCAGAATACTGAACTCAAGCTCCTCACTGCAGGCGTGGAATATCGATCTCATCGCGGTTTGCCAGATTGTGAATGAAACATATCTTCAAGATTGCTCAACGCCTTCTCAACTTCCGCAATAATTTCTCTCACTTGCGAAATCTGAAATGTGGAATTGGCCTGAACCTTCTCTACGGTTTTCCCAGTGACCCTGCGCACGGTCGCTAATTCACTTTCCACCATTGTCTTGAGGTCCGCATTCAGCTCTCGAAGTCCACCTGAAAATTGGCTGAGTCGCTTCGAAGAGTCGCTCATCAAACTAGTAAAACTCTTGTTGATCTCAGAAGCCAGCCAGTTGTCAATGGCCGTAAGGCGTTTCGTCACATCCACCTCATTAAGCTTCTGTCGGTAGGCTTGAAGTTCATCCATAAAACTCTGCCTAAAGTTTTCGCTGGGCTGTAATTCACCCAGGTACTTTCGGAGCGACTTTCTGAATAGTTCAGAGACGCTGATCCCCTCTTTATCAGCTTGTAACTCCGCTTCCAGGCGCAGATCTGGATCAAGACGCAGAGAACCAACAACTTTGGCTGCGTCTCCAAGTGGTGGACGCCCACGACCACGTCGACGTTCCCTGAACTTGTTTTCGTCGTATCCTTCGTCAGCCTCTTCAACGAATTGTTCAATCATCTTGTCGTCGATGGGCTCGCCCGCACTTGTATAGCCATACACTTTCTTTTTCACTAGCTCAAACCTCCTAATAGTTTCTCTGTACTTCGACGAAGCGGCATTGCATGGATTAGCAACTCCACATCCGCGGTAACTACGATGACGAGTTCGATGAAATTCCCCGCCCGGTCCGGTCCAACCATGAGGTACCGAAAAGGGTCCTCATCGATTTCCACCCATTCCACGGGGTTTTCAAAGGCGTGGAACATGTCTTCCTCCGCGACACCATGTTTATGGGCGCTCGGCCAAATTTCCACATAAATAAGTGTACTACGTTTATTCACCATCCGAGTCCGTTGAACTCAGAGTTTGGGCCTGGTTCGTTTTTGGGAACTGATCACGCGGCGTAGACCCAACCTACGCAAGTGAACCGAGCATCACGTTGTCTCAAAGTTACGAAGCGATCTCGCGGCGGTGTGAATCAAGAAATTTGAAATGGGCCCCCTAAAACCCTTCGCGAAGTAAAACACTGCCCGTCTCGCTATTACCACTTGCATACGAGGCAATTGGTGGAGTTGAAAAACACCGAGAACTACAACGATGTCTGGTAGTTCCTTCAGCAGTCATTCAGCAGTCTCAATCTGATTCTGATCGCCCAAAGCGGCGCTCGCGAGTGAGCCATTCCCAGATGGCACCTTTCTCCGAGCTTGAAGGTACGGGCGGTCGCCCGGTGGTGCAAACTTGAATAACCATGTTCACGATCCACGCGACGAAGAAACTCCTCACGAGGGTGAAAGGGCCATTCGCCCCTGCGGTGGAGAACCCTACGACGTCACTCGGAAATTGGTACGCCACGGCTGTCTTCTGGCGACCACAAGTTGCACTCTTCGTCAACGAGCGGTCGCTCTTGCCGCTGCTGATTCCGCTGGCACCTGCGGCAACGCTCTTGGAGCGATTCCCGGAGAATCTCCGGGATATGCTGGACAAACTCGGCGTCAATCCGGCATTCATCGCGGCCGAGCGATGGGCCATGAACGATGGCACTTACGCCAGAACCGCCAATCGCCAAGTACTCGGGGTGATGAATCGCTTCGAATTCGAACTTGAGCACGTACGTGAACGTTACGGTAACGACCTCATGCAACTATCACTGTGGCAATCCGACACCCTGGCAGGACCGCTTCGAGGCGGCACGAGAACACCGAGGGAAGAACTCCTGGAGTTGGTCGAGCAAAAGTCAATGTGAATCCACGAAGCGAGCACGAAGTCCTCTCATCGTCTCGGCCACACAAGGAAGAGACACGGGTGTTATGCCGACTGGGTCACTAACCGAGTACCTTTTGAGGATCGCCCAGAGCTTGCGCTCCGCCGATATCGGAGACAAACTTGAAAATGGGGCATTCTTATCTCCGGTTTTGCTCTAATAGTGGTAGGCTAAATCCGTATTTGTTCTACTGTTAGGAGCAAAATCATGGATAGCAGCACTTCGACCATTATCCTCAGCGGCGAAGTGCCGCGCTCCACGCTCTCCCAGATGTCCGCACGGGGTGCCGTGGTACGTCTGGCTACGGGCGTCTACACGACTGACACGTCGAGCGCGCCCGAACGAGTGGTTAGGCGAGAGTGGCGAACCATCGCCGGGCGTCTCTTTCCTGACGCCACGATTTCAGATCGTTCCGCTCGAACAGCCGGACCAGTAAATGGAACGCTGTACCTGGTCTACCCTCACAACGACCGTGTTCTGATCTTGCCCGGACTCACCGTTTCCCTGCGCCGCGGCGCCGCTCCCCAACCAGGCGACATTCCTCTTCCCGGCGGCCTGCACCAAGCTTCGCTCGTCCGGGCCCTCGCCGAGAACGCCATCCCCTCAAGGGCTCGCCACGGTGCGCTCTCGCGTCGGCTCACTCGCCGCGAACTCGGTGAATGGGTCGAGCGAGTCGCTCGATATGGCGGTGCCGACGAGCTGGGTCAGGTACGCGACCAAGTTCGCACGCAGGCACCTCTACTCGGGGTCAGCGCCGAGGACGCTGGCGATCTTGACAACCTGATCGGAGCCGCGCTAGGGACGAGGCCAGTGTCGGGTCTCCCGCGGTTACTTCGACAACGTGCGCTCGGCATTCCCTACGACGCCGAACGAATCGAACGATGCGACGTTCTGGTCGTCGCGCTGCAATCAGCCGCTCCCCAAAACCATCCCGCTGCTCCGCTCGAGCCCAGCATCCTCCCCTTCTACGAGGCTTACTTTTCGAACTACATCGAAGGCACGGAGTTCACCGTCGAGGAGGCTGAAGATATTGTGTACAGGGGAATCGAACCTGCCGGACGACCTCAAGACGCCCACGATGTGCTTGCCACCTTCTGGCTCGTGAGTGATCTCGCTGAGATGAGACGACTCGCGGATGGTCCCAATGAGTTCCTCGAACTTCTCCAGCAGCGCCACGCCCGAATCATGGAGGCACGCCCCGACAGGCACCCCGGACTCTTCAAGGAGCGTGCCAACCAAGCCGGAGCAACCGTGTTCGTAGACCCCGACTTGGTTCGCGGAACCCTCATCGAGGGATTCGGCCGTCTCGATGATCTGGACAGCGCTTGGGAGCGGTCGGTCTACGTGAAGTACCTCGTGGCCGCGGTACATCCCTTCGACGATGGCAACGGGCGCTTGTCTCGAATCATGATGAACGCCGAATTGGATGCCGGTGGACAGTCTCGAACGATAATTCCAACAGTCTTTCGCGATGACTACATCGGTGCCTTACGTCGCTTGGATCGTGCCAACGATCCCTCAGTGTTGATTGACGCGCTCCGGTTCGCGAACGACTGGAGTGCTCGGATTGACTTCACCAACACCTCGACCGTCCGCGCACAATTGGAGGCAACTCACGCATTCGCCGAAGAGGGCAGCTCTGAGCGTCTCCTGCTGCCACCCTTCCGTCATTTTGTCGCAACGGGCGGAGAATAGTTAGGCAACGAATTGGCGCAACTCGAGGATAGTGAAAGCCCAATATTCAGACGCGAATCGCTCAGCATCGGGTTTCCAACGCCAATTCGGCGGTCAAGGTGATGCCCGGCGTCGCGAAGAAGAAAGTCAATCAAAGTCAAATNNCGAGAAATTCTCCACGTCTGTTTTCTCTACGAATTTCACGAATCTCCGATTGCGATCTACGGTCGAGATTGAAGCTTCAGGAGCGCCTCCAGCATCGGTCTTTTGACGCAGCTTTGGCATATAAGAAAGCGCAACCGAGAATCTTCGCGAAGAGACGACACGAGCTCCTAAAACTGGATGTCCAGCGCAAATCGAAGTGCTCGGTCAAGTTCTCCCCGTTTGAAAAACGTCAGGGATCCGATAGGGCGCTCTTGGAGTAGAGCCTTCGGTATCGTCATGATGTTGTCACAGGTAATTGCACTCAAGTCTGGAAGACCTTCCTCGAAACTTACGAGGACCTCGGAATCGATGTCTCTCACCGTGCGAGTAATCGGAGCACAAGTCACCGCGTTCAGCACCTGAATTGCTGCATCCCGAGTCAAGACGCATACGGGGCGCCGACCTGCCTCACCCCCTAGGTCACACCAGATAATGTCTCCTCGCTTCACCAGAGAGGTGTCGTCTCTCGCGCGAGGCGCGCGGCAGCTTCAATGATGGCTTCATCCTGGGGCAATGACTGATACGAATACTGGAGTCGACGATCCGCCTTTTTCAATGCATCCGCATCGAGAATCGCTTGCGCGCCCCGGCGCAACAATTCGGAACGACTCAATCCCAACTCTCGCGCGAGGACGTCGAGGTTTTCGACNNGCTCTTCTACTCTCGCCATAACAAGGTCTCCATTGCCTCGGACGCAACCTCGCGGTCAGGGGCGAGGATATGCCCGTAAACATCAGAAGTCATGCGGATCGATGAGTGACCTAGCACTTCGCTCACGACCTGGAGTTTCACCCCTTGGGCGAGCATCAGACTGGCGGCGGAATGGCGAAGTTCATGGGGATGCCATCGACCCAAACCCGCCGCATCGCAGACCAACTGAAAATCCTTGTTGACATTGGCTGGATCAAGCGGCGTGCCCTTGATTGACGTGAAGATGAAGCCAGTTTGAATCCAACGAGGACCAGCTCGCTCACACGCGGCCACTTGATCTCGTCGCTGCTGTTGCAGCTTTCTCACGACCGAGCTCGAGACATTGAGGGTACGACGACTACGAAGGGTCTTGGTATCGGAGGTGACCAAGCGACCGGTCTCGCGCTTGAGTTGGCGACGTACCGA
>PLQL01000016.1 GCA_003160115.1 Acidimicrobiaceae bacterium
CGACCAATCTTCACGCTTTGGATCAGTCCCCGCATGACAAGTTCGTACGTGGTTGTTCGCCCAAGTCCGAGTAGCAACGCTGCTTGCTCGACGGTGAGCAGCAGTGGGGTGATTCCCGTCGAAATCACATTCTCGCNNGAAAACGGCCTTTTTCGACAAAGTCTTGAAAAGATTTTCAGCTAGACGCAGAAACCCATATTTTCTTGATTGTGAGAATCATTCAGGGTGCCTTCGAACCCGACTTCACGGAAGTGGAGATACCTAAACACGCGAATGTCTTATTTAGGGTTGTAGGATAATCCTACGTAAGGAGAAAACATGTCTAGGGTTATTCGCCGCCGTTGGATCAGCAGCCATGAGGGTCCGTCGCGCAAGGATAACCGCGGGTGCGAGTACGAAGCCTACGTCCCCGACCCGCTCGTCGGACGCAACTTCACAATCGATGGTGAGGTTGCCGCCGACATCGCCGACGCTGAGGCTGCGATTGCTCGGCTCAACGTTGAGGCAACCAGCCTCGTCGATACCGAGGCGCTTGCTCGAATCCTGCTCCGAGCTGAGTCCGTCGCTTCCTCGCGGATCGAGGGGTTGGAGATTGGTGCCCAACGACTGCTGCGAGCCGAAGCTGCTCGAGTGCTCGGCGACGACCCTTCCGATGTCACAGCTGTCGAGGTACTCGGGAACATCGATGCCATGGTCTACGGTATCGGCGCAGTCGGCCCCGGTGATCCCGTCACGGTGGAAATACTTCTTGAAATCCATCGGCGACTCCTGTCCGGCACGAGACTTGAGGAGTACGGCGGACGGTTCCGAGAAGAGCAGAACTGGATCGGTGGAAGTGCGTACAACCCGTGCTCTGCTGCTTTCGTCCCTCCTCCACCCGAGTTGGTCGCAGGGCTTATCGTAGATCTCGTGGACTTCGCCAACGAAGATTCGCTTCCTGCGGTCGCTCAGTCGGCTATTGCGCACGCGCAGTTCGAGACGATTCACCCGTTCGTCGACGGCAACGGAAGAACGGGTCGTGCATTGGTGCACCTGATCCTCCGGCGCCGAGGCCTCGCTCCCCGCGTTCTACCGCCGGTCTCGCTGATCCTCGCGACGTGGGCACAGGACTACATCGACGGATTGACGGCCAGCCGGTACCGTGGACCAGTAACCTCAAAAGAGGCGTCCGAAGGAATCAACCTGTGGATCGGACGATTCGCCACCGCCTGCAAGCGCGCAGTGGATGACGCGACGTCATTCGAGCACGAGGCACGCACTATCGAAGCGTCCTGGCGCGAAAGGCTGGGCCGAGTTCGAGCTCGTTCCGCAGTCGATCTACTCCTTGGCGTTCTTGTCGGCGCGCCCGTCGTCACGGTCAACAGCGCCTCTGAGATGGTGGGACGAAGCTTCATCCAGACCAATGAGGCGATTCAGCGGCTGGTCGAAGCGGGCATCCTCAAGCAGGTCACCGTTGGTCGACGCAACCGAGCCTTTGAGGCACCCGAGATCATCGCTGCCTTCACCGTTCTGGAGCGTCAACTCGCCAGCCCCGAGGGGGACACCCGGAAGAGCGAGCCAGTGCGGACAGTTCCACGCAGGAAGTAAGCGGTCCGGAGTCGGCAGCGTAATCTAGCGAAGAAGTACGTACATCAAATCTGAGAAAGTCCAAATCGCTTCACTGTGAGCGCCGGTTCACGTCGGCCCGTCGAGCTTTGCTGCTACAGCACCAACTACAGCAGTTGGGTAGAATAAAGATGAACTTCGGTGAACGGAGACGACGCAAGAAGGCAGTATTTGTCTCGAAGTGGTACCTGTTTGGACCTCTGTGAACCAGCCTTGAGTCGATGACACGCAAGGGGTCACAGGTTCAAGTCCTGTACGGCCCACCACTGTACGGCCCACCACTGTGTAGTAACTCGGCTGTTCTGTCTCACTTTGGCCCCGGTACTTGTGTCTCACTACTTGGCCCGGCCTCGGTAGTCCTGTCACAGTGGCCTCGGGACATCTGTCGCGCTCGGAGTTCGCAGTGGTCTCGGGACATATGTGGCACTTCGGAATTGAGCGGGGTGTGCCAACCCAGCCCACCGCGTGCTCGCGGTAGTTGCCTGCCCCGCAACGGCACTTCTGGGCTAGTGAAGTAAGCGTGCCGAACGGGTAGGTTCTGACCCGACGCAAACCCGGTGAGTGTCCGACGATACTGTCGTGGGGAGCTTCCGAGAAGGGTGGCGTAGTGGTGACCTTGCATGAAGACCCCGACATGGATGCCCAGTTGGCGAGAACGCTGATCGGCACGTACGTCGGCGGCGCGGACCTCGGAGAGGCCATCGCGGCTGCTCAGCGGATCCCGGCCGGTGACTACGACGCTTGGCATGACGAGTGGGACCGGTCGGCCACTGCGGCGCAACAGACGGCCGAGCAAGCTGCCCGGAAGGGGCTCCCAGTTCTGGCGGGGCGCGCCTACCTGCGGGCATCGGAATACAGCCGCCAGTCGTATTTCTTCCTTCGGCATGACCCTTCTGACGAACGGGTCTCTAAGGCGTACCGCCAGCAGCGAGACCTCTTTCGCCTCGCCATGTCACTTCTCCCCTGGTCGGTTGAACCCATCTCGATCGCCTTCGATCCGGTGCCGCTCAACGGCTATGTCCTCCGGCCCGACAGCACAGACGACTCTCCCCGACCCACCATTCTCCTCCCAGGTGGCTTCGACGGGACCTGCGAAGAGATGTTCAAGTACGGGGCGCACGCTGCCTTGTCCCTCGGTTGGAACGCGGTGACGTGGGATGGTCCGGGCCAAGGTGGCCAACTGATCGAACTCGGTGTAACGATGCGCCCAGATTTCGAGGCCGTGCTCACCTCCGTTGTGGACTGGGTTCTCGACCAGCCCTTCGTGGCGGCGGATGCGCTTGCGTTGGTGGGACGAAGCCTCGGGGGCTACTTGGGGCCGCGCGGTGTGAGCCGAGAACACCGCATACGTGCCCTTGTCGCAGACCCAGGTCAGTACGACTTCGTGTCGCGTTTCGTCAGCATGTTCAGCACCGAGGACTGGGAGAAGGTCCTGGCGGCCGACCCTGCGATGGACCAACAACTCGATGGATTCCTCGGCGATGCCCGCTCACGTGAGTTCTACGGATCTCGGATGGTTGCGATGGGCGCTCAGAGCTTTGGTGGCTGGCTCCGGCTACTCGTGACCTACTCCTTGGACGGTCTGGCTCAGGATATCGCCTGTCCAACTCTTGTGACCGAGGGAGAAGGAGACTTTGCCAGCCAAAGCCGCAAGCTCTTCGACGCCCTCACCTGCGAGAAGGAGTTCCGCGGGTTCACCGAGGCGGAAGGTGCCGCCGGGCACTGCGAAGGGATGGGACAGATGGTATGGCAGGACGTAGTCTTCCCCTGGTTGGCGGAGCGGCTTCGGGGCTGACTGCCCCTGATCGCCGGGAGGGTGGGACAGCTACCGACGGGCGGCGTAGACGAAGTCAGCGGCCGGACAGCCTAACCATTGGGTGATTCGCATTGCCAGGCGCATGCCGGTGGCGAAGCGGGCCGTCTTGATGCCTGTCAACTGGCTTTGGGTACAGCCTAAGAGGTCTGCGAGCGCCTTCCAGGTGAGCTGTTCCTCACGGCGGCGAGCGTTGAGTGCATCGTAAAGCGCACCGAGGTTCCATCGGAGTCGACGATCAGGTCCGGCCATGGGCAGCCCGACCCGGGTACCTTCGACGGGCCGTGGGACGAACTCCTCAGGAGCACAGTTGATCCACCGCAACACGAACAGGGCATGCTGGCACGAGGTGTCGCCCCTCTTGCCCATCCCTTTGATCGTTGCGACTGCAATGGGGTGGTCATTGCGATAACTATTGAGCTCCGAGGACTGATCCCAGATCGCTTCGGCTGCCTGCTTCCAGCTCAGCGACCTCTCCAATCGCTGACGATCGAGGGCTTCGAGCAGAGCGCGGGCATCGAAGTCTCCGGATCCCATACCGCCACCGTCGTCAGTGGGTCTGGGGCCCCCATCCCCGGGCATTCCGCTCATTATCCAATGATATTTCGTGCATCGTGGAAGACGCCGCCCGACATCTCCGTACTCTGCCCCACAACGCCGGATGGGTGGGGCACCAAGAGGCCCGTTCCAGCGGCCGGTGCTTGCTGTCGCGAGCGCCAGACCCCGCTCATTTCCGAAGCCCCACATATGTCCCACCCGTTCCACCATCCCCATTGAACTCGCCGCGATTCTCGCCTTGTCTGGATTCAAGTCCAGAGCGTGGGGAGGCAGCAATGTTGGTGGAGCTTTCAATAGTTGAGCAGCGCTATCAGGCGGTTCGCGAGGTGCTCGATTCGAGAGCCACGATCACCGAGGTCGCCAAGCACTATGGCGTCGATCGCAGAACGTTGCATCGCTGGCTCACTCGCTACGCCAACGGCGGCCTCGAGGCGCTCGTGACGCAGTCGACGCGACCCGACACCTGTCCCCACCAGATGGACCCGGTCATTGAAGCCCGTCTGGTCGAACGACGGCGCACGCACCCGACTTGGGGACCGCGCACTTTAGCCACGAAGTTGCGCGCCGAGTTCGGTGAGCGCACCGTCGCGCGCCGCGATCTATCGCGTCCTCGTGCGTCACCAACTCATTGTCCCGGTGCCGCGACGGCGATCCAAGGAAAGCTATAAACGCTGGGAGCAAACCAAGTCCATGGAGCTCTGGCAGATGGACGTCGTTAGTCGGATCCATCTCACTGACGGCACGCAGTTGCACTGCATCACCGGCATCGACGACCACAGTCGCTTCGTCGTCTCGGCGAAGCTCGTTGCTCGAGCGACCGCCAAGCCGGTCTGTGATGCGCTGCTCTTGGCCCTGGAGCGTCACGGCGTGCCCGAGGAGATCTTGACCGACAACGGCAAGGTCTTAACCGGAAAGATCCAGAACCGACCGACCAACGTGCTCTTTGATCGGATCTGTCTCAACAACGGCATCAAGCACCGACTAACCGAGCCCTACTCACCAAGGACGACCGGCAAGGTCGAGCGACTGCACTGCACCATGCGCCGTGAGTTCTTCGAGCTCCAGACCTACGACACGCTCGAAGCGGCACACATTGCTCTCGACAAATGGGTGCGCGACTACAACACGCAACGTCCGCACCAGTCGCTCGGCGACGTGGCGCCGATGCGGCGCTTCGAACTACGACGACGCGAGTCACTCGAGGTCATTGACGGCGAGGTCACGACCAAAGAGCGCGAGGTACTCACGGCGAAGTCGCTTAGCCGGGTCGTTGATGAGAAGGGACGGGTCTCGGTGCTGCGCTTTCGCTACCACGTCGGCAAAGCCTTCGTCGGAGAGACCGTCGAGGTCGCCAGTGAAGGTGGTCTGATGAACGCCCCGCACAACGGTGTCGTGATTGCCACTCACGCCAAGCGCCACCTGCCCGAAGCCGACGAAGCGTTCACCAACCGGCCTTCGGCCGCACGACCGACCAAGGGTGACGAGGTGCTGGGCAGTGTCGACCATCAGGGAGCGGTCAGTTTCGCCGGCGTCTCCTACCGAGCCGGCAACCCCTACCGAGGAATGACGGCCGGAGTGCGCATTGTTGGCGATACAGTCCAGGTCACCATCGACGGAAAACTGATTCGAACCCATAAAGCCCGCCACGATCGCTCTAAGGAGTTTGGAGCATTGGCCATGCCGAACGGCAAACCTAGGAGGAAAGATGTCGCATAGCAACCGAGGCCACTTTGTGACGCAGGTGGTGAGCCTTTACATTTTCCTTGTATTGCAGGGTTTTCAGGACCTGTTCGCCCAATGACTACTTTGGCGACACGATGCGTCATCGTTCGTGTTTCTGGTCGTCACGTTGGCGATGTCGCTCGTCGGTTGCAAACGAGATGGGTCACGCCACTTGGTGTGGTCACCGATTCGATATCGAAGTTATCCTCAAGACCCTCGAGTCCTTCCCATAGTCGCTCGCCGCGCCCGAGAATGATGGGAACGATCGCGACGTGGAGATAGTCAATGAGGTTGGCTGCGAGGAACTGACGGATGGTGTTTGGACCTCCGCCAATGCGGACGTCTAAGTCACCGGCTGCCTCTTTGGCCATCGCCAACGCGTCGTGCACGCTCGCGTCGATGAAGTGGAAGGTCGTGCCACCCTCCATTTCGAAGGAAGGACGAGGGTGGTGAGTGAGGACGAATACTGGATTGTGATACGGCGGAACATCCCCCCACCACCCCTTCCAACTCAAATCTTTCCACGGCCCGCGCTGGGGGCCGAACATGTTGCGGCCCATAATGTCCGCTCCAACCCCAGGAATCCATTGGCCCGCGAAACCATCATCGGCGTTGGTGACGCCTCCGGTCATTCCTTGGAGTAGGCGAAATGATCGAGTGGCATCGAACCACGCCAGAAGTCGCTCGCCGGCGTGGCCGAAAGGCGCGTCAATGGCTTGCCCCTCGCCCGACGCGTACCCATCCAGAGAGACTGACAAACCGTGAACGCGGACAGAAGACACTCGTAACTCCCAACTCGGTACCGATGAAACGAACGTGGGGCTTCGACAAGAGTACCCATGACCGCAGACTTTGACCAGGCTTTGATCGCCCTCGTGATTTGGTCCATATGACTGGGCCACTTTCCGTGGCCAGGTCAAGGCTTCCGGCTGTGTCGGCGACGGCGGTCGAAATCGAGTGAGCTTTCAAGCGCCCAATGCCAATTTTCGGTATGCTCCGCTCGACGCAATTCCACGCTCTCGACGTCGCCGGGTTGCACCTTGCGGACGAGCGATGAGACATGGCAAGACAAGAAGGGGAGGGACGATGCGGAGCAGGTTGTTCGTGGCTTCAGTTTTGGTCACAATTCTTTTCACTGGTTCTCAGGCATCATTGGCGGGCGCTTCGGCGTCACCGGCCGCGCAGTTATCTAAGTTCAAGGCTCTCGATGGACCCTTTAGTCAGGCTGACAACAAGTGGACCAACGCGCTGTCGGCTCTGAGTAGTTCGGCAACTGTTTCCCAGATCTCAAAGCCGTCGCTGGCGTTCGTTCCAGCGCTCAAAACCTTCGACTCGGGTTTGCAGAAAGCTGGCTTTACCGGAAAAATCGCGACTGAAATCGCTGACGTCGAAAAGTTGAATGGCCAATTGGTGACGTTGCTCAGTTCCATTAAGAGTGTGAAATCATTCCAGTCCGCCTTCAGCTCTCTGTTCGGAAAGTACTTGCCCGTACAGGCTGCACTCGCGAAGGACTTCGGAATCGCCACGGCCGACGTGGTCATCTAACCGAGAGCGAAGTCCCTCGGTCGTGGGTTACTCGGGTCGCCGCTCGCTATCCTCGGAGGTGCCGTGCTCGCCGGCGAAGGCATCGGCACGTGGTGTCTGCACGCCAACGTCCCGGCTCCCCTGGACGTGATCGCTGTGTCGGGTGGCGCCGATGAGTTGGTCGTGGATTTTCGAACGCAGTGTAAATGGCCACGTCTTTTGGGGAGCTTGAGGATGGAGTATCGCGAGGCCCGCGGTGCCACCGAAACACCGCGATTCATGGTGCTCATGTGTGAATTCTGCGGATGCCATGTTAATTACCGAGCACAACGGGAGCCACGGCCACGTCGTTATTGGCCCCTTAACCCCCGTGGTTCGGGCGTGGTCAATGAAAACACGCGTGCGAACGGATCCCTCACGTCGCTGTGAGGGGTTTCCGGTTAGTTACAGGAATATTTCACAGTTGAACGCCCTTTTTTCGGCATATTTACTGCTGCTAGAGTTTCGCCAAAGTCAGATTGGCTTGTATTCGCCAAAAGTTTGCCGTCACGTCACGAAGGTTTCGCGAAGGTGGACTCTGCGGTGAGAAGTAAGGGAATTCAATCAAGGAAGGACGTTGCTTATGAAGCTTCGTTGGAATAAGACCGTGGCGATAGCCTCCATTGGGGCGCTCGCTATGACGGCGGTGCCACTCGTGGCTGGAAATGCAACGAGTGGGGCGGCCGCCAAGCCTACCTACGTAATTGGTGTGCAAGGCCCCTTCACGGGTGCTGACGCTGACTACGGTGACTACGACTACGCCGGTGTGGAATTCGCGGTTAGTCAAGCGAACGCCACTGGGAAACTTCCCTTTACGTTGCAGGTCGAGAAGTTTGACGACCAGGGTTCGTCAACTGTCGCACCTGGAGCTGCGCAAAAGGCAGTCGGTACCAAGAACCTTGTGGCCATTGTCGGTCCCGCCTTCTCTGGCGCCTCACAGGTTTCCTACCAGTACTACCACGCGGCGAACATCGCTGAGGTGAGTCCGTCGGCTACGGCCGTTGCTCTCGCTACTGGCACGAACAGCAGCTTCCTTCGTACGGTTGCTGACGACTCGGTCCAGGGTTTGGCTGACGCGCAATACCTGGTGAAGACGAAGGGCATCAAGAACCTGACCGTCATCGGTGACGAGTCGTTCTACGGTGCCGGCCTTGCCAAGGCTGTCGCGACTGACGCCAAGACTCTTGGGGCAACCGTGACGACGAAGTCCATCGCGAACATCAACGAAGGTGGTGGCGGTAACGCTGGAGCGTACAGCACACTGGCGACGTCACTGGCTCAGTCCGCTCCTAAGGGCATCTTCTACGGTGGCTACGCTCCGGAGTTCGGCCTGTTGATCGGTGACCTCGCGAGTGACGGCTACACGACGGCCAAGCACGTCCTGATGTCGGGTGACGGCTCGAACGACCCCGCGTTGCTCACGAGCACCTCACCGAAGAAGGCTGCCAACGGCGCGTTCCTCAGTGAGTCGGCGACTGGCAAGGTGAGTTACTTCACCGGCGCGATGGCGACTGCGTTCACCAAGTTGACCGGCGTGAAGGCCTCAGTGGCGATCTACGCCGCCCAGTCCTACGACGCGGCAGATGCGATCATCCGGGCCCTCGGTGCGGCTGCGCCGTCTTCCACGATTGCGACGCTGCGCTCGGAGACGGTGACGGGCTTGCACGCTGTGTCCTTCACCGGTGTTACGGGTCCGATTGCCTTCCAGACCGATGGCAACCTGAAGATTGACAAGGGATCTGTTCAGATTTCTGAAGTGAAGAAGGGCAAGATTGTCTTGATTACGAGCGTTGGCTGATAGCCTTCCGCGAGTAATTGGGTGACTGAGACAAGGATCGCTACATCATCATGGGATTTGCCCACTTCTGGTTGTCGGGGTTTGATCAGATACGAACCGGTTTTTGGGCCTACTTTGCGGTGGGTCTCGAGAACGGCTCGTTATATGCGATGATCGCAGTCGGCTACACGCTCGTCTACGGCGTGCTCGGGCTCATCAACTTCGCCCACGGCGAGGTCTTCATGTGCGGCGGGTTCGCCGCAGTGTTCTTGACCCACGGAATCCTGGGCGACCGGGTCGCCAATGGATGGGAGTCAGTCTTCCTTATTCTCGCGGGCATCGCTATCGCGGGGTCCGTGAGTGCCTTGGTGGCTACCGGTGTGGAACAAGTTGCCTACCGGCCGTTACGGCGAAGAAACGCCCCCAAACTCGCGTACCTGATCAGCGCCATCGGTGCGTCGTACTTCTTACAGACCCTCGCCGGCAAAGAATTCGGTTACGGCCAGAACATCTTTCCGGCGCAAGTCTTTCCCGCGGGTCAGACCATGTTCTTCATCGGCAAGACGCCGATCCACACGATCCAGGTGGTCTGCCTGGTCGTCGGCACGGCGATGTTCGTCGCCGCTGACCGCATCGTGCGTTCCACACGACTGGGCCGCGGCATCCGCGCCGTCGCCCAGGACTCCGAGACCTCGGCGCTCATGGGCGTTAACATCGACCGGACGATCACGCTGACGTTCATCATTGGCGGCTCGCTCGCGGGAGCCGCTGGCTTTCTTTACGCACTGCAAAACGGGATCGTCCAGAGTTCGGGCACCGAACTCGGCATCTACGCTTTCACCGCCGCCGTCTTGGGTGGCATCGGCAATCTTCGCGGCGCGGCGCTAGGAGGTCTGCTCATCGGACTCTTCGGCAGTTTTTCGGTACCGTTCGCGTTCGAGGGCAATATCTCCTGGACTGAGATCTACACCTTCATAATTCTGGTGCTCGTCTTGATCGTGCGCCCCACGGGCATCCTTGGCGAGAAGTCAGGCAGGACGGCGTGAACTTACTCTCACGATCCTCACTGAAGCGACTGTTGGCCGCGCTGCTCTTGGCCGGCGTCGTGACCTTGATGACCGGCGCGCCGGGTGGTTACGGCGTGCCCGCTTACACGGGACTCCACGGTTCGTTCTTAGAGCGCGTCTCCTACTTCGGCCTCTTTCGTACTCAACGCTGGTTCCTCTTCTTGACCCTCGGCATCATCGCCTGGTTGGTTTCCACCTACTATCAACGCCACTCGCTGACGATCCGCCGGCGCCTGGAGCCCGTGATGGCGATCCCGACCCAGGTGATGCAGCGAAGGACGAATCGTTGGGTGCTGATCGGTCTCGTCGTCATCGTGACGATCTTCATCCCCAAGCTCGTTCACCAGCAGTTCTGGATGTACCTCATCGTCGAACAGATCGGCGTATGGATCCTGCTGGCCCTGGGTCTTAACGTCGTGGTGGGCTTCGCGGGGCTCCTCGACCTTGGTTTTGCCGCCTTCTACGCCATTGGCGCGTACGCGACGGCCTGGTTCACGGGCGTACTGCCGACGCCGGCGCCCTTCAACCATCCGATTCCCACACTCTGGTGCATACCCATCGGCGTGGGCCTCGCCATGGTTTTCGGCATCATCCTCGGCATACCGACCTTGCGGCTGCGCGGTGACTACCTCGCCATCGTCACCCTGGGCTTCGCGCTGATCATCGACGACTTCGTAGGGACCCAGAGTGGGCTGACGGGAGGTGGTGAAGGATCGCTCACGGTGCCCAAGTTCGCGGTGCATGTCGGTCCAGTCCATTACACGTGGGGGATAAGTCCGACGCCCTATTATTACCTCTGCTTCCTCTTCGTCGTGATCTTCCTCATCGCCTTCACGGCACTCGAGTATTCGCGAGTGGGCAGAGCCTGGGTCGCCATTCGCGAGGACGAGGTGGCGGCCGAGTCCATCGGTATCAACCCCCTCAAGTACAAGGTCATGGCCTTCGCGGTGGGAGCGGCGAGCGGCGGTTTCGGCGGCGTGCTGACCGCGGGACTGATCGGCAACATCAATCCGACGCTCTTCCAGTACCAGGTGTCGGTGAACGTGCTGATCCTCGTGATCTTTGGAGGGATGGGTTCGATTTGGGGTGTCGCCATTGGCGCCATCATCGTGCAGTTCGTTACCAGCTATCTCGACAATTACCAGCCCTGGGGTTACCAGCTCAACGACCTGTATATGTATATCGGCGCGTTGTTGATCATCATGATGATCTTCCGTCCCGCTGGCATCTTGCCTTCGCGTCGACGACAACGCGAGATCCAGAGCTTCGAGGTTGACCACGAGGGCCACCTCGACGAAGTCCTCACTGGAGACGAGCCGTGAGCGAAGATCTCTTGATCGACGTGCAACAGGTGACGCTGCGTTTCGGCGGCGTGGTCTCGCTGCGCGACGTGTCGCTGGCGATGCGTCGCGGTGAGATTCTCGCGGTGATCGGTCCCAACGGCGCGGGAAAGACGTCGCTGTTCAACTCCATCACCGGGGTGTACCAGCCCCAGGAGGGCAGCATCACCTTCGCGTCGAGCAAGGCGCCGCCGCTCAGCGTGATCGGCAAGAAGACTCACCGCATCGCCCAGGCTGGCGTTTCGAGGACTTTCCAGGCGTCTCGTCTGTTCAGCGCACTCACCGTCTTTGAGAACGTGAAGATCGGCGCCGAGGACCACCGGGGCATCGGTGTCGCGGGCGCGCTCGTCAAGGGCCCACGTACGCGCCGGGGAGAACACACCTCGGACAAAGTGGCCGCCTCGATGCTGCGCTTCGTCGGGTTGCTCGACGAGTCCAATACCGTCGCCTCCCAACTCTCCTACGGCGCGCGACGCCGCCTGGAGATCGCCCGAGCGTTAGCGACCGATCCAGAAGTGATCCTGCTCGACGAACCGGCGGCCGGCACGAACCCCTCGGAGAAGTTGGAACTGACGACGCTCATCCGTCGGGTGCGCGACGAGCGTGACGTCAGCGTACTGCTGATCGAGCACGACATGAAACTCGTCATGGCGCTGGCCGAACGGATCTACGTGCTCAACTTCGGTTCGATGATCGCCGAAGGTACTCCCGAGGAGATACGGGCGAATCCCGCGGTCATCGACGCCTACCTCGGTAGCTCGACCGAGGAGACGAGCGCCTGATGCTGAAGGTCACCGACGCTGTCGTTCGTTACGGGGTCATCGAGGCTCTTCACGGCATCACCTTTAATATCGAGCAAGGCGAGATTGTGACCTTGCTGGGGGCCAATGGGGCGGGCAAGTCCACGACGCTGCGAATGGTCTCGGGGCTGCACGCGCCCTCGAGTGGCACGATCGTCTACGAGGGTCGCGACGTGACCAACGTGAAGGCGCACGAGTTCTCGTCCTTCGGGGTCAGCCACGTGCCCGAAGGTCGTCGGATCTTTGGTCGCATGACGGTCGAGGAGAATCTCGAAATGGGGGGCTTTCGACGCCATGGTTCGCTCGCGGCGGACATTGACGAGGTCTACGAGATGTTTCCGATTCTGAAGGAACGCCGCAAGCAACCGGGCGCGAACCTCTCGGGCGGCGAACAGCAGATGCTCGCCATTGGACGCGCCCTGATGTCTAAGCCCCGCTTGCTCTTACTCGATGAACCTTCGATGGGCCTCGCCCCCAAGATTATCCAGCAGATCTTTAACATCATCAGTCAGATCCGCGACCAGGGCACGACCGTCTTCGTGGTCGAGCAGAACGCGCAGCAAGCGCTGCGCCTCGCTGATCGTGGTTACGTGATGGAGAACGGCCGCATCGTCTTCGGCGACACCGCCGCCAATCTCCTGGTTGACCCGCGCGTTCGCGCGGTCTACCTAGGTGAGTCCGTCGAGAGCTGAAACGCATCCAAGACTCGCGCGTCTCGAGCCAGTGCGCTGTGGAAGTTCGAAATAATTGTCGCGAGGTCTATCCCGAGCCGATCGAGTTACCACTGCGCAGCGCGCCAGGAACCACTACGCAGTGCGAAGAACACTCTCGACGGCGGCCGCCACGGTGGTGACGACGTTCGGGTTAAAGACCGTCGGCACGATGTAATCGGGTGAGAGTTCGTCATCTTTGACCATGGCCGCGATGGCCCGACCCGCGGCGATCTCGACTTCCTCGGTGACCCGGCGCGCACCAACGTCCAGCAGTCCTCGGAAAATGCCGGGAAAGGCGAGGACGTTGTTTATCTGGTTCGGCTCGTCGCTGCGCCCGGACGCCACGATTGCCGCGTAGCGACGAGCGAGCGAAAGCTCAATCTCGGGATCAGGATTGGAGAGGGCGAAGACGATGGAGTCCTTCGCCATGAGTTTCAGGTGTTCTTCGGTGACGAGGTTCGAGCCCGAGACACCGATCAGGACGTCGGCGCCCGCTATCGCGTCCGCTACCGTTCCAGAGCGCTTCTCGGCGTTGGTATTGGCGGCCAACCATTGGCGCGCGCCGTCGAGACGAGTGTCACTGGGCGAGAGGATCCCGTTACGGTTCACCCCGACGATGTCGCCGACCCCTTCGGCGAGGAGGAGTTTGCTGATCGCCATTCCCGCGGCGCCCACGCCGAGTACGACGACGCGAATGTCCGCCAGGCGCTTGGACACCACTCGCAGGGCGTTCAGTAGCGCGGCGTAGACGACGGTGGAAGTGCCGTGCTGATCGTCGTGAAAGACCGGGATGTCCAGAAGATCACGAAGTCGCGACTCGATTTCGAAGCAACGGGGCGCCGAGATGTCCTCTAGGTTGATACCGCCATAGACCGGGGCAATGCACTCGACGATGCGCACAATCTCATCGACGTCTTGGGTGGCCAGGCACACGGGCCAGGCATCGATGCCTCCGAAACGTTTGAATAACAGCGCCTTGCCTTCCATCACCGGCAACGCGGCCTCTGGTCCGATGTTGCCCAGACCGAGCACCGCCGAACCGTCGGTCACGACGGCGACACTATTTCGCTTGATGGTGAGGTTCCTCGCCAACGACGGATCCTTGGCAATTGCCGTCGAGATGCGTGCGACGCCCGGCGTGTAGGCCATGGAAAGGTCGTCACGCGTCTTCAGTGACACCTTCGGCTCAACCGAGATGACACCCCCGAGGTGAAGTAGAAAGGTTCGGTCGCTGATGGCCTGGACGCTCGCGCCTTCGATTCCGTCGACAGCGGCCTTCAGGAGTTCCGCGTGTCCGTCGTCGACGGCGTTGCACGTGATGTCGACGATCATGTGTTTCGCGTTGGGCTCGACGACGTCTAGGGCCGTCACCGCACCTCCGGCATCACTCACTGCAGTCGCTACCGTTCCAATGAGCGAGGGGTTTGTGACGGCGACGCGCATCGTCACCGAATAAGAGGCACTTGGACTGGCCTTGGTCATGACTTCTCCTCGTCGACGTCTCGATCGTGCGGGTGACGCAACCATGCGAAACGAAGACGTTTCGTCGTGACGACCGACACGCTCGCAATGTAACAGATGACTGCTGAGGCACCTACGAGAGTTAATAGGGTCAGAGGTCTATTTGTCAGACTCGCTTCTTGAGAAGTGAAGGCCGTTCCGAGGGGCCCGGACGGGTTCCTCTGCTAGAGATTCTCGGCGAGCTTGGCCAGTGCGGCGATCGTTCCCTTGGACACGGTCTTGGACTCCACGCTGGCGCCGAAGTACGTCGTGGGGTTCTTCACGCCCGTGATGCCCTGACCGGTGATGCCGTCCTCGCTCAGGCTGAAGTAGAAGGCTTGCACGCCCAGGCCGCTGTAACTGCTGAACTTGAAGTGGGCGAGTGCGCTGGTCTTGGCGAGTGATTCCTGCATCTCGGCCGCGGTAAGCGGCTTGGAGATCGTCTCGTACGTGAGCGTGACGGACTTCAACAGCGTGGCCATGCTGGTCTCAGCCCCGTAGGTGCAGGACGTATCGATTCCCGAGACGCCGAAGTTCTCCTTCGTGGGCTTGACGTTGAAAGTGGAGCCTACGCCTGCGGGAACCTTGTAGCCAATGATCGAAGAGATGGCCGCCGCGCTCACCTTGCTGCAGATTGACGACGTCCTCGCGCTTTGCGCGTCGTGAAGTCCTGGGACGGAGGTCGTGGCCGATGATGACGCCTGGGCGAGCGACGGCACCAACAGCGCACACGAAGACACCAGACCGACCAGCATGGCCCTGGTCCCGACGAAGCGAGTGATCCTGCGGGTGCCCTGCGTGCGAGCGGTCAATTTCATGGCGCGTTCTCCTTTGGTTGGTGGCTCGGGCCACGTGACCTGAACGCTACTTGGTCGATCGGGACAATTCCTGACTTGTCGGTACGATGTCAGGGCACCCCGTTCGCAAGACGGGCACCCTTCTTGGCCTCACCCGGGCGACGTGGCAATTCGTGTGATCAGACCTTCCGCCAGTAAAGTCCAGCCGTGAGGAGATTTCCGGTCGCGGTTGCCTTGGCGGCGCTCGCCGTGGGGTCAGGATTCGTCACCAGACCGGTCAGCGCGGCGCCCACGGGCAAGGTCGTCGTGTCGCACGCGACGGTAACGGCCGCACCCGCCAACGGGGAGTCGGCCGTGGTGCTCTCCATCACCAACAATTCGAAGGGGCCCATCTCACTCACTTCAGTGTCGTCGCCGGTGTCGGGCATGTCGATGATGTACTTCGACCAGAACATGCGTCAGGGCGACCACGCGATGGCGTGGTTGACGAATATCTTGGTTCAACCCGGCCACGTCCAGAAGTTGGCGCTCAGGTACCAGGGTGCCATGCTCAGCGAACTGCATTCGGCGTTGGTGAAGGGTTCCACCGTTCGTCTCGTCGTCAAGTGGAGTGATTTCCAGAGCGCGCGATCCCTGACCATTGAGGCCCGAGTGGTCGCGGCGCCCAAAGGCTTACATTTTCACACGTCCGCGATGAACATGCAGATGTAGGTCTCGCATTGTCTCAGCGCTGGACGCCGTCCACGCGCTGAGGAATACCGAGCGGGTTGTCGTCACGCAGCGTTGCGGGCAAGAGTTCAGCGGGCACTGCCTGATAGGTTACGGGCCGAAGCCACCGGTCGATGGCGCCCGCTCCCACCGAGGTCGCCGCCGAGTTGGTCGTAGAGGGCCATGGTCCGCCGTGTTGCATCGACCAACTCACCCCGACGCCCGTCGGATATTGATTAGCGAGCACGCGTCCCGCCTTAGCTTTCGCGAGTTCGAACAGCCACGTCGCGTCGTCGTCATTCGCTGCGCTGAAGACGCTGAAGGCTAGGGCGGGTTGCAGGCCATCGAGCGCCACGCGCAGGTCGTGCGCGTCGCGGTAGCGCACAATGAGTGCTAGTGGTCCAAAGCACTCGACGTGCAGCGTCGCCGCGTGGGAACCAATGAAGACCTCGGTGTCGACGTCGAAGAGTTGGGCCATCACGTGTGTGTCGTCAACTGGGGGACCTCCCACGAGTTGGATGACGCCCTCGACGTCGCTCCCGACGACCTGGTGAATGATGACATCATCCTCCAGGGGAGCTTCTCTTACACGAGCGAGGCCTTCACCGAGGTCGTGCGGCGCGTAAACGCGCGCGAACTGCGCCCTTCCTTCTTGATCACGCACCGTTACGGACTCGAGCAGGCCTCCGACGCGATCAAGGCTCTGCGCTCGAGCGCCCCGGGCGAACCTCGCGGCAAGGTGATCATCACCGTCGCCTCGTACTAACTCGAGCGTTTGTCCGGCGACGAATGGTCTACGGCTTCGTGGATTGTCCGAGGACTTCGGCCGAGTCGCCGCTCGCGATCTTGGCGGCGTAGGCGACCGGAATGGCGGTGAGCAACAGCACTCCGACGACCACGGCGTTCACCTCGGGCAATTGCTGGCCACGCAGGATCGCGCCGAAGATCCATAGGGGAAGGGTATTCTGGGCGCCGGCCGTGAAGGTGGTCACGATCACCTCATCGAAGCTCAGCGCGAAGGCGAGCAGAGTCCCGGCGATGATCGCGGTCGACAGCATCGGCAAGGTCACGAGTCGAAAGGTCTGGACCGGGCGTGCGCCTAGATCAGAAGACGCCTCAAGTAGTGAGGTGGAGGTGCGGCGTAGTCGCGCGACGACGTTGTTAAAGACCACGACCATGCAGAACGTGGCGTGTCCGACAATGATCGTGTAGATCGACAGCTCGATGTGCGAGATGTTGAAGGCGGACTGAAGCGCGAGACCGGTCACGATGCCCGGCAGGGCGATGGGTAGCACGAGCATCAGCGACACCGTGTCGCGACCGAAGAATCGAAACCGGTGGATGCCAAAAGCGACGAGAGTCCCGAGGACGAGGGCGATTATGGTCGCGGCGAGGCCCGCCTTGATGCTTAGCCACAAAGCGCTTCGAACGGCGGGATCGTGAAAGGCCACGCTGAACCAGTGGGTGGTCCAGTGGCGGATCGGCAAAGACTGGACGTTGGACTTATCGAAGGCGAAGACGACGATCACCGCCAGCGGCCCCAGGAGGAAGAGCACCACCAGCATTGCGAAGGAAGCGAAGACGCCACGGACGAATCGTGAGAACCTCACAGGGCCTCGAAGGCCCCCGCGAGGCGCGCGAGCAGCAGGTAGACGGCCATGATGGCGATCGAGACGAAGGCGAGGGCGGCGGCGAAGGGCAGGTCCCCGCCGTTGATNNGAGAACGTGAAGATCGAACCCGCCACCACGCCGGGCAGGATCATCGGCATCAGGATCCGGCGAAAGGTAAACCAACTGCCCGCACCCAAGTCCGCCGAAGCCTCAAGCAACGAGTCGGGAACCCGCTCGAAGGCGCCGTAGATGGGAACGATCATGAACGGCAGCCAGAGGTAGGAGAAGACGATCCACATCGCCACGTTCGTATACGCGAGGTTGGTGACCGGCAGTCCCAGGTGCGACTCGAAGCTGGGCAACACGCCGTGGTTCGAGAGGATATTGATCCACGCGTAGACCCGAGCGAGGTAGCTCGCCCACAGGGGCAAGAGGACGAGGGCGAGGAATATCTGGCGAGTACGACGCGACGCGATCTTCGCGATGAAGAAGGCGAAGGGCAGGGCGATGAGGGCGTCTGTGAGTGTGACCGCTATCGCCATCAACAGGGTTCGCACGATGATCGTGTGGTACACGGACTGGGTGAAGATCTGGGAGAAGTTCGACCACGTCCATTGATAGATGATGTTGCCGGTGAGCGAATTCGTGCTGAAGAACGCGGTGACCAGCAGAGCGACGAGTGACGCCAGGTAGATCACGAGGAACCACAGCAGGGGCGGCGAGAGTATGAGGGCGCCACGCAACCAGGGGCGACGCCACAGCGCCGCCCCTAGTCGTTGCCGGGTCCCTTCGCGAACGCTCACGTGGGTCTAGCCAGTGATCTGCGTCCAGGCCTGCTGCCACTGCGTGAAGGCCACACAATCGTTCTGCCCATTGTCACACGTCGACAGCGGCGTCTTCCAAAACTTGATCGTCGAGAAGTACGACTCGGGCTCGTTCGCGTGGTACGCGGCGCAGCCGCCCGCCTGCAATTTATTCATGAGTGGGCACGCCAAAGTGTTGGCCGGCGTCTCGCCGTAGGAGATGGCGTCCTCGGCTTGGATCTTGGGCGTGGACATGTAGGCCATCCACTTGTAGGCGCAGTTCGGGTGTGGCGCGTTGGCCGCGAGCATCCAGGTGTCAGCCCAACCGGTCGCCCCTTGCTTGGGGATGGTGTCGGCTACGGGAGCCTTGGCCGCCTGGAGCGTCGAGGTCTGGTAGGGCCACGCCGCGCCCACGACTGCTTCGCCGTTCTGGAACAAGGAAATCTCCTGGCTGGCGAGGTCCCAGTACTTCTTGACGAGCGGGTGCTCGGCCTTCAAGAGGTTGACCGAGGCGTTGAACTGGGTCTGGGTCAATTCGTACGGGTCGGTGATTCCGAGACTCGGCTTGGCCGTCTCCAGGTAGAGCGCCGCGTCGGCGATCTGGATCGGGTTGTCGGGGATGGTGATCCGACCTTTGTACGCCGAGTTGTACAGCACCGACCACGAGGCGGGCGGCGTCTTAAAGGTTTTGGTCGAGTAGAGCAGGACGTTCGGACCGAACTCGAAGCTCACGCCGTAGTGGTAACCGTTGATCGTGTTGAACGAAGGCGACTTCAAGAAGGGTTGGAATTCGCTCCACGACGGGATGAGTTTGATGTTGATCGGTTTGACGTCACCGCCATAGATGAGTCGCAGGTCGGCGTCACCCGAAGCCGAAACGAGGTCCCACTGGTGTCCACCACCGTTTGCCATGAGCGAGACCATCTCACTCGATGAGCCGGCGTACTTGACGTTCACCTGACAGCCAGTCGTCGATTCGAACGGCTTCACCCACTGGGGCTGGGTGTAGCCCTCCCAAGCGATGATGTTGAGTGCGCCTTCGCTCTTACCTATAGAGCTTGGGGTTTTCATGCTCTGGGTGGGCGGAGTGCCCAACGCCGCTCCAGCCGAGCCGCCGAGAGCGATCGGCATGACGAAAACGCTGAGTAGCAGCGTTGTCGCTCCCGCGCTGAACCACTTCAGCCATCTGGTCTTAGTCATGTTGCTCCTTTGTCAATGGTCCGGACTGATTCTCAGTGTCGGACGGTCCAGCTAGGGGGAAAGCGTCGGTGAGGTCCCAGGAAAGCGTGACCTCACTATCGGTCGGTAAGTCGTCGCCTGCGGCGCGCGCGCCCGCCGAACGGTTCTGACGCACCGCGGTCATGGTGCCTCCGTCACGTAGTTCGACGGTGAAGCGGGTGATCATGCCGAGATAGGCGACGTCGACGATTCGTCCCTTCGTGCCGAGGCGACCTTTGGGCAGCGCACCGCTCGACAACTCGATCTTTTCCGGACGCAACACGGCCCGACCGTTCTTCGTCTCGACCACGTTGGAAGTGCCGACGAAGGAGGCGACGAATTCGGTCGCGGGCTGTTCGTAGACCTCGGTGGGGTGTCCCACTTGTTCGATGCGCCCGTCGCGAAACACCGCGAGGCGATCGCTCATCGTCAGTGCCTCTTCCTGGTCGTGGGTCACGTAGATGAACGTGATGCCCACCTGACGCTGGATTCGCTTGAGCTCGACTTGCATCTCCTGGCGAAGTTTGAGGTCAAGTGCGCCCAGTGGTTCGTCGAGCAGGAGGACCTCGGGCTCGTTGACTATCGCGCGCGCGAGAGCGACGCGTTGGCGCTGCCCTCCCGAGAGTTGGGCAGGCTTGCGCTGGGCGAATTCGCTCATTCGAACCATTGCGAGCACGGTGTCGATCCGTGCCGCGCGTTCGGCACGCGGCACCTTGCTAACGCGTAGCCCGTAGCCGACGTTGTCCTCGACGCTGAAGTGTGGAAAAAGGGCGTAGTCCTGGAACACCGTATTGACGTTTCGTTGGTAGGGCGGGCGACCCGTGACGTCCTGGCCGTTAAGGGCGATGGTGCCGCCGTCGGGTACCTCGAAGCCGGCGATGAGGCGCAACAGGGTGGTCTTGCCCGAACCCGAGGGTCCGAGCATCGTGAAGAACTCGCCACGATGTACGTCGAGGTCGACGTCGTTGACCGCGACGTGCGACGCGAAACGTTTGGTGACGCCGCGCAGCGAGACGCCTTGTTCGGACGTCACGGCGACGTCGCGGGCGGGAGCGTCGTCGATCATGTCGTTCCTTTGGCCCTCCGCCGAGGTCGAGTGATTCGGAGCGCGTCGTTTTCGACGTACCTCTCGCGGTTCGCAGGAGCGAACACTCGTACCAAGTCGTGACGCATGTTTTCGTGCACTCAGCACCCCCCGTGCTGGTGCCATCATAGGAGAAGAGTTTGGTCGGCGGCTGGAGAATGTCGCGGTAGTACGGTACGTCTATCGCGCGGGCGAGTGCCAGGATTTCTTGAGTCATCTGATGACTTGAGTGTGACGGCGATCAGTGCATCATGCGGACACGTCCTTCCTCGAGCTGTTCGTCGTCCCGATGCTTCGCGGCGCTTCCGCTAAGGTGCGAGGGCACCTCTCGGTGCGCCACGCCCTCGAGTGTCCTCGCGTGGAGAAGGGTTCATCATGAAAATAGGCATTATTGGTGCGGGCAATATCGGTGGAACGCTGACCCGTCGCTTCAGCGAACTCGGTCACCACGTCGCGGTCGCCAACTCGCGCGGGCCCGAGACGTTACGCGAGCTCGCTCTGGAGACGGGAGCGACCGCCGTGAGCGTCGAACAGGCCGCGCTGGACGCCGACGTTGTCGTGGTCACGATTCCTGAGAACAAGGTGCCGAATCTGCCAGTTGGTTTTCTCGACGGGGCCGCCAAGAACGTCGTGGTGATCGACACCGGTAACTACTACCCCCAGCAGCGCGACGGTCGGATCGCCGAGATTGAGGACGGCATGACCGAGAGTCGTTGGGTCGCCAACCAGATTGGCTATCCGGTGGTTAAGGCGTTCAACGGGATCCAGGCTCTGCACCTGCTCTCGCACGGCAAGCCCGAAGGGACGCCGCATCGTATCGCATTGCCGGTGGCGGGCGACGACGGGCGCGCCAAGCGCGTCGTCATGGACCTGGTGAACCAACTCGGTTTTGACCCGGTCGACGCGGGAGGGCTCGACGACTCGTGGCGCCAAGAGCCAGGTAGCCCCGTCTACGGGCGCGACTTCGACGCCGACGGCGTTCGCCTGGCGCTCACCGAGGCGGTGCACGTGCGTAGCCCCGAGTGGCGAGCGTAATTCGACATCGATAGATCCGTGAACCAGAGCAATCGGACGAGCGCGTACCTGCTCACCGTCTTCCGCTTCACACCACTCACCAAGGAGATTCCATGATTCTTGACCTCTTTAGCCTCGAGGGCAAGGTTGCCGTTCTCACCGGCGCTGGACGCGGCATTGGCGCCGCGAGCGCACTCGCGCTCGCCGAGTGCGGAGCAAATGTCGTCATCGCCTCACGCACGCAGTCTGACCTCGACGAGGTCGCGGCCAAGGTCGCGCGCACCGGTCAACGAGCGGTCACGGTCGCGGGTGACCTCGCGGACCTGGACGTGTTGCGTTCGCTCGTGACGCGCGCGAACGAGGAGTTCGGACGCCTGGACGTGGTGGTAAACAACCTCGGCGGTGCGATTCCTCTGCCGTTTTTGGACACGAGCCCCGAATACCTCGAAGAGGCGTTTCACTTCAACGTGACCACGGCGCACGCGCTCAACCTCGCCGCGGTGCCACTGATGCTCGAGAACGGCGGCGGTTCGATCGTGAATATCTCTTCGGTGATGGGCCGAGTCGCGGGGCGTGGTTACAGTGCCTACGGCGCGACGAAGGCGGCGCTCTCGCACTACACCCGATTGGTATCGAAAGACCTCGCGCCTCGCATCCGCGTGAACGCCATCGCCGCTGGTTCGACCGCGACGTCGGCGCTGGAGATTGTGACGTCGACGCCTGAACTCAAGTCGATGATGGAGGACCTCACGCCGCTGCACCGTATTGCCGATCCCGAGGAGATTGCCGCCGGGGTGCTGTACCTGGCCTCGCCCGCCGGGGCGTTCCTGACCGGCAAGGTGCTTGAAATCGACGGGGGAACCGACATCCCGAGCCTCGATTTCGGCTTGGCGGATCTGTAGGGCGAGCGTCCGCGAATACTCGCATCGCGAACTAACATCTCACTGACGTCACGATTTCACACGATGGAGAGGTCAATGGCCCTTCGACGCACCCTGTATCGCTACTACGAGCACCGTTTGGAGAGTTCGCTTCCCGCGGATCGGCTGCCCCAGCACGTCGGGGTCATTCTCGACGGACATCGCCGTTTCGCTCGCGAGGCGACCGACGGTGAGTACCGGGCTAGTTACGAAGCGGGAATGGCCAAGCTCGAAGAACTGATCGGGTGGTGTGCGGACTTGAAGATCGGTGCGGTGACCGCCTGGGTGCTCTCGACCGAGAACTTGCGCCGACCTACGGCCGAATTGGAACCGTACTTCGAGGTGCTCACCGAGCTGTTCAATCGAATGCCGAAACTAGCCGAGCGACTCCACTTCACGCTCACGGTCAGTGGCAGTCTGGACTTGTTGCCCCCGACGCTGGTCCTGGCGGCGAAGCAGGCCGTCGAACAGGTCGCCCAGATGGGCAAAGCACCGATGAGCATCAATATCGCCCTTTGTTACGGGGGACGTCAAGAAGTGGTGGACGCGTGCCGCTCGCTAGTGACCGATTTGCTCGCCGAGGGTGTGGCGCCCGAGAACCTGGCTGAATCGATCGACGCGAAGGGTCTCGCGGGCAACCTCTACGCGGCCGATCTGCCCGACACCGACCTCGTCATTCGCACGAGTGGTGAATCGCGACTTTCGGGTTTTCTCCTGTGGCAGTCCGCGTTCGCCGAGTTCGCCTTCGTCGACCCGTATTGGCCAGCCTTTCGCAAGGTCGACCTGTTGCGCGCGTTACGTGACTTCACGCGTCGCGACCGACGCTTCGGGGCCTAACTGATCGTTTTGTGACATTCGGCCCTAGCGCGCCGGCGCGATGCTACTTACTCTGAGAATTAGGAGCGCTCTCGTTGGCGCACACTGAGCCGCAAGCGCTCCGAAGGAGGCTGCATGATGGTTTCCAAGAGTCAGTTGCAGGAACTTGACGTTCCCTTTTTGAATAATCTGAACTGGCCCTCGTGGCCGCGATTTGACGACATGTTTCGTGACGTCGAGTGGCGTCGGCCCTTCAAGATTGAAGAGTGCCACGAGGACAACGTCATGGTGATTCGTGCCGAACTGCCCGGAGTGGACCCCGAAAGGGACGTTCAGGTCGACGTGGTCGATGACCAACTGGTGATTACGGCACAGAAATCCGAGTCACACGAGAAGAGTGCACGTCACGTGCACCACAGCGAATTCCGTTACGGATCAATGACCAGAAGCGTTTCGATGCCCAAGGGTGTCGACGAGTCAATGATATCGGCGACCTACAAGGACGGTGTTCTTGAAGTCCGGGTTGCGATGCCTGCAGCATCCGTGATGGAAGAAGGACACCGGGTGCCGATTAAGAGGGTGTAGTCGGCACACGGTGAAAGTCGGTCCGAGGCACGCCGATAGGACGGTGTGGGTTGCGCGAAGTGGCGTGGCCCGCACCGTTTCGCGTGGCGACTCAGCACCCCTTGACCCGAGGACGTCGTTCTGGTGGAGTAGACGGGTGCACGAGACCGACGAGGATATTGCCCAGTTACAGATGCTCTTGGACGAGAGCGATGAGCGGGAAGGTAGCCACCTGCGCGAAGTGCTCACGGCCGAGCGTCGTCTAAGCGCGCGCACCACGTGCGATCGCTTGGTCGGCATGCGCCTGCTGGCCCTGGCAACGGTGAGTGGCGACGGGCGCCCTTTGGTGGGGCCCGTCGACGGCATCTTCTTTCGAGGTTCGTTTCACTTCAGTTCCTCGCCTGATTCGTTGCGGGTGCGTCACATCCGCGCGCGGCCCTGTGTGAACGCGACCCACCTGCCCGGCGAGGAGTTCGCGGTCACCGTGCACGGCGTCGCCGAGATTCTCGACGTCACCGCACCACAGCACGCGCAACTGCGCGAGACTATTCTGAACATTTGCACACCTTCGTACGGGAAAGACTGGTACTAATGCCTCCAGGCGAATGTCGTGATGCCAATCCAGGCGCGTCGGATGTTCACGTTTCACCTGGAATGAACATCGACTACTTCTTTCGCACGGCCCGCTTGGCCTTTGTGACCTGTTGGCGGATCTTGTCACGCAAGCCCTCTTTCACCTTACGTACCTCGCGTCTCAAGTGATGGTTCTGGGCCCTAATCACTTGAGCGCTTCGGCGGTTCGCGAACTCAAAGTGAGACAACAAGAAGAGGGAGCCTACGCTCCCTCTTCTTGTTGTCGGCCGCGCCTACGAAGGCTGACCGGGATTCGCCGGTGGGGGACCGAGCGCTGTGAGCGCATTCGCGTGCGCTGTGGTCGCTTCACCCACCGAGGTCTCAAGGGCCCCGCGAGCCGCCTCGCGCTCGATAGCCGTCGTGGCCGCCGCCAGAGCTGCCGCGTAGGTGGACTGGGCCGCTACCACCGAGGCGCGGAAGGTCTCGTTGATGCTCTGGAAACTAGTTACCCACACCGTGCCGTTGAAACCGGCCGGTGGCGAAGGTGGATCACCCGCTCCGGTGATCGCGCTCACGCGCAGGTTCAACGCCACCACCAGTGAGGCATCCAGCGCGGCGAGAGCCGCCTGACGTTCAGCCTTGGTCGTGGCGACCTGAAGGGCCGCCTGGTAGGTCGCTCGCGCGCTCTGGACTGACTGGTGGTAAGTGGTGTTGATCGCTTCGAGTCCCTGCACGTAGGTCTTCCACTGTGCCTTGAACGCGGTCCAGGCGGTTGGCGTGGTCGTGGACGAGGCGTGCGAGGTGGGTGACGCGAACGCTATCGCGGGAACACTGACACCGAGTCCGGCGACTAGGGCCAGGGCGGTGAGTGACTTGATCATGGTGTGCTTCATCTGTTCTCCTTTCAAAGGAACACTCCTCAGGGTACGAACGCCCTTTGTGAGAACCGTGTGAAGCGCCTGTTTGACGGGTGAGACCTTTCAGAGAAGTTCCTGTGAAGAATCCGTCGTTGTCAGCGATGCTGCGTGTGTTACTCGACGAGGGCCCTCGCGAGCACGACGCTCGCCGATGAGTGGTTCAGCTCGTCTCGACCTCGTCGACGGTCAGTTCGGCCGCGGGATCGGCTTCGAGACGTTCGTCGCTGATGGGCGTGCCACTGCGCACCGACAGACCGTAGCTACCGTCGGCGAGACGAGCTTCGGCACGTTCTACCGCCTCGAGACGAGCTCGCAGGCTCGCCGCGATGGCGTTGTTCTCCTCTTCGGAGGTAAATGGTTCAGCGGAGTCGGCGATGTCGCCCTGCTCGTTCGCACCCTCGCGCTCGACGAGTCCGACTTGCGTCGAGTGCACCAGCAAATCCTCGAGTCGTCGACGTTCGTTCGCCAGTAATTCCTCGGCCCTTCGATGGTCCATGATTACTCCCTGCTCGAGCCTGCTGGGTCAATGCTAAGCCACGCCAGCGTCGCCCGATGCGGCGAGCAACTGCGCGTGCGTGGCACTCTCACCAGAGTTTTGACAAGCGACCTTCGACCAGTGCCGGACCGGGGATCGGTTCTAGATCGGCGAGGTTCATCGTGCTCGCACGAGGAGTCTCGTGCAGTTGTTCCTCGAGGGTCTGGCGCACGGCCTTGCTCAAGAAACGCGATGGTTGGGCCCACGAATGATCGTCGCGCACTCGGTGGTGGTGGTAGCGCAGAGGAACGTAGATCGCGAGGTGACGCCGGGCGCGCGTGACCGCGACGTAGAAGAGTCGTCGCTCCTCTTCGAGCCCCTCGGGTGACCCGAGGGCCATATCCGAAGGAAAGTTGCCGTCGGCGGCGTGGATGACGTGCACCGCGTCGAACTCGAGGCCCTTGGCCGAATGGACCGTCGATAGCACGAGCCAATCCTCGTCGACGAACGGGGGCCCCGCGAGGTCCCCGGTCGAGGCGGGCGGCTCCAGGACCTGTTCGGCGGCGACGTCACTGAGGCGCGTCGTCTCGTTGCAAGCGAGCACGAGCGCGCCCAGGTCTTCGAGGCGCACCGCGGCGTCCTGGTAGGACGCGACGATGAAGGGTACGAGTGCGTCGGCGATCCGTTGGGCGTGAGCCATCGGCGGTTCGTGCGCTCGTGACACCATGGCCTGGATCAGTTGGGCCGACGCGTCGCGCGTGTCGCAGGGCACGAGCTCGAGGGCCCCGGGCCAGCGATGCTCGACCTCCAGGAACGAAAGAGGTAGCAGCCGGTGTTCGTCGCGCAGAGCGTCAATGAGACGGCGAGCTTTGGCGGGACCGACGCCCGGCATCAATTGGAGGAGACGGAACCACGCCACCTCGTCGCGCGGATTGTCCGCCAGGCGAAAGGCCGCGAGCAGGTCCTTCACGTGTGCCGCCTCCAGATAGCGCAGTCCGCCGTACTTGACGAAGGGGATCCGGCGCCGCGAGAGTTCGATCTCGAGGTCGGCACTGTGGTGCGCCGCACGAAAGAGGACGGCTTGGTCGCGGAGTGCGACGCCCTCCTCGTAGAGTTCGAGGACGCGGTCCGCCACGATCTCGGACTGGTGACGTTCGTCGGCGCAGTGCACGAGTTGGGGTGAGCCCGTGCCGAGTACGGGTCGGTCCTCACGCAAGACGGCACAGAAGCCTTCCGGGGCGTCCGCGGCGAGCGCGTTGGCGACCTCGAGTATGGCGCCCGAGGAGCGGTAGTTGACGTTCAGCGTGATGGTGACTAGACCTTCGAAATAGTCAGGGGCGTCGAGCAGAAAGCGTGGCGAGGCACCTCGAAAGCCGTAGATTGCCTGGGCGTCGTCACCGACCATGGTCACGCGCGGGTCGCACCGGCGAAGGCCCCGCAGGATATCTAACTGCAACTGGTTCACGTCCTGGAACTCGTCGACCAGTACGTGGTCAAAGGAAGCCGCCAACGTGGCTCCCAGAGCGTCATCTTCGACGGCGGCGCGCCAAAAGAGCAGAAGGTCATCAAAGTCCAAGAGACCGAGCGCACGCTTGCGATTCACGAAGGCTGAGAAGAGGGTACCGACCTGTTCGTGGTGGTCGACGCACCAGGGAGTGTGCTCGGCCATGACGTCACGCAGCGCGTCGCCCGTGTTCACCGTCCTCGAATAGAGGGCCGCCAAGGTGTTCTTCTTGGGCAGGCGGCGTTTGTCGCTGAGCACACCAAGATCACTGCGCACGAGGTCAAGGAGGTCCGCGGCGTCGCCGTGGTCTAGTACTCCGAAGCCATCGCTCAGACCCACGGCCGTGTGATGTCGACGAAGCGTATGGTGGGCGACCGAGTGAAACGTGCCGCCCGCGACGCGGTGCACGTGCGCTGTGGCACGTATCGCGCGGACCCGATTGAGAATCTCGCGGGCGGAACGCCGGGTGAAGGTGAGCAACAGGATCCGCTCGGGCGCGATCCCCTGGTCGAGCAAATACTCAACCCTCGCGGTCAGGGTGGTCGTCTTTCCGGTACCGGGCCCGGCGATTACGCGCAACGGCTGATCACCGAACGAGGCCGCCTCGCGCTGATGATCGTTGAGATCGGTGCGAGTGGCGAACATGGTGTGACCGTAGTGAGGGGCTGTGACAGGACTTGGGTGGTCGACCACACCGCACCATTCTTCTGGCCTCCAGGCCAAGTCGGGACCGTCCTAAAGCCCTGAAAACCGGCAAAACGGCGAGACATTCGACTGGATCGAGACGTCATTGAGTGACGCAGCCACGAACAACATGGTGTCGCGTACCGAGATGGCTGGGTCAGCGTGATCAATCCGCGGGTGGTTCGCTCAAGGACTCTTCGCTCGCGTTCACCGGCCAGCGGTGGCCCTCGTCGATTAACTTCGTGAGATTCGCCGCGGTCATGGGTTGGGCGAGCAGATAGCCCTGACCGCGTACGCATGACAGTTTCCTTAGCAGCTCCAGTTGCTCCTGCGTCGCCACGCCCTCGGCGGTCACCTCGAGGTTAAGTGCGGCCGCCATGGCGATGATGGCGGCGACGAGCGCCGAGTCGTCCGAGTCGTGGCCTAGACCATCGACGAAGGACCGATCGATCTTCACCGCGTCAAAGGGAAACAGCTTCAGGTAACTCAGAGACGAGTAGCCGGTGCCAAAGTCGTCGATGACGAGCCCGACGCCGAGTTCCTTGAACGACGTGAGAATTCGAGCGCAGTAGTCGATGTCTTCCATCCAGATGCTCTCGGTCAGTTCCAAGGAGAGGTCTGCGGGCGAAAGTTTCGACCGTTTGAGCGCGTCGCGTACGGTCGCGATGATGTCAGGATTGAGGATTTGGCGAACCGAAAGGTTGACTGCGATGCTCAGGGCGGGCTGTGTGGCCTGCCACGCGACCAACTGCTCGCACGCTTCTTCCAGGACCCACGCGCCGATGGGAATTATCAGACCAGAATGCTCGGCAATCGGGATGAAATCGTCCGGGTTCACGAGCACGCCACTGGGGTGTTCCCAGCGCAGTAGCGCTTCAGCCCCTATCAATTCACCGGTCCAGATATTGACGACTGGTTGGTAGTAGACCGTGAATTCCTCTCGCGTGAGCGCCAAGGCGAGGGCCGACGTGGTAGCCAAACGCCCTTCGACCTTCTCGTGAAGTACCTCGTCGTAGAGGGCGATGCTGCCCGGGCCCAGTCCCTTTGCCCGGTACATGGCGAAGTCGGCGGTCTGCAGCATCGTCTCGGGCGTCGACGCCGAGCCCGAAGTGGTCACGCCCATACTGCCGGTGACGCGGACTTCGCCGGCGGCTAATTTCACCGGTAGTTTGATGGCGTCGAGAATTCGAGTGCCGATCACACTGACTTCGGCCTTGCTGGCCCCTTCGCAGACGATCACGAACTCGTCGCCGCCAAAGCGCGCCACCGTGTCACCGGGTCGTATGGCGCTCCTTATCTGGGCCGCGACGTACACCAGCAGTTCGTCCCCCGCCGTGTGGCCAAGCGAGTCGTTGATCTCCTTGAAATTGTCGATGTCGAGGAACATCACGTTGATGGGTACGTGGCTGCGAGTAGAGCGGGCGAGGCTCTGGTCGAGGCGGTCGGCGAGTAGAGCGCGGTTGGGCAGTCCCGTGAGCTCGTCGTGCATCGCCCGGTGAGCGAGCTCGTTGGCCAGCTTCTTGTACGCGGTGATGTCCAACAAGTACGAGTAGAAGTAAAGGGGAGTTCCCTTCGCGTCACGTACGATTGAAACGTGGGTGGCGGCCCACACCTCGGAGCCGTCCGGACGTAGGTACCGTCGCTCGTCGGCGTAGGTCGAAACACCGGCGGCAACTTTTTCGGTGAGGATGTCCATGAGAGGAATGTCATCAGGGTGGGTGAAATCGGTCCAGCGTCGGCCGAGAAGGAGCTCCTTGGGTCGACCCAGGAGGTCACAGACCGCCTGATTGACCCGCAGAGCAATGCCGTTGAGGTCAACGAGAGCCGTTCCAATCGCCGATTGCTCGAAACCGGTTTCAAAACTGAGTTCGAGGCGACGCCGTTCACCCTCGAGCGCGACCCGTTCCGTTTCGTCACTGAGAGTGCCGACCATGTTAATCGGAGTGCCGCTGGCGTCGCACTGGATTTCGGCAAGCGCCTTGACGGAGCGCTCTTCACCATTCGCGAAAACAATCCGGAAGTCGATATTGAACGGCACGCCATGGAGGGTGGCGTTGAACCAGGCTTTACGAACCCGTTCGATGTCGTCGGTATGAATGCACGTAAGGAAAAGTTCGGTACTTGGCGCGAGGTTGGCCTCAACACCGAGGATCCGGTACATCTCGCCCGACCACGTCATCGTGTCGTGGACGACGTCGTACTGCACGCCTCCGACGTGGGCAATACGTTGGGTTTCAATAAGTTGACGCTGGCTCTCACGAAGCATTGCGTCGGCGGCCCGTTGTGCGGTGACGTCGTGCGCAATTCTTGAAATGCCGGTGATCTGGCCCTGCGCATTCAATATTGGTGAGACCGTGATCTGTACGTCGAGAGAGCGTTTGCCCCTGGTCACGTGCACGACGTCAATCTGCTCGGGAACGCCGGTGGCAATCACTCGCTGTCGAATAGTCCTAGCCTCGTCGTATTGTTGAGGCGGGAGAATACTTGCCAAAGTCTTGCCGATCACCTCGCTCGCTTTTGCGCCAAAGAGTTTCTCGGCTGCGGCATTCCAACTCATTATGATGCCATGTCGGTCTGATCCAAATATGGCCTCGCCTGAGCCCTCGACTATGGTGGCGAGCAAGAGACGCTGATTCTCCATGTCGAGTTGGGTTGTCACGTCATCGACGACCGCGCCAATACCGATGATCTCGTTGTCGACCCGTACGGGGTAGAAGTTTGACCGCCACTGATGAGTACGCTGAGGGTCAGTCCTCGAGGGTCCCGTGACTTCGTGGTTGAGAATCGCTGGTCCACCCTCGAGGATCCGGTGAAACGCTGGCCCGATTTGGGTCCACAAGTCGGGTAGGGCCTCGGAGACGAGCTGGCCCGTCCGTTCACTTACGGTTGACAGCGTGATGGACGCCAACTGTTCATTGATGGTTCGTACGCGGAAATCTCGGTCGACGAACGCGATACCAACCGGTGCGTCCTCCAGGATCATCTTCAAGATTGCCGAAGTCTCGCGGGCGTGACGCGCGAACAATTGCGCTGCGGCCTCGTTCGTTACGGCGTCCTCGACGTCGATCGCCGTGCCGATCCAGCTTCGCCGCCGGCCGTGCGCGTCGTCAACCGTTCGGGCGTTCACCTCGTGCCAGCGATAGATTCCGTCGAATCGTCGTACGCGATATCGACAGGAATACGGCGAGGAGTCGCGCATTGAGGTCTTCCACTCCTTGCGAGCGTTCTTGGCGTCGTCGGGATGCGCGAAGGAGAACCAGTCCCAGGACTCACCGTCGATGACGCTAAGACCCGTGTAGAGCGTTCCTAAGTTGTTGAGGTATTGACTCGCCCCCTGGGGCGCCGCCGTCCAAACGATGCTCGGAACCGAGTCGCAGACGACACGCAAGTCCGCGTCTTTGATGGCCGTGCCCGGGCCTGATTGGTCGGCCTTCAAGCGGCCCACCTGACCAAGTAGTCTGTTTCAGAAGTATCGCGGCGCTCGTGGCAACCGCCATTATGACGCGAAGGAACTGCGGCCATAGACGCGAAACGGACGGGTCTCGGTCGCCGGCGCGAGAGCTTCGTCACGACGACCTAGGCCCGCGCCTCGTGGTCGTGATCAGAAGCTTGGGTGAACGACAGTTTGTTGAGGATGTTGCGCGCAATCTGCGCGTGCGGCACTTTGATTTGGCCCGCGGGACCCCTTCGGCCGTCGAGCCGACCGCGGTCGAAACTGCCAGCGTCAAAGAGAAAGTCCGTAAGTGAGTCGTCGCCCTTGTCGGTGGGTTTGACCACCGATTCCCCAGCGCCGTGGGTCATGTCCTCTAATCCGCTCATCGTGGCTCCTCGTCGTTTCGAGGTCACCGGGGGCTGGAGTGACGAACCTACGAAGTTGAACCCGACGATTCCCAACGTGGTACTCAACTTCTTGCTTAATTGTATACCCATCAGGGAATTGAGCGAACAAAATCTCCCTTCGCGCTTTGCGGCGCCGCACGCCCATTTTCGCTAAAACGGGGAATATTCAGGGTCGAACCTGGGTCCGACGATCGGTCAAATACGAAAGTCTGGTGGTCCGCACTGATGTAATGGTGGCGCGCTGAAGCGATTTGTCACCTGTAGCGAGGCTATAAATCTGGCCGATTACTCGGACTCGTCGCCCGCGAGCGTTCCCGCCGCCACCATGCCGAGCTCGGCGTGGGCCAGCGTCGCCTCGGTCGTCGTCGCGGGTGGTCGCAGACGGCCTGGTACGAAGAAGGCGGCGATCGTGGCGGCGGCGGCCGCCACCGTGAGCAAGGCGAACCCGTGCGTGTAGCCAGATTGTCGAGGGACTTCGCCCGCGCGTGCACCCGACGTGACGATGCTGCTCATCACGGCGGCCCCCACCGAACCCCCGATCGTTCGGATGTTCGCGTTCATGCCGCTCGCGACACCGGTCTGGTGCGGGGGCACCGCCACGACGACGAGCGCCGACATCGAAGAAAACGCCAAACCGAAGCCGACACCCTCGATGACCATGGCGAGCAGGATCTCCCATTGGGCGGCGTGGGCGAAAGTCAAGATCGCGAAATTGGCGATGCCCACGAAGAGGCCGGCGATGAGAACGGTTTTGCTGCCGTAGCGCTGCGAGAGTCGGCCCGACATCATGCCAAAGATGAACATGAAGACGCTCGCCGGCAGCAGGATCAGACCCGACTTGGTGATGCTGAGCGCGAAGCCGTAACCGGCCGAACGCGGCGTTTGCAGGAACTCGGGCAGGAACGCGAAGACCGCGTACATGCCGACGCCCAACAGCAGGGCCACGAGATTCGTCGTCCAGACCGCGGGGATGCGCATCATCTCCATGTCGATGAGCGGATGCGTGGAGCGCGCCTCGACGAACACCCATGCCACCGCCACCAGAAGTCCTAGGACGATCAGAGCGATCACGCGCGTCGAGCCCCAACCCCAAGTGGGCGCCTCGCTGATCGCGAGGATGATCGCGACGAGCCAGACCGACAAGAGCACGACGCCGGACCAGCTGAGCGTTCCGGGCGTACGAACGTCGGACTCGGGGATCACGTAGTGCGCCGCTACTGTCGCGTAGGCCATGACAATCATCGGAATCCAGAACAGCCAGTGGTAGTTGAGCGCGTTGACGATGGGTCCCGCGAGCACGATACCCACACCACTACCCGCCGCCGCTAGGGCCGCGATCACGCCAATGGCTCCCAGGACCTTCTCCTTAGGGAACTCGTCGCGAATGAGCCCAAAGGACAAGGGCAGCACGCCACCACCGATTCCCTGGATGGCGCGAGCGATGATCATCAGCGAGATTGACCCGGCCACCGCGGCGAGCAGCGAACCCAGCGTGAGTGCGATCAGCGTAAGCACTAGGAGACGTTCCTTGCCGTACATGTCCCCGAGGCGTCCCATGATCGGCGTGAAGATCGCCGCCGACAAGAGGTACGCGGTCAGGACCCAGGTGACCGTGTTTTGAGAGGTGTGCAGTCCCGCCTGGACCGTGGGAAGGACCGGTATGACGAGCGACTGCAGCAGCGCGAAGCCGGCCACGGCGAGGGCGAGTACGGCGTAGGTCGCCCGATAGGAGCGGCGAGTGGTGGGAGGGGCCATGGGGAGGGTCACCTTGCGTTTACGAGATGGAACTTCGAATGCTCAGACTAGTGGCGACGAATGGCACCTTTGGCGCGACATCGAGCGTCCAGACAATCGTGGTCGCCGTTCGAGGGGCGTCAGGCCCCGATGAAGCCGAGCGACTTCTCCCACAGGAGGCGGGCATTCTCGGGATCTAACGCCTGGACGTCGAGCGAATCCGAGATCGAGTGTTTGATGTAGTACTTACCGGACTGCCAGTCCCTACCCGGGGTGGTACTGGCGAGCCAGATCAGATTGTCCGCGCCCTTGGCGGTCGAGATGAGAAAGAGATTTCGAAGCGGTGAGTGGTAGACGTAGCGCATGAGGCTGTTCGTGTCGTTCGCGAAGTTGCTCGCGACGTTGCCCGGGTGGAACGCGACCGCGGAGATGCCCTGTTCGTGGAAGCGTCGGTGCAGCTCAAAAGTGAACAAGATGTTCTCCAATTTGGCGTTGCCGTAGGCCACGCGCTGTGAGTACCTGTCGGTCACCTCGAGGTCGTTGATGTCAAAGCGGCTGAAGAACTTGGCCGCGATGCTCGAGGTGTTGAGCACCGACGCGCGGCTGGCGATCAAGACGTCCATCAATTCGTGCGTCAGGAGGAACGGTGCGAGGTAATTGATCTGCATCGTCTTCTCGTGACCGTCTACTGTGACTTCGCGCTCTCCGAAGATGCCGCCAGCGTTGTTGGCGAGCACGTCGATGCGCGGAAGGTCGCGTCGCAGGTTCGACGCCAAGCGTCGGACGTCGCTCAGCTTCGCAAAGTCGGCGACGTAGAAGGGAACACCGATACTTCGAGCCACCTGTTCGGTCTTGGCCGGTGAGCGGCCAACCACGACCACCGCGTTGCCCCGGGCGTGCAGGGTACGGGCCGCCTCGGCGCCGATGCCGTCACTGGCTCCCGTTATGACAATGACTCGTTGGTCCACGATTGTTCCTCAGGTTCGTTGACGCCACGTCCGAAGCCGATAAAGAGACACCGCTCGTACGCCCTAAAGCAGGGTAGACCGTGACGCGGTGAACCGTGTCGGGACCGTCTAACGCAATTGCACTAGTAGAGTCAGGGCCGTTTTGCCTACGACGAAAGGTTCAGGTGGATGATGGACTGATTTCCAGACAAGCGTACGGTGACTTGACATGGAGACAAATAACCTCAAAACCGCAATTCAAGGACCACTTTTGATTGAGAGCGCTGCCTCAATTGGCAACGCTATCCGCCGCTATCGGGCTGAAGCTGGGCTCACCCAGGAACAATTGTCACGCCGGACCGGTATTCGACGGGTCTACCTCTCGGAGATGGAAAGTGGCAAGGAAACCGAGCAGATCAAGCGGCTGCTGGCGTTGCTGCACGAATTGGGCGTGTCGGTCACGTTCGACAAGGCAGAGTGGCCCCTTAGCAGATTTGCTGAACTCGACGACCTGCACTCGTTGGTGCACTGAGTCACCCCTCGGCGCCGCCCCCACGGCGCCCCCCACGACACGGCCCAAGGTGTTGGACCCGACGAGGTCCCCGGGTCGTAGGCTTGGCCGTCCCCGCAATGATGTCGCTGGTTGATTAGCGCGGTGAGGGCCTTGGACGGCTCGCCCACGCGATTATGGTGTCGACCTGTCGACGATCGACGAAGCGTCCTCGATGGCCCATCGGTTGGCGGAGGTCACCGAGGGGACGCGACGCGAGAATCGTACCTGGTTCGTTGCGGGCAAAGCATTCATGTGGGAGCGCCCCTTCAGCAAGGCCGACCTCAAGCGCTTCGGCGAGGAGAAGCCGCTGGCCGGACCGATTCTGGCTTTGTGCGTCGAGGACCTGGACGAGAAGCAAGCGGCCCTCGCCGCACACCCGGGTTCATTCTTTAGCATTTCGCACTTCGACGGGTACGCCGCCGTGCTCGTCCAGATGAATATGGTGACTAAGCGTCAACTCCAAGAGGCAATACTCGACGCGTGGCTCGCGAGCGCGCCTACACGCCTGAAACGTGGCTACCTGCGCTGAGCGAGTTGCGACGTTCCAGACGGCACGAGCTTGCTCATTCGGTCACTCGTGTCGGTGCAGGGGCACGACGATCTCGCCGTCGAGGACCTCTTCGATGGCGTGACTGCTCGCGACGTGGGCGTCGGCGTCGTCGAGGGGCGGGCGTGTCGTCCGGCCGAGTCCGAGGGACACGGCGCCGGCCGCCAGGGCCATCGCCGCGATGAAGAGCCAGAGGTGATGGAAGTTGGCGAGTGCGGCGTTCTCGTTGGACGGTGTGCCCAAGAGCACGACCAGTAGCGCCACGCCGAGTGCACCACCAATTTGCCGAGCGGTCTGATTGACGGCGCTGCCCACGGCGAAGCGTTCACGCTCGAGGCTCGACACCGCGGCGGCGCTCAGCACGGGAAAGGTCAGACCTATTCCCAGGCCGACGATCAAGGTACCGGGTAACCACAAGGTCAGGTAGTGGGGCGCCAGGCGCACGCGCCACACGTACCAGAGCACGCCCAGGGCGAACGTAGCGAAGCCGACGAGCAGTACCGGTCGAAAGCCGTGTTTCGAGGCGATCTTGCCCGCGGGTCCAGAAACGACCGCGACGACCAGGGGTCCAGGGGTCACCGCCAGTCCGGCGTCAAGGATTGAGTAATGCCACACGCCCGTGAGGAACAGTATGTTGCCGAGCAGCATGGCGAAGAAGCCCATCGAGTAGAGGAAGGCCGCGGCGTTCGCGAGACGGAACGAACGCGCCCGAAAGAGTGTGAGGTCGAGCACGGGCTGTTCGTGTCGACTCGAACGGAAGATGAAGAGCGCCAGCAGCGCGCACGCCAAAACGAAACCAGCGAGTACCCACGAACTCGACCAGCCCCAGCTGGGACCTTCGGAGATGGCCAGCACGAGCGAGGCGAGGGCTACGCTCAGTATCGCGGCGCCCGGGTAGTCCGGCGCAGCCGATCGTTGCGCGCTCGCGGTGGTGATGAGGACCCTTCGTCCCACGAGGTAGGCGACGACACCGATTGGCACGTTCACGTAGAACACCGCTCGCCAGCCGAGCGCCGTGATGAGCGCGGCACCAAAGGACGGACCAGTGGCGACCGCGAGTGCGCCGATCCCTCCCCACAGCGCCACTATCTGCGATCGCCGTTCGATCGGATAGGCCGCGAGCAAGAGGCTCAGTGACGCGGGCAACATCATGGCGGCTCCGATTCCTTGGACCACGCGTCCACCAATCAGCAAGCCCACCGTGGGCGCCAGACCGCAGAACAGCGAACCAACACAGAACACCAAAAGTCCGGCGAAGAAGACCTTGCGAGCCCCGAGGCGGTCGGCGGTACGTCCTGCGATCACGAGCAGCGAACCAAAGATGATGCTGTAGCCCGTGATGATCCAGGCCAGGCTGGCACGGGGGTCGTGGGAGAACGCGCGCTCGAGAGCGGGGAACGCCACGTTCACGATAGAGAGGTCGAGCGAACCCATGAAGGCGCCGAGCGCGGTCACCAAGAAGATGGCTCGACGTCGCGAGTCGTCGAGGTTCTCGGAGGCGGCCAATGGGCTGGTTAGTTTCGTCATGAAACGGACCATACACTCTTGCGTTCTATGATGCAACTAACTAGACTGGACTTATGGAACGCAAGAGCTTTGTCGATATGGACTGCTCGGTCGCCCAGTGCCTTGAGGTGATCGGTGAGTGGTGGACGATGCTCGTCGTGCGTGATTGCTTCATGGGGGTGACCCGGTTCGAAGACTTCCAGCGTCGCCTTGGAATCTCCCGAAATATCCTGCATTCGCGACTAACCACACTGGTGGACGCCGGGATCCTCAAGCGGGTGCCGTATTCGGTGCACCCACCGCGCGACGACTACAAGTTGACCGCGAAAGGTCTGGACCTCTGGCCGATTCTTACGGCGATGCGCCAGTGGGGTGATCAATACGCCGCGCCCGATGGACCGCCGGTCACCATCACGCACGCCTCGTGTGGCGAAAATGCTCATGCGGTCATGGTCTGTCACCACTGTGGGGAGCGGATCGAACCCCGAGACGTGAAGCTTAATCCGAGGGCCAATCGGATGCCAGGCCCGCCTTTGCGTGAGCGCACCGTCACCGCTCCGCGCGCGTAGCTGTTTTACCTTCCGGTCAGGTAGTTCGCTCAACCGTCGGTCTCGGGGTGGTCACGCCTGTATGGTCAAGTTGTCAGTGAAGACAACGTCGACAGAAGGCGGGATCGAATGGCGCAGCCAATACTGGAGAGACGTTCGCTTTCGCGCGGATTGACGTTCGGACTAGCCCTCGCGGGCGCTTTGCTGATCACTGGCGTGGGTGTCGTCGGTGCGTCGAGCCATAGTGCCAAGGCCGTCGTGCTATCGACGCAACAGTCCTCGACCTACGGCACGATCCTGGTGAGCGGTGACACGCTCTATTCACTGTCGCCGAGTAAGACGGCTTGTGCGGCGACTTGCTTGAAGTACTGGCCCGAACTCACGTTGCCCAAGGGCGTCAACGCCGCCACCGCGGGTAAGGGTGTCGCAGCGGCGAAGATCGGTGTCGTGCACCGCGCGGGAGGCGTTCGTCAAGTCACCTACGAGGGCAAGCCCCTCTATTACTTCTCCGGTGACACGAAGCCCGGTGAAGTGAAGGGCAACGTCACTGACACCTGGGGCAAGTGGCAATCGATCGTGCTTTCGAGCAAGGGAGCGAGTTCAGGCACTACGACGACCACGACGAGTTCGGGTGGCGCGACGACGACCACGACGAGTCCCGGGGGTGGGGGCGTCGGTTTCTGATGCGACTCACCTGGTCGATCGGAGACTCGTGACGTCGTCGTTCGTCTCGTTGTCGCGCTCGCGAAAGGATGTGCGGGTCCGTGGATCGGTCCTTGCGCGCACGTCTCAAACGGCGAACCGCACTCGAAAGTCCTTATATTTACCGGCGTTTTCCATCGTCGCCGTCGCGGTGACGCTCATTGGCATTGGTTGGTCGAGCAAGTGGGGCGGCTCGAGCTTCTCCCAGTCCATGACGAGTTTGCGGGTGGTGGTGGTGGGACCCGCGACGCTCATCGTCCTTGGTGCGTTCTTGGTGATCGAACGACTTCGCCCGGCCCAGCGTAGGTCCCTCTTCGCTCGCGGCTATCGACAGGACGTCCTGTTTACGCTCTTGAACGCCACGCTCGTCGTTCCCCTCGGGACCGCTTTGGCGCTCTCGTTCTCCGAAGTCGCGCGCCGCGTGGCGCCGTGGGTCGTCATCCCTCGCACCAGCGTCGTGCCCAAATGGGTCGTGATCGCCCTGATAATGATTGCCATGGACGCTTGCAACTGGTTCGCCCATCTGGCCAACCATCGCGTGCGCGTGCTCTGGCGTTTCCACGAGCTTCACCATTCTCAAGAGGACATGAGCGTGCTCACGGTGTTTCGCACCCATCCACTGATCCATGTGTCTTATCTTCTGGCGTTGGTCCCGGGCATCGTTCTACTCGCCAACGGCGCGGTGCCCACGGCGATGCTCGTGCTCTACGCGGCCGTGGTCGCTTTCGAGCACTCCAACACCAATTTTGGTTTCGGCGCGCTCGAGCGAATCTTCGTAAGTCCGAACTACCACCGGATCCATCACCGGATCGAAGGACGCCAGGACGTGAATCTTGGTTTCGCGTTGACAATATGGGATCAACTCTTCCATCGAGCGGTGTTCCCCACTGAACACACCGTTCGCATGGCCACCGGCCTACCCGGTCGGCCCCTCGCCGTCGAACAAGCGGGTGAGAAGCCCCATCACCTGCGTGTCTTCGTGGCTCAACTGGTGGGACCGTTCCGTCCGCTAGGGGAGGGGTCCGGGCATGTCGCCACTTCGCCGGTCGCGGGCGCGACGGGACGAGAGGATGAGGAGACTGTCGCGTGGTGAACGGCGCGTCGTCGCGGTCTGCTCGAACGTCGAGATCCGTCAGGGCGCTGGTGGCGCCAAATTCCCCTATGGTCCTTCGAGACGTCGCCCTGGTGGTGGTACGGGGCATCCTCGCGTGGATCTTCATCTATTACGGGGCCGGCAAACTCTTCGGGGCGTTCAACGGTCCCGGGATCCATCAGACGTCCATCTTCTTTTCGACCGTCGCACACTTGCATCCGGGGGGACTCTTCGCGGTCCTGGGTGGTGTCACTGAACTCGGTGGCGGCATCGTGATGATCCTCGGGCTCGGCACACGACTCGCCGGCCTGGCCCTGACCGGCGACATGGTGATGGCCATGATCACCGTCACGTGGGCGCACGGCATCAACTCGCAGTCGCTCAACCCGGGTTACGAACTCAATCTGGCCCTGGGAGCATTGGCCCTGGTCGTCGTCCTGCTCGGCCCGGGTCGATTCAGCCTCGACGCGCTGCTCGCGCGCGGGTTTGCTGTGCGTCCGCGTCGAAGCGAGAGTGAAGCAGTCGACTTTCTCGATCGCTGAGCCGTCATCGGCAGTGTCGTCTCGTTGATGGCCGCCAGCACTCGTGGCGTCCCCGGAGCAAGGTCGACTCGAACCGACGAGCCAGACACCTTCGACGCGAAGGTCAGTCCGCTCTACGTGAGCCGAAGTCGACGTCGCTGGTCGCCACCGTTCCGGCCGTGCGCCCTGGCGCGTCCTGGTACGTCCAGTACATGTTCGTATGCGATATCACCTTGTCGGGCGTGGGAGCGCCCCACTGTGAGGCGTCCTCAGTCGTGTGCGCGTCACTGACCAACAGTGCGTCGTATCCCCTAACGAAGGCACCGTGGAGGGTTGAGCGGATGCACGCGTCGGTCTGGGCGCCCGTGACCACGACTCGACCCACGCCGAGGTCGGCGAGGACGTTCTCGAGTTCGGTGTCTTCGAAGGAGTCGCCGTAGTGCTTCTCGACGAGTGGTTCGCTGGGATCTGGGTGCAACTCGTCGGCGAGACGCCACCGGTCGCTGCCCCGTTCTAGTTGTTCGTCCGAGTGCTGGATCCAGACGAGAGCCACGTGCTCGGCTCGTGCCTTGTCCACGAGGGCGTTGATGTTCGCGATGACCCTGTCGCGCTCAAAGGCGTTTTCCACGACGCCCCGCTGAACGTCGATAACGAGCAGTGCGGTGTTCGGGCGATTCTTCAGCGTGGTCACGGTGCCCCCGACTCTTTGCGGATTCTTGCATTGGAGTGTAGGTCCAAACACTGGTTCGACGGCCGATTCACGAGGCGACGGTCGCGCTCGAGGTGCCGACGACGCGGGTCGTGGGGCAGGGGGCCGTAGCGGTCAACTGATACCCTCCGATACGTACGGCTCCAGTTGGCCCACCGAAGGGAAGCATGACGAGCGCTTCTAAGAATGACGATGACGTCTTTGGACGCGCACTCTTGGACTGGGCCAAGGGGGGCACCGCGTGTGAGGTACTCGAGCGCGAGGACGGCTTCGCCCAGCTTGGCGCGGGACCCGAGGTGTACCTCGCGAAATTCAGAGACTGGCCCGTCGCCGAGCGTGCTTCGGTCCGTTTGATGCAAGGTCGTGTCCTGGACGTCGGCTGCGGCGCGGGCCGAGTGGCACTGGACTTGCAGCGTCGCGGTCGAGAGGTGGTCGCACTGGACACGTCACCCTTGGCGGTGCGAGCCGCCACGATTCGAGGAGTGAAGGAGGTCTGGCGTTCGCCCCTCGAAGACCTCGGGCCCAAGCTCGCGGACTTCGACTCGCTCGTGCTCTTTGGCAACAACTTCGGGATTTTCGGCACACCCCGTCGTGCGCGACGTGACCTGAGCGCACTCGCGGCCCACACGAAACCCAGCGCCCGCATCTTTGTCGAAAGCACGAGCGCGTACTTCGGTGGGGCACCGGGCTTTGATCGCACGTACTATCGTCGCAACAGAGCAAAGGGGACGGCGCCCGGTCAAGGAAGATTCCGCTTCCTTTACGAGGACTTGCGAGGTCCCTGGTTCGATTGGCTCTACGTCTCGCCAGGCGAGATGAATGAACTCCTGCGCGACACCGGTTGGCATCAGCGTCGGGTCTTCAAGGCCGCGTTGAACGAGCCCTACGTGGCGGTGTTGGAGAAAGTGGACTAGCCGCTTCGAAGCGGGTGTTCTTGCGAAGTGGTCGGCCACGGCGCGACGTCGCCGACTTCGACGTCCTATTAATAGTGCTCAGTTAGGTAATCACACGTCGCGAAATCCAGTCCTTGCTCTCGTCAGAGGGGATTAACTTTCCAGGCGCACCGTAAGGACGATATCGACGTAGTCGCCACCGTCAAGGTCTTCGCTCTTGCGCACCGCCGCCTTGATGGGCACGAGGTACGCGCCGTCTTTGGGGAACAATGAGGTCTCGAACATGGTGTCGCCGAGTTCGACGCGCACGGGAATGACGCCCCAGCCGTAGGTGGCGAGTGCCGAGACGGCCTGGATCTCCGCGCTCTCCTCCTCGGGTACCGCGACGAAGAAGAACGGCGCCGGGCCACGCCATTCAAATATCGTTCCGCCAAAGGTCAGCCGCATCATCGCAACGTAGCAAAACGGCGTTGGTATACAACCGCAGTGCGTCGGCGCTGCCCAGCCGGACAAGGGCGCCGGTGACTCAGCACGGGACTACATTGTCTTCATGCCAGTCAATGGAGAGTACGAGGCAAGTCCGTCGGAGTGGGTGCGCGATCAAGTCACTGCCTATGAGGAATCACACGGCACGCGCGCGAACACGTTGCGCGATACCGCTTTGCCGATCATCATTGTCACGACTCGGGGCAATCGAAGCGGCAAAGTGCGAAAGACGCCCGTCATGCGGGTGCTGTACGACGGCGCGTACGCACTGGTCGCTTCCAAGGGCGGCGCGCCCACGCACCCGGTCTGGTACTACAACTTGGTTGAAAACCCCGATGAAGTGGCCATCCAAGATGGACCCGAACCTTTCGACGTCGTCGTGCGTCAGGTAAGTGGCGACGAGCGAGCGATCTGGTGGCAGCGGGCCGTCGCGGCGTACCCTCCTTACGGCGATTACCAGCAGAAGACCGAGCGTGAAATCCCGGTCTTCATCGCGACACCCAAGTAACGCCGCGACAACGTCGTCACTGAGGGCTCCCAAGCGCAGGGCCGCCTGCAAGTACGCCACGCAATACGCTTGACCAGTGAGGATGAACGAATGGGTGGGGGCCCTCAAGGAACGAAACTTTCGCCTGTTCTTTCTGGGTCAGACGGCCTCGCAGATCGGTACCGGTATGGCGCCGGTCGCCATTGCCTTTGCGGTTCTAAAACACGGGACGGCGAGCGACGTCGGTTTCGTGTCGGCCGCGGGTTTGGTGCCCGTGGTCATTCTGATCCTCGTCGGAGGCGTCATCGCCGATCGTTTCAGTCGACGAGTCGTCATGTTGACGTCCGACGTCCTGCGCACCCTGGCTGAGCTCGGTCTGGGGTCTTGGATTCTCCTGGCGTCGACACCGCTTTGGGGTTTCATGGCCCTCGCCGCCGCGGTGGGGATCGGTTCGGCATTCTTCAACCCGGCTCTGACGGGCCTCGTCCCCCAGGTCGTCTCCGAAGCGAAACTGCTGCAGGCGAACGCGCTCAACAGCTTGTCCGGTTCCATCGCCGGGATCATCGGGCCCGCCGTGGCGGGCATCATCATCGCTGTCTCGAGCCCGGGTTGGGCCGTTCTCGTCGACGGCTTGACCTACGTCGTTAGCGTGGTGAGCCTGTACATGATCACCATCGAATGGGAGGCGAGCGAAACCGTTGAGACGTTCCTCGTGCAGCTGCGAGGGGGTTGGACTGAGTTCTGGTCGCGTACGTGGCTCTGGGTCATCGTCGTCGAGTTCTCTTGCGTCAACGTATTGATTTTCGCCCCTATTTTCGTGCTCGGTCCGGTCATCGCGAAGCAGTCGCTCGGCGGCGCACCGGCGTGGGGCTTCATCCTCGCGCTCGAGGGCGCCGGTGCCGTGCTCGGGGGCATGGTGATGCTGCGTTGGAATCCGGTAAGGCCCTTGCTCGTCGCGACGATTGTCACGGTCGGCTGGGTATGGCCGCTCCTCGCCCTAGCGTTTCGGGGTCCCGTGCTCGTGATAGCGGCCGGCGGGTTCGTCGCCGGGGTGGGTCTGACGATCTTTGGCACGCTGTGGACGACGACGATGCAGCGCGAGATCGCGCCCGAAGTCCTGTCTCGGGTCAGCGCCTACGACTGGTTTGGTTCGTTGGTCTTCTTGCCCATCGGCATGGCCATCGTCGGGCCCATCGCCGCCGCCTGCGGCGTCACCGCGACCATCGTGGGCGCGGCAATTCTTCTGACTGCCCTCGTTGGCGTGACGTTGCTGGTACCGGGGGTGACCAGAATGCGCGCGCCCGCCGTGGTGGTGTGAAGCGTCGGTCACTTCAATCGCGACCGTGGTCGGTGCTCGCTCTTTCTTAGGACGCGTACTCGAGGTCGCACGAGAGGTGAGACTGCTGGCGCTCAGCGCGAGGGACCGCCCTTTATTCGTAGTTGGATACCTCGAGCTATGACCACCGTGGCTGCGACGATGTTGAGGATCACCGCCGCCGCAAGGGGATAGAGAACCGACGCCACGCCCGCAAAGTAGAGCACGAGCAAGGTCAGCAGAATCGCGCAAATCACCATTTGCGAAGTACGAAAGAGGCGCCAGGTGGGATCATTCCAGTACGGCCACCGCGTCGACGCGCTTTGATTCACGACGTACGCTCCCGCCCGTCCCTGGAAAGGACTTACGTGGCTCATCGTACTCGGGTCACTTGGAGTGTCGATCTCTTCGTTTGGAAAGTACTCGGCAGACGACCGTTGGTCGTTGCTCCAAACTCGCTCGACTGCGCAGCTTCGACGTTTGACGCGGTTTATCGAGAGCGCAGGTGGTCGTGCCACTACTGTGTCGACATGATTCGTGACGACGCGGTGGGCCCCGCAAGGCCGAAAACGCCCATTGAATCATTCCTGGCGCAACCGGCCCTGCGAGCTGAGGAGGATTCGCCCGAGCTCGTCGTCGCTTCACAGGATACGGCTCAGTTCTCGGGAAACACTTGGCAGCGGTTTCGTCATCGTGTCACCTCATTCATGTTCGAAAAGCAACCCGGTCGCTACTCGTCGATCGCGCCTCGGACCCCTGACGGTAAGCGAACGAAGATCTTTCCGTTCAACGGGAACGGGCGAGGCCGGTGATGGTGCTGGTAATGAATTGCCGAAGTGTCGTCAAGGGCACTTGATGCGAAGACTTTAAGCTGATCGACGGCGGTAAGGTTGTTACCGACTTCACATCGGCGGTCTGACGTTGTTCTTCTCGTCGACGCCGAGGACGCTATCAGTTGCCATGATGCCTCGATCGTCGCCCGCCGCGTCCTCGTCGTGAGCTCCATAGGCTAATAGAGCCAAGAAATACGACACGCCACCGACGCTCGCGATGACGTCCTCCTGCCAATACGTCTTGTTGGCAGCGACCATGATCAGGGCGATGACGAAGGTGACTCCGTACATGACGATCATCGCGAAACGTGAGGCCTTCATCACGACGTGGCGCTGGCGTTCGTCCTTGCGCTGACCGTAGATCGCACCAACGTCGCTCTTAGTCCCTGCGAGCAAGTAGTAACCGACTGCGAAGAGCACGACGATGACTTCGGTCACGATCGCATAGGTCCAGGTATGTCCAATTCTCACGGCGATTGCCATAGCGGTGCCAATCGCCAAGGTGGACGCGGGCGCAATCCACCGGGCGTGCTTGTTCTTGGTCATGCTTCTGCCTCCTCTGAGGGGTCGAACATTGTTTCCACGGGAACCTCGAAATACCGCGCGATCCGAAAGGCCAGGGGCAGCGACGGGGAGTATCGACCATTTTCGATGGCGATGATCGTCTGGCGCGAGACGCCCAGTCCCTCGGCTAGATCCGCCTGGGATAACTCTCGTGTGCGCCGGTACTCTCGGACTTCATTCTTCATGATGTAAAGTTTACTTGACATTTGTATGGGTGTCAAGGAAACTTTACATTACCTTCAGAACTTAGTTCGGACGCTCTAGTCCCGGAAGGGATGGGGACCCACCGAACCGGCGGTCCCCAGCGATGCGTTGATATTTCTAGGCCATCGCTCAAGGATTCGGGTTGTGGCGAGCGTTTACGACTTGGTTCCCGTCACCAGGCGTTCGCGGTTCATCATGCGCGCGACGATGCGTATTGCGCGCACGTCGATGGCGAGTAGGACCAAGGCGAAGATAAGCGCCACTGACAACGTGGGATGGATGACGCCCACCGCGAGAATCAAGATCAGAATCACTGGCGGGATGCTCGCCAAGGTGCCCAACTGTTGGGCGACGCGGATCTCAGTCGCCCTCACCGATACCGCCATGCCGACCGCAATCGACCAACTTGCGAGCAAGGGCGCTAGTACGATCAGCGCGACGAGCAAGGCTCCCTGGGTGAAGATGGCTGATGACACGACCGACTTCGCGAACAGCTCGGTCGCGAGGAGAAACAGCGCGTAGATACCGTAGGTGAGGGCCATCGTCGGAATGAGGACCGCCGCTCCTTTACCCGCGATGAATTCGCGCTGGCTGATGGGCGTGGTGAGCAGTGGCTCGAGCGTTCCCTGTTCACGTTCGCCCACGACGGTAAAGGCCGCCAGCATGTTGGGCATAACGCTCGGTATCAGGAGCAGGTAGAGAATAGGGAGCAGGACGTACGTCTTAGCCCCGGTCACCACTGAAGTAGAAGGCACGACGAAAATTGCCACCACTGGCTCGATCAGAAACAGGAAAGGCAAGATGACCATCGTGACCACAATCGAACGCTTGCGCCGGTAATCGCGCATCTCCTTTTTCACCACCGCCGAGAATCGTGCGTAATTGAAATTCTTCATAACTGCTTACCCCCGCGATCTTCGTTGACCAGTGCGAGATAGACGTCCTCGAGTGAGTGCTCGTTCTCACCAATCGCGAGGACGTCCGCTCCCGCGCCGACGAGGCCCCGAGCGACTTGCGGAGCTGCCTGCGCTATGTCGGCGACAGCGAGTTCGTAACGCCCTGGTTCGTTCGAGTGCCAGTCGCTGACCGATGCGATAGCGCCAAAGACTCCGCCAGGATCCTTCAACGGCACGAGGGTCCGGACAATGAGCGTACTGTGGAAGAGTTGTGCGCGCAGGTCGGCGGGACTGCCCACGGTGCGAAGGGTCGTGTTGAGGATGGCTACCCGATCACAGAGTTTCTCGGCCTCGTCGAGGCGGTGCGTGGTGAGGAAAATGGTCACACCCTTCTCGCGCAGTGCGCTGATGAGTGTGAGCACTTCGAGTGCCGCGACCGGGTCAAGACCCGATGTCGGTTCGTCGAGGAACATAACCTCGGGGTCGCTCATCAATGTGCGAGCGAGGCCTACGCGCTGACGAAGGCCCTTGGACAGGCCACCACACAGGTCTTGGGCCCGATCGGCGAGATTCACGGAGGCCAGCGCGTCGTGGATGCGCGACTCGGGCTGGCGCAGTCCAAAGAGGGCGGCAAAGTACTCAAGGTTCTCGGTCACCGTCAGACGGGAATAGAGTCCGGGTGCCTCAGGCATGATGGCGATTCGTTGGCGAATCTCAACGCCGTTCTCGGCACTGAGCGGGATGCCCGCGACGATGGCCGACCCCGAGGTGGGTGCGATGAGTGTTCCGAGGGTGCGTACGGTAGTGGTCTTACCCGCGCCGTTGGGCCCAAGGAATCCGAAGACCTCGCCGCGCGCGACTTCGAAGGACACGTCAGAGAATGCGGTTCGATCGCCGAAGCGCTTGGTCAGGTGGCTGACGACGAGGGCCGGTTCACCCGGGGCGTGCGAAACCGGCGCCGCAGTGCTGGCCGTCGTCGCGGCCCCATCGTTCGTTGACTGAATCTCGGCGTCGTGGTGACTGGTCATGTAAACCCTCCGAGGCCGCCCGACCTGCACGAACCTCACTCAAGTATGGACCGGCTGCGATCGCTTTATGGCTGTTCTTTTTGGCGCTTGAAATAATTCCCATAACGGCCTTCAATTCCTGCCAATTCAAAGAATGGACCGTCCAGGGTAGGTGGCCTCAAAATTCCACTCATGATCAACTTCACCATGGTGTTCGCGCCAGTGGCCAATCTCTGACCTGCCGCCATTCGACCAGGCAGGTGCGGATGCTCCTACCTCTGCACTACTGTCGCTGAGATGACAGATCGCCGAGAACGTGCAGTCATCAAATTCCCGAACGAACTCGAGATTGAAATCACTCGCGGTTTCGACGCGCCGATCGATCTCGTCTTCGATTGTTTTACGAAGCCTGAACATCTCAGCAAGACCTTCGCTCCCTTCGGGGAGGAGGTGACCGTCTGCTCGATCGACTTACGCGTGGGTGGGGACTACCACATCGTCATGGTGACCAACGACGGCGTCGAGTGCTCGTTTCGTGGAACGTACTTGGAAGTCGAACCGCCGACCAGAACGGTCGAAACCTGGAGGTTCGAAGGTTGGTCCGACGTAGAGGCCGTCGAGTCGATAGAGCTGCGGGCGACCAATGGCGTCACGGAATTGACGTGGAAGTTGGCGTTCCGCGATCAGTCTGGCCGTGATCACATGAGTAACTTCGATGGCATCGAATCTAATTTTGACAATGTCGAGGATTACCTAAGGTCACTGCTCGACCAAGAGGACACGGACTCTCGTTAGCTGGACGCCGAGAATGCATTGTGTCCTTCGGAGTGACCGAAAGATTCCATCAACTCGTGTGCCGCAACACTGCGTTACTTCGGGCCCTTACAAATGTGGGGACGTTGATTCGCGTCGATATCCGCGTCGGGTGTGCGATCGGGAATGCGTCCACGGCCGGCGTCGTTGTCGTGGCTGGGCGGCAGGGTCGTGCTCGACGAACCTTTGTAAAGTGTCGATCCCGACAATTTGATGAGAGCGCCTGAACTCTTGGTGCACGCGGCGGTTCCGATCGTCGAGCAGGCCGAAAGCGACAGCGAGAATCCGGCGATGACGATCGCTGTGACGATCGCCGTACGATACCGAACCTTGCGGCGACGTACGGTCCCAACGTCACTTCCAGTGAGGTCGTTGGTCTGATCTAATTCACCCTTCATAAGCCCACCCCTTTGAGCACTTCTGATTGATCCTGGGTTGACCCCGACGATGCAGGCAGGTTACTCAAGGAGTGCTCGGCACCGCGGTGTTCGTCCTCCGGGGTCAAAGCTCCGGTCGGCCTAGAAGTGACCTTCATTGTGGGCCCCTTGGATTCGCCGAATTCTGGACGGCGCATCCACGCGTAGGTACTGACGAACAAGACACAGAAGAACACCATCGCGACCATGGGAAGGACGACGCTCATTGCGGACCTCCATCAATCGATGCTCTCTTTGCCTCAACTTTCGCGTCCCGATCTGAACTGGCTTCTTTCCGGGACTCCCAATGCTCGAATCTCATCATCTCCTCCTTATTCCCAGTTTTAGTAGTGTATGATTAAATCGTACACTAATCAATAGGGTAGACTCTATTTAGACTAGAATCAAGGTATAGGGACCGTGAAGTCAAGAGAAAACGGCCCGAAGGCGAGCCCTACCATGACGGAGATGGCGAAGGTGGAAGAACATTCGATCGACGGGCAGATTTCGGCGCAGGGTTCGAGTTCGGCCGCGAGTGGTGGCGACCAGATTGCAACGCCGGTGGACCCGCTCGCCCTCGAGCGCCAGGTCTGCTTTGCCCTCGTCGTGGCCGCTCGAAGTGTCTTGTCGGTCTATCGACCCTTACTCGAGCCCATGGGACTCACTCACCCTCAGTACCTCGTCATGCTCGCGCTTTGGGAGCATTCACCACTTTCAGTGGGGGAGATCGGCGCTTTGCTGCAACTCGATTCGCCCACGCTCTCGCCTCTGCTCAAACGATTGGCAACCGCTGGTCTCGTAACGAGGACCCGAAGTGATGACGACGAACGTCGCCTAGTGATTGAACTTACGCAAAAGGGCCGTGAGCTCCGTGAACGCGCCACGCTGATTCCTCCCGCCGTCGTGGCCCGTCTCGGTATCGAAATTTCCGAACTGGAGTTACTCCATACGGCCTTAACAAAAGTGATCAAAGCCGCCCTCGAGGTTGACGCACCTACTCAGTGACGACCTCGGCGTTGGAGTGTCCTAGTTGGACGCTCACAGTGTCGGTCAACTACACCGCTGTACGAACGCTGTGCTTCCAGGTTGGAGTGCTTGGCCAGAGTTCGCGTTCACTATAAGACACGATTCGTCGACCGCGACGAACTGGGAGGCGGGGATCTGCTTGAGTTGATCAACCTCGCCGTAGGTCCAGCGTCGATCCGCAGTGCCCTGGAAGTACCAGTTGCTCCCGTTATCGGCCAGGATCAGACCGTAGGTCTTCATGGTCGTGACGACCGTCTGGCAAAAGCTGTTGCAACTCGACACCGGTAACGTGAACGAAGCGTTCAGGCGAAACCGTGCTCCCATGGGGGGACATTGCGTGTTAGTTTGACCAGCCTCGTGACGCGCGGGCCATACGAACGATTCCTGAGTGCATTGCGCGCTGAAGCGAAGTGCGTGATTCATGGATCCCGACGCCATCTCGTCATAATTGACAAGTCCGGGCAGAATCGGCAGACCTGCTGCGTCGGCCGACGTGAAACCGCTGGGTCGAAGGGCGTTGGAGTTCAGATTCCAGATCGCGCCCGAGCCGGCAACGGAACGTCCGTTTGTCCTATACGTCGTGTCGTAGGTCTCGAACAACGTACAAGCGTGCGACGTCGGCGACGCAGTCGGATCAACCATCAACGCGTGACGGTCCGAACCCCCCTCGATACGCGTGGTGCGAGTCAACGGATACGGCCCGGGGCTGCTTTCGGCGGCGTATTGGAACATGATCCTCGTAAATACCGTGCGAGGCGCCACGATATTCCAGGGAATCCCATAAGGGGCCGACGGATTGCCCGAGGGCCCGAAGTCAGGGTGAAGTGAAGTGGTTGACGCATCCATCGTCGCGAGCCAGGTCGCGCTGCTCGAATTGATCGGTAAATCCGTGATCGGCGTATTCCACACGTTGTCACGAGGAAACACCGAACAAGTCGTGCCCGGTAAGACCACACCCAATGACGAGGAACTCGAATGGGGCAGCGGTGACGCGCGCGCATCAAGTGTCCACGCAGATACGACACCGGCGTTCATGACGACCAACAGCAGTGCCACGCTTTTTTTCAGCACTCGCTTGGAACACCGAAGCGGGGCGCAACTCTTGGTTCTCAAAAGTGTCCAATCCTACGACGGAGAGCTCAAGCGACCTTTGGCTCGCGGTACTCGATGAACTTCCTAGGGCGGATGGTATCAGCGAACCAGAAGATGGCCAACTGTCCTCGTCGTGGCTGGTCAATCGTCAGACACTTCCTACGGAGACGTAGAAGGGCAATCACCAATCTTGGACTGCTCGGCTCAGAGTCTCGCTCACCTCAGTCCTAAGCAGCGGGATCAGCGACGTGGCCGTGACCTGGCCCGGGTTGAGGCGATCGTTGGCGTGAAAACAATCCCAAAAACGGACCAGTCCGTCCTCGCCGTCGGCGTTGAACATCGCCGCCGCGATTCGTTGCCACCGATATTGAAACCAGACATAGTTCAGTGGACTCATCGGGTCATCACCACCCGTGTAATGGACTTCGAGTTCTTCCAGCGTCGTGAATCCTCTGACGCGCATCCAATCTTCAAGGTGAGTACTCTGCGCCCCCACCGTGGGGAGCACTTCGAGCGTGCTCAAGCTATCCGGCTGCTTCATGGCGATGAAGGCGTGGAGGCAGAGATTGGCAAAGATCTCGCCCAACCAATACGTCGGCATCCTGCGATCACCGAGGACCTCGAACGCGTGGCCAAGTTCATGGATCGTGACCAGGTCGAAGAATGGTTGCAGATCGAAGTGGCCTGCGCCGTCGGGGTATGTTGCAAGCACCTTGGCATAGCCTTCCGGCGACGTCTCGCGAAGGTCTTCTCCCATCGCGATCCAAAAGTCTCCGCGACTAGCAGGCATCACCACGATGCCGGGACGGATCTGACCATCGTCATCATTGAAAAAGGGCAGGCCGTATGGTTGCCTGCTCTCCCAGTCCGCTGGGCTAGCCACGATCACCGCGATGTTAGGTTTGAATCCCGAAAACAGACGGCTGAAGTAGGCGTAGGCGTCCGCAGCAATATCGGCCAGGACGCGCGCGCGTTCCGAGGTCCCGGAACTGTAACGCACCTCAAACGGATAGCCGCCTAGGCGAGCAAGCGCCGATCCCATTGCCATGACCCAAAACCTAATTGGCCATACGAGCTCGGATGAGGTGCAACTTCTCGTCGCCGTCCGCCGGGTATTTGTGGAAGCATGAGTCGGATGCGCGTGGTTGAATTCGTCTTCGCCATCGGATGGGCTGGGTTCTGGATCTATTGGATCGTGGCAGCTCTCCATATGAAGAAGGGCCACGCCTCGTGGTCTCGCGATCTACGTGTCAGGGCGGTGATCGCCATCTTTGTGCTTCTCCTGATTCGGGTAGGAGCATTTCGAAACGGCAGTTTCAACTCCGACCCGTGGCGCGCTGGCGTGGGGCTCGTCCTCTTTGCCTTCGGCTTGGGGTTCGCGATTTGGGCCCGCCTGCATATCGGACGTAACTGGGGCACCCCAATGTCACAGAAGGATGAACCGGAGTTGGTGACGAGCGGTCCCTATCGGCTGATCCGCCACCCGATCTACTTTGGCTTGTTGCTCGCGGGTGTCGGCACCGCGGTGGCGCTGCGTTGGATGTGGCTCATTGCGCTGGCCCTGGTCGGTATGTACTTCGTCTACAGCGCGACCGTCGAAGAGCACTACCTGACCGAGCAGTTCCCCGACGCATACCCAACGTACAAACGGGCCACCAAGATGCTCGTGCCCTTCGTCTTTTGAGTTGGTTTGGTCAGCTTTCGTGATAAAGGCCGAGTTAGGCGCAGGCCCTGATGGATGCGGCCAGCGCCTTAACGTTCGCCTCAAATGACGCATGATGAGCTGCCTCGTACGCCCCAAGCTTCGACAGGCTCGTGTAGTTCCCGTAGGCCTTCAGGACCACGACGATGTCGTTGAGCTCCGTCTTGGTCTTGGCGTTAGGAGCCGCTGCGGCCATCTTTTCAAAGTACGGTGCGAGTGCCTTCGCCCAAGCGTGGTAACTGGCGAGGGTTAACGTAGTCGGCGCCGGAGGTTGGTGTTGTACCCAACTGAACAAGGCCGTGCAGAAGGGACCCGAACCGAGCGCACCCGCTTCGGGAGCCGACAGTCCTAACGGAACAATCAGGGCCGTCGCGAACACCGATCCCGCGATCAGCATGCGAGCTCGCGACGCCAGTCGGTTTGTGCGAGTGATCATGGCATTTCCTTCCCTCTGGGAAATCGCAAGTTCAAGCTGCAGCTTCCCGGTCCCCAATGTCAGCCAGCACTCCTGTGACGGCACACCTCACTTTTAGCAGGTTCGACCCATCAGCGTGGACCTTTCGCGACGCTGATCATCGTTAATGTCACTTGAAGCGAAGTCGCCACTGCGCCGAACACTTAGTAAGTGGGCCCTCTTAAAAGAACGCCTTGGAGCAAACTTGCCGTGAGTCCTCGCCGACGTCACCGATCCCGATCAACCGCTGTAAGTCGTAGTTGAAGCGCCAGGCTCGGAACGACGAAGGACGCGAGGAAGATCGGCAGAAAACTCTTACCGGTGCATCGAAAGGCGACCGTTTGACCCTCGGCGGCGTCAAAGTTCTGAGTTCGACTGGAGTTTCGGCCACTGCGGACTTGAAGGACGTGCCGTCCAGGTTCAATTGGTATCTCAATCGTGTCGTTCATCGCAATTGACCCGGCAAGCTGACCGTCAACTTCGATATCGTACTTTCCGCGCCGGACCTCGACCCCGATAGCTTTATGCGTCAGTTTCAGCGTTGCGGCCATTGTAGATCTCCACCTTTTTAAGGACGATGCCTCTGTTGAGAACTTGACCTGCTCTAGCCCCAATTTTTATCACCGTACACGAGTGACCCGTGGGTGGTCGTCCGACTCTGACCCGCACGGGTCGAGGGTCCATTCTCATTGGGACCTATCAGATCTCAACTTCTGGATCGGCGTCGATTCTCCCGAAATCCCTCAACCTCTTGCACCACCCGCAAGCGGTTCGGTGTCTTTCGACTGTCTTCTTGCCCGGAGGCTTACGGTCGTGGGTCCGTCATGAACTTCAGGTCAGCAGCACGTGCAGCAACGACCACTCGTGCCAATACGGCACGGAACTTCGGCGGGAAAAGTCGAGCCAGTTCTGGCTCGACTAATTAGATGACTTCGAAGATCTCGATGCGCGGGTGGCCGATGACGCCGCCATTCTTCATCGCTTCGGCGAGAGCAGGATTCGCGGCAAAGGCGCGAGCGTCCTCCAGCGTGTCGAAGTGGTGCAGGACAATCACCGTGTTCTTGTTGTCGGGATCACGTAGGACTTGGAGGTGACGGACGCCAGCCGAGTCCTGAAAGGAGCGCGCGTTGTCAAAGCCCGCCTTCCATTCGTCGTAGTCCTTTACGTCGGCTCGCACGATCATTTCTACGGCCATACGGCCTCCTCTCATGATTGTTGAAGTGAGAAAGGGTTTTTTCAAGCGCGATTATATTCAAAAGATTCTGTTGTCGAAACGGTTTTGGGCCGTACGCAGAAGTCTTGATCGGTCGGCACTCTGTCGTTCCTTCTGCAAGGTCATCCTCGTGGGCCGACCTCATGGCACCTCAATGGAGCAACGCCGTTGCTTTACGCGGCATAGCAACCGGTGCGCGGAGACTTCGTGCCAATCGAGTCCGTGGACGAAGGACCGTATCGGGGGATGATGCTGAGTACCGTGCCATTCCAAGCGAACGTGAAGTATGGCGCTCCTGACGGCCACGAGTGCATGATGGGCTCGCCGTAAGGATTTGAGGTCGCCCAGGTTGTGCCGGAACTTGGTGGCTTTCCATTATCTGAAAAATAGGTCACAATCGCAGTCTCGATGGACGAGAAATCAGCCTCACACGTTGAGACCTGTGCCTGCGTGATGATGGCGCCGGCACCCGTGGAGTTCGACAACGTGGTGGATGATCCACCGGTTCCGGAACTTGGCAGGCCCGTATTGTTCAAACTACTGATGGCGAGCGCCATCATGACGCCCAGGATTATCACGATTAGGAGAAGTGAGATGAGGGAAAATCCCTGTTCATCGGGGGGAGTTCGTGAGAAGTTGCGAGACATGGACACGCCTCTAGTCGTTGTCGTCAATGCTACCTCTTCACTTTTCGCCTGCGAGGAAAGGTACTACTGGCCGCTGCGGCGTGAGGTTTGTCGCGTGCCCTTGGATTGAATCAGTAGGTTCAGACCATTGGAACTTCCTCCGGAAATGGGGATCATCTCTCGTTGCGCGTGACTCACGCTCTTATCGAAATGCGAATTCAGGCACGTGTCCGACAGTTTGCGCCCCCTTTGGTTCACGTGAGCGCGAAGCAGAGACGCGTACGAGAAATTGACAATTTATGAACGTTGGTGGTGCAAGTGAAGCAGGTTAAGGTGAATTCAAAGAAGAGGCGGCCGGTCAAAACCTTGATCTTCGCGTTCACGTCATTTGAGGAGAATCCATCATGACTCTGCTTGAGCGGTCTCGACGTGTTGGACAAGTACCGATGGCCGCAATGGCCATGGCCATGGCCATGGTGATATTGGTCTCGCTGGTTGCGGTGGGCCCTCTGGGAGTTGGGATCGCTGGCGCGCAGGGTACGTTGAGCGTCAGCGGACTACAAACAGACGCTCTTGTAAATCCGATCGGTATCAACGACCTGACGCCCGCTCTTAGTTGGAACGACGTCGACTCGGTGAACGGGGCGACACAGACCGGTTACGAGATACAAGCCGCATCGAGTGCGGCAGCGCTCGCCGCGGGTACACCTTTGCTCTGGGATTCGGGACAGGTGTCGTCGTCATCGCAGCAGGCCGCGTACGCCGGTCTCGCTCTTGCCTCGCGCTCGACTGTTGCCTGGCAGGTAAGGGTGTGGGATTCGGACGGTCAAGAGAGTGCGTGGAGCGCTGTGAACACGTTCGTCATTGGCCTCACGAAGCCCACTGATTGGACCGCGCAGTGGATAACCAATCCGAACTGGACTGGTGCGAATGCGGGCACCGGTTCGGGTAACAACACACCGATTACCGTGGGCTTCAGCTCGGTACAGGCCCAATACGTGCAACTCAACATCACCCAACTTGGTCAAGCCGTGACCAGCGCGTCAACGTTCTACGCACAACTGGCTGAGATCGAGGTCTTCGGACCCTCAAATCCATCGGTCAATCTCGCCAGGGGCGCAAAGGTCACCTCCTCGAGCAGTATCGAGGGTTGGGGCTGGAGTGTCAATTACTTGACTGACGGCGTGACGAACACGCTCAATTCGAGCGCTCACGGGTGGTCGTCGAACTCGTACAGTTCAGCGAAGTTGTCAACACCTATCACGGTGACAATCAATCTCGGCTCGGTCCAGTCGGTGTCGAGTGTGCAGTTATTCAAACGAGATGACGTCACGTCCACGTCGGGCGGCACGCCGTCGTTTCCGGTGAACTACTCGATTCTCACGAGTACCGCCAGTGCCACGTCGGGCTTTGCGACCCGTGCGACCATCACGAACCAGGCGAACCCACCGGTGCAGAGTTCGACGTACGCGTCACTGCCGCTCTTGGCCAAGCAGTTCGTCACGACCGGAGCGCCGGTAAGCGCCAACCTCTACATTAGTGGTGAGGGAATCGTGGTCCCGAGCTTGAACGGCCAGAACATTGGCACTGAAGTACTCGAGCCGGGCGACAGCAATTCGGCGGACCAAATTGGCTACCAGGAGTACAACGTCACGTCGATGTTGAACGCCAGTGGCTCCAACGTCATTGGCATCGCGCTCGGCTTGGGTAGTCGCTACATTCAGCCCACGTCGAGCGCACAAGGAAACCGTTACGACAAGTACTCGCTGACCCCGACGTCGGGCTTGCCCCGAGCGATCGCGCAACTCGAGATCACGTACGCCGACGGCACCACGCAAACCATCGCCACCGATGGCACGTGGACTTCCGCGCTCGGACCGACGACCGTCACTGCCTGGTTCGGTGGTGAGTCCTACGACGCCCGTCTAGAGATACCCAATTGGAACATGCCTGGTGGACCTTCAGCCTCGTGGTCACCGGCGGTCGTGACAACAGCGCCCGCGACGACGACGGTACTCGCGGGCCTCACCGCGCCTCCGCTCCAAGTCGTGGGACAGAACGCCGGCGTGTACATGGGTGCACCGGGTGCTGGCTCGCAGCTTTACAACTTTGGCGTCAACCAGTCGGGATGGGAGCAGTTCACGATTAGCGCGCCCGCTGGTACGACGCTGACCTTCACGCCCGCCCAAGAGCTCAAGAGTGGACAGGCGTATCAGGACGCCGGAACTACCGGTAGTCCGGTCTACGACACCTTCACGAGTAACGGCACCACCGAAACGTGGCACCCGACTTTCGACTATCACGCCTTCCAGTACGTCCAAGTGTCAGGGATCGTCACCGGGGTGACGCTGAGCAATCCTGAGCAGCTCTTGATCCGTGCGTCGAACCAGTCCGCGGGCAGCATCACGACGTCGAGTTCGATGATCAACTCGATCAACAGTCTCGTGGGCAACGCACTTTCGAGCAACATGTACAGCATCCTGACCGACACGCCCAGCCGAGAGAAGTTGGGTTGGAACGAGGAAGTGTGGTTGCTCTTTCCGATGATCGCGCGCTTGTACAACGTCGACGCGTACGGTCGATCACTCGAGGCCAACTTGGCCCAGGCCCAGGCCTCGAGCGGCGTCGTACCCGACACCGCGCCGTATTACACATCCCTGGCGTTCACGGGCGGTTTCTACGACGACGTCAACTGGGGTTCGGCCATCATCCAGTTGCCGTGGGAGTTGTACCAGAACTACGGCGACACACAGACAATGGCCACCTATTACTCGAACATGCAGGCCTACCTCGCGTACCTCAAGACTCAATCGAGCGGTAACCTCGTGAACTATCCGAACGGCTTGGGTGACTGGGGCGAGTCCTCGGTGACCTCGGTCATGACGCCCATCAATCTGGTGGAGAACTGGGCCTACTACCGCGACGAGAGTGCCATGGCCAGCATGGCCACAGCGCTGGGCAAGACCTCGGACGCGTCGACCTACAGTGCGGCCGCCGCGGCGACGCTCGCCGCCTTCACGGCTTCGTGGTACAACGCCTCGAGCAAGACGGTCGCGAATGGTACCCAGTGCGCAATCGCCATGGCTCTGAACATCGGCGCAGTACCCGCGAGTGCCGTAGCCACGGTCACGGCCGAGCTCGTGAGCGCCATTAACTCCAACGGTGGGTTCGCGGTGGGAGAAATCGGACTGGTGCCACTCTTTCAGGTACTGAGTGCGGCGGGTGACGACTCACTGATCTACCAGGACATCACCGCCGACAAGATCGGTTCGTACGGCTACTTCGTCGATCAGGGGCTGACGTCATTGCCCGAGTACTGGAACATCACGTCGGGATCCCTCGACCAATGGATGCTCGGTGAGGTTGATCTCTGGTTGAACAATGACCTGGTCGGCATCCAGCAGACGTCGAGTTCGAATGACTTCAATAGCATCGTCATTAAGCCTTCCGTGGTGGGGGGCCTGACCAGTGCGAGTGGCACGTTACAGACGAATCACGGCCTCATCGCGGCGTCCTGGTCGGCGACTACGTCAAGTGCGACCATGGCGGTCACTATTCCGACCGGCAGTGTCGCGACGGTGTACGTACCGATCGTCGGAACCGCGGCACCCACGGCGACCGCGGGCGCGGTGTACGTGGGTACGGCCAATGGCTACGCGCAGTACACCGTCGGCTCGGGAACCTGGAACTTCACGACGTAGTCATCCTTTGTCTAAGAAGTACCTGTGCGCCAGATGGACGAGAGGCCTCGCGGCGTGAGGCAGTCCTATGGAGACGCTCAATCACGCCCGGCGAGTATCGAGACGCCGTCGCCGCTCAAATCAGCCAGTGCCCCCTTCCTCCCGGTCATGGCGAGCACGAGTGACTGCAGCGGCCCTGACACGACGGGTCCTGTCCCGTGTGACCAACTGGCGTCGGTTGCCCGAAGTTGCACGCCGGTAATACGACGTTTGGAACCAATGAGCAGATTGCTGTTCTTCCAATTGTCGGCTACCGCAAGGAGCGCCGCCTCGGGCGACTTGTGGGTGATGCCCAAGGGACGTCGGATGTCGTCCCCGTGAACCACGATTTCGCCGAGCATCGCAATGACCGGGGCGGGGGGATGGTTGGTCGTGGTGGTCCTTGACTGGAGACGTCGAATCAATTCAGAGGGTTCGAGCGCCGCAAGCTTCTTCGCATCACGTTCAGCGAAGACGTCAAATTTGAAGCCGGCGCTGGCGAGCTCTTTATAGAAGTTAAGTGTGGTCTGCTCCGCCGCGGAAAGAACGTGGCCCACGACTTCCTTCACGTTCCACGCACCGCACCAGGTGGGCGCCGACCATTGCTCGGGTGAGAGTGATCGCAGCGTTTCGACGAATTGTTCACGTTCGCCATGTATGTTGGACCAGATTTCCTGCTTGTTCATCATGCCCCCTTCTTGTCAAGAATGGATTTCATTCGAGAATTTACCGAACCAAACCGCGTTCGACGATAGTGACTGGCTGTCACGATGCCCCCTTCACGGCACTCTCCGACGAGATGTCATCGAGTCGCTGCTGAAGAAAACTGCGCTCAACTGCATTGTCGGTCAGGAGCAGGGCCAGCTCGTACGAGGCAACCGCCCGCTCGCAATGCCCTAAGCGATAGAAGAAATCTGCACGAGCACTTTCGTAGTAGGTGTAATGAGCGAGGAATGGATCGCTCGAGAGTTCGTCGAGCGCCGAGAGGCCCGCGAGAGGCCCCTCCGCGAAGCCGATCGCCACTGCTCGATTCAGTGCTACCACTGGTGATGGCCAAGTGAGAAGAAGAAGGTCGTAGATCGAAACGATCTCTCCCCAGTCGGTCTCGGAAAACGATGGCGCCTCGGCGTGCACCGCCGCTATCGCCGCCATGAGGGAGAACCGCGTCGGTGGCCGGTGCGTCAGGGATTCTCGCACGAGACCGATGCCCTCGAGTATCGATTCATGATCCCACTTGGACCGGTCCTGGTCCTCCAGCAGGACCAGGGCGCCAGTTTCCGATGTTCGTGAAGTGCGTCGTGCGTCTGAGAGAAGTATCAGGGCCAGAAGTCCGGCCACGCCGGGATCGCTCGTGAGGAGTTCACGCAGCATCCTCGCAAGTTGAAGGGCGCGACTCGTCAGATCGTCGCGGACGAGACTGGAACCCGATGGTGCCGTGTGGCCGGTCGTAAACACCAGGTGCACGACGTCCAACACCGCCTCGATTCGATCGGGCAGCTCGTCGGCGCTCGGTACGTGGTAGGGGATGTGGGAGACGGCAATCTTCTTCTTAGCTCGGGTCAGGCGTGCCGCCATCGCCGATTCCTTGATGAGAAAGGCCTTCGCCACCTCCGCCGTGGTGAGTCCACAAACGAAGTGCAAGGTCAGAGCAATCTGGGATTCCAGGTCGAGGGCCGGATGACAGCACGTAAAGATCAGTCGGAGGCGGTCATCACCGGCATCGTCGCTGCGCGCATCAACCGGTCCATCGTCGACGTCGGCCACCAGCAGGGGAAGAAGTCGGGCGTGTGTCGCGTGGCGGCGCTGTTGGTCGAGGGCGAGACGACGAGCCACGGTGGTGAGCCATGCGCCGGGCTTGATCGGGATACCGTTGGCCGTCCAGTCGGTGAGGGCCCGCGCGAACGCATCCTGCACGCACTCTTCGGCGGCATCGATGTCTCGTGTGACCCTCACCGTGGCGGCGAGTACGTACGCCCACTCATTGCGGTGCGCCTCGGCCACCGCCACCTCGGCGTCGGTTCGAGTCGTACTCAGGTCGGCATGATGGGACGGACTTCGACCCCTCCGGTAGGCGCAGGAACGTCCTTGGCGATTGCGAGCGCCGCGTCGAGGTCTGGCGCCTCGATGAGGTAGTAGCCGCCCAGTGCTTCCTTCGTCTCGACGAAGGCACCATCAGTGACGGTGACCTTGCCACTCTTGTCGTGGCGCAGACTCGTAGCGCTGTTGGTGTAGTGCAGTGCGTTCCCTCCGCGAAGGCTCGCGCCGTGCTTTTCGCCAAACGCCATATGACCCTTCATCACCTTTTCGCCGGTGGCTGGATCGCTCCATGAAGGATCGGACTCATCCTGGTAAATCAATATCAAATACTCTGACATCGCAGCTCCTTTGTTCGTCTCGGGAAATCCCCGTACATCGACGACGAATGGACAATGGCTGAATCGACAACGCTGGCCAATTATGGCAAAGAATCTTTGCTTTGGTGAGAAATTTCCACCGAAATTCAGGATTTGCCACTCTATGCTCGGGCCAAGTCGCGCAGCGACAGACGCCTCGACCGTGGAGGGAACGATGAGCGGACCAAGCTTCACTTCAAGTTTTTTGGTTGATAAGAGTCCCGAGGAAGTATTCGCAGCCATCAACAACGTTCGTGGCTGGTGGTCGGGCAACATCGAAGGCGAGACGGACAAACTCGGTGACGAATTCACGTACCGGTATGAGGATGTCCATTATTCAAAGCAGAAGATCACTGAGTTCGTTCCCAACAAAAAGGTCGTCTGGTTCGTTGAAGACAGTTTTTTGAGTTTCGTGAAGGACAAGACCGAATGGAACGGCACGTCGATCTCTTTCGAGGTCACGAAGAAGGGTGACGAGACCGAGGTGCGTTTCACCCACCAGGGATTGGTGCCCGAGTACGAATGTTTTGAAGCCTGCTCAGGGGCCTGGAGCTATTACATGAATGAGAGTCTCCGGGAGTACATCGTTTCTGGCCACGGTGCGCCGAACAACATTGAATGAAATAGCCGAACGAGGAGCAGCTGAATTCCAAGCACCAGTTCGTCCAGTTTCCTGGTTGAGGTGGGTTGCTTCGCGCATAAGAGCGGGCTGCCTTCGCGTTGACGGTACAAGCCGTCGAGAAAAATACCTAACTATTTAATTCCTCGCATGCTCAGCACGTGCTTTAAGTGGCGGGACTCGCTGGCGAGCATTGGAGGAGAGATGTACCTATTCGTGATGCCCGCCAGGTTGACGGGCCTCTTCATGACCTGCGACTGGTGTTGCCTGGAATCAGGAAAGTGCCGGTGGGATCGACGGAGGATCAGACGGGCAACTTTTGCCAGTCCGTCCATGCTGCATAATCAGAGGTAGCACGGACTGCTCGTCCAAGAAACTGGGCCGGGCCAGGTGTGGCAACTATCGCCTCGATTGCGGGCAGATTGGAAGGCTCCAGTGAAGAACCAGCCGGACGATAAAGATGGCGCGCCCGTAGCTAGCACGAAGCAAGGAGATGTGCCCGGTGAGTCCGGAGCCGAGCCTCGTACTACTTCTGAGGGAATCACGTCGACGCGAACGTCGAGGGCGTGGATTCGACTACTTCCGGCACTGTTGGTCTTGGTCGTCGTACTGGTGTTTGTCTTTCAGAATCCAAAGGACGTAAAAGTGAGCCTCTTCACTTTTTCTGGTGCGCTTCCTCTCTCGGTGGCCCTTCTTGGTGCGGTGATACTCGGAGCTCTGATGGCGCTGGCGCTGGGCTCGTTGCGTATTCTTCAGCTTCGCCGACAGGTCCATCGAAGGTCGGGAAACGCCAAAGAAGACAATCTTCGTACTCGATGAAGATGGATTTCATTCGAGTGATCGACGGGGGATGAATACTGTACCCGCCTTGGCGTGAGGGCATATTCGTTTGCGAACCCTGTGAAGAGACCGAGGCATGGACAGTAAGTAGTTTGGATTGATGCGAAGCACGACTGACGCCGTACTTTATGTACTTGTCATGGTGGCGGTCGTCGTCGGCGTGGATGTCCTCTTCTTTAGGCACCATTTCATGGTCCGGCTCGTAGCCAATGTCGGCATTGTCTTGGTGTTCGCGGCGTTCTATACGACGTTCCTGAGGCATCGTTGAGTACAGTCGCCAGATGTAGATTGTCACCGAGTTGGATATTGGGGGTCAAGAAATGCCTAGGTACTTGATTTCGTTCGATGACGGTGCAACGACCTTCGCCGAGGAAGATTTGCCAGCGGTGGGCGATGCCGCGCACTCGGTGGTCCTCGCGGCTCAGGAGGCCGGAGTGTGGGTTTTTGGCGGTGGGGTGGCGAGCCAGCAGGCGAGCATCGTCGCTACCGACGGCATCGTGGCAGACGGTCCCTACCCGGAGACCAAAGCGGTCATCGGCGGGTTCGCAATCGTCGACGTGCTTTCGCGCGAAGATGCCCTGAAGTGGGCTGCCAAATTTGCCGTCGCCTGCCGCTGCGCGCAAGAAGTCCGGGAGATAATGTTTGACCCGCGCGTCTTATCCAATGAGATTCGCGCCGACCTACTTCAGCATGACAAGGCTTTGTGAGGCGAAATCAGCGCTGGCATCGCCGAGTGGCAATCCGAATGCTTAGAACCGAGCCGCTACGAACGCGGTGCACCTGTAATGAAAGTTGGGCGCAGTTTGGGTCTCGGCACGAAGCTTCGTTTGACTTAAGTGAAACGCGATGACCGACCAGGAGCCGTTTTCTACCCGTGAGTCCAAAGGGATGCTGTCCTCGCGCCCCATCACACTGCTCATCGTCGCGATTGTCGCCTGCGTTGTTCTAGCGAACGTTTGGAGCGCCTACCGAGCGACCAACCGCATTCAGTCCAGTCCGAATTGGGCCGGCTACGTGTGGCCCAACGCCCAACCAGTGCAATTCGTGAGCGCCAACGTGACGGTGCCCACGCTTGACTGCCACTCGACGGCGAACGCACGCTCCAGTGCATGGGTTGGTGTCGGGGGCTATGGGGCCAACTCGATCTGGCCCTTCCCGCAAACTGGCATCAATATGGACTGTTTGCACGGAAAGCAAGTGGATTTCACCTGGTGCAGCCATTCAAGTTTTCGGGAGGATTACGTTGAACCGGGGGATTGGATTGCTGAGTCGGTCTATCTCAAGAGAGGTCATTGGTTCTGTGAAGTTCAGGACGTGACGGCCGGGAGCGACCAGGTTCATGAGTTGAATTATTCGTACAAGGGGACGGTTGCCTCGTCGGAGTGGATTGTCGAGGATCCAACGCTGAATCTAAAACGAAAGAACCTCGCCAAGTTGGCCAATTTCCGATCGGTTACTTTTCAAAATCTAAAGTTGGGCCCAGGCACGCTTGTTTTGGGAACCGGGAACCTGCACCATGAGATTCAGATTGAGGGATCGTCGGGAAAGGTTGAGGCCAAGCCGACGTGGACTGGCCCTGAGTTGAAAGTTACTTTTCGATAAGTCATGGACGTCAGTACGAAGCGAGAGCACGCCTTCTTCGCGGACCGCAGGACCCTCCCAATTCCGTAGAAACGAAGGAGATGAACAAGGAATCTGCCATCCTTACAACTAGAGGAAAGTAAGGATAACGGGCATGGACGTCGCCGCGAAGTTGAGTTCGAAGGTTCAAATCACAGTTCTCAAGGCGGTCCGTGACGTCCTCGAACGTGAAGAAGGCGATGACGTGCTCTTTCGAGTCGAGGGCCAGCGAGCGATCATGTCCAAGACACCCCAATTACTCGACTTGGCGGGATCCATAGCAGTGCCGGAGGACAAACGAAGTGCGACATGAGATGAAGTCCTGCACGCAGCCTGCACCCGCCGGACAGGGGACGCGCACTGACCTGCTTCATTGATGCCAACGTGCTCGAGACGCATTTGACGAATGACCCACCTAATCTCGCGCGCCGCGCCACAACATCGCACTCGCGATGCGATCCCTGCTTGCCGTGGATTCAACTTCGTGCGCCGACGTCTCTTTGTTACTTCGCTCGATCGAGGTATACGAGACCGAACGAATTGAATTACGCTGAGGCCTACTTAGTCGCTTGCGCGGAGACGACCGGCGTTCGGTCGATCACTTCTATTGACAGGTCAAAAGACAGGTTGGGAACCGTAACTCGGATCGAACCCTAGCCAAGTCAAGTGCACGCTTAGAGGCGATAGAGCGAGTGGTCTTCGGTCAGCTACGGCGTAGCGATGACCAGCAGGCCGGTCGATACCGGGTGTTCGGTTCCTCGCGACGGCTTGTTCAGCACGCGTCCCTCGGCAAAGAAAGTGGTGGAATTACCTCCATCCAGGTCGAGCGCGGTCACGACGCCCAGTGACTCGAGTAGACGGTCCAACTGGTAGGCCGTCGCCCCGGACACCGCGTCCTTGCCGTCGACGGTCATGAGGACCGTCACGCCTGTTGCCGTCCAGCCGATCAGGGTTCGCGCGTAGGGCTTGACCATGTAGGTGTCAGCGGGAGCAATCGGCGCTACGACGCCCTGATTGATGAGGATCGGATGCCCGCCAATGTTGTTGCAACCCGCAGTGGAGGTAGTCGTCAAAGTGACGGTCTCGCCTGGTTCCAGGGATGTCAGCGCCGTGCCGGCAGGTGCGGAGACGTCGACGCCACCGTCGCCCACCCGAACGGGTTGTGTCGTCTGGCCCACGTACGACAATTGTGCCGTCGTATTGATGGTGGTGGGACTCGCAGTTCCACCAACCTGGGTGAACTCGTAGGTGGTCCGGCCCCCCGCGGACGGGATGTCGAGAGCGTAAGGGGCGCTATAGAGCAGCGTGCCCGTGAGGGGGAGACTGATGGTGCTGTACGACAACGGCAGCTCCTGGTTGATCGCGGCGATCGGGACGTTGGTGCCGTTGACCGTCAGGGTGCTGCTCCAGTTGAGCCCGTTGCTCACTGAATGCCCGTCCAGGTTGGCCTGCTGGTGTGAGATCTCGGGACTGTGCAGTAGGACACAGTTCTGGATGACGCCACCCACTTCATCGCCCGGGTCGGACACGTTTGGTGGCGTCAGATCGAAGAAGTCAGCGTTGACCGCGGCGACACAACCCGGCGTGTTCTGGCACATCGTACTCGGAGTTTGGATTCCGCCGTCTATCGCGTCATGAGCCAGACCGATGGCGACTGAGTACTGGGAGCCGTTGAAAGTGAGAACGTGGATCTGTGTAATCACACCGAAGTGGCGACCGTTGATTGAAAAGATGTGCAAACCACTTTCGCTAACCGTCACGTTGGCTTGCGGCGCGCCGCTCGCGTGGGCGCTTCCCGTAAGCACCATCACGAATGATGCCGTCGTCACGAAGGTCGCCATAATGAAGCGGGCGGCACTGGCGACTCGACGTGTCGTGGCGTCATGAAGAACCTCGCGGGTCTGTTTCATTGGGGTTCTTCGAAGAGAAGAAAGGCTGTCGCCACGGTACGTCAATTCTAGGTTGCTACTCAATGAAACTGAATTCTCGACTGCTCGCAAAGTGCGATGGCGTGAGGCGTGATGCGCTAGTCATCCCTAGTGTCGTTTCGACCCTTGAGCTTCGAGACAGGAGCATCGACCAGTTCGGCCGACGGACATGAATTGTCGAAACGACCCACCGGACGAAGCACACCGCCAGGTCACCGGATAGTGGCCGGTGACCGGTGGTCATCGCTAGGGGTGGGGATGGATTGGTAGAACTCGGAAATCGCGTAGTCCTGCCACTCGAGGACCGGCGAGTCCGACCAGTCAACCTGGGCCTAGGAATTGGGTGTTGTCGAGTGTCGACGATCCGGTCAGGTGTCGGCGTCCTGGAATACTTAAGTGGCACGTGTCGAGGCGAAATCCTCGTATTTCCTTGGAGAATCAAAGGTTTTAGAAATTGCTTGACAGGCAACCATTTGGTTGCCTATACTTTGGTATCCGAATAAGTGCGGACGTTTTTATCCCGTCGAAGTCGGCAAGCATGGAAAGGAGCTTCAAATGCCAGACATAAGGCATCGTGTGGTCATATCGGCCCCATTGGCCAATGTGTACGAGGCCGTAGCCACGGCCGAAGGAATATCCGACTGGTGGACCCGTGACGGCGTCAAGGGGGAGTCGAAAGTGGGGGGCACGCTTGCGTTTTACTTTGGCCACACCGACCCGGCTGCCGTCATGGAAATCACCCGTCTGGATCCCCAAGGGCACGTGAACTGGACGTGCGTGCAGGGCGCCGACGAGTGGGTGGGAACGAAGGTCTCCTTCGACCTGAAGAGCAACGGCGACGACACGGTCGTGATGTTCGCGCACGCAGACTGGAAAGAGCCCGGCGAGTTCATGTCCCATTGCAGTGCCCGTTGGGCTTACTTTCTGCTGAGCCTCAAGAGCTTAGAAGAGACTGGCAAGGGAACTCCCTTCCCAGATGACTTGAAGTTTTAACGATCCACGTGGAGCCGATCGCGGGTGACGTCTTCAAGGCTTTGGCCGATCAGAGTCGACGTCACCTGCTGGACCGCTTGAACGATCGTAACGGGCAGAGTCTCCTTGAGCTCACCGCTGGCTTGGACATGACACGTCAATCGGTCAGCAAGCACCTCGCGATTCTTGAAGCGGCCAATCTCGTCACTGCCGTCCGGCGAGGTCGAGAAAGGCTCCACTATCTCAACCCTGTACCGATCAATGAGATTGCTGAACGATGGATCAATCAGTACGACCACACCCGAGTCCGAGCACTTTCGGACCTAAAGCATGCCCTGGAGGAAATACCAATGGAGAATCCCGAATTTGTCTACACGACGTACATCAAGACGACCCCGGAGCGTCTATGGCAGGCGCTGACCGAGCCATCATTCACTGGGCGCTGGTGGGAGACCACGTTTCAGACAGACTGGAAAGTCGGCTCGCCGATGATCTGGGATAACCATGGCGTTATTATCGCCGACCCTGAGCAAATCGTGCTTCAAGCAGACCCCTACACGAAGCTCGCCTACACCTGGCACTCCTTCACGCCAGAGATGCTGGCCAAGATCAAGGTCGATAATGAGGTCGGCGCCAAGCTCGCGAGCGAGCAGCGCTCGCGAGTCACCTTCGAGCTAGAACCGGTCGGTGAGAAGGTAAAACTCACGGTCGTACACGACAACTTCGAGATGGGAAGTATCGCCGCCACGATGGTACGCAACGGCTGGCCCTCGGTTCTCTCCAGCCTCAAGACCTTCCTTGAAACAGGTGAGCCCCTGGTGTGAAAGCAATGTGACGTGCCGCAGGGGTAGAACTGCAAGGTGGCAAATAACGGGGGGACACATGAAGAACTGGCTTTGCGTCCTGGTGGCGCCAAGACCGACTTTTCAATTTGACATGACCGATGAAGAGCGTGAGCTCATGCGAGAGCACGCGCTGTATTGGCGGGGTCAGGTGTCGAGCGGTAAGGCCTTGGTATTCGGACCGGTCATCCATCCGAAGGCGGAATTCGGCGGCGTCGCGATCCTGGCCCTTGACGACGACGAGGATCCCAACGATTACAGTCTCAGCGATCCAGTAATTCGCGCTGGCGCGGGTTTCCGTTTCGAGGCCTACTGGATGCCCCAACTCGTACAATCTGAGTCATCGTGAGTTGAACTGAATCAGCGACCTGGCGCACGCCAACTCGAGCCGTCGATGGTCGTCACTAAGGTGTCGCAGAAGGAACTGACGATGCGCGGGTGAATCCTTAGAAGCCCGGGAACGCCGTCCCGAGGTCGCTCAGGGCAGGATTGCTGGCATCAGCAGTTGTCTTGGCGGCGTCCAATCTCCCGTAGACGAGTCGGACGAAGGCCTCGGCTGGTAACTCAAGATCAATCACACCCGAGTGTGAAGCGGTGATCAGACTCACCGAATCACCGGCGAACACAATCGTGAAATCGCGCGCAGGTTCGGTCGTACGAATGCGCACTTCTTTGGTCTCGCCGTTCGCCTTGCCTGAGAAGCCGACGATCCTGCCAATACCCTCCAAGACCACAGCCGCGACGTCGCTCGATAACGTCGCCGTTGGATCAAGTGCCACTTCGACGTCCCACGCGTGCATCGCCTGTTCACCTAGACGCAGCGCGACAAATCCGTTGAAGTCCAGATTGAAGGGCCCCATCACGAGGTGGAAGGTGGCGCGCTTCGCATCGGGCAGAGCTTCGAGTGCGAGAAGCAGTGCCTGGTCCGCCACGAGAGCGTCCGTGACTTGGTCAGCCGGCGCCTTGGCGTTCCATTCGTCCCACACGGACTGATTGAAACCGGCGTCACTCTCAGTTCCGGCGACGACATCGTCGAAACGCTGCTTCAAGATGACCGCTCCCGATCCGATGTGAGACATGGTGTCCGCGATGCTCCACTCGGTGGGGTAGGCAGATGTCTCGGGATCCAGGTTGGTGGTGCCGTCGATGACGGCGCGAAGATGTTCGATCGAGGTGCGTAATAAAGGCAGCGGTTCGGTCATGGTGTCCTTTTTCTTGAGTTCAGTGAGGCGGGTCGTTGGGGAAACTTACGCTGGCCCACGAGGTCAGGGCGTGCATAACTAGAATCAGAGTTTTGCCAGGCCAGCAAGTGGTGGCCCTATTACATTACGTTTTCAAGACACAGGTTCAATCGCTAAGGAGTGATCCTTAAGTTCGTTGCCAGCAAATTGGTCAGCAGTGGACCTCTTGGTTGGCTTTAGGTGACCAATTCCTGTCAACAGAGATCTGAAGTTACTTAACGAAATTGGAAAGGGCATTCCCACACTGAACTTTGGGCTTTAAGGGTTACAAACCGGCCTTTCTGTACAAGATGTCGCTCTAGATACATGCTTTGCACCGCCGTCTCCAAGACAGTTCACAATTTGCCCTAGAAGACTTGGGGTTATCCGAGGTCAACTTGGATGAAGTGCAATGAATGGAAGCGGCATGAAAATGACCAAGAAGAACGCAGCAATACGATTAACCGTCGCGACCGTGCTCAGCCTGGGCTTATCCGCGGTTGTCATGGGCGTTGGCTCAGCTTCGGCTCACGGAACTCACGCGGCTCACGGAACTCCCGAGGCACACAGTTTCTCGTGGATCGAAGGGAACGCCGTAAAGGG
>PLQL01000014.1:0-4993 GCA_003160115.1 Acidimicrobiaceae bacterium
GTGTTGGAACTGATGAAACTGATGTCCTCTCCGAAGCAGTAGTGACATTCTTGCGCGAACGTATCAAGGGACAAGATTTCCCTCGCTGGCGTTAGGTCACGAGCTTTAATCACAGTAATGCAGGTTTACTGCTATACTCTCTAATAGAGGAGGTGGAAGTGGCCCACATTCACGAATATGTTTCGCTCCAGAAGAGCGGTGTCCTACGACTGCCAGGCAACGTGCGCGAGAAGTTGCGCCTTGACGAACCCGGCGCCCAGGTCGAGATCGAGGAAACCGAGGATGGACGCTTTGAACTTCGCGGAGTTCTGCCCATCGCAGCCGACCAGCAGTGGTTCTGGACCGAACGCTGGCAGAAGATGGAACGTGAGGCCGACGCGGACGTCTTGATGGGGCGCACGCTCACTACGTCATCCGTCGCAGAGTTCCTCGACGAGCTTGACGCGTAAGCAGACTCGATCGTGCGTTTCGAGCGAACCGAGTCCTTCAAGGCAGACTTTCGCCAACTCACTAAAGAGGAACAGGAGATGTTCCGTACTGCGGCCCTGGAGTTTTCTGCCGCATGTGATCGCCATGTAAATAGTCGTGCAGCGGTTCCTGGAAAGTTTCGCGCAAGGGACGNNGACGTGGTCGTTCGCCGGTCCGGACGGTCGCGCTACGTGGGAGTGGACGACCGTGACTGTCGACGGCGTGACTCACCCTGCCGTGATGTGGCGTCGAGTCGGCTCGCACAGAATATTTTCGAATCCATGATCGCGTCACACCGATGGAACTCACCATAATCTTCACCTCCTCGTAAGTCACAGCCACGCCAGCGTCGGTTGACTCAAGTTCGTTCTGCCGCCGTCGTTCTTTTTGATGTGCGTTTGCTCTCAGATTTCGTCTCGGCAGTCCCTGCACGATTAGCCTCGAAATCGGTCAGCGTGCGGGTTCACGTCGGGCCAGCGATGTCGCGCTGGACCAGCAAGGTTCATAACGTAGGCGCAAGCCGCATTGCGTTGCCCACGCCAAGAAGTCGGGAAGGTCAGTGCAGGGTTAATACGAAAATGAAGAAGATCAACACCACGATTCCTGCGATGACCCACACCAGACGCATGTTCGTACTCATTGATGGTCCGCGTCTCGCCAACCGAATACCACGATTGTTCGATGCATCATCGTACCCACGAGACAACACCGAACCGAGTCGGAAGCTTGTGAAGAAGGGCGCCGCCACCATCACAAAAGCGGCCAAGAACTGGAGTGCGCGCGGAAGGACCAGCAAATTCCCGTGGTGGACGCAAGTCATGGTTGGCGTGGTCTGTCCGGCACCTTGAAATCCCGAACAGGCAGTGCTGCTCGCAGAAGCACCGAAGAGGTAGAGGGTGCCGAGTAATCCGCCAGGCCACACAAACGTGCCGAGCAACTTGTCCCAGATACGCCACCTTCTAGAGGACCAGAGACCATATAGGCCAACCAGCCAACCAAACCCGAAAGCGAACCCCCCAAGCATTATCAGCCACGGCGTTGCTCGGTCCATGGTGCTGATGCTGCGCGACGGCTCGGTCTCTTGGAGTTCGCTGGCGAGCGCCACTGGCGAGCCGATTCTCTCGAGTAGGTTTCGCAGCCCCACCTCGTCACCAGGTTCGAGGGTCGCCCTGCCCTCAGCGATGTGCTGTTCAATTTCGGCGACGAACTCTCTGGCGGAGTTTGGACTGAGGGACTGAAGCGCGTCTCTCAGATCGCTCAGGTACTGCTCAACGATCTGGTCTGACGTTGTGTGCTCGTTCATTCCTACCTTCCCTTGCTCAAAATATCGTCCACAGAATCACGAAATCGACCCCACTGGTCGATGAAAGAACTCAGTGCGCGCTTCCCGTTGGTTGTAATCCGGTAGTAGCGACGAGGCGGCCCTTCGGTGGACTCCTGCCAGTAGGTGTCAACCAGTCCGTCGTTGCGAAGTCGCGTCAAGAGCGGGTAGACCGTGCCCTCACTCGTCACCAGCCCGTCGGCGTTGGACAGCTCGCGGGTGATCTCGAATCCGTAGCGATCTTCTGAAAGAAGAAGGGCCAACACGCAGTATTCAATGGCGCCCCGACGCATCTGGGTCAATAACTTATCTGTGCCACCTACTACCATGTGTTGCATTGTACTGCATTTCCCCTTCCCGGCCGCTGACAGAGCCTCGAATTCTTTGATGGCTAGGACACGCGCCAGTGAGAGGTTGCACTTCTATTGCGTCGGGCCTTCGACAGGGAACATGAATAGGCATGTTCCGATTGGGTGGGAAGATTGAGTTGTGAAACGTGCACTCATCGATTGGGACTTCGCCGCCAGTGGTATCTGGATCATCAACTCTCCAATCGATGATGCTCCTGGTCCGGCAGAGAGCCCTCGCGGCCGCTGGGGTAGTACACCTCCCGACAACTTTCAGCAAATCCGACCTTGGAGTGACCTTTTGGGCTCTTCTCTCTTGGACGGTTTGCAGCGCTGGAACGATCGAGGCTGTTCATTGGCGAGACCATCCGGTGCGACTCAGTCCAGTCAACGCGATTGGGAATCTTTCTACCGTGACGGACGAAGACTGGCTGAGGCGACTCAGTCGGAACTTGGCGGCGAATGGCAAGTTCTCTGGGCCGCGGATGGCGCCTGGCACTTCGTACGATTCCCTTAGCTAGTTGCGATATTGTCCAATCCACTTAGTCGCCAGTGAAAGGTTGCATTCCTGTCGCGACGGACCACCGTCTCGAACCCACACGGTGCAAGATACGTAGTTAGGGTTTCGCGTTTACTGATGATCCTGAAAATGTTTGAATCTTCGTGTCGTTGCCCGGTAGGCGCGACAGTTGGGATACATGAGTCGCGAACTTGACCACTTTGGTGCGCCGGCCGGGACTTGAACCCGGAACCTGTTGATTAAGAGGTCTAGGTTGCACGTTTTGAAGTTACGTGAAACGTGGTAAACCCCTGTGGTTTCAAGGAAGTTGGCTGTGCAAACGTCTATATCGTCTCACTGTGTTTTGGAAAATTGAGGGATGTATTGAGGGATGTTCCCGTCCTAAACGGCATTTCATTAAGAGCAAGTTCCATAGTGTTTGGCAGTGTCGTTCTGGTTGCGTATGTCTTTGAAAATCAAGGATTCGTGTTGTTCTGAGTCGGTCTGGTTTATCTCCATAGTTCTGGTGTGTGTGATTTTTCGTGGGATTTTCTCGGTGAAGAAAATGGAGTGTCGTCCAATCAATTGCACGAATTCTCGCTCACCAAGATCACTGCCTTCGTCATCGTCATCGTCATCGTCATGATCGTCGCCGCCGGTTCCAATTGCAGGCGTCGTCGAGTAACACGACGACACTGCCGAGATCTGTCAGGTCCATCACCTGCTCGCGCGGGCGAGTTGCGCGCGGATCGAATTGAGCACGGACTCATCGCCGCTTGTCTTGGCGATTGACGCGCTCACTGCGTCGAACACTTCTGTGACGCACTCCTCAGACGACTTGCGTCTGAGCCCCCACTTTGTCGCCTCCGAAATGATGGCGGCTTTCGAGACTTTCAGGATGTCCGCCTGCGCGTTTACTTCTTGACCCATTGTGGTACTAGCTCCCACCATGATGCCGTCGGCATTGGGGCGCTTGTCAAGCGAGATTGTCGAGAGCACGTCGTATACAGGAGCAAGTGTTATCGACAAGCCGTCGGGGCCATGAAGAAATGAGAAGTTCTTGGCGTGAGCGTCGGCGTTGCCGACCGCGACGTTGAACGCGACTCTTTGCAGCAATTCCCTCATCGCATCAACGTCACCGTGGTCGCGTAACACGATGGCGAGATCTTTTAGCGATGGTCCGCCTGCGTATTCGTACTTCTGCATGGGCGGTGTACCGGTCGCTTGACATCCGTCCTCTTGGTGAATGCGTGAGATCGGCGAATCTACCTCCGTGCGGTCGTACCTGCGGATGGCCAAGATCTTGGTGCCGTTCAAATCCAGAAGCTCCACGTCGGGAACGGTTAGTCCGCAATTTGCAGCAAGCCTGAGACACGTCACCTCATTTTCGGCCATTCGATGTTCTCGGTCGGGTTTTAAAATCCACGTAGATGGCGCACCATTAGTTGGTCTTGTCCACTGTCCATCGGACAAACGTCCGAGAACAATTTTCCCTTGGTACCCGGGCAAGGACGGTGTCCATCCGCGTCCGAGATCCGCTCCGAAGGGTGTGGTCGGAAGAGCATCGATAAGAGCCATGAGATCGTGCGTCGATACATTCTCACTACCCCAAAGCGAGCTGTCGAGCGGCATTTCTCCCTCTGGCAGTAAGACCACCGCACCAGCGCATTCCGAACCGAACGTCGTAAGGAGCCCGAACGTGTCGAGCGGCGACACACCCGCCAATTGCGCCATCGCGATCAAGACGGGTCCGTCGGGTAGAAGGTTTGAAAAGAAGTCGAGCGCGCGGTCGTCGCGCGAACTCGTGGGAGATCCAAGAGGTAGCGAAACTGACAAGACTCGGCTGCCGAGACCCCATCGATCAATGCCGTGTTGCTCCCAATCAAAGACGATGCGATTGTTGAGCGCGGACGTCAGCGACAGGACAGGCGTACCGTACAGCCACGCAACGAGACGATCAACCATTCGAGGACGCTCGTCGAACTACCACTTCGCAGCCAAGCAGTCGAAGCAATCGAAGCGCGTGGTTCAGCGAGGAACCGAACTTCCCCGATTCGAGGTTTGAGAGATATGGCTGACTCACTCCCTCCCACTCCGCGGCCTCCATCTGGCTCACATTGTTCTGCGTGCGGAAGTGCCGCAGTGCCGTACCTAGGTCTTCCGGAACCGAGACTCTGTAATCGCCATTCTTCGATATAACCATAGAGTTATTATACCACCTTATAAGTCTATGGTTATAACTTACTGCGGACCAGGAAAATCAGCAAGGCGGGGCATACCTCACTCGCCCAAACCAGGCGTCCCCGGATTCCCGCAGTCGGTACCCGTCCAAAATCTCGGTCGCTTCCGCGTCAATCA
>PLQL01000014.1:5048-5207 GCA_003160115.1 Acidimicrobiaceae bacterium
ACCACTTCAGGGGACGTCAACTGGTAGTTCCCATTAGTTGTGGTCTGTGGTGTTGGAACTGATGAAACTGACGCGGGCACAATCGAGATGTGGTCCGGGTCAAGTGCGACTGAGGGGACCTCCATCCGGCGTCGTCTTGTCTCCAGATTCGAACAAATT
>PLQL01000021.1 GCA_003160115.1 Acidimicrobiaceae bacterium
GCTTGAGTTGGCGACGTACCGAGAGGGTGGCATTACTCTCGTCAAAGTCCGACCACCGCAACCCGAGAGCCTCGCCTCGTCGAAGTCCGGTCGCGAGCATGAGCGTGAAGAGAACCTCATTTCGACGGCCGGCGAGCGCGGCGAGGAAGCGTCGAGCTTCATCGGGCGTCAGAGTACGTCCTTCCGGTCGAAGCGTCTTGGGCGCCCGCGAGAGCCGCGCGACGTTGCGTGTCACGCTCCCCCAACGAATGCCTTGGTCAAGCGCCTGGGCGAGAACCGAGCGAATTCTTTGCACGGTTGAGACCGAGAGTCCGTCATCAAGCTTCTGGGACAANNGTCGGCACGATGTGCTGGTCGGCAATACCCTTGTAGTTCTTTGCGGCGTTCGGCGCGACTTGGTGGCGAAGCACGTCGCGGTGCCAATGGGCGAGCAGATCGACGACCGTCAATTGCGTATCTGAGAGCGGAGCGCCACTGTCGTACTGCGCTTGCAAGACCTTGAAACGACGTACAACTTCGGCCCTCGTCTTCGCGCTCACCGACTTGCGCACCAGCGTTCCCCGAGAGCTGTAGCCAATCGTCAGCGCACCGATCCAACGACCATCTGACGAACGTTGGTAAATGGAACCTTCGCCATTGCCCCGACTCCTTGCCACGCGCGTACCCTTCCAAGCCCCAAAGAAGTACAACGGTCCCCGGACTTCCTTCGCGTCGCCGCTTTGGGCAATTCCTTGAACAAGGTATTAGCGCAGTGCACGCAGGGTCCGACCTACTACTGCACCGCACGGCCGGTACGCGAGATGAGCCGCCCTGGGGGCGTCGAGCAGCACCACGTCGGCGCGAGCCCCGACACCGAGGTGTCCGACGTCGTCTCGACGCAGGGCCCGCGCCCCGCCGCGCGTCGCGGCCCAGAGCGCCTCGTCAACGGTCATCGCCATCTCGCGCACGGCCAGAGCGATGACGAAGGACATGCTCGTCACATAAGAGGTACCGGGATTGCAGTCGGTCGCGAGGGCCACCGTGGCGCCCGCGTCGAGCAAGCGCCGACCCGACGGGTACGAAGAGCGCGTACAGAACTCCGCGCCCGGCAGCAGCGTCGCCACGGTGCCCGAAGCCGCCAGCGCCTCGAGGTCGTGGTCGTTCACGAACGTGCAGTGGTCCACGCTCGCCGCGTCCAACTCGACCGCCAGCGCCACTCCGCCAGAGTCGCCCAACTGATTGCCGTGCACCCGCAGCCCGAGGCCCATGATGCGCGCCTGGAGCAGGATCTCGCGGGCCTCGTCCACGTCAAAGGCCCCCTGCTCGCAGAAGACGTCGGCCCAGCGCGCCATTGGCGCGCACCTCTCTAGCATCTGGTCGATCACCAGCTCCACGTAGGCCCGGCGGTCGTGGGCGAACTCGTCGGGTACGACGTGCGCGCCGAGGAAGGTGACCTCATCGGTGAACTCACTGGCAATCGCCAAGAGGCGCTGCTCACCGCTCAGCGTGAGCTCATAGCCGGACTTGATCTCCATTGTCGTCACGCCTCCCGCCTGAAGTTCGCGAACGCGCTTGGCGGTCTGAGTGTGCAGCTCGATACGCGATGCCTCGCGGGTCGCCGCGACCGTTCGAGCGATTCCGCCTCCGTCGTAGGGCGTGCCCGCCATGCGCGCCTCGAACTCGTCGGACCGCTCGCCGGCGAAGACGAGGTGGGTGTGCGAGTCCACGAAACCCGGCACCACGGCTGCGCCGTCGGCGTCGATCGACTCGTCGCAGCCCGGGGCCTTCGCGCTCTCGCCGACCCACAGCACTTTGGTTTCGTCGACCACGAGAGCAGCGTCGCGGAGTCGACCCAGCACGGAGCCGTCGCCGAGGGTCGGGTCGTTGGTCGTCAACTCACCGATGTTGAAGATGAGCCGGGCGGACACGGTCAGCTCTCGCGCATCGGGACTCGCACGCCGCGCTCGCTCGCGGCGTCGTCGGCGAGGTCGTAGCCGGCGTCGACGTGACGGATGATGCCCATGCCGGGGTCGTTGCGCAGTACCCGAGCGAGCTTCTGGCCCGCGAGTGCCGTACCGTCGGCGACGCAGACCTGGCCCGCGTGGATCGAGCGCCCGATGCCGACCCCGCCGCCGTGGTGGATCGAGACCCACGTGGCGCCGGAGGCCGTGTTCACCATCGCGTTCAGTAGGGGCCAGTCGGCGATGGCGTCCGAACCGTCGAGCATCGATTCGGTCTCGCGGTAGGGCGACGCCACCGAGCCGCTGTCGAGATGGTCGCGCCCGATCACCAGCGGAGCCGACACCTCGCCCGACGCCACGAGTTCGTTGAAGGCCAGCCCTGCCTTGTCGCGCTCGCCGTAACCGAGCCAGCAGATCCGGGCCGGCAGTCCCTCGAAGGCCACCTTGTCGCGAGCCTTGGTGATCCAGCGACGCAAGCCTTCGTTGTCGGGAAAGAGGTCGAGCACCGCCTGGTCGGTGCGCGCGATGTCCTTGGGGTCGCCCGAGAGCGCTGCCCAGCGGAACGGGCCTTTGCCCTCGCAAAAGAGCGGACGAATGTAGGCCGGCACGAAGCCGGGGAACTCGAAGGCGCGGCCGTAGCCGCCCAGCTGCGCCTCGCCGCGAATGGAGTTGCCGTAATCGAAGACCTCGGCCCCCTCGTCCATGAAGCCCACCATCGCCTCGACCTGCTTGGCCATCGACTGGCGGGCGCGGTCGGTGAACTCTTCGGGCTTCTTGTCGGCGTAGTCGTGCCAGTCGGCCAGGTCGATGCCCTCAGGCAGGTAGCTGAGCGGGTCGTGCGCCGAGGTCTGATCGGTCACGATGTCGACTTCTACTCCGCGACGAAGAAGTTCGGCGAAGATGGTCGCCGCGTTGCCGAGCAGTCCCACGCTGAGCGCCCGGCGCTCGCGCTTGGCGGCGAGGACTCGCGCCACGGCATCGTCGAGGTCGCTCGTCCACTCGTCAAGGTACCGGTGATCGACGCGGCGTTGGAGCCGCGACGGATCGACGTCCACGCACAGGCACACCCCGTCGTTCATCGTGACGGCGAGCGGCTGCGCGCCGCCCATGCCCCCCGCCCCCCCGGTCAGGGTCAACGTCCCGGCGAGGGTGCCGCCAAAGCGCTTCTTCGCCACCGCGGCGAAGGTCTCGTAGGTTCCTTGGAGTATCCCCTGGGTGCCAATGTAGATCCACGACCCCGCAGTCATCTGTCCGTACATCGTGAGCCCCAGCGCCTCGAGGCGGCGGAACTCGGGCCAGTTGGCCCAGTCGGGAACGAGGTTCGAGTTCGCGATCAGCACGCGCGGTGCCCACTCGTGGGTCGAGAAGACGCCCACCGGACGGCCCGATTGCACGAGCATCGTCTCGTCGCCCTTCAGGGTCTTGAGCGTGCGCACCAACGCGTCGAAGCTGCGCCAGTCGCGTGCGGCACGGCCAGTGCCGCCGTAGACGACCAGGTCGTCGGGTCGCTCGGCCACCTCGGGGTCGAGGTTGTTCTGCAGCATCCGAAGGGCGCCCTCCTGGGGCCACCCGAGCGTCGTTAATGCGGTTCCGCGTGTTGCTCGAACCGGACGGGCGCCTTCCATGGTTACTCCTTCTTCGACCTAGGTCAACGTGACAAAGCGGTCCACGACATCGAGCAGCGCGCCGCTGCGCACCAGCTCGCCGACTGCGGCAATCTCGGGCGAGAGCCAGCGGTCGTGACCCGGACCGCCACTGGCGGCGTTGATGCGGTCGCGCAACGCAGCGGTCACCGGCGACGGTTCGAGGGGGGCCCGTAACGCCAGCGCACGCGCACTGGCCAGCAACTCGATGGCGAGGACGTCGGCGAACGCCGCCAGCGCTAGGCGCAACTTTCGCGCGGCGTGCCAGCCCATCGAGACGTGGTCCTCCTGCATTCCCGAGGAAGGGATCGAATCGACACTGGCCGGCGACGCCAGACGTTTCATCTCTGAGACCAGCGCAGCCTGGGAATACTGGGCGATCATCAGTCCGGAATCGACGCCGGCCTGATGGGCGAGGAACGGCGTAAGGCCGTAGCTACGGTCGACGTCGAGCAGGCGGTCGGTGCGCCGTTCGGACATCGAGGCCACGTCCGCCAGCGCAATGGCCAGGAAATCAAGCACGTAGGCGATCGGCGCCCCATGGAAGTTCCCGTTGGACACCAACCTTCCGTCATCGAGGATCGACGGATTGTCGATGGCCGACGCGAGTTCGATGTCGCCCACGCGCGCAGCGTGGGCGAACGTATCGCGGGCCGCGCCGTGGACCTGGGGCGCGCAGCGAAGTGAGTAGGCGTCCTGGACCTGGGTCGGATCGTCAAGGTGAGAGTTGACGATCGGCGAGTCAGCTAGCAGCTTGACCAGGTTCGCGGCGCTGTCGTGCTGGCCCGGGTGTGGACGCAGTGCGTGGATCTCGGCGAGGAAGACCCGGTCGGTGCCGCGCAGGGCTTGGATCGACATAGCCGCGGCGACGTCGGCGAGCCGCAGGAGACCTGTGCCGTCCTCGAGAGCCAGGATGAGCTGGCCAAGCATCCCGTCAGTGCCGTTGATGAGGGCCAGACCCTCCTTCTCGGCCAGTACCACCGGCTCAAGACCGGCTTCGGCAAGGGCCTGGGAAGCGGGTATGCGCTGCCCGCCCTGGTCGCGCACGTCGCCTTCGCCCATCAGGGCCAGCGCCACGTGGGCCAGCGGCGCGAGGTCACCCGAACATCCGAGCGAGCCGTATTCGTGCACCACCGGCGTGATCCGCGCGTTCAACAGCGCGCAATACGCCAGGGCTGTGGAGGGACGCACGCCCGACACCCCGCTGCAGAGATTGGTCAGGCGCGACACCATCATCGCGCGCACGACCTCGGTCTCGACTTCTGCGCCAACTCCTGCAGCGTGCGAGCGGATCAGGGATCGCTGCAGGTCACGGCGCTGGTCGGGCGAGATGAACGTTGTCGCCAACGAGCCGAAGCCCGTCGAAAGCCCGTAGACCGGGGTGCCGCTGCGCACCAAGGCGTCGATGGCGGCTCGCTGAAGCTCGAGCCGCGCGAGCACCTCATCGCTGAACGTCAATGTTTCGTAGTTCCTCGCGACGGCGAGCACCTGACCTCGTTCGAGCGGCTGGGTGCCTAGAACGATGGTCATAGCGGTCTCCTTTGCACGCCTGCGAGCGCTTCGAGAACTAACAACGCTGCGAGGCGGATAGTTCGCTGATCGTCGCTGTCACGATCGACGTCGATCTCGGTGACATCGATGGCACTGACCCGGGGATCGGCCGTGACGGCACGAACGAATCGTCGCATCTCGTCGGCGCTGAAACCGCCAGGCGCCGCGGCCGGACAAGCCGGCACGACCGAGCGGTCGGCGGCGTCCATATCGATATCCACGTAGATCGGTCGTCCGTCGGCGCCCGCAATGTCGAGCGCGCGGCGCGCAGCGTCTTCAATACGCTCATCGCGCAATTCGTCACGTGTGATCACCGTGATGCCAGCATCGTGGGCTCGCTTCGCGTAGAAGGACGAATTCGAGAAATCGGCCAAACCGATCTGTACCACGTGCTCACCCGGAAGACCTGCTTCGAGCAGTTGCCGGACCGGTGAGCCGTTGGACTCGCCGTCGCGAAGGTCCAAGTGGGCATCGAGAGTGATGAGTCCGTAGTGCGAAAGGTCCGCGCCGGCCAACGTGGACATTGCGTACCACGTCGCAGCGTTGTCACCGCCGAGCACGATGCACAGCTCTAGTTGGTCATCAAACGTCGCCACCGCGGCACCGACTCGCTCGTAGCCGCCTTCGCCATCGGGCTCGAGCACGTCGCCGTAGTCCACGACGCACACCACATCGGCCAGATCGACATGGTCGCTATAGGACCACGTCGAGAAGCGTTCGAGCGCCACGCGAACCGCGTTCGGCGTGCCGGTCGACGAACGAGGGCTGACCGACTTGACGTAGGTGGAGACTCCGAGCAGTCCGACGTTGCGCCGCCCCGTAGTTGTCGCCGCCCGCAGCAGCGAACCGCTTGAAGGCCATCGAGGATCCTCAGAATTACTCACCACAGCGGGCTAACCCCAGTCCTTTGCGAGTTCAAGATGCACGATCCTCTCGAATCCGAAGAGTCGAGTATCCACTCAATCTGTCGAGCACCCCGTTCATCGGTCCACCTCTTTTGAGATTAGCGCAGTGTTCTCCTCGCACCACTAGGTGACGAATTCAACGGGAGTCTGATAATCAAAGACACTGCGTGGTCGGTAGTGGTGGTAGCTGTGACGGTGTTCTTCCAGCATGCCGAGCAAGCAGTTGCCGAACGCAAGGCCAATGATCGCTGCTGTTTTTCAATTAGCTTTCAGTACGCCGTCGCCAAGGCGAAACTTTCACACGAGCCCTGCCAATAACTCCGCTCCAGCATCAGTCGTCGTAAGAAATGCTTACGATCTGCGTTGACTCCTTGCAGTTTTCGCGACTGGTGTAGCTGCCTTCGACGAATCGGCGGTTTCGCTACTCGAACTCTTCGACCTTGGAAGGTCGATGAAGAGGAAGATTCGGCTCCAGAGGTAGAAGTAAAGGAAGCCTCCGATAGCGAAGGTCAACGACAACGCCAGTCCGAAACTCGCACTTGACGTGCTCGCGCCGAATCCGGACTTCATTGAATTGGCGAGATGTTTTAAGGCGTCCGGAGCATGGCCCAGTTGTACCAGCCCTACGCCAACCAAAATCTTCGTAAGCCAGTCCGAAACCTGTTCCAAGTTTGTGTTGCCTACGTAGCCGTCGGTTGGCTTCTGATTCTGCGATCCCTCCACCGACCTAGGGATCCCGAAAAGCACACCGACCAGCCCTCCGGCCAGAGTCGACGAGACAGCGACGACGACGCCGTAGCCAAGGACGGCCCAGGAGTTATGTAGGGAGAAGGCGTAAATCGCGAGCGCAATGATTCCCAAGAGAGAGAAAGTTGGCAGGAGCGTGAGCCAACGATCGGCAGGTTCACCGGTGTGTCTGGGGAGCTTCCGGAACCAGTGGGTCTTTTGTTGCTGACGCTGACGGACCTCACGGCTGTTCGGACTCATGCTCGTGCCCCCTTTGATCGTCAGTCGCCCTACTTTGATCAACTACCAACCACGGGCGCCAATCACGCCTACTGGGCACCAGAGTAAACCAAACGGCGAATTATTGCACGATGAATTCGGCCTCATTTCGAAGACGCCATGACCCTGAGGCCCACCAATCGCCAATTGCCTTCGTGCGCCCGTGACAATTGATTCGAGTCGAGTCGAAAACCGAACTGTCGTCTTGTTCATTGATTTTGACTGCCTCGGATGAAGCGGCCACATACCTCTCAACATGTAAGTAGGAGGTTAAATCTTGATGACGGCGCAGATGAATCGCCGACGGTGCCTTCCCGGCGACGACATTCGCCTCGTGTCGCTCAATGGTCAACAATCATTTGTCACGCTCTACCTCTGAGCTCGAATGTGCCAATGCTCCACAAGTGCGCATAACAGAAACGCCCCGACATGAAGTCGGAGGTTGAAATCGACGCAACACTCGACGATTGCGATGATGCCATACGAGAAACGTGATCGTCATCACCGATGGACGCAGCGTCCCCTTCATGGCAATCATGAATTCAGGCCCACAAAGATATAGTCAGGGAATGTCGCTGTCTCGAAGGATTTTGTTCGCCCTTGCGTTGTCTGCGGTTGTAGGGTTTTCCTCCAGCGCGTCTGCTACCGGCCAGTCACATTCATCGAGTGCCCCGATCACCTGGCTCGCCGCGGGCGATTCATATTCGGCGGGGGCGGGTCTCGCAAATACCTCTGGGCTTTGTGATCAAGCGGGGACGACCACGAATTCAATGGCGTACCCGCAGCACGCCTACGAGGATCTGGGATCATCGGTTCCCGGACTCGATGAACCAACTTTCGTGGCGTGCTCTGGTGCTACTTCAGCAGATTTCCTTCGACTTGCCGATGCGGCCGGTCAGCCCGAATGGACGAGCGCCCTGGGCCGGTTTGATCTTGTGACGTTCACTTTTGGCGGCAATAACGTTGATTTTGCAGGCATTGTGACCCAATGTGTCGCGGGTTCTCCACGAGTCGCTCCACCGGATCCGGGACACAGTTGCCCTTCCGATTCCTATGTTCGAAAACTGATCGCTCGGAAATTGACGACGGCGTACGAGACCTTTCTCACGAAGGTCGCCAACGATGTCGTCGAACCTGGCGGCAACATAGTTGTTCTTGGTTATCCCGACATCGTTGAACTACCGAGACTCTGGCCTCCACGTCTGCGACACTTAGGAACGTGTGATTACCTCGGGACCAGCGATGCGACACAGATTCGCGGCGACGCCGGCGACCTAAACGCTTCAATCAGTTCCGACGTCCAAGCGGTTAACGCCGAACATCCCAACGGCGTGACCTTGACCTTCCTCGACGTGAACTCAGGATCGAATTCGGGTTCCAAGTCAATCTCTTCGACCAACCAGAATCTCTTTGAACCCTCGGTAGGAAAACGACACAATCTTTGCGGATCGGGTCCTCCTTGGCTCAATGGCGTCGTGCCTTCGGACTTGCGAAGGTCGTTTCATCCGTCTGAGTTGGGCAACGCCGCCGAAGGCCGCTTGCTGGCAGAACTCTTACCCGATCTTCCTGGGATCAACGTTGGACCTGTGCCAACGAGCGCTCCAACGACCACGATTAGTACCGCAGGTCTCGGCGGCAGTGTGGGAGGAACTTCCTCTCCGTCGATCTCAGTTAGTTGGGGGACCAACCCGGCGCCCTCCGGCAACTGGATGAGTATCACCTTCTCGAACTTCCCGATAGGAACGGCCACTTGGTACTGCGTCGATGAGGGCACCAACTACGGCCCCTACTCCGCTGCGTTGACGTCCAGCACCGAGACACTGACCACGAACACGTGCTATGACACGGAGTCGAATGGCAGTGACTACGTGAGTGCCGAGGGTGTCACCTCCAACACGATTGGGACCGACTGAGGCTCACCAAAGAACACTCGCTCTTTAGCTCGAAGAATTCGCCAGGTACTGGCAGTGGCGCCCAGTAACAAAGATGCGCTTGCCTTGACGCATGCCAAATAGTAAGCAAGAGATGTGAGAAATCGTAATGTGCTCGTATTTGTCGCCATTTTGTCGCTCATGACCAGTTTTTCGAGTGTCGCGGGCTCTTCTGGCTCCGGGGTGATTCTCCCTCCAAATACGCCGCCTACCAATTTTGATCCACCAAGCGGTCCAGGACTGCCCGCGCTGACACTTATCAACGACGCCCGCTCCGCGGAAGAAGGGCTCGGTCCCTTGTCCATAAATCTCTCGAGATATGACGCACTGACGGTCCCCGAACAGTTATTCGTACTCGTCAATCTCGAACGAATCAGCCGAGGCGAGCAACCTGGCTACGCGCTTATCTCCACACTCAATAGGGTCTCGCTGGAGGGTGCGCAACTGCGTCGCGACCCGTCGCCACCGCCAAGGTGGCCCTACGATTATCACGTCATCTGGTCCACTGCGGGCACCGCACGAACTCAGGCGGCGTTCCAAGCGGACTGGGGCTGGATGTACGAAGACGGTCCCCCTCCCTACCACGGGTGGACGAACTACTTCTGTTCACAACAAGGTGCGCCCGGTTGTTGGGACCATCGCAATGCGATCCTCGAACTTCGCCCGACCTCGCTCGCTTCGAAGAGGCAAGCAGTCCTGGTCATGGGCGCTGGCGCGGCCCTCAATCCAAGGTTGGGCTATTCGTTAGCCATGGAGTTCTCCTGGTTCGCGGCGAAACCAACTTCGGGGGTCGTCTTCACCTGGTCTCAGGCTCTCAAGGAACTTGGGCAATCAGCAGCTGTTTCAACTACCACGACGACCATCCCCGCAACGACGACCACGACATCAACCACGCTGCTTGGAACCACCACAACGACGCAGTCTGGTTTGGGCTAACGCCCGAATGCCGGCGAAAGGGCTAGGCGGTTCCCGCGCCGAAACGCTCGAGTAACTCGCGTCGAATCGCTGGACGCGAACCGAAAGTGAGTAGGACTTGCGCCTCGCGACCCGTTCGCTCGGCGATGCTTGCTTCGAGCACCGACGAACTCCCCTGATGGACCGCCAGCGAGTTTGACGCGCGCACCGCTAACTCGCAGGCTTGCGCACGGGCGAGGGGCATCGTCTCCGCGTTTGCACCATCGAGTGCGTTGCGCGCTTCGCGCAGCTCGTGGTCGAGTCGCGACGGTCCAATGACGTTAAGGCATCGACGCGTTACACCGAGTGCCAGAGATCCGTTGACGCGAAGACCTTCCGGGAGCTCATGTGTCGGATCATAGAGAACTTGACCGAGCACGCGGTCAGCTTCCACCAACATTGCTGCGAACGTCAATTTCACCGTCGCGGTGGCGTTGAGCGCTGCAAGTTGGTGTCGAGTAGCGACGAGGCCCGGCTGGTCACGGGCATCGAGCAGGAGCGTCACCACGGTATCCTCAGGCCCGCGCGCGGCGACGACGAGGTGGTCCACGAGTCCCCAGCCGCTCACCCACGGCGCCTCACCATCCAGTGACCACCCTTCGCGTGTCGGCGTGGCCTTCAATCGGGCGGGTCCCGGTTGTGATCCGGTGAGAGCAACACCGCCTCTAACTTGGCCGCGTACGATCTCGCGGCGCAGGTCAGCCACGATTCCCGGGGCTGAGGGATCCAGCGCCGCCGCGAGCAGACGAAAATGCTGGATCCACACGAAGGTGCTGGCTAGACACGCCGAAGCCAACAACTCGACACAGTCACAAAGTTCAGCGAGACTGAATTCGAGCCCACCCATGTCGATGGGAGCAAAGGCACCAAACAGACCCAGCGCCGCGAGTTGATCGAAGTGCGTTCGAGGAATCGCATCGGCGTGGTCAACGTCGGTAGCGTCATGAGTAAAGCGTTCGACGACTTCCGCCAACTGAGCCGAGAAATCACTCACTGGTGGCACTCCTCTCAGTCCTCACAGGACAATTATCCGCCGTTTGACCATTGAGGCGCAAGCTTGGATGACATCGGTCGTAACGTGATGAACATTTCACCTGTCGACTTCGTTGAAGAAGACGGAGGCCACTGATGGCTAAACCTTGAGGACCCGAAGTTGTGTATGAGCCTTGGCCATCTGGTCGTAATCTTCATCTTGCGTCACCACTGGCAATCCGAGATCGATTGCCGTGGCGGCAATGAGTGCATCAGCAAGTTTGACGGTTCGATGTACGCCATCGCGGCGACAATCGAAAACGAGGCGGGCCCAAGCCGTCATGACGGACTCACTGATGGGCAGTGGAACAATCGTACGAGCCAATGCCAAGGTTCCAGCCCGCTTCCCTCGCGACGCGTTGTCCGCAGCAACCAAGACACCAAGTTCAAGTTCGCCAATTGTCACCACTGACACGGTGACTCGGTCGGGAAGTTCGCCGAGAAGTCGACCGGATTCTCGCGCTATGAATACCGAAGTATCAAGAAGTCCAGACGATTCGCTCAAAGTTCGTCCAAGGTTTGGCCGGCGATTGCATCAAGGTCAGTGCTTAATGCTGGGTCGGCGGCCCACTCGATCAAACTGCGACGCAGGTTCTTTCCCGCCACCCAACGGGATCTTTGTGCGTGCGGCACAATGTCGGCGACGGCTTCGCCGCGCACGGTGAGAACAACTCGTTCCCCGGCACGGACGGCGTCAATGATTTGACTGGTCTGATTACGAAGTTCTCGCACACCTATTTCCATGTGCGACAATGTAGCACATGGACCAATTCTCTGTTCCAAATTCGGAGCCAATTTTCCCACTGAACCGGCGTTCCATTACCACTTGCCTGTCAAGCAACTCGTTTGGGTGCGCCGAAACAATGTTGCCTTCTGTATGACGACGTCGCGTCAGCAACCCTTCAGCAAGCCGATACTCCCCTAAATCCGCCTCGCGAAATGAAGTGCGGCTGGTCGACCATCGCGTGGGTGCCGACGCGACGCCCATTTAAGCGTGGCTCGGGGACTGCCCTTGATTCTCCGTGCGCAAAGGTCGCGCGACCACAATCGGCCCAAGCCATCTCGAAGATTCCCGAGGTGCCCTTTATTCCCTTCGTTGGCTACCAAGGAATAGATTCACAACTCTACGAGTTCAGGGTCTTTGCTTTGAACGTTGAGACCAAACTGTCAGTCCTTACAGTTACTTCGAAATGGCTCGAAATCCATCTCACGCAATGACGGCTGCTGGCGCAACCGAATCTGTTAAACATGCGCTGATATGTTCAGTGATCGACGGCGCACCCTCAAATACCTTTTGATCCTGCTTCCGACGGTCATCGTCCTCGTTGGAGGTTGGGGATACCGCTGGGTGTCTGACGACGCGTTCATCGACTTTCGGGTGGTGCACAATATTCTCAGTGGCTACGGGCCCGTGTACAATCCCGGCGAGAGGATTGAAGCGTATTCCGATCCCCTCTGGGTTTTCTTGCTGACTGTCTTCTCGGGGCCACTGCGATTCATCGACGTGGAGTGGTGGTCCGTACTGCTAGGTCTTTTCTTCACCGGTGCAGGGTTTTGGTTCGCGGGCCTTGGCACGATCAATCTCGCCGAACACCGGACCTCAAGATCAATCTTCCCGGTTGGCCTCGTGTGTGCATCCTGCGTGGCGGGTGTGTGGATGTTCGCGACATCGGGACTGGAGACGGGTCTCATCTTCGGTTGGCTGGGACTGAGTTGGTGGCTACTCGTACGATGTTTCTTGCATCAGAACAAGGGAATCATCACCGCCGCGCTCGTCGTCTCGCTGGGCTTCACGATTCGACCCGACATGGCTCTATTCACGCTTTCATTCGGCGTCGTCTTGTTCATGTTGCAGACGCGGAATGATAATCGAGAGCGACGTTCTCGTAGGCTCCTCCTTTTGCTTGCGTTGATCGGCATACCTCTCGCGAGCGAGCTCTTTCGAATCGCGTATTTCGGATTGTTGGTCTCCAACACCGCGCTCGCCAAATCCGCCTCAAGCCTTTGGCTCCGACAAGGACTGACGTATTTCACCAACTTCACGGGCACGTATTGGCTATGGCTCCCCTTTGCCGCATTGACAGTGGTGACCGGTAGCCGAATTCGTGATTGGTGGAAACTCCATTATCGACTTGAGATCTTGGTCATTTCGGCTCCGATCTTTGGCGGGCTGCTCGATGTCGCCTACGTCACCGCCATCGGCGGCGATTTCATGCACGCTCGAATGCTGCTACCGGGTTTCTTCTCGATCTTTATGATCTTTTGGATCGAAGGAATGACGTCGGTGCGAGATACCGTGGTCATCGCTGGTGTCACGGTATGGGCCCTCTTCTGCGTTCTCTTCTTCCGTTTCTCGCCTCCCTGGAACATCTCAGCCAATGGCATCGCCAATGAACGTGCGAATTACATATACGAGGCAGGCAATGAGCATCCAATTACTCCTTCTGATTTTAAGCTGGAGCCCTGGGAAATAGAGGGCAAACAAGCAGCCAGAACTGCCCTTAGGACACCTTCCGGCGTCAAGTTGCTGAACTGGAATCGGTCTCAGTTCTATTCGTTCAGCCCAGAACCGCCCACGAATTATCCAATTACGACTTCGTTTCCCGAGACGTACTACGTCGGCTTTCCCAGCATTGGCCTGTTTGGACTGGCCGCGGGAGACGACGTCTACGTCTTTGACGAGTTGTCCTTGGCCAATCCAATTGGCGCACACTTCATTGTCTACGTTCGAACACGGCCTGGACACGAGAAGGTCGTCGCCCCGGTCTGGCTTGACGCGAGATTTGGGTCGATTTCCACCCCGCGCCCTGACGGCGTGAGCAAATCCGAGCTCGAAGCAGCGCGAAGGGCGCTGTCGTGCCAACCCCTCGCGGGCTACTTACGATCAGTGTCTCATCCCTTGACCTTCTCGCAAGTCGCTTCGAACTTCGAGCACGCCTTCACGTGGACCACGATGCAGTACAGCAGTGCACCGTCGGTTGCTGAACGGCAACTTTGTGGCTAGGGAGCTTGAACTACGGATCAGAG
>PLQL01000006.1 GCA_003160115.1 Acidimicrobiaceae bacterium
TTCTCGTCGCCCGCTCCAAGGACTTTCGATGAAAGTGCAATGTTTGCAAGCACTTTTAAGTGACCACGAGTGACCATTTTTAACCGCGAGTGTCCTCTACAACATGTCCAATCATGCCCAAATCACCTTTGATAATGCCCACGTAATGCCCACGCGTCATGTACCTGCGTCTGGTCGAACTCCCAAAAGTCAGAAAGCTTCATCATTTGTCCGCGTCGAAGCCGTTCAAATTCGACCGGACTTCAGGTCAACCGACACGGGGTTAGATGGGTGGCAAGACCAACGCAACGGTCGGTTTCACCAAGGGCGCAAAATTGGCCGCGCTCGGATGATGGCCCAGCGTCGCCAAGGAGATGTCAGTGATGTACGAGGAGATACCAATTCTCCTGTACGACACGACATAGCCCGAGCGATCAATACAAGTCGTCTGGGACCAGCTGGCCTGGGTCAGGCATCGGAGCTGTCCAAACTCTTTGGATGATTCCAAGGTAAAACGATCAACCGTTGGCGTGGACTCACTCTCCTGGACAGCCTGCAGGACGAACTTGGGAATCAGTCCGGTGTCTTCCTCAATGAAGCCATTCGAAGGTAGGTACGGACTTGGGCGTCCGCAAATCAGTTTCGCTTGAGGACCGGATGCCCACTTGAGGCAGGCCTGCACATTCGTATTGACGACGATCCACTGTCGAATGACGTGGTCGGAACTGCCGTAGAAGATGTAGGAGTATTTCCCAGTACCGGAATAACCGTCAGTGTTCTCAACGGCCTTGGTTCCAGGAGGACTGGGGATCTGAGCGAAGTTAATAGTTCCATCCTGGAAGAATAAAAGGTTCTTGACGTGGTATGTCGCGACGTATCCCGTCGCCTCAGCACTCTTCATCGACGCAATAAAGCCGCCCACTGAGGTCGCATTGGCGGTCGCGACCTTGTTAGAGCGCACGGCAAAAAAGGTCGTTGCGATTACTAGAACTGTCGCGATCACGAAGGTAACGATCAGCGAACGCCTACGCCGTTGACGCCGTTTCGCTTCCCTTATGAGGAGTTCCGCGTTACGACGTTCTCCCAAGACGTCAAGTTCCATCTGATCGTGATCAAGTGGCGGGCTCAACGTCACGGCGCTCCTTGCCAATCGGTCCGATGATGGTACTATTCGCCATAGTACTATGAAATTCTCTCAGGTCAACAGGAACGAACAAGTCACTCTCCACCATCAGGTGGCGGCCGAGATACGACGTGCCATTGCTGAGGGTGAGGCCGCTGAGGGCGAGCGACTACCTCCTGCGGTCGATCTTGCCGCCGTGCTCGGGGTGAACAAGAACACTGTCATCCGGGCGCTGCACATCCTGCGCGAAGAAGGCATCCTTGATTTCACGAGAGGTCGTGGCGTCCGAGTGGTCGGCACTGCTGCACGCAGTGCACTGCTGACGAAGGTCAACGAGTTGGTGTCGATGGCGCGCGAACAGGGTTACCGAAAAGACGAACTGGCCACGATGATTCTGTCGGTTCAATAGCGAGGAGTGGTCTTGGCTCTCCTATTCGACAAGAAAGAAGTTCCAGCGGAAGAGATCACGGTTCTCATTCCCGAGGCGCGTCGTCGCAAGCACCGTCGTAGGTTGCGCTCGGGCTTCATCACCTTCATCGCGAGCGTCATCGTGATTTCCGCCTCGATATATGTCGGCGGATTGGGAAATCATCCCTCGGCTCGTTCAAGTACTGACACCGCGCCGACTAAGGGTTCAGTGGCCGCACTGCCGGTGGGTACAGTCATCAATTCGTCAACGGTGGCAGCGATTCAGATGTTCACCCCAACAACCGGAGTTGCAATTTCAACTTTCTGGAGCAAGGGTTTCCAAAGAGTCGAACACTCCTATTTGACGACGACCGTCAATGGTGGAATTTCGTGGAAAGTTGGCGGGCTGCTACCGGCCGGCATATGGAGTCCCAACTGGAGTTGGAATCCAATGATGATTTTCTTCAACTCCCAGGTCGGGTACATCGCAACCAGCGGACCACGAAAATTTTTGCTCACAACTAACGGAGGTCGAACCTGGACGAACGTGGAGGTACCCGGTACGCCGACGGCTCTCTGGATGGCGAATGGTAAGTTACTCGCCACTTCTGAACGCTGCTCGAATCCGTTAGCTGTTCCATATTGCGGGACCACATTTCTCAACGTCATTCGCCCGAGTTCGCTGACCGCATCGAGTACAACGCGCATCCCCTCACCGTTGCCAACATCGCCAACTCCAAAGATGAACAGTTCCGACTACCCGGCAACCGTGATCGCGTGGCACGAGTCAACTGGCGTCGCGGTAGAAAACAATCTCTCCACACCGCACGACACGATTATTCTCAAAACCGCCAATTCTGGCGCAACGTGGCAGAGAACCATCAACCCGTGCCCTCAAGGGACGGCCCCAGTTGGTCAAGCGCTCAGCGCGAGCAACTGGTACTTCATGTGTTCTGCTGGAGTTGGCATGAACCATGCGGCGAATTCTCTCTATCGAACGAACAATGCAGGTCATACGTGGACTTTGTTGGCCCAAGGTTCACCCATTCCTGGTGGACCCAACTTGGGCAACATCGGCGGGATGGCCGTGAACACCTTTGGTGTTAGTAGTGACGGACGGTACGTCTGGATTGACGCCGGTCCGGGTTTCCTAGAGTTCAGCGCCGACGGAGGCCGACACTGGCAGTCAGTTGGGTCTGGTGATTTAGGGGCGAAAACGAACATCACTGGGCCCTATTTCGCGAGCGTGGGACGCGAAGCATGGATGCCCATACTTTTCGGCGGGCTCGCTCGAACTACTAATGGACATTCGTGGAAGGTCATCGGAGAGTCTTCTTTCCCTTGATCAGCCGAGTGGCCCCTCGTCTTCTTCTGTTCTCAACCGTGATCGCACCATTAAACCGCAAGGAACCGATAGTCACTGCTCGACGACGGATTGACGATCTTCTCGAGTGCTTCAGCCAGGATTCGGTCGCGATCGCGAGTCGCGTGCTGATAACGCAGTGCGGCATCGGCCNNAGGCGTGTCCGGCGCGATGCATGAGTTCAGCCGTGGTGGCTCCAGTCGCGGCGGCCAGCGTGAGTCCCGTATGGCGAAGGTCATGAAGGTGGAGATCGTCTCGCCCAATTGAGGCTCGAGCCTTGGTCCAGGCTCGCTGCAGAACGGCCATAGATACGGCGTCGCCTTGCTCTGACGCAATCACCAGAGCCTCGCTTCCGGCACCGGTATGGCGCTCGAGATGGCTCTCCACGGATTTCATCACGTGTGCCGGCACGGACAGTTGTCGACGGCCCGCGGTGGTCTTGGGGGACTTGATGAGCGAACTCCCGTCGCGTCTGATCGTCCGACTCTGCTCGATTTGGATTGTCGAGTGGAGTGGGTCGATGTCACATCGGCGAAGCCCCAAAATCTCACCTCGCCTTAACTGGCACCACACCGCAAGGAGGACGACGAGTCGCAGATGTTCGGGCATGGCGGCAGCGAGCTGTTCGACCTCCGCCACGGTCGCCAAGGGACGTTCCGCTGGTCGTTCATTTCCCGCACCCTTCACCTTGCAGGGCGATGTGAGGATCAGCCCATCGGCGACCGCGGTGCGCATGATCGTTGAAAGGAGCCGATAGGCCTTGGCCGCGGTGCTGGGGTGACGCGACGCGAGTTCGGCGTGCCAGCCACGAATCATCGATGAAGACAGCGCCGATAGCTCGACGTGGCCCATGGTGGGGAAGATCTGATTCCTCAACAGGTACTCGTAGAGCTCAACGGTGCGCACCGCCAACTCTGGTCGTCGCGAGAGCCACAACTCCGCGTACTGCTCAAGTCCAATGCGACCCGAACGCGGGTCGATCCACGTGCCACGTAGCAGGTCCGCTTCAACAATCGCCAGACTTGCGAGAGCGTCGGCCTTTGAGTAAAAGGTTCCCGCCGAGATCATGCGGCCCTCGCGCTGGTAGACGGCCTGCCATCTACCAGACGACCTCTTTCGTACGGTGCCGAAATGACGCTTCCCAGTCACGACAATTCTCCCTTCGACTCCACGTAGCTCGATGAACCTGCCTTTAGGCGACAATGCACATCGCCCAACGGTCGCTCTAATTCGCACTGGTCGACAAAATTGTTGTGCTTCTTCGACATCGGATACCGCACCGGCTTCGCATCGCATCGCATAGGAATGTTGCACGTGTCAATATGCGAGCCATGATTCAACCTTTCAGATTCGAGTGAAATTCTCCCCTTATAGAAGGAGCCACTTTTTTGGGCTCGGATGGGACCGGGACCACGAGATTTCCCGAAATTCTTGAGATTCTGGTTGTCACTATGACCGCCCGTACGGCCGACTCGGCGCTTCGCGCTCGTCGACCTCGGGCGAGGAAGATTGTGCACTTTTTGACTCAGAAGCTCGAATTCTGTCGATACTTTCCATACGTC
>PLQL01000015.1 GCA_003160115.1 Acidimicrobiaceae bacterium
TTCGGTGAGATGGAAGTCTGGGCCCTCGAGGCCTACGGCGCCGCCTACGCGCTCCAGGAACTTTTGACGGTCAAGTCCGACGACATGAAGGGCCGCGAGCGCGCGTACGAGGCCATCGTCAAAGGTCAGAACCTGCCCGAGCCGGGTATCCCTGAATCGTTCAAGGTGCTCATCAAGGAAATGCAATCACTCTGTTTGAACGTGGAAGTGCGCGACAAGGTCGGCGCCCACGTGGATCTTGCGGACACCGAAGAGGACTTCTTCTCGGTCACGCGCGAACTTGGCATCGACATCAGTCGACCCGAGCGCGGCAGTGACGAAGAGGACGCCCGTCGTGCCGCCGAAAGGAAGTTGTCATGAGCCCGCTCGACGTCAATCAGTTCGACGAGCTGAGCATTGGCCTCGCCACTGCCCAGAACATCCGCAGCTGGTCTTCGGGAGAAGTGAAGAAACCCGAGACGATCAACTACCGGACTCTGCGCCCCGAGAAGGACGGACTCTTCTGCGAGAAGATCTTCGGACCTCAAAAGGCCTGGGAGTGCGCGTGCGGTAAGTACAAGCGCGTGCGTTTCAAGGGCATCGTCTGTGAGCGCTGTGGCGTTGAGGTCACCAGCGACAAGGTCCGTCGCGACCGCATGGGCCACATCGCCTTGTCGGCGCCGGTGGTGCACATCTGGTACCTGCGCGGCACGCGTTCGTGGTTGGCCTACCTGCTCATGGGCACCGCGCCCAAGGAGGAGCTGAAGGCCAAGCAGTTAGAGAAGGTCATCTACTTCGCCGCCCACATGGTTACCTTCGTTGACGTCGACAAGCGTCACGCGGACCTGGGCGACCTACGCGTCGCCCTGGCCGAAGAGCAGGTCGAGATCGGCGAGCGCGAGGTCAAGGCACTCGACAACAAGCTCAAGGAGATCGAGGCCCGGGCCGTCAAGCTCGAAGCCGACGGGGCCAAAGAATCCGAACTTCGCGCCCTCCAGCGCGGCACCGAGAAGGAACTCGACGGCGTGCGTTCACGCTTCGCCGAAGAGCGGGACCTCGCCAAGCAGGCCTTTGACACCTTCGAAGGCTTGCACTCACGCCAGATCATCGAAGACGAGGTGCTGTACCGCGAGATGGAGTTCCGCTACGGCGACTACTTCGAAGGCGGTATGGGCGCTGACGCCATTCTCCAATTGATCGACCGTATGGACCTCGACGAGGAAGAGCGCATGATGCGCGAGATGATCGACGCGAAGGACGGCCGCAAGCCTCTCTCCGCGCAGCGTCACGCGAAGTTCTTGAAGCGCCTCGCGATCGTGCAGTCCTTCAACCGGCGCGACGACCAGGGACGCCGTCTCAACGACCCGCGCGCCATGATCCTCGAAGCCGTGCCGGTCATCCCTCCGGACCTTCGTCCGATGGTCCAGCTCGACGGTGGCCGNNTGCTCGACCTCGGGGCGCCGGACATCATCGTCAATAACGAGAAGCGCATGCTCCAAGAGGCCGTGGACGCGCTGTTCGACAACGGTCGCCGTGGTCGCCCCGTCGCGGGCCAGAGCGGTCGGCCCCTCAAGAGTCTTTCGGACATGTTGAAAGGCAAGCAGGGTCGGTTCCGTCAGAACCTGCTCGGCAAGCGCGTGGACTACTCGGGCCGTTCGGTCATCGTGGTCGGCCCCCAACTCAAGTTGCATCAGTGCGGACTGCCCAAAATGATGGCCCTTGAGCTCTTCAAGCCCTTCGTGATGAAGCGGCTCATCGAGACCCAGATGGCCCAGAACATCAAGAGCGCCAAGCGCATGGTCGAGCGTCGCAAGGCCATTGTCTGGGACGTGCTCGAAGAGGTCATCCGCGAGCACCCCGTGCTGCTCAACCGTGCCCCGACCTTGCACCGCCTGGGTATCCAGGCCTTCGAGCCCGTGCTCGTGGACGGTAAGGCCATCCAGATCCACCCGCTCGTCTGCAAGGCGTTCAACGCTGACTTCGACGGTGACCAGATGGCCGTGCACGTGCCGTTGTCCGCCGAGGCTCAGGCCGAGGCGCGCATCTTGATGTTGTCGACCAACAACATCTTCACGCCCGCCACGGGTCGTCCCATCACCGAGCCCGCCCAAGACATGGTCTTTGGTGCGTACTACCTGACCCTGCCCGCCGAGGAGAAGGTGGAACACCCCTTCGTGTTTCGCCACGTCTACGAGATCGAGAACGCGCTCGCGGACAAGACCATTGGTCTTCGCACGCCTATCGAGATCCGGCCACTGGACGGCTCGTCGCTCGACACTCGTCTGGACGCTTCGGGCATCGAGGTCAAGGGTGCCAGTCGTTCACTCGTCACGACGCCCGGGCGCGTCTTTTTCAACGAGGCGCTGCCCTTCGGGTTCCGCTACGTGAACGAGTTGATCGGCAAGAACGCCCTGCCCATCGGGGTCATCGTCGAGGAGATCTCGGGAGGCTTCAGCCGCCAAGAGGTCGCCGAGTCGCTCGACGCCATCAAGTCGTTGGGTTTCCGCTACGCCACCAAGTCGGGCCTGACGATCTCGATCGACGACGTCGTCACGACCTCGGAGAAGGCGGAGATCCTCAACAAGTACGAGGAGCAGGCCGCCAAGGTCGAGACCAACTACCGCCGAGGCGTCATCGTCGACGACGAGCGTCGCCAGCAGGAGATCGAGATCTGGACTAACGCGAACAAGGAGGTGGGTGACGCCACCGACCGCGCCATGAACGCGATCGCCAACAACCCGATTCGCATGATGGTCGACTCGGGGGCTCGTGGTAACAGCCAGCAGATCCGCCAGATCGCCGCGATGAAGGGCCTCGTGTCCAACCCGCGTGGTGAGATGATCCCTCGTCCGATCAAGTCCTCGTTCCGCGAGGGTCTGTCGGTGCTCGAGTACTTCATCTCGACCCACGGCACCCGCAAGGGTCTCGGTGACACCGCGCTTCGCACCGCGGACTCGGGCTACCTGACCCGTCGACTCGTCGACGTCGCCCAGGAGCTGATCGTCAAGGAGTTCGACTGTGGCACCCAGCGTGGCATGTGGATCGAGCACGTCGCCGCGGACACCCGCGCCGTTCGTGCTCACCTCGAGACCAAGCTGTGGGGTCGCGTCGTATCCGAGGACGTGACGTTGTCCGATGGTTCGACGATCCCCGCGGGCACGATGCTGCTCCAAGACGACGTGGACCGACTGCGTGACGACGCCGCGGTGGACCGCGTGCGAGTTCGCACGACGCTCACCTGTGACGCCATCCAGGGTGTCTGCGCCGCTTGTTACGGACTCTCACTCGCCACCCACCAGCTCGTCGAGCTCGGTGAGGCGGTGGGCGTCATCGCCGCCCAGTCCATTGGTGAACCGGGAACCCAGCTCACCATGCGTACCTTCCACTCCGGTGGCGTGACCGAGAGCGACATCACCCACGGCCTGCCGCGCGTGGTCGAGCTCTTCGAGGCGCGTACCCCCAAGGGTGCCGCCAAGGTCGCCGAGCACTCGGGCGTCGTTCGCGTCGAACTGGTCGGGCGTGAGCGCAAGGTCACCGTCGTGAGCAACGAGGGTGAGGTCCAGGAGGAGTCGATCTCGATCGCGCGCCACCTGCTCGTCGAGGACGGCCAAGAGGTCGAAGTCGGCATGCCCCTGCACGACGGACCGCTCGACCCCAAGTTGATGATGAAGTTCCGTGGTACCCGTGAGACCCAGCAGTACCTGGTCGAAGAGGTCCAGAACGTCTATCGCGACCAGGGCGTGTCGATCCACGACAAGCACATCGAATTGATCGTTCGTCAGATGACCCGCCGCGTGCAGATCGTCGACGCCGGTGAGTCCCCGTGGCTGCCCGGTGCGATGGTCGACGTCAAGTTGTTCAACGACACCAACGACCAGCTCGAGGCAATCTCCAAGGAGGCCGCCGACGGCCGCGCCCAGTTGATGGGTATCACCAAGGCGTCGCTCGCGACCGATTCGTGGCTGTCCGCGGCGTCGTTCCAAGAGACGACCCGCGTGCTCACCGAAGCCGCCATCGAGGGCAAGCGTGACCACCTGGTGGGCCTCAAGGAGAACATCATCATCGGCAAGCTGATCCCCGCCGGTTCCGGGCTGGAGTACTACAACAAGAAGGAACTGCGCCTGGACATGCCCGACGCCGAGTTGCTGCCCGCTTGGGCCCAGGTGTCCGACGACGACCTCGACCTCGCCAGTCTGTTGGGCGAGATCACGGGTGACGACACCTTCAGCGCTGATTTGACGGCTTTCCAGAACATCGGTACCGCCACCTACGACGAGTCGGCCCTACCCGAGAACGACGACGTTCGACCCGAGGACGAGCTCGGTGGTCAGGCGCTCTAGGCGCCCTGACCACCGGGCCCGTCGCGGGCTTGCCGTTGGAAGCGAAAGTGCCCTAGGATAGAAAGTCCGCGTGCGCAGTTCTCGCACGCACCAGCCGAAGTACAACTAGAAGAGGTTCCGCGTGCCCACAATCGCACAGTTGGTCCGAAAGGGCCGACAGGACAAAGTATCCAAGACCAAGACGCCGGCCCTGAAGGGGGCCCCGCAGCGTCGTGGTGTGTGCACCCGCGTTCACACGGTCACGCCCAAGAAGCCGAACTCGGCGCTGCGCAAGGTGGCGCGCGTGCGCCTCACCTCGGGCGTGGAGATCACGGCCTACATCCCCGGTGTCGGCCACAACCTCCAGGAGCACTCGATCGTCCTCGTACGAGGTGGACGTGTGAAGGACCTGCCCGGTGTTCGTTACAAGATCATTCGCGGCGCCCTGGACACCTCGGGCGTTCGTGACCGCAAACAAGCCCGTAGTCGCTACGGCGCGAAGAAGGAAAGCTAATGCCTCGCAAAGGTCCCGCCGTCCGTCGTGAAGTTCCCACCGACCCGATCTACAAGTCGGTCCTGGTAACCCAGTTGACCAACAAGATCCTCGAGCGCGGCAAGCGCACCATCGCCGAGCGCATTGTCTACACTGCCCTCGAGCTCGTCGAGCAAAAGACGAGCGGTGACCCGGTCGCCACCTTGAAGCGCGCCCTGGAGAACGTACGACCCGAGCTCGAAGTCAAGAGCCGCCGCGTGGGTGGAACTACCTACCAGGTCCCCATGGAAGTACGTCCCCGTCGCGCGACGACCCTGGCGATCCGCTGGCTCACCGACTTCGCCAAGAAGCGCCGTGAGAAGACCATGGCCGAGCGCCTGGCCAACGAGATCATCGACGCCAGCAATGGCGTCGGCGCCGCCGTGAAGCGCCGCGAGGACATGGCCAAGATGGCCGAGTCCAACAAGGCCTTCGCGCACTACCGCTGGTAATCAAAGAAAGTTTCAGAAATGACCGCACGCGAATACCCCCTCGACAAGGTTCGCAACATTGGCATCATGGCGCACATCGACGCCGNNGGATGGTCCAAGAGCAAGAGCGTGGCATCACCATCACCTCGGCGGCGACCACTTGTTACTGGAAGGGCAACCGCATCAACATCATCGACACCCCGGGACACGTCGACTTCACGGTCGAAGTGGAGCGCTCGTTGCGGGTGCTCGACGGCGCGGTCGCGGTCTTTGACGCGGTAGCGGGCGTCGAGCCCCAGACCGAGACGGTCTGGCGCCAGGCGAACAAGTACCACGTGCCCCGGATCTGCTTCGTGAACAAGATGGACCGTATCGGCGCGGACTTCTTTCGCTGCGTCGAGATGATCGAGGACCGCCTCGACTGCACCGCGGCCGTGATCCAACTGCCCATCGGCGCCGAGGGCGATTACAAGGGCATCATCGACGTGGTCGCGATGAACGCCACGATCTATCACGACGACAAGGGCGAGCAGCTTGAGGTTATTCCGATCCCCGCCGAGTTCCAGGCCCAGGCCGAGGAATACCACGCCAAGTTGCTCGACGTGCTGACCCGCTTCGACGACACACTGATGGAAAAGGTGCTCGGCGACGAGACCCCCACCTCCGAGGACTTTCACGCTGCTCTTCGAAAGGGCACGTTGGAGAACCACTGCGTGCCGATCCTGAACGGCAGCGCGTTCAAGAACAAGGGCGTCCAGCCCATGCTCGACGCGGTCGTGGACTACCTGCCCTCTCCCGTTGACCTACCGCCTACCCAGGGCACCAAGCCCGGCAAAGAAGACGTCATCGAGCGCAAGCCCAGCGACGACGAGCCCTTCTCGGCGTTGGCCTTCAAGATCATGACCGACCCCTACGTTGGTAAGTTGACGTACCTGCGCGTCTACTCGGGCACCCTCGAAAAGGGCGACACCGTGGTGAACACGACAAAGGGCATGAAGAAGGAACGTCTCGGACGTCTCTTGTTGATGCACGCGAACAACCGCGAGGACCTCGACACCATCCGCACCGGTGACATCGTCGCCGCGGTGGGCCTCAAGCAGGTCACCACCGGTGACACCCTCTCGGCCGTCGACCAGCCCATCCAGCTCGAGACGCTCACCTTCCCCGAGCCGGTCATCCACGTCGCGGTCGAGCCCAAGACCAAGGCGGACCAGGAGAAGTTGAGCAAGGCCCTGTACGCATTGTCCGAAGAGGACCCGACGTTTCGCGTGCGCACCGACGAGGAGACCGGCCAGACCGTCATCTCAGGTATGGGCGAACTGCACCTCGAGGTATTGGTGGACCGCATGCTGCGTGAGTTCAGCGTGGACGCCAACGTCGGTAAGCCCCAGGTGGCCTACCGCGAGACGGTTCGCAAGAAGGTCGAGAAGGTCGAAGAGAAGTACGTGCGCCAGACCGGCGGTAAGGGTCAGTACGGCCACGTCGTGATCACCCTCGAGCCCACGGGTCCCGGCGGCGGCTACGAGTTCCTCGACGAGATCACCGGTGGCGTGATTCCCAAGGAGTACATCAACCCGGTCAACCAGGGCATCACCGAGGCACTGACCTCGGGTGTGCTCGCGGGCTACCCCGTCGTGGACGTACGCGTACGCCTCACCTACGGTAGCTACCACGACGTCGACTCCTCGGAAATGGCGTTCAAGATCGCCGGTTCGATCGCCGTCAAGAAGGCCGCGCGCCTCGCCAGTCCCGTCTTGCTCGAGCCCGTGATGTCGGTCGAAGTGGTCACCCCCGAGGACTACATGGGTGACGTGATCGGTGACTTGTCGTCGCGTCGTGGACGCGTCGAGGGCATGGAGCAGAAGGGCAATAGTCAAGCAATTAAGGCACTTGTGCCGCTGGCTGACATGTTCGGCTACGCTACTGACCTGCGTTCTCGCACCCAAGGGCGCGCGACGTACACCATGCAGTTCCATTCGTACGCAGAAGTTCCCGAGGCGATCTCCAAGGAGATCGTGGCCAAGGCAACGGGAGCGTAAGAAGCCGGGAAACCGGCACCAACAAGGTCCAAACCGTGGTCGGGGAGGGCCGAAACAAACCAGACGGGTTCATATCGAACCGGTCACTAGACAGAAAGTAAGTCCCCGACAATGGCAAAGCAGAAGTTCGAGCGCACTAAGCCGCACGTCAACATTGGAACCATGGGTCACATCGACCACGGCAAGACCACTCTTACCGCGGCGATCACCAAGGTTCTCTCAGAACGCATCCCCGGCAGCGCCTTCACGCCCTTCGACCAGATCGACAAGGCCCCCGAAGAGCGCCAGCGCGGTATCACCATCTCGATCGCCCACGTGGAATACGAGACGGCCAAGCGCCACTACGCCCACGTCGACATGCCTGGTCACGCCGACTACGTGAAGAACATGATCACCGGCGCNNCAGGTGGGCGTGCCCTACATCGTGGTGGCCCTCAACAAGGCCGACATGGTCGACGACGAGGAGCTGCTCGAGCTCGTCGAGCTCGAAGTGCGCGAGTTGCTCACGAGCTACGACTTCCCCGGCGACGACACCCCGATCGTGCGCGTCTCGGCCCTTAAGGCCCTCGAAGGCGACAAGGACTGGGGCGACAAGATCATGGAGCTCATGGACGCCGTCGACACTTTCATTCCCGAGCCCGTACGCTCCACCGAGAAGCCGTTCCTGATGTCGATCGAGGACGTCATGTCCATCACCGGTCGTGGCACGGTCGTGACCGGCAAGGTCGAGCAGGGCGTCATAAAGGTCGGCGACGAAGTCGAGATCGTCGGTCTGCGTGACACCACCAAGACGGTCGTTACCGGCATCGAGATGTTCCGCAAGCTCCTCGACGAGGGACGCGCGGGCGACAACCTCGGCGCGCTGCTGCGCGGTACGAAGAAGGAAGAGGTCGAGCGCGGCCAGGTGCTGNNACCGACGTCACGGGCACCATTGAGTTGCCCGCGGGAACCGAAATGGTCATGCCGGGTGACAACACCGAGATGACCGTGACCCTGGGTAAGCCGATCGCCATGGAAGAGGGTCTCACTTTCTCCATTCGCGAGGGTGGCCGCACCGTGGGTTCGGGCCGCGTCGTAAAGATCCTGAAGTAGTCGTCATGGCCGATAACCGTCAGATGATCAGAATCCGCCTCAAGGCCTTCGACCACGGGGTCCTAGACCAGTCCACGGCGAAGATCGTCCAAACGGTCGAGCGGACCAACGCGCGCGTGCAGGGTCCCGTGCCGCTGCCCACCGAGAAGCACCGCTATACGGTGGTTCGCGGGCCGCACAAGCACAAGGACAGCCGCGAGCACTTCGAGATGAGAGTGCACAAGCGCCTGCTTGACATCGTGGACCACTCCGCCAAGACCGTCGACTCGCTCCAGCGTCTCGACCTGCCGGCCGGCGTGGACATCGAGATCAAAATTCGTCAGAACTAGGCAGTATTCACCGGGCCCCTCGGCGCCTTTGCGTCCGAAGGGCCCGGTGATGTACTCTTGAAAGCCCCTCCTTTCGAGGTGGGCAAACACAAAAGATGTGTTCAGTTGCCCTTGCGGGAACGCTGAACCGAACCAGTCGAGCGCTCCGTTCGGGTTTTTTGGCCCGGCGGAGCGTCTGTGTGTCGGAGGATCCGATACGCAGTTTTATGAAGAGAGGCACACGTGGCGACCAAAGCGATCGTCGGCGAGAAGGTGGGCATGACCCAGGTCTGGGATGACCAGAACCGGGCCATACCGGTGACGGTGGTACGCGTCAGTCCAGCTCGCGTCGTCCAGGTAAAGACTCCCGAGAAAGAGGGCTACGCCGCGGTGCAGGTCACGTGGGGCGTGCGACGCACCTCAACGTTGACCAAGGCCGAGCTCGGACACTTCGAGAAGGCGGGCGTCACCCCGGGCAAGAAGCTCGTCGAACTTCGTCTCGACGACGTCTCGGGCTACGAGATCGGCCAGGAGATCCTCGCCGACACGCTCGAAAAGGGCGAGATGATCGACGCGACGGCCGTCTCCAAGGGCAAGGGCTTCTCCGGCGCTATGAAGCGCCACAACTTCTCCGGTCAGGGCGCCGCGCACGGCAACCACAAGCACCACCGCGCCCCCGGATCGATCGGCGCCTGTGCGACGCCCGGTCGTGTCTTCAAGGGCACCAAGATGTCCGGTCGCTACGGCGGCGGTCAGGTCACCACCACCAACCTCGAAGTCGTCGGCGTCGACGTCGAGCGCCACCTCGTGCTCGTCAAGGGTGCCGTTCCGGGTCCGCGCGGCGGGGTCGTCGTGTTGCGTACCTCGGTGAAGAACCCCATGAAGGCCGGAGGTAAGCGATGAGCGACGTGTTCACGTTACGTGGCCCGATCAAGAAGGACCGTCCCGAGCCCGCGAAGCGATCAGCCACGCGCCACTCGATCGACGGTGCCGCACTGGGCACGGTCGAGCTCGAACCGACGATCTTTGGCATCGAGCCCAACATGGCCGTGCTGCACCAGGTCATCAAGGCCCAGCTCGCCGCCAAGCGCCAGGGTACTCAGTCCACCAAGACCCGCAAGGAAGTTCGCGGCGGTGGCAAGAAGCCGTTCAACCAGAAGGGCACCGGTAACGCTCGCCAGGGCACCATCCGCGCGCCGCACTACCCGGGCGGTGGCATCGCGCTCGGCCCCAAGCCGCGCAAGTACGACCAGAAAACGCCTAAGAAGATGATCCGCCTGGCGCTCTATTCGGCGCTGTCGGACCGCGCGAGTCTCGAGCGCGTCGCAGTGCTCGACAGCTTCGCCGCCTGGGATAGCCCCAAGACCAAAGAGGCCATCGCGGCCCTTTCCGCCCTCGGACTCGAGGGCAAGGTCCTCGTGGTCCTCGGCAACGACGACGCCACGGCGTTGCGTGCTTTTCGCAACCTCGCCCACGTCAAGACCATCGACGCGGGTGAGATCAACGCCTACGACGTCTTGGACTGTGACTGGATCCTGTTCACCGACGCCACCCTGCCCACCGCGAAAGAGGTCGAGTAATGCGCGACGCCATGAGCATCCTGATCCGTCCGGTCGTCTCGGAGAAGACCTACGCGCTGATGGACCGCGGCACCTACGTCTTCGTGGTCGACCCTCGTGCGACCAAGATCGACGTGCGTAACGCCGTCGAGCAGGCCTTCAACGTGAAGGTCGTCAACGTCAACACTCTCAACCGCAAGGGCAAGTCGACGCGCAACCGTCGCACCGGAGTCGTGGGCACGCGCCCCGACTCGAAGCGGGCCATCGTCACCCTCAAGCAGGGCGACACGATCAATCTCTTCGAGAACTAAGGACTGTCGTGGCACTACGTCATCGCAAACCAACCAGCCCCGGTCGTCGATTCCAGACGGTCTCGGACTTCGCTGACATCACCAAATCGACCCCGGAGAAGTCGCTGCTCGACCCCAAGCCCCGCACCGGCGGTCGCAACAGTTACGGACGCAAGACCTCGCGCCACCGCGGTGGTGGTCACAAGCAGCAGTACCGCATCATCGACTTCAAGCGCAACAAGGACGGCGTGCCCGCCAAGGTCGCGGCGATCGAGTACGACCCGAACCGGACGTGCCGCATTGCCCTGCTGCACTACGCCGACGGCGAGAAGCGCTACATCCTCGCGCCCAACGGCCTGAAGGTGGGCGACTTCGTCGAGTCCGGCGCCAAGGCCGACATCCGCACCGGCAACGCGTTGCCCATGCGATTCATCCCCACGGGTGCCACGGTGCACAACGTCGAGTTGCGCCCCGGTGGCGGCGGCAAGATGGGCCGCAGTGCCGGTATGAGCGTCCAGCTGGTCGCCAAGGATGGCGGTTACGCCACGCTTCGCCTCCCGTCGACCGAGATGCGCCGCGTCCCGATCGACTGTCGAGCGACGCTCGGCATCGTCGGCAACTCTGAGCACGAGCTCATCAAGGTCGGTAAGGCCGGTCGTAGTCGTTGGAAGGGCATTCGCCCCCAGACGCGCGGCGTGGCCATGAACCCGGTCGACCACCCACTCGGTGGTGGTGAAGGAAAGACGTCCGGTGGACGCCACCCGGTTTCACCGTGGGGTCAGCCAGAGGGTCGTACGCGTCTGCCAAAGGCATCAGACGCTTTGATTATTCGTCGTCGCCGTGGACGCGGCTCGCGGAGGTAGGTAGAGAATGTCACGTAGCTTAAAAAAGGGTCCCTTCATCGACGCGCACCTCTTGAAGAAGGTCGACGCGATGAACGCCGCGAACGAGAAGAAGGTCATCAAGACCTGGAGTCGTCGTTCGACGGTGATCCCCGACATGGTCGGACACACCTTCGCGGTGCACGACGGACGGCGCCACGTGCCGGTGTTCTGCAACGAGTCGATGGTCGGCCACAAGCTCGGCGAGTTCGCCCCCACGCGAACCTTCAAGTTCCACGCGGGCCAGGAAAAGACGGGTAGGCGCTAATGACCGGTCCCAAGACCAACGAACGTCCGGGTACGCGCGCGACGCTGCGCGGCTATCACATGTCCGCGAGCAAGGCCCGCGTCGTGTTGAACCTGATCCGTGGTGAGGACGTCACGACCGCGCGCGAGATCCTGGCGGGCACGACCCGCGAGGCCGCCGACGTGGTCGGCAAGGTCCTCGCGTCAGCCGTGGCGAACGCCGTGAACAACGACACCATGAACGCCGACGAGCTCTTCGTCTCGGCGGCCTACGCCGACGAAGGCATCACCATGAAGCGCTTCACGCCACGTGCGCGCGGGCGAGCGGGCGCGATCCGCAAGCGTTCGTGCCACATCACCGTGATCGTCTCACGACTGGACCCAGAGCGTATCGAGGCCCTGCGCGCGTCGCGCTCGGCCCAGGCGACCGCGTCGCGCGCTCGTCGAGTGTCGACCTCGCGCCGTCGCGCGGACCAGACCGCGAGTCTCAACAAGCGCGAGACCGCCGCGGCCGCAGCCGCCGAGAACGAGGCTCTAGAGGCCGAGGCCCGCGAGGCCGAGGCCCGTGAGAACGAGTCGTTCGACAACGAGTCAACCGCGGTCGAATCCAGTGAACACGACGTCGAGACCGACGCGCTCGACGAGGGTGCCACGACCGACGAAGCCACCGAGAGCGAAGTCACCCACGACGAGGCCACCCACGACGTGGCCACCCACAACGAGGCCAGCGACGCTGCGCCAACCGAGCCCGAACTGATGCTCGAGGCTTCGAGCGACGAGGACGACCAGAACGACAAGAGCGACGACACGGTGTCCGAGGACACCACTGAGGAGACGAACTAATGGGTCAGAAGGTAAACCCCTACGGTTTCCGTCTCGGTATCACGACGGACTGGAAGTCACGCTGGTTCAAGGAGCGCGGCTACAAGGACCTCGTCATCGAGGACTGGAAGATCCGCGACTACTTGACCAAGCAGCTCGAGAGCGCGGCCGTGTCGCGCATCGAGATCGAGCGCAACTCGGACCGTATCCGCGTGGACATCCACACCGCGCGTCCGGGCATCGTCATCGGTCGACGCGGGGCCGAGGCCGAGCGTCTGAAGAAGGACCTCGAGAAGATCACCGGTCAGAAGAACAAGATCTCGCTCAACATCCAAGAGATCAAGCAACCCGAACTTGACGCCGCGTTGATCGCCCAGGGGATCTGTGACCAGCTGCTTCGCCGGGTGGCGTTTCGTCGCGCGATGAAGCGCGGTATCCAGACCGTCCAGAAGGCCGGCGCCATGGGCGTGAAGATCCAGGCCTCGGGTCGTCTGGGCGGCGCCGAGATGTCGCGCCGTGAGTCCTACCGCGAAGGGCGCGTGCCCCTACACACGCTTCGCGCCGACATCGACTACGGCTTTCGCGAGGCTCGCACCAACACGGGCCGCATCGGCGTGAAGGTGTGGATCTACAAGGGCGACATCCTGCCCTACCAGTTGACCAACGACGAGAAGATCGTGCGCGAGGCGGCCATGGCGGCCGGTGACGCGGTGCCGGTGGGCGCGACGCCCGCCGTGCCCAAGGGCGTCGTGCGCGCTGGTGGAGGACGTCGTCGTGTCGAACACGAGGTGCCCAGCGAAGAGGTCGCCACCGACGTGAACCCCGCCGACCTACTGGCGGCGAACGACGAGGTCGAGCGTCGACTGAGCGTGGAAGAGGAGATCGAGCGTCGCACGGCCCAAGATCACACCGACACGCCGCACTTCCGAAAGGACGCTGAGTAATCATGTTGATGCCCCGCAAGGTAAAGCACCGCAAGCAGCAGCGCGGCCGCATGGCCGGCATGGCCAAGGGCGGCGTGGAGTTGGCCTTCGGTGACTTCGGGATCCAGGCCCAAGAGGCCGGATGGATCACCGCTCGACAGATCGAAGCCGCTCGTATCGCCATGACCCGTCACGTCAAGCGTGGTGGCAAGGTCTGGATCCGGATCTTCCCGGACAAGCCGGTCACCCAGAAGCCAGCCGAAACCCGCATGGGCTCGGGCAAGGGCAACCCGGAGTTCTGGGTCGCTGTCGTCAAGCCCGGGCGCATCATGTTCGAGCTCGGTGGTGTGGACGAGACGCTGGCGCGCGCCGCCATGGACCGCGCCATCCAGAAGCTGCCCATCAAGGCCAAGTTCGTGATTCGTCCCGGGACCCACGGCACACCGGAGGTGACCATCTAATGGCAAAGACCGCTGAACGCGTCGCGGAGCTTCGTCTCCTCGGCGACAAGGAACTACTGGAGCGTCTGAGTGACTCGCGTCGCGAGTTGTTCAACATGCGTTTCCAACTGGCCACGGGCCAGTTGGACAACTCCGCGCGTCTGCACGAAGTGCGCAGGGACATCGCGCGCTTGTCGACGTTCGTGCGCGAGCGCGAGATCGCGGCCGCTGAAGCGGCCCAGGAAAGTGAGTAGTCATGACTGACTCGACGAACGAAACGCAGCGAGAGAATCCGCGCAAGGTCCGCGAGGGCATTGTGGTGTCGGACAAGATGGCTTCGACGTTGGTGGTCGCGGTCAATGAGCGCGTCAGCCACCCTCGCTACGGCAAGACGGTCCAGCGTACGAAGAAGCTCTACGTGCACGACGACAAGAACGAGGCGAAGATCGGCGACCGCGTAAGGGTCCAAGAGACCCGTCCGCTCTCTAAGCTCAAGCGCTGGCGGCTCACCGAGATCGTGGAGCGTGCCCGATGATCCAGCAAGAATCCCGTCTCAAGGTGGCCGACAACAGCGGAGCCAAGGAAGTCTTGTGCATCCGGGTGCTCGGCGGCTCACGCCGTCGCTACGCCTCGATCGGTGACGTCTTCATCGCCACCGTGAAGGACGCCATCCCGGGCGCCGCCGTGAAGAAGGGTGACGTCGTTCGCTGCGTGGTGGTTCGCACCTCGAAGGAACGCCGCCGTCCCGACGGCTCCTACATCAAGTTCGACGAGAACGCGGCCGTGTTGATCAACGATCAGCTCCAGCCGCGCGGTACCCGCATCTTCGGGCCGGTCGGACGCGAGCTACGCGACAAGAAGTTCATGCGCATTATTTCCCTGGCGCCGGAGGTGCTGTAATGAAGATTCGTAAAGGCGACGACGTGCTGGTCCTGTCGGGCAAGTTCCGCGGCGAGCGCGCTCAAGTCGAAGAGGCCATGCCCGCGAGCAACAAGGTCATCCTGGACGGCCTCAACATCGCCAAGCGTCACACCAAGCAGGCGGGTGCGACCATGCAGGCCGGCATCATCGACAAGTTGATGCCCCTGCACGTGTCCAACGTCGCCCTGTGGTGCGCTGGTCACAAGGGACCCGCCAAGGTGGGCTACAAGATCGCTGACGGCACCAAGGTGCGCGTTTGTCGCAAGTGTGGAGAGACGCTATGAGTACCCAAACCCGCCCGCGTCTGAAGGTTCGCTACGACCAGGAGATCCGTCCGGCCTTGAAGGACGAGCTCGGTCTGGACAACATCATGCAGGTACCGCGCCTCACCAAGATCGTGCTCAACTCGGGCGTCGGCAAGGCGACCCAGCAGGCGTCACTGCTCGAGGGCGCCCAGCGCGACCTCGAACTGATCACGGGCCAAAAGCCCGTGGTGACGCGCGCCAAGAAGTCGATCGCGAGTTTCAAGTTGCGCGAGGAGCAGCCCATCGGCGTCAAGGTCACCCTGCGCGGGGACCGGGCCTGGGAGTTCTTCGATCGACTGCTCAGCCTCGCGATCCCGCGTATCCGTGACTTCCGTGGTCTGTCGCCCAAGTCGTTCGACGGTCACGGGAACTACACCTTCGGGGTGAACGACCAGCTGATCTTCCCCGAGGTCGACTACGACAAGATCGACGCGCCGCGTGGCTTTGACATCACCATCGTCACCACGGCCACCAACGATGAGCAGGGACGCGCTTTCCTTCGCGCGTACGGCTTTCCCTTCAAGCAGGAGAATCGATAGACATGGCTAAGAAAGCCCTTCGTATTAAGCAGCAGAAGACTCCCAAGTTCTCGACACGCGCCTACACGCGCTGCGAACGTTGTGGTCGTCCGCGCTCGGTGTATCGCAAGTTCGGTCTGTGCCGCATCTGCCTGCGTGTGATGGTGCACGCTGGCGAGGTTCCCGGCGTGACCAAGGCGAGTTGGTAGGAGGACAGCTATGACTATGACTGACCCCATCGCCGACATGCTGACCAGGATCCGCAACGCGAACTCCGCGATGTTCGACACCGTCAAGATGCCCAGTTCGAAGTTGAAGGAGAACCTCGCCAAGGTCCTTGAGAAGGAGGGCTTCATCTCGGGTTTCACCGTGACCAAGTCCGAGGGTAAGCCCGGCTCGACCCTCGAGATCTCGCTTAAGTACTCCGAGGACCGTCGCAAGACGATCGTCGGCATCAAGCGCGTGTCCAAGCCCGGTCTTCGCATCTACAAGAAGTCCGACCAGATGCCCAAGGTGCTCGGCGGCGTCGGCGTGGCCGTCGTGTCGACGAGCCACGGACTCATGACCGACCGCGAAGCCCGCAAGGCCAAGTTGGGCGGCGAGGTGCTCTGCTATGTCTGGTAACTCGACGTCATCCAAGGAGAACCGCTGATGTCACGTATTGGCCGTAACCCCATCACCGTGCCGTCCTCGGTGACCGTCTCGGTCGCCGACGGGATCGTCAGCGTCAAGGGCCCCAACGGGTCCATGACGCGGATTCTGCCCGAGGGCATCACGTTGCACCAAGACGGTGACCAGTTGAACGTCGATCGCCTGAACGACGAGACCGCCTACCGGGCGTTGCACGGACTGACCCGTACGCTGGTGTCCAACATGGTCACCGGCGTGACCGAGGGATGGACCAAGGAACTCGAGATCATCGGCGTCGGTTACCGCGCCGCGGCCGGAGCGCCGGGCGTGCTCGACCTCGCCCTAGGTTTCTCGCACCCCGTCAAGTTCACCGCGCCCGAAGGCATCACCTTCGAGGTGCCCGCCCCCACGCGCGTGATCGTCAAGGGTGCCGACAAGGAGGTCGTGGGTCAGGTGGCCGCGACCATCCGCAAGATCCGTAAGCCTGAGCCCTACAAGGGCAAGGGCGTGCGCTACCTCGGTGAGCGAGTGGCGCGCAAGGCTGGAAAGGCTGCGAAGTAATGGCACGTACTACGAGAGAACTGCGCGAGCGTCGCCACAAGCGCATCCGCAACAAGTTGTCGGGTACGCCCGAGCGCCCGCGCGTCGCGGTGAGCCGCACCAACAAGCACATCTCGGCCCAGATCATCGACGACACCCAGGGCGTCACCCTGGCCGCCGCGTCGTCGGTCGAGGCTTCACTGAAGTCAAGCGTCCACGGCAACGTGGACGGGGCCAAGGCTGTCGCCAAGCTTCTCGCCGAGCGCGCGAAGGCCGCCAACATCACCACCGTGGTCTTTGACCGCGGTGGGTTCGACTACCACGGCCGCGTGGCTGCCTTCGCAGACCAGCTTCGCGCNNGATGGACTGGAGTTTTAATGAGTGACGTAGAACAGTTCGAAGAGCGGACCATCAAGGTCAACCGCGTGTCCAAGGTCGTCAAGGGTGGACGGCGTTTCTCGTTCACCGCGCTGATGGTGATCGGGGACCGCAACGGCCGGGTCGGCCTCGGCTACGGCAAGGCCAAGGAAGCGGGGCTCGCGGTGCAAAAGGGCATCGAAGAGGCGCGCAAGAACCTCTTCGACGTGCCGATCGCGGGCACGACCATTGTCTATCCCGTCATCGGCGCCTCGGGTGCCGGTCGCGTGCTCATGAAGCCCGCGGCTCCCGGTACCGGCGTCATCGCCGGCGGCGCCGCGCGCGCGATCCTCGAGATGGCGGGCGTGAAGGACATCATCGCCAAGTCGCTCGGTTCACCCAACGGCATCAACGTCGCGCACGCGACGATCGACGGCCTCAAGCAACTACGTCGGCCCGAGGACATCGCGGCCCTGCGCGACCAGTCGCCCGAGCACGTGATCCCCTCGGGAACCCTTCGTGCCTATCGCGAGCGTCAGCGCGAGGGCGACCTGTTCAAGACGGAGGCGTAGTCCATGACCCAATTGAAAGTCACCCAGATCCGTTCGGCGATCGCGACCAAGCCCAAGCACCGCGGGACCCTGCGAGCGCTCGGTCTTCGTGGCATCGGCCAGACCAACGTGCTGCCGGACCGTCCTGAGATCCACGGCATGATCGCTCGCGTACCCCACCTGATCAAAGTAGAAGAGGTCAACGAATGAAGTTGCACGATCTCAAGTCACCCGAAGGCTCGACGCATCGCAAGAAGATCGTCGGTCGCGGTATCGGCGGTAAGGGCGGCAAGACCGCGGGCCGTGGCACCAAGGGCCAAAAGGCCCGCCGCCAGATCCCGGCGGGCTTCGAGGGCGGCCAGTTGCCGCTTCTCCAGCGCATCCCCAAGCTGAAGGGTTTCACGAATCCCTTTCGCGTGGAGTACACGCCCGTCAACCTCGACGCGCTCGTCGCGCTGGGGGTCAGTGACGTCAACCCCGACGTGCTCGTCGCGCGAGGCCTCGCGCGCAAGAAGGACCTGATCAAGGTCCTCGGGCGCGGCACGGTCACCACGGCGCTCAACGTCTCGGCCCACGCGTTCTCCGCGCCCGCCAAGGCCGCCATCGAAGCGGCCGGCGGTACCACGACCGAAATCGACCTGCCCTTCGCGGTTCGACCACCAGCCTCGGGCAACCAACACCAGAACCGCTAAGGACTGAACTGTGCTGCGCAGACTCTCGAACATCTTTCGNNACCAGGCGGGCGCCAACATCCCAATCCCCGGTGTGAGTTGGTCCCAGGTTCAGCTGTTGCAGTCTAAGGCGGGGGCGAGCGGGGTGCTGGGCTTCCTCAACCTCTTCTCGGGTGGCGCGCTGACCCGCCTCGCCGTGTTCGGTCTGGGCGTCATGCCCTACATCACCAGTTCGATCGTCATCCAGTTGCTCACGACGGTCATCCCCAAGCTCGGTGAGTGGCGCGACCAGGGGGCGGTGGGTCAAAAGAAGATCACCCAGACGACCCGTTATCTCACCATCGCCCTGGCGCTGTTGCAGTCGACGGGCCTCATCTACGCCTTCCACGGCCACGACCAAGCGCTGCTCGGCTTTAACATCGACCTCATCCCGAAGTTCACCTTGGCCCTGGGTCTGTTCATGGTCGCGATCATGACCGCGGGCACCGCGTTCGTCATGTGGCTCGCCGAGCTCATCACCCAGCGCGGCATCGGCCAGGGCATGAGTCTGTTGATCTTCGCCAACGTCGTCGCCGGTATGCCCTCGGGCGGCCACGCGGTCTGGAGCGAGGGCGGCCCCGCCAAGTTCTTCGTCATCCTCGCGGTCTCGATTGCCCTGCTCGTGCTCATCGTCTTCATGGACAACGGACAACGACGAATCCCGGTGACCTTCGCACGCCGCGTCGTCGGTCGACGCGAGATGGGGGGCAACAGTACGTACATCCCGCTCAAGGTCAATCAGTCCGGCGTTATCCCGATCATCTTCGCGTCCTCGGTGCTCTACATCCCGGTGTTGATGAGCAACATCGTGCCTTGGACGAGTTTCCAGAACTTCGTGAACTCCTCGCTGCACCCGACGAGCTTCTTCTACATCTTCTCGGACTTCCTGCTCATCCTCGCTTTCACGTTCTTCTACGTCTACATCGCCTTCGAACCCCACCAGCAGGCCGAGATGCTGCGCCAGCAGGGTGGCTTCGTGCCGGGCATCCGCCCGGGTATGCCGACCGAGAAGTACTTCGCCAAGATGCTCAGTCGACTGACGGTAGTGGGCGCTCTTTTCCTCGCCTCGGTCGCGGTAATCCCGTCGATTCTCATGGCCCTGTGGAACATCAACCGATTCCCCTACTACGGAACGACCTTGCTGATCGCGGTGGGCGTGGCCCTCGAGACGATGCGTCAGATTGACTCCCAGCTCATGATGCGCAACTACGAGGGATTCCTGAAGAGGTAGCAATGCCACGTCTAAACCTGGTCGTTCTTGGTAAACAAGGCGCAGGCAAGGGTACGCAGTGCAAGCGTCTCGCCGAGGCCTACGCCATCCCTCACGTCTCGACGGGCGACATGTTGCGCGCCGCGGTCAAGGCCGACTCGCCGCTCGGGCGCGAGGTGGCGGCCATCATGGACGCGGGCGCCCTGGTCTCGGACGACCTGGTGATCCGCCTCGTGGACCAGCGCTTTGGCGAGCCCGACGCGTCGCGCGGAGCGTTGCTCGACGGCTTTCCGCGCACGATCCTCCAGGCCGAGGCGCTCGAGACGCTGCTCGGCGAGGACGGTATCAAGCTCTGCATCAATCTGGACGTGCCCGTGTCGCTCGTGACCGAACGGCTCTCGTCGCGCCGGGTCTGTCAGGAGTGCGGCAACATCTACAAGGACACCGACATCGAGGCGATCTCGGGCACGTGCTCGAACTGCGGGGGCGACGTCATCCAACGCAAGGATGACCAGCCCGAAGCGATTGCCAAGCGCCTCGAGGCCTACGAACGCGACACCGAGCCACTGCTCGCCTTCTACCAGGAACGTGGACTGCTCGTCGTCGTCGACGGCGCCCAGAGCCCCGACGAGGTCACCGCTGCTCTCGTGGCCGTCATCAGCGAACGGGGTCTCGCGTGAGGCGATCGGCCGAGGAGTTGGCCAAGATGCGCAAGGCCGGCAAGGTGGTCGCCGAGATGCACGAGGCGACGAGGGCGGCGATCCGCCCCGGCGTGACCACGAGCCAACTCAACGAAGTCGCCGCCGCCGTGCTCGAAAAGCGCGGGGCTCGCTCGAACTTCCTCAACTACCACGGCTTTCCCGCGGTGATCTGCACGAGCCCCAACGACATGATCGTCCACGGCATCCCCGGCACTTACCGGCTCGTCGAGGGCGACATCATCTCGATCGACTGCGGAGCGATCATCGAGGGCTATCACGGCGACGCGGCCTACACCGCGGGGGTGGGCACGATCAGTGATCTCGCCCAGAAGTTGATCGAGGTGACCGAACGATCGATGTGGGCGGGCATCGAGCAACTGCGCATCGGCAACCGTCTGCACGAGGTGGGCCGGGCGGTCCAGGACGTGGCCGAGGCGGCGGGCTTCTCGGTGGTGCGCGAGTACGTCGGCCACGCGATCGGCACCGCGATGCACGAGAGTCCCCAGGTGCCCAACTACTGGCCGGGCACGCCCGGTCCGACGTTAAAAGAGGGCATGGTCTTCGCTATCGAACCAATGGTCAACGTCGGAACCTACGACACCTACGTCCTCGAGGACGGGTGGGGTGTGATGACCCAGGACGGCCAACTCTCGGCGCACTTCGAACACACGATCGCGGTCACCGACAACGGGCCCGAGGTTTTCACGCTCCCTTAGTCGCGCGGGTGGGTGCGATCGAACTGACGCTGGGCGAAGAGCGCGGCTTCGGTGCGACGCTGGTAGCCGAGCTTAGCGAGCAGGTTCGACACGTAGTTCTTGACTGTCTTCTCGGCGAGGAACATCACGTCGGCGATCTCACGGTTGCTCATGCCTTCGCTCAGCAGTTCGAGGATACGACGTTCCTGGCCGCTCAGACTCTCGAGTCGAACGTCCTCGGCGATCTGTCGGCGCAGGCGCTCTTTGGCGCGATCGAGTTGTTCGGCGGTCATGAGGGTCTCGCCCGCGGCGACCCGGCGGATCGAGTTGACGAGGTCGTCACCGCGCACGTTCTTTAGCACGTAGCCACGCGCTCCCGCGAGCATTGACGCGTTGAGGGCCTCGTTGTCGGCGAAGGATGTCAGCATCAGGCACGCCAGGTCAGGGCGCTGTTCGTGCAACGAGCGACAGAGGTCCACGCCACTGCCGTCGGGCAGGCGCACGTCGAGCACGGCGACGTCGACCTCGTCGAGCGACAGGCTCAGCGCCTCTTCGAGGTTGCCCGCCTCGGCAACCACCTTGAGGTCCTCGTTCGACTCGAGCAGTTCGCGCAGTCCGCGCCGGACGATCTCATGGTCGTCAACGAGGAAGAGTCGGATCACGTCAGTCCAGTCGGTTCGCGGTCCACCGCACTTGCGTACCGTGGCCGATCTCTGAGTCTACGTAACAATCGCCGCCCAGGTCGCGGGCGCGCGAGGCGAGGTTGCGCAGCCCCCGCCCGCCGCTCGCGGCCGAGGCGAAGCCGACCCCGTCGTCGTTGACCAGCAGCACGAGCATGTTCTCGTCGATGCTCAGGTCGACGTCGACTCGTTGGGCCTGGGAGTGGCGCACGATGTTCGAGAGGATCTCGCGCAAGGCCTGCACGACGTGCTGGGCGCAGTGGGGCGCCACCAGGTCGTCGATGCCCGCCAAGGTCTTGAGGTGCACCTGGACGCCGAGGCGAGAGGCGACTTCGACGGTGAGTGTCTCGATGCGCTGTTCGAGGGAGTCGACCTCGCTACTCTCCTGGTCGATCTCAAAGATGGTGGTACGGATGTCGTGGATGGTCTCGTTGAGTTCGTCGAGCGAGGTGTTGATGCGCTCGCGCACTCGGTCCTCGAGTGAGCCCGAGAGGGTGAGTTGCAACGAGAGACCCACGCCGAAGAGCCGTTGGATGACGGTGTCGTGCAGGTCGCGCGCGAGTCGTTCGCGCTCTTCGGCGATGGTGAGGTCGCGCACGTGACTGCGCAACTTGGCCTGGTCGATCACGAGTCCGGCCGCGCGCCCGAAACCCGCGACGAGATCCTCGTCCTCGGGACTGAAGGGTTTGCCCGAGAGCGGGTCGGTGAGATAGAGGTTCCCGAAGACCGTGCCGTCTTCGACGATGACCGGCACCCCGAGGAACTGGGTCATGGGTGGGTGGTGAGGGGGAAATCCCGAACTGCCGTCGTGCGACGACAGGTCGTCGACTCGCAGCGTCCGTGCGAGCCGGATCGTCTCACCGAGCACTCCGTGGCCGCGCGGTAGTTCGCCGATTAGTGCGCGTCGCCGGTCGTCCAGACCGTGGGTGATGAAACTCGACAGCGTCGCACCGTCACTCGCCAGCACGCCGAGGGCGCCGTAGCGGGCGCCCACCAGCGTGGTGGCGCTCTCGACGATGTTCTCTAACAGTGTCGTCAGGTTCGCGTCAGCTTCGATGAGCAAGATGGCGTCAATGAGCGCGTGGAGCCTCTCGGGGTCCTTGATTTGGTGAAACGGCATCACCGAGAGCCTTCCACACCTCGTTTGCGCCCGGTAGTCGATTCTTGGTGCCTCCTACTTGGTGCGAAAGGGGCTAGCCCCGCTGGCCGACCACCACCGAGAGCGGCAACAACACGAAAGTGGCGCCTCGATCGAAGGCCTGGCGCATGATTTCGTTGGGCGGCGACTGACCAGTGGCTCGTTTGGCGATGCCCGAGGCCATGACCGACCAGGTGAGACCGTCGGCATCGAGGCCGTCTATCTGCAGTGAGACGACGTCCCCGCGCTCGGCGGCCAGGATTACGGCGGGGTCCGAGCTGGCGAGCAGTACGAAATTGCCCTCTATCAGGGCAATTCGTGCTGGCAGGGCGACCGGCAGGCATTTGACCGAGATGACGACCCGCGCGAGGGCGGCGGCCCCCAGCAGGCTGACGCATTCATCGCGGTGTATAGACTCGGGTACCAGGGTCCTGGACGGTTCCGTCATTCACCAAGCATTGTCGACGTTTTGGCGTAGTCACTAGGGGCTCTGGTCACATATCGGGGTTTTTCGGTCGCCGGACATCCGCCGGCCGCGAGGCATTCGGCCGGCTTTTGCTTTCCGGGAGTTTTCCGGTAGAATGGTCAGCCGACCTCTTGGAAGCGAGAGGTCCATCCGTCAAGGAGCTTTTTGCCCTTTGACGTCGTATTACCCACACAAGGAGAAGAACCTGAGTAAGCCAAAGGAAGACGCGTTCACCGTCGAAGGGACCGTCGTCGAGCCTCTACCAAACGCCATGTTCCGCGTGGAGCTGGAGAACGGCTACACCGTTCTCGCCCACAGTTCAGGAAAGATGCGCATGCACCGCATCCGTATCCTTCCCGGCGACAAGGTCCAAGTCGAGATCACGCCCTACGACATGACCCGTGGACGCATCACCTACCGGTACAAATAACTCAGTTTCCGTTTCGTTCGAGAAAGAAAAGACATGAAGGTCCGCGCCAGCGTCAAGCCCATGTGCGAGAAGTGCAAGGTCATTCGTAGGGCCGGTCACGTGCGCGTGATCTGCGAGAACCCGCGTCACAAGCAGCGTCAGGGCTAGGAGAGGAAGAACATGGCCCGTATTGCCGGAGTAGACATCCCCCGCGA
>PLQL01000005.1 GCA_003160115.1 Acidimicrobiaceae bacterium
ACGATGTCAATCAGTTTCGTCGGGTTCGAGTCGAGGTCGACCATGTTGCCCGCCTCTTTGGCGGCCGTGGTGCCAGTGTTCATCGCCACCCCCACGTCGGCCTGAGCGAGCGCTGGCGCGTCGTTGGTCCCGTCGCCAGTCATGGCGACGAGTTTGCCGCCCTCTTGCTCCTTCTTGATGAGTGCCATCTTCGCCTCGGGAGTCGCTTCGGCGAGGAAGTCGTCGACTCCCGCTTCCTGGGCGATGGCGGCCGCCGTGAGTGGGTTGTCGCCCGTGATCATGACGGTTCGGATGCCCATCTTGCGCATCTCGTCAAACTTCACTTTGATGCCCTGCTTGACTACGTCCTTGAGCTCGATGACGCCCAGGATGTCCTTGCCGTCGGCGACGGTGAGTGGCGTCGAGCCGGCACGCGACACGCGCTCGACAATGGCGTCGAGGTCGTTCGGGATGACACCGCCTTGCTCGCTGACCCACTTCTTGACCGACTCCGAGGCGCCTTTGCGAATCTGGCGTGTACCCATGTCCAGGCCCGACATGCGAGTAGTCGCGGTGAATGGCACGAACGCGTGACTCGGGTCGAGCTCACGTTCGCGGATGCCGAAATTCTCCTTGGCGAGTACGACCACCGACCTTCCTTCAGGCGTCTCATCGGCGAGGGACGCCAACTGAGCGACGTCAGCAACCTCTTGCTCGGTGTGGCCAGCGACGGGAAAGAAATTCGCCGCCATGCGGTTTCCAAGCGTGATGGTACCGGTCTTGTCGAGCAGGAGGACCTGCACGTCACCCGCCGCTTCGACCGCGCGTCCGCTCATGGCGAGGACATTGCGCTGCACCAGCCGGTCCATACCCGCGATACCGATTGCCGACAACAGGGCGCCGATGGTCGTCGGGATGAGACAGACGAGCAGCGCCACGAGGACGACAATCGACACCGTCGCGCCGCTGAAACCAGCGAATGGCTGGAGAGTGACCACGACTGGAATGAAGACAATCGTCAAGACCGCGAGCAGGATAGTGAGAGCGATCTCGTTGGGCGTCTTCTGTCGATTCGCGCCTTCGACGAGTGAGATCATTCGGTCAATGAACGTGTGACCCCGCTCGGCGGTGATGCGCACCACAATGCGGTCCGAGAGCACCTTGGTGCCGCCGGTCACTGCCGACCGGTCGCCGCCCGACTCACGGATAACCGGCGCCGATTCGCCCGTGATGGCTGACTCGTCAACCGACGCGATGCCCTCGATGATCTCACCATCGGAAGGAATCAGGTCGTTGGCCTCACAGACGACCAGGTCGCCTTTTTGCAGTGATGCTGCGGGTACGAGTTCCTCGGTCCCGTCAGCACGAAGGCGACGGGCTTCGGTCTCGGAGCGCATCTTTCTAAGGGTGTCCGCTTGCGCCTTGCCCCGACCCTCGGCCATGGCTTCAGCGAAGTTGGCGAAAATCACCGTGAGAAACAGCCACGCCGTAATAGACCACGTGAAGGTGCTGGGGTGAGCAATCGACTCGATAAAGGTAATGATCGAACCGATCAGAACCACGAACATTACCGGGTTGCGAACCTGGACGCGAGGGTCGAGTTTCTTGATCGAATCCTTGAGTGCTTGACCGAGAATCTCGCGATCGAAGAGGCCGCGCGCTTGTGCGACGCCATGGCCGCTCGAGTCGGCGCTAGGTGGAGTGAGGACGGTGGTCATTAGAAGAACCTCATGTGACTTAGTTGTTCGACGATTGGGCCAAGAGATATTGCGGGGAAGAACGTGAGGCCACCGATGATCAAGATGACGCCGATGGTGAGGCCCACGAACATGCCGTTGTCGGTCCGGAAAGTGCCCAGCGACTCGGGTACGACGTTCTTTTCGGCGAGCGCTCCGCCAAGGGCAATGGCCGGAATCATGATCCCGAATCGGCCGATGAGCATGTCGATCGCGCCGATGATGTTGTAGAACGGCGTGTTGCCGGTCAGTCCACCGAACGCCGAGCCGTTGTTGTTGCCCTGAGAGGTGAGTCCGTAGAGAATCTCGGTGAAGCCGTGAGGGCCGGCGTTGAGTGGCCCGGCTTTGCCCGCCGCCAGCGATACCGCGAGTGCCGTGACTACCAGCACTGTGATGGGCATCACCAGGGCCGCCAGCCCCGCGAGTTTGACCTCTCGAGATTGGATCTTCTTGCCGAGATATTCGGGTGTTCGTCCGATCATGAGTCCACCGATGAACACCGCGATGATGGCGTAGATCAGCAAGGTATACAGGCCACTACCGACGCCTCCGGGGGTCACCTCACCCAACATCATTCCCGTGAGCAAACCGAATCCACCCATGGGTGTAAACGAGTCGTAAGCCCCGTCAGCCGAACCGGTTGAAGTCGACGTGGACGAAATGCCAAACAAGGCCGTCGTCGTGTCACCGAAGCGGACCTCCTTGCCCTCGGTGTTACCAACGGTCGAGTGGATGCCGGCGGCGGCGACGGCCGGGTTGTTTTGGTGTTCAGCGGCGGACGTGAAACCCACCCACACGCCAAACAGGATCACCATCACCGACAACAATGCGACGCCGTGGCGTACGCTGCCGACCATCTTGCCAAAGGTATAGGTCAATGCGACCGGAATGGACAACAACAGATACATAGAGAGGAAGTTCGTGAGTCCGGTCGGGTTCTCAAAAGTCGTCGCAGAGTTAGCGTCCAAGAAACCGCCGCCATTGGTACCGAGCTGCTTGATGGCTTCCATGAAGCCGATGGGACCGCGCGGAATAGTTTGAGAGACGCCGTTCAGCGTGTCCTTGATGCTCACCGTGCCCGCCAGCGTCTGGACGGCGCCCTGAGCGACGAAGATGATGCCAAAGAGGAAGGCGATCGGCACAAGAACGTACAACAAGCAACGAGTAATGTCGACCCAGAAGTTACCGATGGTTGGCGAGTTCTTTCGTGCGAATCCACGCACGAGGACCAGGGCCACCGCCACACCCACCGCAGGCGTCACGAACTGTTGTACCGTGAGCGCACCCATCTGGGAGAAGTACGACATCGTCGTCTCGCCGCCGTAGTTCTGCCAGTTGGTGTTCGTTATGAATGACGAGGCCGTGTTGAAGCTCAACGCCGGTCCCACGGCTCCAAGGTGCTGGGGATTGAGGGGCAGGGATCCCTGGATACGCAAGATGACGTACGTGAAGAGCAACGACACCGCCGAAAAGACGATCATCGCCCCGGCGTAGCGCTTCCAGGTCTGTTCCTGCTCGGGACTCGTGCGCAACGCCCGGTAGATCGGGCGCTCGACGAAGCCTAAAAAGTGGACGCGTCCGTTGAAGATCGCCTCCATGTACGAACCCAGGTAGCGCCAGGTGAAACCGAGCAATACCACGAGGGCCAAGAGTGTGAAAAAGAATCCCATTTAGAACTTCTCCGGTTTGAACATGGCGTAGCCCAAATAAAGGAACATCGCCACCGCAACGATTAGAAGGATGATTTGAGTGAAACTCATACGCGCTCCAAGACCCAAATGAGACCCAACATCGCCGCCGCGAAGGCGACGATGCCCACTAGTGAATAGATATCTGCCATGGAGACAGTCTGGCGAAGGGTTTCTGCAATGGTTCTTAAAAGCCTTCGTAAGTTCTTCATAATTTCTAAATAACCGAGACGGACGCAAAAAGGACAATTCGTGCGAGAATGGCACCGTGCGCGGACGCTTACTCACCTTCCTGATCGGAGTCAGTGACTCACTAATTTTTGGTGTACTGATGCTGACCTTGCGATCGCACGTGAGTGCCACCACTGTCGCGCTCGTATTCGTCATCCCCGTCGTGGCCGGCGTGGTCTTCGGTGGCCTCTTCATGGGCTTCGTGAGCACCATCACCAGCGCGCTCGTGTTCGACTTCTGGTTCTTACGCCCTTACTACACCCTCAGTATCGGCACCACACAGAATTGGACCGCGCTTTTGGTCTACGTCGTGGTGGTACTACTCGTCGCGCGCGTGGTGTCAGATCTGAAAATAGCGCGACTCGAGGCGAACCGTGGGGGCGAAGCAATGCGACGGGTGTTCGAACTTTCCGAACTGCTCGTCCAGGACCAGTCGGTCGAAGACCTCTTGCACACCATTGTCCTAGCGGTCCAAACGGTCTTCAGCATCCCCGGCGTCTCGCTACTCGTCCTCGCGGACCAACGCTTAAAGATCGCGGCCTCAGTGGGTGAACCTCTTTCCGACGAGGAGTTGCGCCAGCTCGATCCCCAGTCCGGGTTGCCCGTGAGCATCCGATCCTCCGTTGGCTCGTCCTCGGGACTTCGCACGGTGGCGCTATCGGCCTCAGGTCGGCCTATCGGGATCCTGGTCCTACGTGACGTGCCGATGTCTCCCACCGACCAAGCCATACTCGTGACCTTNNGAAGAAGTGGACCGACTGCGTCAGGCCCTCATGGGAGCGGTGTCACACGACCTTCGCACACCGCTCGCCACAATCAAGGTCGCCTCTTCAACCCTCGCCAATCGCGCCAACGTGCTCTCGGCCCAAGACACGCACGAATTACACGAACTGATCGAGATTGAAGCGGATCGATTGACCCGCCTGGTCACGAACCTGCTCGACATGACCCGTATCGAGGCAGGGGTCCTCACGATCCAACAGGCACCCACGTCGGTCAGCGAGATGGTCAAAGAGGCGATCAACGTCATGAACTCGAGTGCCAAGGATCACCAACTTCGCCTCGAGGTTTCGGACTCACTGCCTTTGGCGAACATCGACCGCCTGCTCATTATCCAGGTGATCGTCAATCTGCTCGACAACGCACTACGACACTCACCCGACCAGGGCTTGATCACGGTGAGCGCCCAAGGTCGAGGTTCATCCCTCGTGGTCTCGGTTGCCGACCAGGGACCGGGCGTCGCCCCCGAAGACCGCGAATCGATCTTCAACCGCTTCGAACAATCCAACACGGGCGGACGCGCGGGACTCGGTCTCACAATCGCCAAGACTTTCGTCGAGGCCCACGGCGAGAAGATCTGGTACGAGGATGCGCCCGGCGGCGGGGCCAGGTTCTCGTTCTCGCTGCCCGTGCTTGACGCCTTGACGGCGGCCTGACGTGGCCCGGGTGCTCGTCGTGGACGACGATCGTTCGTTGTTACGTGCGCTGCGACTCGGACTGCAGTCCGAGGGTCACGAGGTGACCACCGCCGAGACTGGCGAGCAGGGTCTCGCCCAGACGGCGCTGCTAGCGCCCGAGGTGGTCGTGCTCGACATCGGGCTACCGGATATCGACGGACTTACCGTTTGTCGGCGGATCCGCGAGTGGAGCGATGTCCCGATCATCATCCTCTCGGCTACCGGTGAGGAGAACCGCAAGGTCGCCGCCCTCGATGGCGGGGCCAATGACTACGTCACCAAGCCCTTCAGCATGGCCGAGCTCGAGGCGCGGATCCGCGTCGTGGTGCGTAACCGGAGCGTCGAGCCCGCCGAAGGCGAGACTGAGATTCGTTGCGGCGACCTCGACCTCGACCTGATCCACCATGACGTGACCTACCGGGGCGCGGACGTCGCCCTCACCTCCAAGGAATTCGAAGTCCTCTCTTTTCTCGCTCGCCATGCCGGTCGGACCTGCACCCACCGGATGATCCTCAGTGCCGTCTGGGGAGTCGGCTACACCAAAGAAGCGCAGTACATCCATGCCTACGTACACCGACTTCGCCAGAAGCTCGACGACGACGAAGGACTCGTGCTGCGCACGGTACCCGGCGTTGGCTACTACCTCGAATGTCCGAAGGTCGAAGGGTGATTAACTCAGGCGCGTGATCTCGACGCTCACGCCGAGCGCGCGCGAGGGGGCTCCGTGGTAGAGACCCTTGAGCGGTGGCACGTCGCCGTAGTCACGGCCCTTGGCGACCACCACGTGACTCAGACCGATGTCGTTGCCGTTGGTGGGGTCAAAGCCCACCCAGTCGCCGCAGAAGTACTCGACCCAGGCGTGACTCTGACCGACGACGGTCTCGCCAATCGCCGCGTCGGACTGGGGGTGCAGGTACCCCGAGACGTAGCGCGCGGGCACGCCTTGACCTCGTAAGAACCCGATCATGAGGTGCGAGAGGTCCTGGCACACCCCGGTCTTCTGGTCCCAGGACTCGAGGGCCGTCGTGGTGACGTGGGTCGATCCCGGCACGTAGGCCACGTGCCCACTGACCGTCGCCGAGACGACCCCGACCAGAGCCTCGACGTCGTCACCCTCGATCCGCAAAGAAAGTTCCCTATGGAGTCGTTCGGGCAACGCCGTGCGCGGGGTGCTCGACAGGTATTCGGCGTAGGTGTCCAGGACCTTGGACTGCTTGAGGTCCACCAGGTTCAAGAACGGCTGCTCGTGAGGGGTCGCGACGACCTCGACGAGCGCTTCGGCGGTCACCTCGAGTTGGCGGTGTCGGTCGTGCAGGTCAAAGGCGGTGACCGCCGAGCCGAAGTAATCCACGTAGGTGAGTTGCGAGGCGTGGGGATCGGTCCACAGGGTCGCCTCGAGGACCTGCTGGCGAGGAGAGCTCAGTGGGGTCATGCGAGTCTCGTTATAGGACGACTCGGCGAAGCCGTCGTAGACGAAGCCGGTGACGTGGCGTATGGCGAGACGCGACGAGGGCCCCGTCATACGCCCGCCTCAGTCGCCCACGGTTCGGCGATGACCTGACGAAAGTAGCGCGCGGTGATCTCGTCATTCGCCGAGGCGCACGTCTGCTCGATGAAATCCAGCAGTTCCGGTAAGTCGGCCACCAGCGTCGCGGGGTCTAGGTACTCCAGGCGATTGCGGGCGCGACCAATCGTGCGCCGAGCGTTGGACGTGTCGCCGACGCGACTGTGTGTCGTCGTGAGCAGTTCAAGTGAGCCGTCAGCGACGTTGAGTGTGTGGTACACCGAGCGCGGGAACAGCCGGTCGAGCAAGAGGAACGAGGCGAGCGATTCCGCGCTGGCGCTGCCGCGCGATTCACGCAGGTAGGACTCCATGGCCCCCGCGGCGCGCAGCAGCGTCAGCCAGTCCGGCGAGTTGTGAATCCCGACCAGTTGCGCGTCGAGCAGTCGACAGGTCATGTCGACGCGTTCAATGCTACGCCCTAGGACGAGGAAGTGCCAGCCTTCGTCGTGACTGATGGTCGCGTCACTCAGGCCCGCGAAGAGCGCGGCGCGGTCTGACACGAACTTGAAGTAGCTCGCGGCACCCACCTTGCGAGCTTGACGATGGCGAGCAGTGAGTTCATCGAAGGTGCCGTTGATGCAGACCCACATCTCCGAGGAGATCACCTCACGGGATCGTCGGGCGTTCTCGTAAGCGGCGCGCAATGAACCGGTGATGGCACTTGGGCTCTCGTGGGAGAACACCAGGTCCTCGAGGACCACGTCGGTCGTCGCAGGTCGGTCGTCGTCGAGTTCGATGCCCAGAATCGCGAAGAGCGACCGGCACGCGCTCTCAGCATCGTTAAAGGGGTCTTCGGCGATCCGGTGGATGTAGGCGTTGATGATCCGAGCGGTGCCGTCTGCGCGTTCGACGTAGCGGCCAATCCAGTACAGCGACTCGGCCACGCGCGAAAGCAGCCGCTGGTCGCTCACTGCTCGGCCTCGCTGGGATGGCGCGGATCCACTTGGCGCGCAACGGCGTTCGCCACCGGCCGTAGCGTGCGACCGTTGGCGTGGGCGCTGGGAGCGTCTTCGAAGGTCTCGGGACTCGCGAGCACCCAGGTGTCCTTCGATCCCCCGCCCTGACTGGAATTGACGACGAGCGCACCTTCGGGCAACGCGACTCGGGTCAATCCACCCGGGAGCACCCACACGTCACGCCCGTCGTTGATGGCGAATGGTCGAAGGTCGACGTGGCGCGGGGCCAGCTTGCCGTCCACGTAGGTGGGCAGCGTCGAGAGGGCGACGGGACGCTGGGCGATGAAGCCCCGGGGGTTCGCCACCACTTCTCTACGCAAGTTGACTAGCGTCTTCTCGTCCGCCTGCGGTCCGATGACGATGCCCTTGCCCCCTGAGCCGTCGACCGGCTTGACGACGAAGTCACCCAGGCGACCAATGACGTCGGCGAAGACTTCGGGATCGTCCAACCGATAGCTCTCGACGTTCTTGAGGATCGGTTCTTCGTGGCGGTAGTAGCGGATGATGTCGGGCACGAAGGTGTAGATCAATTTGTCGTCGGCGACACCGTTGCCCAGTGCGTTAGCGATCGTGACCGTGTTCGCCCGAGCCGCGTTCACCACGCCCGCGACACCGATCAGCGAATCAGGCCGAAAATGCACCGGGTCCAGCCACTCGTCATCGACTCGCCGGTAAATAACGTGCACCGGTCGCTCGCCTTCGGTAGTACGCAGCAGTACACGGTTTCCCACGGTCACGAGGTCACTGCCTTCGACGAGTTCGACACCCATGAGACGTGCCAGCAGCACATGTTCGAAGTACGCGGCGTTGTGCACCCCAGGCGTCAGGACGACCACCGTGGGGTCACGCACCTCCTCGGGCGCGGAGCGACGAAGGGCGGCGAGCAGGCGCTGGGGGTACTCGTCCACCGGATGAATCCTCTGATTCGAAAAGAGCGAACCGAAGCTCTGGGTCATGGCCCGACGGTTCTCGATCACGTAGGAGACACCCGAGGGGATGCGCAGGTTATCCTCGAGGACCCGGAAGTGACCTTCCTCGTCTCGAATGAGGTCGACCCCCGAGACGGTGATCCTCGCCGAATGCGAGGGCACGATGCCGACCGCCTCGCGACAAAAGTGCAGGCTCGAGGTGATCAAGCTTCGCGGGATGAGCCCGTCGTCGAAACAGACACCGTGCTGGTAGACGTCGCTCAGGAATGCTTCGAGCGCGAGCACGCGCTGGCGGATGCCGCTGGCGAGCACGTCCCACTCGACCGCGCCGATAATCCTAGGTATGAGGTCCAGGGGGAACGGACGTTCCTCGCCGTCGTGAGCGAAGGTTACCCCTCGTTCGCGGAAAGTTCGGCCCAATTGGTCAAAGCGCGTCTGCAGTTCACCCTCGCCGTAGCGTCCGATTTCGTCTACCACGCTGCGGTAGATTGCCCGTGGCTTGCCCGGTGCGCTGAAGACCTCGTCCCACGCGAGTTTGGGATCGATGTCCAGGTGCGTCGTCCCCATACCTAAAGGTACCTTTTCCAGTGTTTCAGGAATATTTCTCGACACCCCCGCAACGACGAACGTCGAATGAAGGGCTCGACCGGTCCCCGCGAGGTGTTCGGCGTCAGTCGGCGCTCACCGCAATTCGTGCACGTTGAACTCAGCGCGTCAAGCTGCGGTTGATGCCAATGACGCACGAGCGGCCTTGTAGGACAGCCACCGTCCCTGCTCGAAGTCGTAAAGCTTGCACGTGTGCGTGCTGTGGCGAAAGTCCTTGAAGCGCCACGGCGTGTCGTGCACCACGTCGGGATAGGCCTTCTCGATTGCCTTGGCGGCCTTTTCCAAGTTGTACATCGGAATGCGCATGTCGACGTGATGGGGCGTATGAATCATGATCCAGTGAAAGAAGAAATTCAGACCCTTGGGCACGCGGTTCACCGTCGTCCCTTCCATCTGACCCTTGAACTTCGTCCATTCGCCACGCTTCCACCAGCGGATATCGGGCTGTACGTGGTGCACGTGCACGACTGAGCCGATCATCACGCAAAAGCCAACGAACGGGATCACCTCCACTCGTCCCACGAGCCACAGGGCGCCCAGTATCGAGTGCGTGCGTGCGTAACCCAACGCACCAAAACCGAGCGCCATGAGCACGATGAATGACAAGGTGAAGATGCGATCGCGACGAATCGACTTAATCCAGCGCGCCGGTGGCTTGAATGCGATCATCTTGTGCCACCACACCTCGAGAAAGTAATAGAGGCCCGTGCCCATCCACGACCACTCAATACGGTGCATCATCTTGGCGAAGCGACTCTTGTCGGCGTACTCTTGGGCCGTCACCGGATGCCACACGAAGTCGTACCCCTGGCGAACAGTGAAGGCGTGGTGGATTCGATTATGGCCGAGCACCCAGGCCTCGAAGACGTGCCACGACGGCAGCATGGCCAAACGTCCGATGACAGAATTCTTACGCTTCGTGTTGAACAGCGCGCCGTGCGCGGAATCGTGGGCGACGACGAACAACCCGGTCACCGCCAGGATCGTCAGGACCTCGATGGGAATGTCAATCAGAGGATTCGAGACGAACACGAGGAGCACGACCATGCCCAGGTAGATGGCTAGGTCGCGAAAGAAGTAACCAAGACCCTTCCACGTCGGATTCAAGTACACCGAGTCAGGAATGACGTCAATGACCGGCTTCAGTGATCCTTCGCGCTCGACCTGTACTTCTTCATCCAGCGAACTCTTCGACACGCGACTCCCACCCATTCCTGCTCTGGACTGACGCGACGGCACCCTACGGTCGAGAACACCCCTGTGGCCACAAGGCTACAGACTCACCGCAGCAACGCCCTAAGGACTTTGGTCCCACGAGCCCGGTACTTCGCTCTCTTGTTTCACAAGTTCACGCCGCGCTTGTGAAGCGCATCACAATCAATCTCTTGCGCCGATCGCAACGAATAGATGTTGTGACCAACCTCTACTCGCGCCTCCGTCAACGCGCGTCACGAAAGCGGCGCGCTCGTGCACTCGTGAGCATCAGCGCGGGCGCACTGTTACTCCTTGCGACCAGCTACATCCACTGGCACCTCTGGGACTCCCTCGGTTATCGCCACGTGCCGACCATCGGATGGCTCTTCCTCGCCCAGTCCATCTCGGGCCTCGTCCTCGCCTTCGCGATCGTCTTCGTGCGCGAGTTGTGGATCGTTCTCATCGGAACGGGATTCGTCGCATCGACGTTGGCGGGATTCCTTCTCTCGGTAAGTCACGGTCTCTTCGGATTCCAAGATTCGTGGCTCGCGCCTTACGCGCGCACGGCGTTCGTGGTCGAGATCGCGGCGTTCATCACTTTGGGCACTGGAGCACTGCTCATCTACTTCGATGCTCGCGCGACCAACGAAGTGCGACGAGCGAACTGACTCAATCAGTCACTGTGCCCGAAGCGATCATCGCGTTGGTGGGCGTTGGTGAACCACCCGACGGTTCAACGGTGATTCCGAGCAGTGTGGGCTTTGAACCCGACACGGTGAAGGTCACGCTCGTTGGCTTGCCGCCCATGAGCCCGATCGAGATTGGCTTGCCGTCTATGAGACCCCACAACTGATAGGTGCGCCCGGACGTCAAGGCCGGAAGTTGTGAGTTGACGAGGTACCCTCGCCCGTCGGGCAGGAGTACGAACTCGGCCTCGCTCTGGCGGGTCGAGCTCGTTAAGTCGACCACCGTGTGTCCGGGCGCCGACAAAGCCGCCGCTGCGGCGTAGCTATTACTCGCGAGTTGACGCTGCAGTTTGGCCACGTGATTGGATTCGACCGTAAGGCTAACCGCGAGCACGATAATCACCGCGGCCGCCACGCTGGCACACGCGGTCACGAACGTCATCGTTGATCGACGACGCCGAGGCGAAGCGGTGTCGAGTGACATCACGTTCGTCGCCAGAGAAGGCATGGGGTGGACGTCGTCGTCGGCGTCGTAGATCCGCGAGCTGATACTCGTCCAGAGGCCCTCGGGCAGCGGCTCCACCGAATTGCCGAGGGCTCCGGCCACGTCCAAGAGGGCGTCGAGTTCGCTGCGACACCTCGGACACCCTAAGACGTGGGCTTCGATCGCTTCGCGCTCATCGGCCTCTACTGCATCCAGCGAGAGCGCGGCCAGTAATTCATACGCTTCGTCGTGTTTCATGACTCCACCCCCTGCACGCCCGCCTCGATGAGGACATTACGCATGCGTCGCATGCCACTTCGAATCCGACTCTTCACCGTTCCCTCTGGTTGATCCAAGAGTGCGGCGACTTCGACGTAGGTGTGACCTTCGAAGTACGCCATCTGGATGACCCGACGTTCTTCTTCGGGTAGTCCCTCAAGGGCGCGCACCACCTGGTCGGCAATCGATAAGTCCCACGCCTCGTGCTGCATGTCGTAGGCGCTTCGCGCGGTCTTGGACGCGTCCTTGATCTCGCGCGCGCGCCTCGCGTTGAGCGAGCGAATTGCGTCGACCGCGCGAGCGTGCGACTGGGCGAGCAGGAACGAGCGCAGCGAACCCCTCGAAGGATCGAAACGGTCGGGCTGGTTCCAGAGCCGAAGGAACACCTCCTGGGTGACGTCCTCGGCTTCGACGGAACTATTGAGCACTCGACGCGCGAGACCGTACACCGCCCCACCGTGACGACGGTAGACCTCGGCCAGCGCCACTTCGCTATAACGACCAATGGAGGTCACGAGTTGGGCGTCGCTCGCCTCGCTGATGTCTTCCATACTCAGTTATTCGTCGCCCACCACGACTCGGATGCAGAGAATTCGATGAATGGAGCGTATTGGTCGCGAGGCGGATTCGCGACCATTTGGAAGGTTTCTTGGCCGCCGGTCATCCGACATCGGACGCACTCCGAATAGTGGTGGAACCTACCCAAGGAGGACACCATGAATGTTGATCCGAGAGCGCTCAACGAGTTGCTCGAAGAGTCCCAGGACCTGCAGGCCGACGCCCTGCGGCCGACGCGAGACGCACTCGACGAACTCGTCGACGTGAACTGCTCGGGCGCAGAAACGGACGCTCACGAGAACCTTGCTTTTCACGAGGGCCACCGCCGAGGGGTCTTCACGAGCCTGGCGAGCGCACCCTTGCTCGCGGCCGCGGGAGGCCTCACGTTGGTCGGCGCACTCGCCTCATCGGCGGCGGCGGCGAGTTCCCAGGACATCCAGATTCTCCAGACCGCCGCGTCCATCGAGAACCTGGCGGTGGCGACCTACAAGACTGCGCTCACCTTGCCCTACATCGGAAGCTCCTCGGCCAACGCAGTCGTGAACAAGTTCGCCCGGGTGACGATGAACCAGCACGCGCAGCATGCCGACGCCTTCAACGCGGCGGCGCGCGCGCTAGGTGGAAAGATTCAGACCAAGCCCGACCCCGCGTTCGTACCCGTGGTCAACAAGGCGGTCGCGAGCTTGTCGGGCGCCTCGGCCGCTCAGGGGACGCTCGGCGTGGTCGGGCTCGCCCTCGAACTTGAGAACATCGCCGCTGAGACCTACGTGAAGGACACGGTGCTGGTGCGCTCTTCGACCAACAAGGCGCTGTTCGCCAGCATCATGGGCGTCGAGGCCCAGCACGTCGCCGTGCTGCTGGCGGTACAGGCGCTTCTCAATGCCGGCGCACCACAACTCATCTCCCTCGCCCCTGGCACCGCCGCGTCGTTACCGGCGGCGGCGGGCAGCGTCGGATTTCCCAACGCCTTCTACAAGACCAATAGTGCAGCACCAGCCACCCAAGGAGCCGTCAAGTGAACAAGAACAAGAACAAAAACACCGGATTCAACGGAACCGAGAGCGAGCTGGTCGCAATGACCAGGGACCTCGACGAACTTCACCACGACGTGGGGATGCCCGCAATGTGGGAGGGCGTGTCCAGCATGATCGACAACCTGCGTGACGCTCCCGCGGTCCGTTCGACCAACCGGCGCACGTTCCTCATGGGCGTGGGCGGTGCGGTGGCGGGCAGTGCGGCGCTACTCAGCGTTGGGCTCAACCCATTGCACGCCGGTGCAGCGACCATTCAGAAGCCCTCGCCAAAGTCAGTCCTTCGTTCAGCCGCCTTTCCCCCGGCCGGCTTGAAGGGTGACCTGGCGGTGGCGGCGGTGGCGGCCAGTCTGGAGAACCTGGCGGTGTACGCGTACAGCGCCGGACTCAGCGCCGCCACTGCCGGCAAACTCGGCACGGTGCCTCCCGCGGTGGCGACCTTCGCGACCACGGCCCTCGCCCAACACACGCAACACGCTCAGGCATGGAACGCGGTGCTCGCGGCGAACGGCAAGGCCAAAGTCACCGAGGTCAACCCGACACTGGCACCGACGGTGAACGCCGACTTCGCCAAGGTGACCAACGTGACCGGCCTCGCCAATCTCGCGCTGACCTTGGAGACCATCGCCGCTGAGACGTACCAGGCCGAGACCGCCATGTTGTCCAGCGCCGCGGCGATTGGACTGTCGTCCTCGATTCAGCCAGTTGAGATGCAACACATCGCCATCTTGTACTACGTCCTGGGCGAATACCCCGGCGCGCAGACCACGGGCGGCGCCACCCTGGCCTTCAGTCCGATCAACCAGGCGGTCTAGGTGCGCACGAGCGCGAGCAGGGCGCTTCTTCGAACGCTCATGGGCGTCCTGCTCGCGACCAGTGCGTCCTTTGGCGTCTCGTCGGTGGCGGGGGCGTCGGGCTCGGCCGCCAAAAGCGTGACCATCACCATAAAGAACTTCATGTTCAGTCCAATGAAGGTCACGGTAGAGCCCGGCGAGAAGATCAAGGTCGTCAACAAGGACACCGTCACTCACACGCTTACGGCGACCGGGGGCCAGTTCAATACCGGCAACGTCGGTCACAACGCGACCAAGACGTTCCAAGCGCCAACGAAGCGCGGCACCTACGACTACATCTGCAACATCCACCAGTACATGATGGGAGAAATCGTCGTCAAGTGACTGATCGCGCTCTAAAGAAGTACCCACGGCGTAGAAATGAACCATTCGAGAAACGGATAGAGCACTTGACAATTCGTTGCGTCCCCCTCAGAATGAATGGCTAATGACACAAGAGCGGCAAGATCAGTTGGCGACATGACAACAGAAGACAAGCGGGCCGAAGCGTCACGCCGAATCGAAGCGCCGGCGGCCGTTATTTTTTCAATCCTTTCGAGTCCGCAACGCCACCAAGACTTCGATGGATCCGACATGCTCCGGGGAGTCGTCTTGGACCGACCCATCTCGGGCGTAGGCGACACCTTCACCATGAAGATGCATCGGCTCGGCGACGACTACCTCATGCTCAACTATGTGGTGGAGTTCGAGCCAGATCGGCGTATCTTTTGGGAACCGGCCCCCGGAGACCCTTCCCGGACCGAAGGTAATGATCCAGCCAAAGTCGGCATCCCTGCCGGCTACCGCTGGGGCTACATCCTCGCTCCGGACGGTGACGACGCCACCGTCGTCACCGAAGTCTTTGACTACGGCCCATTACCCGAGGAGCTCCTACGTGATGGCGCGGCGTGGATCAACGCGAACAATCCGGTGCTCGAGTCCATGACAGCCAGCCTGGAAATGCTCGACAAGATCTGTACCGAGTAGGGGTACTTCAATTGTTCTGAAAACAATTAATGGGAGCAACCTCGCCGACTATGTTCGAACCCCCGTTCACCCTTTTTCATTTGGTAGGACACTTGGCCCGATTGGGATTGCTGAGCCTCCGCGCCCGAACTACACCTGAAACAGCGCTTACCCAAACCCCTCGAGGACAGATACATCGTCGACCATCGCCTCCGCCCGATGAGAACCATTGTCCGAGCGTGCTTATGAGTCACTCATCTGTCGCATGTGTGCTACGATTGTGGCATGTCAGAAATTGCATCACGCGAACTACGCAACAACACTCGCGGACTCCTGCGAAGGGTTGCGGGCGGCGAGGACATCGTAATTACGGTGGATGGTCAGCCGGTCGCAGCGTTGCGATCTTTGAATCTGCGCCCTCGCTGGATAAGTGGAGCCGACTTTGCTCGGCGCTTGACTCGGCGCCAAGCTGATTCAGGATTGCGAGCGGAACTACGTGTTCTGGCGCCGGACATGACCGACGACCTCTCATTGTGACTCGAGGGCTTGCCGATACGTCAGTGTTCATTGCACGCGAATCTGATCGACCGCTTCAAGAGTCACTTCTCCCAGACGAACTGGCAGTTTCGATCATCACGATCGGCGAACTGCGAGCGGGCGTGCTCGCGACGAACGACGTCAAGATTCGCGACCAGCGTTTGGCCACTTTGACCGCGGCCATGACGCTCGATCCCGTTTCCATTGATGACGACGTCGCCGCCCAGTGGGCGCGACTACGGGTATTGCTGCGCGACTCAAGTCAGCGCATGCCGGTCAATGACTCGTGGATTGCCGCGACCGCGATGGCGCTGGATGTGCCGATCGTCACTCAAGATGACGACTACATCAGGCTGGCGGAGTTGTCCGTAATTCGCGTCTGAGCTTATGGATGCAAGAGGTCGAACTTCGTTTTCAATAACGCTGCAATTTTGACAGCATTTAGTGGACCTTGGGTCACACAATAAGAACCGGGACTCGACTCATTGTGAAGCGGCCACACATTTCAGTGACGAAATCCGAAGTTCCATGCTGCTGGAGTGACGGGAGAAAAACTTTCAGAGCCACCTCCGGGATCAATCGTTCGGTTCAGTACAGGTATGTATCAGTACGCCGCGGTCAGAGTGAACGAGAGAACCGATCTAGGATTGGGTTTCGACGGCGGGCCAAACTGGCAGACGACTTCTTCGAAAGATCCTGAAGAATCAGATGGCTACGAGATCCCAAAACGTGCGACATGGCAACAGATTCTTGAATTCACAAGGGGCCGTCGTATCGAAGTGGCCACTATGTGGGAAATGGTTCAGGAAGGGTTTCCTTCAAAGGTCGTGGACTGGGGTCCTCAACCTGGCCACGAATGGAAAAAAGCGTATTACGAGTCTCAAAAACTCTCATAACAGGGCCGCGTCTTGCTCAGTGATGTGTTTGCACAATCTGATTTTGTGGACCTTGAGTCACACAATACGAACCTCTTGAGCGTCGGTCTTCCACGATTCACGCTAGAATTATGTACATGACCACACTACCCATCGCCGATGCTCGAGCTCAGTTGTCCAAATTGGTCGACGAAGCCAGTTCAACACACGAACGTTTCGAAATAACGAAGAACGGACATCGGGCCGCTGTGCTGATGGGGGCAGACGACTACGACGCCATGCGTGAGACGATTGCCGTACTTTCCGACTCGGCGCTGCTGCTCGCTCACCAGGAGGGAGTACAAGCACTCTCAGAAGGTGATGCCCTCGACAGTGATCAGCTCGCTGTGGCCATGAAGAGCGCCGGGCGCAGTGTCGACACCAAGTAGAGACCGATATAGCCTCCTGGCCGCCCGTCCCGCAGCAAAGGCTCTCACCGACACGCTCTCCGAGAAAGTCGCCCACGCCGTGTACGAATTCATCTCCGGACCTTTGGTCGACAACCCCCGACGCGTCGGAAAACCACTCGGACCACCATTGGCACCGGCGTACTCAGCGCGCCGCGGTGACTATCGGGTGCTGTATTTGATCGATGAAGCCACGCATACTGGCAAGGTCACCGCGATCAGACACCGGGCCGACGCATATCGGTCGTGAATCACAGTGATCGGTCTCGGCCGTCGCCGAGCGGTTCGCGCCTTAGAATTTTGTGGCCCTATCCACTGCCGACTCAAACAAATGGTTACTTCTTAAAGAAGGCCATCAAGAGAAGCAAGCCCCGGAAGTTATCACCTCCTCCGATTATCGACTAAATGGCACAATCCGTCAACGTCAGAGGCGACTCACTAAGGCTCAGGTGATCGAAATGGTCGCCCGTTACGAAAAAGGAGCCACGGTATACGAGTTAGCTACCGAATTCGCCTGTCATCGCGCGACAGTGTCCGCTCGACTTAAGAAGGCAGGGGTCTCCTTACGACTTCAGTCTCCGACGGCCCACGTCATCGACTCAATGATCCATCTATATGCGTCTGGATTGTCAATAATGGAGATCAGTGAACGACTCGGGTTCTGCGCCAACACTGTACGGAATGGCCTGCTAGGACACGGAATCCAACTTCGCGGTGCACATGGACGAAGTCGTTAATCGCTCGCCACTTTGTCAGTCAACCAGCAGCACGATTTTTCCGCGTACACCTCCACTTTCGCCTAAACGTTGAGCCTCAGCAACGTCGGCCAAAGGAAACGTTTGTCCTACAGGGAGAAAGAATTGGCCGGAATCGACAAGCTTGGCGACCTGAGCAAGCGCGTAGATCGCGCGACCTGATTCACCACTGCTGAAGCGCACGCCGTATTTCTTGGCACCAGCGAAATCAGCGATCGTGATGACATGGTCTTCGTCACCGGCAAGGTCAATGAGTTCAGGTAGGCCACTGCCCGCGGCGTCGAGCGCCAAGTCGACACCCTCGGGAGCTAGAGCACGTACCCGCTCCGCCATACCCTCGCCGTAAGCAACTGGTTCAGCACCCAGTGTTCGCAAGTATTCATGCGTTGCCGGGCTACCTGTTCCAATGACGCGTGCACCACGGGCAATTGCAAGTTGTACTGCGGCACTTCCGATGGTTCCGGAGGCGCCGTTTATGAGAATCGTTTTGCCGCTCGAAACTCCAAGTTGATCGAGGGCGCGCGCCGCTGTCTCGACCGCCGACGGCAACGCCGCGGCACCGGCAAAGTCAAGCGAACGTGGAATAGGTGCCCAGGCCGTTAGCACCGCAAGTTCCGCTTGAGCGGCACCTTCACTGTTGAATCCGAACACGCGGTCACCAATCGCAACGTCGGTGACGCCCACACCAATTTCGTCGACAAGCCCAGCGGCTTCATAGCCCAAAGTCTGCGGGAGATGCTGGTCCATCAGGCCCTCACGCTTCTTCCAGTCGCTTGCATTAACACCAGCCGCGTGTACCGCAATACGTATCTCGANNTCATCTTTGAATTGTCTCACACCCCAATTGATGTTCAAAGTTGCCAATGTTTTCGTAGCGGAGCTGAGGAGAACCTTCGGGGACCTGACTAAAACTTGGTGGCCCTATCCACTGCTGACTCAAACAAATGGTTACTTCTTAAAGAAGGCCATTTGGAGAGGCAAACCCCGGAAGTTATCACCTCCTCTGATTATCGACTACTTGGCTCAATCCGTCAACGACAGAGACGGCTCACTGAGGCTCAGGTGAGCGAAATGGCCGTACGTTACCAAGAAGGAGCCACGGTGTGCACGAGTTAGCCACTGAATTCGGCTGTCATCGCACGACGATCGCCGAACGGCTCAAGAAGGCAGGAACTGTGATGCGAGGCCATTCTCCGACTCCCAAAGACGTCGACTCGATGGTGTGTCTGTACACCAACGGCTTGTCACTCCAGGAGGTAGGCAAGCAACTTGGATTCTGCGCGAACACAGTAAGAAACTGCCTGCGTGAACGACAGATCAGGGCCCGCGATAAGCATTGTCGAGACCGTTGAACCGTTAAGGAATCGGGACCCGCCCTAAGAAAGTGACTTCCGGTGACACGAGCGTCCGAGCAACTTCAACCATTGGGCAATATGTGACCAGGGTCATGCCGTCGCCTTCCGATAGAGGTTCAGCGAGACGACAAGAAAGACTAGGAAGATCCCAACACACCACGAGATTGCCTGCCAAAGATTGTTAAACACAGGGCCGCCGTCGAATAGAGCGCGCAATGCATCGATGGTGACGGTGACCGGCTGATGGGCGGCAAAAGGTTGGAGCCAGCCGGGCATTGTGGGGATCGGGACCAGAGCGGAACTGGGGAAGAAGAGGATGAACATCGGCAACAGCGAAAAGGTCTGTGCGGTTTGGGGATCCTTCACCGCCAGACCGATTGTGGCGTAGAACCAGGAGAAGGCGTAGCCGAACAAGATGATGAGCGCGATCCCAGCCAGGCATGCGCCGAGAGAGTTGTGGAACCGGAAGCCGACCAGGATGCCGAGCGCAATGACGAACATCAGCGCGAGGACGTTTCGGCAGGCATCCGCGAAGGTTCGTCCGATCAAGACTGCGGATCGTGCCATCGGGAGGCTGCGGAAACGTTCGATCATCCCCATTTGCAAGTCTTGAGCCAAGGCTAAAGATGTATTCGCTCCTCCCATGAGAACTGCTTCTAGGAAGATCGCCGGCACGAGGTAGTTGACGTAGTCGACTCCTGGAATGTGGATAGCTCCACCAACCATGTAGCGAAAGACCAGGAGAATGAGGCACGGCTGGATTATCGAGCCAAAGACTTGTCGTGGAGTTCGAAGGATCCGCAGAAGATTACGCTTGGCAATTCCCTCGGCGTCGCGAAGGGCGAGCTTCGGGGTAAGTGGAGCGCTAGCGCTGCGCAGGTTCTTGATCGTTACGTTAGTCATCGGGATATCTCCGTGTTCCCTGCTTCTACAGCGTGTGTGTCTGTCGTGTGACCAGTGATCGCTAAGAAGACGTCGTCGAGTGATGGACGCCGGATTCCGAGGTCGTCAAGTGCGACACCATGGTCCTGCAAGGCGCGACCCGCTGCAATCAATACGCTGGCCCCGTCCCTTATCGGGAGCAGAACCTGATTCAGATCCGGATTCGTACGAGAAGGTCCGTTACCAAAATTCGCGATGAGCGAGGCCGCACGATCAAGGTCGGCCCGTTTGTTCACTCGGACTTCCAGCACGTTCCCGCCAAGACGATCCTTGAGCTCGTCTGCGGTACCTTTGGCCACCACTCGACCAGAGTCGAGAACGACGATGCTGTTGGCCAGATGCTCGGCTTCCTCCATGTACTGCGTCGTCAACAGGACCGTTGTCCCTTCTGCGACCAACTCTTCGATGAACCCCCACAGGTCGTTGCGAGTGCGCGGATCGAGTCCGGTGGTGGGCTCGTCCAGCAGGAGGACAGGGGGCTGGCCGATCAAGCTCGCCGCCAAATCGAGTCGGCGCCTCATCCCACCGGAGTAGGTCTTGACCTGCTGATCGCCGGCACTGGCGAGTGACATTCGCTCGAGGGCTTCTTGTGCTCGCGTCCGGTAGAGCTCCTTGTCGAGGTGGTAGAGGAGCCCCACGAGTTCGAGGTTCTCCCGACCGGTGAGCAGCTCGTCGACGGTGGCGTACTGGCCGGCCAGGCCGATCATCGACCGAATGGTCCTTGCGTCCTTCTGCACGTCGAAGCCGCCGACCCTCGCATGACCGCTGTCCGGTACTAACAGGGTGGTGAGCACGCGCACCAGAGTCGTCTTGCCGGCGCCGTTCGGGCCGAGGAGCGCCAAGACGGTACCCACGTCCACAGTGAACGAGACCGCGTCGAGCGCCACCGTTGCGCCGAATCGCTTGGAGACCTCGTCGACCTCGATGGCTGCAGTCATCTGGGAGGGATTCTTTCCGATACGGGACCGTTCCGTAATAGTATGTCACGTGGCTGCGAGATTGCCTACTCCCGCTTCGACGGGGTAGTCGTCTGGTCAGGTCCCAGAAGGACAGGGAGCACGAGGTCGTCAATGACGCGCCGGAAGAACTCCCGATCGATCGGCTGTCCAGCCACGATTCGCAGCAGGTTGAGCCCGATCATCATGTCGGGAACAAGGCTGAGATCCCGACCTGGCTCGATCTCTCCCCGTCGAACGGCACGTTCGAGAACATCTCTGATGGTGCTCCGAGCCAATTCCAGCAGATTCGCATCCAGGGCGGCGGTGAGTTCGGAATCGCGGCTGGCAGCAGTCAGCAATCCCAGGAGCACTGCGAACATCGCGCCATCTGCCTCGTCCATGTCCGGCATGGCCTCGAGGGCGGCGTCGAAGTCGCCGCGGAGCGACCCCGTGTCCGGAACAGCGACAGGCGACCTAGCCAGGCGCCACATCACAATGGCATCGACTACGAGTTCGGCCTTCGAGGGCCACCGTCGGTAGACGGCACCCTTACCGACTTGGGCACGAACGGCGATCTCATCCATGGAGAGCCGGTCATAGCCATGCTCAATCAGGCCTTCGAGTGCGGCGTGCAAGATGGCGGCGTCCAGATTCGGATCGCGTGGTCGTCCTCGTCCAGGTGATGGGTCCACGTGCTGAGGATCTGTATCCGTAAATGCGGTCATGGGATCTCCGCTAACGATACGGACTCGTTCCAGAATGTCAATTGGGACCCGTCAACCTCCGAGCTGTGATTGAGGGCCTGAAGCCATGATCCGTACCCTGCTGACGAGACATGGGGTAACTGATTGCTGGGGAACCTGAGCATTGCTCGATGCCATCCTCCCAGGTAGTCCATGACCATGACTAGGCGACATCTATTTCTGGCGAACTTCGGAGGGTTCGGAGATCATGNNCCAGCCCACTGCTCACATGGTGTGGTCTCGGTACTAGGACCCCTCGTCGGCACCCACGTGGGTTGTCAGCCAGTCCACCAGCGGTGCGGCTGTGTGAAGGAACTCCTCAATCCGCCGTTTGGCCTCGGCTGAAGCGAGCCAGGGACCAGGCGGCCAGGACCGCATCGCGACGACTCCCTTGTAGCGCAGCAGCTCGATGCGAGGGTGCTCTTTGGGATACCTCCTCGGTGCTGTCTTGAGTTCGTCGAAACTGCGAACCTCGATGTCGACAGCGCGGAGTTCCCGAACGACGCGCTCGAGCTGGGCGCCCGACCTGTCGGCGGCCACTGCAGCTCGATAGCGATCAAGCTGTCCCGCACTCATCTGGTGGAAGCCAGCTCCCACCTCGAGTCCTCGTGCCGACAGTCCGACGTATCNNTGTGGTCGAGCCAGAAGGTCTTGCAGTTGTCCAGCTCCAAGCCTTCGAAGAACTCGATCGCGGTCTGCGGCCATCCGCTGAACGGTGGATCACTCATGAGTTGGCCCTTTCGCACCTGGCATCGCGTGCCACGTGCTGATGGCTTCGGCGAAGTCGTCTGGGGCATCGGACTGGACGAAGTGT
>PLQL01000030.1 GCA_003160115.1 Acidimicrobiaceae bacterium
GCTGAAGTGGTGACCGTTACGGCTCCGAGTTGCACATCAGGTTGCGGCGGGGGCGGTGGAGGACCACCGACGGCTAGCCTCGCGACCACTCCATCCGTGACGGGTCTGTCGGCGACGGACAGCGCGACCGTGACAGGCACCGGTGGCACACCTACTGGTTCGGTTACCTTCACGCTCTATTCTGGGACGTCGCCCAGTGGAACGCTGGTGACGGCCTACGCGGCGGATACCGTGACCTTGAACGGCAGTGGCACCGCTACTTCAGTCTCGACGGGGCCGCTTACGCCTGGTAGTTACTACTTCCTCGTGACCTATAGCGGCGATAGCAACTACGCCAAGATCACTCCCGGTACCGCTGAGCCGTTCTCGATTAATCCGAACGTCGCGACCACTCCCGCGGTGACGGGGTCATCGGCCACCGACACGGCGAACGTTACTGGCACCCTGGGTACTCCCACTGGTACGGTCACGTTCGTGCTCTACTCTGGTTCGCCTGGTAGTGGAACGCTCGTGGCTGGTTTCGCTCCTGAGACGGTGACGTTGGTCAACGGTTCAGCTACGTCGACGTCGACGGGATCCCTGGCGGCGGGTAACTACTACTTCGAGGTCAGTTACAGCGGTGACTCCAACTACCCCGCGATCACGCCGGGTTCCCCGGAGCCGTTCACGATCATCGTGACGAGTCCTCCGACACCCGTGTACAAGATTCCAACTTCTGCACCGCAAACGGGTGCTGGAGGCATGGCACGTGTCACGTTCGACGGGGGATTGTTGGCACTCGGTAGTTTGATGCTCCTAGCCGGACTTTCGGCGATGGCGCTCATGCTTCGCCGCCGCCGCAACGCTTAATCGATGATCGAGCCGGAAATGAAGATTGCAAGGACGCGACCCAAGGTGTTTACTTGGGTCGCGTCCTTCGCGCTTGTCCTAGTAAGTCTCGTGACGATCGTGCCTGGCATAAACGGCCGAGTCGCAGGTGCGGGCACGCTGGGTGCGAGAGCAACGAGCGCTAACGCCTCGCCCGAACAATTGGGAAGCCATGCCGTAACTGTGTTGGCGCGTTCGGTGCCGGTCCATCTGAGCATCCCAGCAATTGGGGTTTCGACGGGACTGGTTCAATTGGGACTGCTGGCCAATGGTTCGCCGCAGGTACCTTCGAGTTGGCACGTCGCCGGGTGGTACAAATTCGGCCCGACGCCCGGTCAAGTTGGTTCATCGGTGATCCTGGGGCACGTGGACTCGGTGGGTGGACCAGCGATCTTCTATCGATTGTCTCAGCTAAGAAAAGGCAGTCGAGTCGTAGTCAAGTTGGCTGATGGCAAAACAGTGTATTTTCAAGTCACTGCGATGGGCCAGTACCTTAAGTCCAAATTCCCACTGAAGTTGGTGTATGGTCCCCGTCCCTATCCGTCATTAGAACTCGTCACGTGTGGTGGATCATTCGATTCCCAGACGCACCATTACCTCTCCAGCATCGTCGCGTTCACGAAAGAAGTGAACGCGTAGAGTCATCGCAGGTTCAAATGATCCAGCCGTGAAGGATGTGACTGCCATGCAAGACACGAAGAGCGTCATGAACTCAAGCGACAAGAAGAAGCGGGTGACGTTGCTAGTTTGGCTCGTCGCCGCCGCGCTAGTGATCGTGGGCGTCATCGTGATAGTCATGGGACTGCATGGTCCTCGAGTGGGGCCGAATCTTCCTTCCCCGGTTGGTCAAACCTCGATGAATTCCTCGAGCACACCTCGCGGTACAGAGAGTATGGCGCGGCCTTCGGTCCCATTGAACGGTGCACGTCCGCTGATCGCGCTGACGGCGCTTCAGGTTTCTGCCCGAGAGGCGACATCCTCACCGTCGACCGTCCTAGTTACGTCTGCGAGGGCGGTCAAAAGTGAGGGGATCGGGATATCGCGCCCGGAACCACTAATTCGGAATAGTCGCGTCGCGACCACGACGACGATAGCCCGATCGATTCCTCTTCATCTTTCGATTCCATCGTTGGGTATTTCCGTTCCTCTTACCCAACTCGGTTTGACTGCGTCTGGTGCGGTCCAGATCCCCACCAATTTCGCGATCCCGGGCTGGTACGACGAGGGTTACGCACCTGGTCAAATCGGGTCCGCGGCAATTTTGGGTCACGTGGATTCAACCAAAGGACCAGGAGTCTTTTACCGTATCGTCGGCATGAAGGTTGGCCAAAAGGTGAAAGTGACACTGACCGATCACCAGCAATTGACGTTCGCCGTCATTGGTGTCCGCCAGTATGCAAAAAACGAATTTCCGAATCGGCTCGTCTATGGCCCCAAAGCGTACAGTGCCTTGAACTTGGTCACGTGTGGGGGTGTCTTCGACCCCACGTCGCACCACTACCTTTCGAATATCGTCGTCTTCACCAAGCTCGTCAGCAGCAAGTAGGCGTAGTCACCCTTACGCGGCGACGGAACGCCTTTCAATGATCGTGTCGTCATGGGCGTTGAGGATGTCACAACCCGCGTCGACGCAACAGAAAGACACTGTTCTTTGGGTAGAGATCTCGACTCGAGACCGATCGCGTGAACACATGGGCAACCGCCAGTGTTGACGATCGTGGAGTACATCAAGTGACCGGTGCATCTACGTGGCGGAGATTGTAGGTCCGAATCTCTCAGCACGCGCCTTTTCGTGGGACACAACGATGCAACAATGGCGGATATCTCTACAGGACATCAAACGTTGGACAACATCATCACAAGTAGGCAGATATTGAGGATTCCAGTGGAACAATGCAAACGTCTCGCATTCTGCGAGGCCGGCTCTCAGCACTTTCTGAGGTGGCCCCCCTTAGCATGCCCTTGCGTGGGAGGGCCACGTCCCTGGTCAAATCAACACCACTGACCTTGGAGTTCCTAACGCACTCTATGAGTCGTCGTGCTGTCCGCACGTACGCAATACACCTTGCAATCAAGAGATATGCGTTCTCCGAACGACATATCCGCTTCTCGAGATGATTTCGATTCTTCCGCCAACGGTGTCGTAGCCGCATCAGACTTTTACTGGATCCATACGGACGGAGTCGCTCTTGATGGTGCGAACTCATTCTGGTTCAACTCTTGTCGCGCATGCACTAGCGGGCTCTGTGATGGTGTGGCGCAACGAGTGATGTAAGGACGGAGAAGGTCCGTTAATACTCGCCACCCCCAAGATCAGCACCAAAGACTTCGACGCCCAGAGTTGGGTTGAAGTTGAGATTACGTAGAGGCCACTTTGATTCTGTTTTTCCAGACTAGATGGCATGAAGACAACGCAAGGGTTCACATCAAGCAACGGATTTAAGAACTGGGCAACCAAGGTGCGCCGTGTCGCCACGGCACCAATGAGTGCCCGCCAAATCCGCCGGGTCGTCCTGGTGGGTTCGCTGGCGGTCCCGTTGAGCGGTGCATTGCTCTGGTCATCGATCTCGCCGGTATCGGCCAGCTCGTCGTTCCACTCGACATCGCAGACCAGCGCCATTGTGACGCAGACCGTAAAGGTGGACCACTCGAATACCGGTATCACGTTGCGTCGCGGGAGCACGGTTACGGACAACGCTAGCCTGACCGTAAAGGTCACCTCCAAGGTAGCGACCACTGCGTCGACCGCCCTAGCGGCCTCCAAGAAGTTGGTCCCCACCAAAGTGCCCACTCGCCCCGTCACGCGAGCCACGGCACCCGTAGCAAGGATCTCGAACCCGCAAGCCAATATCGCGCCGAGTCCGAATTTCCTGCAGGCCGGACAATGTTCGCAACTCAATGGCGCTTGGACCTGTGCCAACCCCTGCGTCACGCCGCAATTGAGTTACCCGGTCTCGGACAACAGCCCGGCGTGCACCAGCTACTTGCTGCTCGCGATCAACAACGCGAGGGCCATCGAGGGTTTGGTCCCGATGTCGCTCCCGAGTAACTGGTACTCGCTCTCGGTGCCACAGCAGCTTTTCGTCGTGGCCGACCTGGAGCGCACCGCTCGCGGACTGCCTCCCTACCTCGGCATCAACGCCGCGTTGACTGCTCAAAGCCAGTACGCCGCTCAGACGGACGCTGATCCGGGTGTCGCCAATGGCTTCGCCGTGAGCACCGATCCCGGTGGGTATCCCGCCATGGGTGGTGCCTGGTCAGCGGGATTCAACGTGCTGGCGGCTGACTACATGTGGATGTACGACGACGGTTGGGGTGGCAGCGCCGCGGCCACGTCGAACATCGCCTGCACGTCGGCATCGGCCGCTGGTTGCTGGGCCCACCGTGACGAACTACTCGGCTCCGATCCTGGATTCAATCCGGGGGTTGGCCTGGCGAGCACTAACTGCGAGATGGGCGTTGGTTACGCGGTCGTGGGGGGATCCGGCTCGTACGTGGACCTCATCGAGCGTCCCGCCGGCAATGCACCAGCAATGACCTTCACCTGGGCTCAAGAAGTGGCGTCCGGCCTGTAACCGGGTTGCCATTGATTCACCATTGAAGAACTGAGGACACCGCCGTCTGCCAATCCGTACCAATCGGCTCTGGCCCAGATCATTTCTGTGACACAGTTGTGAGGTGATTCCACTGCTGAGCGTGAAAGAGATGCGCGAGTGTGAGTCTCGTTGCGTCGATCGAAGCGTTGATGCCCTCGTCCAGAGCGCGGGCACCGCGGTCGCCTTTCAGGCGCTTGAGATGCTCGGCTCGTGCTACGGCACCCGCGTAGCGGTGCTCGCTGGTCCGGGACTCAACGGAGCTGACGGACGTGTCGCGGGCGCGTGGCTCAAGTATCGGGGAGCCCACGTCGACGTCATCGAAGTGTCGACGCAACCGGCCGTTCTTCGAGGTTTCGACTTGGTGATTGACGCGGCTTTTGGCGTCGGCTGTTCGAGGCCGTACACGGCACCGTCGGTCTCCTCAGGTACCCTCGTGCTCGCGGTCGACGTGCCGTCGGGCGTGAACGCGGACAACGGCGAGTTCCTCGGCTCGCCAATGAAGGCCGACGTGACCCTGGCGATTGCCGCGGCCAAATACGCGCACGTGACGGGTCCCTCACAAGCTTTCGTGGGGGAGGTGCGCGTTGCCGATATCGGACTGGTTGACGAGTTTCGCGATGGCATCATCGAGGACAGTGACCTGTGGTCACTGGGCGTCTCGCACGAAGACGATCACAAGTGGAAACACGCCCTCGCGGTGTTCGCCGGCTCGGAGCTCATGTCCGGCGCGGCCGAACTCGTTGCGCGCGGGGCGATTGCGGCGGGGGCATCGATGATTCGACTGCAGTGCCGTGAAGGTGCGGTCGATGTTTCGTCACTACCACCCGAGGTCGTCCGCGCCACCGGGACCAAGTTCGACCAGCGTTGTCGGGCGGTCGTCGCGGGTCCGGGGCTGGGCGGTGGCGCCACGCCGTGGCTGGAGGAGCGGCTCGTCGACGTCCACGTCCCGATCGTGCTCGACGCTGACGCGCTCGACCGTTCGTTCTTGCAGCGCCTTGCGCCTTCGACGTCACGGGTGATCACGCCCCACGCGGGCGAGTTCGAGCGTCTTATGGGAGGAGCAATGCCGTCCGATGGCCTCGCCGCCACTCGCCAGGCCAGCCACGACCTCGGCTGTGTCGTCCTGCTCAAGGGACCTACGACGTACGTCGCCGAGCCCACGGGCACGATTCGCGTCGTCCGTTCGGGCACGCCGGCATTGGCGACTGCCGGATCGGGCGACGTACTCGCGGGCATGATCGGTGCCACTATCGCGCGAGGACACGCACCTTTCGTGGCTGCGGCGCTCGCGGCTCACCTGCACGGGCGCGCCGGCGCTCGAATGTCGACGTTCGCCCCGGCCTCAGAAATTGCACAGGAAGTCACATTCCTGCTGGACGAGATTGCGTTCGATCGCGCCATCACGCAGTAGTCCAGGGCCATGAGGCCAGTGACCTTGGTCCTACCCAATGGGCGGGAATCGAAAAATATGGGAGTACAGTGTGCCAAAGGTCTCGTAAACAGCGCTGTTTCTTGCGGCCTGTTTCACGGATGGTCCAAGGAGATTGCGTAGTGGAGCCAACGAACGATCAGGATCCGCAGTATTACCACCGGGTAGTGGATTGTCAGTGGGCGTGTCCCGCTCACACGGACGTTCCCGGTTACATTCGCCTCATCGCCCAAGGGCGTTTCGACGACGCCTACATGCTCAACCGGGAATCCAACGTCTTTCCAGGAATCCTCGGACGCACGTGTGACCGCCCCTGCGAGCCAGCGTGTCGACGGAGCCGTGTCGATGGCAGTCCCGTCGCGATTTGTCGGCTCAAGCGTGTTGCCGCCGATCTGAAGGGCGACGTGAGCGACCGCCTCCCGGCGATACCGACTGAGAAGAATGGTAAGCGAGTGGCGTGCATCGGGGCGGGCCCCGCGTCGCTCACCGTAGCGAACGACCTCATGCCTCTGGGCTACGACGTCGTGATGTTCGAACAGTTCGATCGGCCCGGTGGACTCATGCGCACCAACATCCCAGAGTTTCGCCTGCCCGAGAAGGTGCTGTCCGACGAGACCCAGGTCATCTTGGACATGGGCGTGGACATCCGCTACAACACACCGATCAGCAGCCTCAAGGCGCTGCGAGACCAGCAGTTCGACGCGATCTTCGTCGGCGTGGGAGCACCACGCGGCAAGGGTCTCGAGGTGCCGGGTCGCCACGACGAAGTGGGCGACACGCACATCTACATCGGTATCGACTGGTTGGAATCCGTGGCCTTCGAACACGTGAAGTCCATCGGCAAGCGGGTCCTCATCATTGGTGTTGGCAACACCGCCATGGACTGTTGCCGATCGTCGCGACGCCTCGGCGGCATCGACATCAAGGTGATGGCCCGTCGACCACGCGAGTTCTTCAAGGCGTCACCCTGGGAACTCGAGGACGCCGAAGAAGAGGGTGTTGAGATCATCGTCAACCATGCGCCTAAGCGCTTCGTCCTCGAAGAAGGCAAGCTCGTGGGCATGGAGTTCGAGGTGCTCGAGTGGGACGAACGAGCGACGAAGTCAAAGGTCTTGGCGACCATCACGATTCCTTGTGACGACGTCATTCTGGCGATTGGTCAGGAGAACGCGTTTCCCTGGATCGAGCGTGAACTTGGTCTGGAGTTCGGTGAATGGGACATGCCCGTCGTCGATGAGGTCACCTTCGAATCCACGTTGCCCGGCGTCTTCTTCGGTGGTGACGCGGCCTTTGGACCCAAGAACATCATCTGGGCCGTCGCCCACGGCCACGAGGTCGCCAAGTCCATCCACGCCCATTGTTCGGGCCTTGACGTGAAGGACCGTGCGTCAGTGTCGATGACACTGACGAGCACGAAAATGGGGATGAACGAGTGGAGTTACCACAACGACTACAACCCTTCGTCGCGACAGAAAATGACCCATATCGACTTGACGGAGCGCTTCGCTTCACTCAATCTCGAGGTGGAACTCGGCTTCAGTGCTGAGCAGACCGCGAGAGAGGTGCAACGTTGCTTGAACTGCGACGTCCAGACCGCTTTCAAGGCGCCGCTGTGCATCGAGTGTGACGCCTGTATCGACATCTGTCCCGTGCAATGTCTGACCATCACGGAGAACGGTGACGAGGTAGCGTTGCGCGAGCGCCTCTCGGCGCCGTCGGTCAATCCCAACCAGGCGCTCTACGTCTCCGCGGCTCTGCCCCAGACGGGCAGGGTGATGGTCAAGGACGAGAACGTCTGCGTGCATTGCGGGCTTTGTGCCGAGCGCTGTCCCACCGCGGCGTGGGACATGGAGGAATTCGAACTAAGCATTCCCTACGCGGGCGACTCTGGTCTGCTCACCATCCCGGTGCGGAGAACCAGTCAACTGAAGAGCGAAGTGAGGTAGGTCATGGCCATAGATACCGCGCAGGAAACCAACGTGCGCATCAACGACTTCTCGATAAAGTTGGCCAACGTCAACGGCACCGGATCGGCGAGTGCCAACAGCCTCCTGATGCAAGCGATCTTTCGCATGGGCATACCCGTGTCGGGCAAGAACCTCTTCCCGTCCAACATCCAGGGACTGCCGACCTGGTACGAGATTCGGGTCAACAAGTCTGGCTACACGGCCCGGGCCCTGGACTACGACCTCATGATTGCCATGAACTCGGCCACCTACCGCGAAGACATCAACGACGTCCGCGAAGGCGGCTACGTCCTCTACGACTCCTCGTGGCCACTCGACGCCGACCTCTTGCGCGAGGACGTCACGTTCCTCGGCGTACCGCTCGCCAAGGTGTGCATCGAGAATTTCGCGGCTCCTCGTGAGCGGATTCTGATGAAGAACATCGCCTACGCGGGAGCGGTGGTCGCGCTCGTGGGACTGGACTTCGATCTCGTCTCGGGTCTGCTCGCCGAAACGTTTGCCAAGAACGAACTACTTCGTGAGTCCAACCAGAACGCGCTGCGTCTGGGGTACCAGTTCGCCAAGGACAACTTCGAGTGCCCGTTGCCCTTTCGAGTAGAAGCGATGGACGCCACGAGCGGTTGCATCCTCATCGATGGAAACACCGCTACTGCACTGGGTTGTTTGTACGCCGGGGCGACCGTGGCGGGTTGGTACCCGATCACGCCCGCGACGGCGGTGATGGACAATTTCACGAGACTGTGCGCGAAGTACCGTCGCGAACCGGTGGAGAATCCCCTGCCCGGTGAACTGCCCTACAAGAACAACTACCTGATCCTCCAGGCGGAGGACGAGATCTCGGCCATCGGAATGGTCCTGGGCGCCTCGTGGAGCGGCGCTCGCTCGTTCACGTCGACCTCGGGCCCGGGGATCTCGCTCATGAACGAGCTGCTCGGCCTGGCGTACTACACCGAGATCCCCGCGGTAATCGTCGACGTGCAACGGACGGGACCCTCGACGGGCATGCCCACGCGTACCCAGCAGGCGGACATCTTGCTGTGCGCCTACGCATCGCACGGTGACACGAAGCACATACTTCTGTTCCCCGCGAACCCGCGTGAGTGTTTCGAATTCGCCGTCCAGAGCTTTGACCTGGCCGAGCGCTTCCAGACGCCGGTGTTCATGCTGAGCGACCTTGACATCGGCATGAACGACTGGGTGGTTCCCGAACTCACCTGGGATGACTCGTACGTGCCCGACCGAGGACGAGTGCTGAACGACACCGACCTCGCGACGATGGCCGAGTTCTTTCGTTACACCGATGCGGACGCCGACTTCGTGACGCCGCGCACGTTGCCCGGGTCCGACGAAAAGGGTGCGTACTTCATCCGCGGCTCGGGTCACGACAAGTTCGGTAAGTACACCGAGAACGCCGACGAGTACCAAGAGGTGGTCGACCGCTTGAAGAAGAAGCACGCGTCGGCCGCTCCGCACGTGCCCGCGCCCATTGTCGAACACACGAAGGGCGCGAGCGTCGGTATCATCACCCTCGGGGGTTGTGATCTCGCGGTGCGTGAAGCGGTCCACGAGTTGGCCGAGCGCGGCGTGGCGACCGACTTCATGCGCGTGCGTGGTTTTCCCTTTGTGTCCGACGTGCGGCGTTTCGCCGAAGAGCACGAAGTGTGCTTCGTCGTCGAACAGAACCGTGACGCGCAGCTACGCAGTTTGATTTCCATCGAAACCGGTTTCCCGATTGAGTCGTTGCACTCGGTGCTCGCGTACGGGGGATTCCCCTTGAGCGCGCGCCAGGTTGTCGACGGCGTCCTTAGCCACCTGGAGAAGAAGTCATGACGTCCATCGCCAAGCCCCTCATCCCGCTCGTCGCGTTGCCCAAGAACGACCTGGGTCTCACCGTTCGCGACTACGAGGGCGCGGTTTCCACGCTCTGTGCGGGCTGCGGCCACGACTCGGTCACCGCAGCCATCACCCACACGTTCTGGGAATTGTCGATGCCCCCGCACACCATCGCCAAACTCAGTGGCATCGGTTGCTCCTCGAAGACCCCGACGTACTTCGTGCGCGGTGCGCACGGTTTCAACTCCGCGCACGGTCGTATGGTCACCATCGCCACCGGTGCCAACGCCGCCAACCGAGAACTGAATTACATCGGGATCTCGGGCGACGGTGACTCGTTGTCGATTGGTCTGGGGCATCTCGCCCACGCGATCAGGCGCAACGTCAACATGATCTACATCATCGAGAACAACGGGGTCTACGGGCTCACGAAGGGCCAGTTCTCGGCGTCCGCGGACATTGGCTCTCGCTTGAAGAAGGGCGAGCCCAACGCCATCGCGCCCATTGACCCCATACTGCTCGGGCTCTCCATGGGCGCGACGTTCCTCGCTCGGAGTTTCTCGGGGGACAAGGCGCAACTGGTGCCGATTTTGAAAGCCGCCGCGGCACACAACGGCCTCGCGCTTATTGACGTGATCTCGCCGTGCGTGACGTTCAACGACCACGAGGGATCGACCAAGAGCTACCGGTTTATGCGCGAGCACGAAGTGAAGGAGATCGAGACCGATTTCGTGCCAATCCGCAAAGAGATCCACCGTGCCGTCGACGAGCACGACGCGACCGAGATCACCATGCACGACGGCAGCGTCGTGCGATTCCGGTCCGTACCTGAAGGTTACGACCCTTACGATCGCCAGAAGGTCGAGGAGTACATCCGCGACCGGCGAAGCCGCGGCGAGATCGCCACGGGNNGGCTCGGCCGCCCTCACGACCATGCAGGAGAGTTTTCGCTAGAGCGCTTGCGGCTCTGGTTGACGTGTATCTCTTTTTCACGCACGCGTTTCTTCGCGGGCACGTTCATCGATGAAGTTGGGACTAAAGGCCCTAGTCATCTCCACGCGTCGAACCGCGGACGAAGTGACTTATGGCCCCGATTTACCAGTGCTTTCCTAATTCTTCAATTCTTAAGATTGCCTTAAGACAACAAGAACTTTGGAAGGAATTATATGGAGAATCGTGCGAATGCAAGAAGGTCGATAGGTGCCCCGGTCCGCACGTTGATCGTGGTGGGCACCATTGGTCTGCTGGCCACGATCGGCATGAGTTCGCCGTCGGGCGCAGTGTCGACGCCAGGCGCTCCGACACACGTCGTTGTCGCGAGTCACGCGGCCAAGTCGACCACCAAGATCGTCCACGTCGCCTTCAAGGGTAGTTACACCGGCACGATCGGACTGCTCTGGAGCAGTACCGGCGTCCAGGCGACCGCAGTCAGGGGTACCGGTACCGGCACCGACGGGGCCAACGCCATGAGCGGCAGCGGATCGGGTTCGGCAGCGAGCACGTGCGACCCCTTCTCGGGTGCGGGAGCACTCGCGGGACCGAGCGGCCTCAAGTTGCGAGTCGTCTCCTCGTCCAAGACCCAGGCGTGCGCGGTCAACAGTGCCGCACCGTCGCCGGTCACCGTAAAGGGCGTGGCGACCGTTCTGAGCGGCACCGGCAAATTCAAGGGCGCCACGGGAACGCTGAGCTTCAGTGGCAGCTTCTCGATCCAGTCCACGACCGCCGGTTCAAGTGAGAGCGACTCGTTCAGTGCGACGCTCACCGGAACTCTGTCAATAAAAGAAGTAGTACCAGCCAAGTAGTACCGAGCAATAACAAGGAGAGGACTCCAAAAATGAAAAGAATTCTGTCGTTACTTGTCGTAGGGGCCATGGCCCTAGGCAGCGTCGCCATCGTCGGAGTATCGACCGCGTCGGCCGCAGGCACGACACCTACCACCATCAAGTTGACTGACCCGAAGGCGATCTATAACGACGGGTCCTTTAACATCATCGCGACCACGAGCGTCGCCGGCACGGTGAACTTCACCGCGGCCAGTGCAACCATCGCTGGTTGCGCGGCGGTCGCCACGTCGACGGTGAGCCCGTTCCTCGCCACGTGCTCGTGGACGCCAGCGGCAGCGGGCGCCATCTCACTGGGCGCTTCGTTCACGCCCACTGACACGACTGACAACGCGCCTTCCACGGCGACTGCGATCGCCGAAAATGTTGCGGCGCCGGTGCAGGGCAATCCTGGTGGTCCGGTCTCGCTCTACGTCGACACCATTCTCGCGAGCGGTGCGACTGGGGTGTTGGCTCCCGCGTTTGGAGCCGGTTGTGAGATCACCAACGAATTCATCGTGGGCCAGACAATCGTCTTTAGGGTCTACGGCAATGACTTCGCCCTCGGTGGCGCTGCGTTGACCACGCAGAACGTCTCGAGCGCCACGGTCACCATTGGTGGAATGGCTACACCCCTGGCCCTTTCCTACGGGAACCACGGTGGGGTGTCCTTTTGGACTGCCCCGTTGGCTACCGGTACGGCTGCGGGCGACTATGACACCCTGGGCATCATCCCCTACAAGGTCACCGTCAACACGATTGCCGTACCCGCAGTGACCAAGAAGGTTCACGCCTTCAAGATGGTCAAGAAGACCGTCAATGGCAAGAGCGAGCTCGTCAAAGAGGCGTACGTGAAGACCGTCGTCGTGACGCCGGCCGTGCCGGGCGCCACTGGCGTGTTCCAGTCAGACTTCAGCCCGACGTCCATCGCAACTCTTAACGCAGTTCCCGCTGCGTAAGCGGAGTTTGTTGTAGGTAGCGCTATCGAACCCGGGCGCAGCGAGTCAGAAGGATCGCCCGCCCGGGTTCGGTCGTATCAAGAAACGAATCAGGGTCGCAAGTCCCGGACCAAATGCCCCGACGAAGTACTTAACCCAAGAAGTCTCCGCGCCTTACGAAAGGAATTCCATGAAGAATCTTCGCTTCTCGCGACTCTGTGCCAAGAGCGTCGTGCGCATTGTCGTGGCTTCGGTCATCCCCGTCGCACTGCTCGCGGGGGTCAGCGGTGCTGACTCGACCACCACGCCAACGGTGAACCCCATTACCCTCACGGCGCCGACGAACCTGCCCGGCGTCGCCGCCCTTCCCTATACCGGCACCACGGCACCCACCTTCAGCATCCCGGCGACCGTCTCGGCTTTGACCGTGACGCCCGACCAGGGTGTCTCAGGTGTGCCCGTGGTGATCGCTGGCTCCGGTCTGCCCGCCAACGCGAGCCTCACCTTGACCTGGTCGACCAACAGTGCCACGTGGGTCGCTGACGTCGAGCCCAACACCGTGAACTATTTGGGAACTTCGTATGCCAAGTTCTCGGTCGTCATGGCGACGGTCACCACCAATGCCAGTGGCGCGTTCAGCTTCAGCACGACGGCACCGTCGGACTTTGGTGGGGTGCACGATATCTACGCGGTCGAAAACGGCGTGGCCCTCGCACACGGTGGCTTCGAGTTACTGCGAATCTTGAGCGTGAGTCCCACGAGCGGCCCGGTCGGTACGCCTATCACCATCAGCTACACGTCAATGGGCGCTTCGCTCTACACCGGCGGCGCGTCGGTGATCTACGACAATCACTACGCGGGTGAGATGATGGCGAACTGGACGCGCGGTAACGCGTCGATCACCATTCCCGCGACCGGACCGGTGGGTCCGCACTATATACAGATCGGTAACGCGATCAGTTACATGTACCTGAACGTCATCCAGTCGCCGATTCCCTACACCAATGGCGGCACGGCGCTGTTCACGGTCACCAAGGACAGTGCCCTCGTGGCCCCCAAGATCAATTGGCCCGCGTCAGTGGCTCCGACCGTGAGCCAGTTCACGACCGTGTCAACGACCGGTCTCGACCCCGCGAGCAGCGCGGTAGCGACGCTGTCACAGACCTCGGGTCCGGTGAACACGCCGATCACGCTCAAGGTGACCGGGCTTCCGAGCTCGGGCACCGACCAGCTGGTCTGGTCGACCGTCGTGGGCAACCGCGTCAACTGCGCGAGCACGTGCTGGGCCTTCACGTCCAACCCGCTCGGCAGTGGCACCGTCACTAACGGCACGCTCAACGCCAACCTCACGGTCCCCAATGGACTTGGAGGCTGGCACGTCGTCCAGGTGCTCAACGCCAGTGGCCTCATTGAGGCCCAAGTGCCCTTCTACATCAAAGAGAGCATCGTGCCCTTTACCAACAAGGCGGGCACGGTCGTGAGCCTCGGCGTCGCGACCGCGGACGACACGGATTCCGCCGCGGCCCTCGCGGCCGGACAGTCGGGCACGGGCACCTACACCTTCCACGAGAACCAGGAGTTCACCATCTCGATTGATGGCGTCGGTTGGACCCAGTTGGACAATACGTTGGGTGTCGACTACGACAACAGCTACATGGGTTACGGCTGCGGGTTCAACTCGAACGGCTACATGGTGATCCACCTGCACGCGACGGGCGGTCCCGGCATTCACATGATCAACCTGTACCCGATGCTGTACTCGTTGTCGCCGTCCTTCGCTAGTACGCCGTACGGCATGGTCCCGCTGCTCTCCTACGCCCACGACTACCCGGGCCTCGCGCTCGGCTACCAGGTCCCCTCGATCCAGTTCTCGATTCGAGTGGTGAAGTAGTCCCGTTCCACGCTGTTTCGTCACTGCCTCGTCCCGCGAAGGGGCGAGGCAGTGACGCGTAGTGGACTCGCGAGCAACGTGGGCAGCCACCAGTTCCAGCGCCCCAGTAGCGTCATCGCGCTCGGCAGCACCAGACCTCGCACGATCGTGGCGTCAACGAGCACCCCGAAACTGAGTCCGACGCCGAGCTCTTGCAGGCCGGCCACGTGTCCGAACACCAGTCCGCTGAGGGCGACCACCATGATCAGTGCCGCGCTCGTCACCACGCCGCCGGTGTGGGCGAGGCCGTCGACGATGGCGTCGTTGGTCGACGCGCCCTGCGCGTGGCTCTCGCGAATGCGACTCACGATGAAGACCTCGTAGTCCATCGAGAGCCCGAAGAGCATCGCGAAGAGAAAGACCGGCACCCACCCTTCGATCTGGCTCACCTGGTAGGTGCCCAGCACCGAGGAGAGCACGCCCAAGCGGAACACCGCCACGAGCACGCCGTAGGCGACGCACACCGAGACCAGGTCGAGCAGCACCGCGAGCAGTGCGAGCAGCACGGAACGAAATGCTCGTACCAGTACCAACCAGGCGAGTGCGAGGGCGAGCAGCACGAGCCAGGGGAACGTGCCGTAGACCGTGTTGAGGAAGTCCACGCCCTGGGCGGGTGCGCCTCCGACGTAGACCGAGGTGCCTTGGGGCAGATGGACCGAGGGCAGTATGTGGTGAGTGAGCTCCTCGACGAACTGTTGGGAAGCTTCGGCGCCGAAGTCGTCTCGACCCAACACGATGATCTGTTCGTAGCGTCCGCTCGGGTCGACGTAGGGCGCGGTACCGCCAATGGCCACGACGAAGGCTTCAGGGTTCTGGAGGATGTCCCCGGCGAGCGTGAGGCGGGTCTTGCTCTGGACGAGGGACTTCGCACCCCCCTTCGAGCCAGTGTCGATGATGACTTGGATCGGCGTGACGGCGCCGGGACCGACGTGGTCGCGCACCAGGTTGAGGGCCTTGGCGGATTGCATACCTTGGGGGATGGCGGTGAGTGAACCGGGCGTGAGTTCGAGTCCGAAGGCGAGCGACGACACGAAGGCGAGTACCAAGAGCGACAGTACGAGCACGCGCGCGGGACGCAGGGTGACACCTCGGCCGATCCTGGCCCAGGTACCGTCGCTGGGCGCGCGACGGGCCATGAGTCCGCGTAGCACCACCGGACTGACCCCGCGTTCGGCGAAGTAGCAGAGCAAGACCGGCTGGAGCGTGAAGGCCGCGAGCAGCGAGAATACCGGGACCACGAGGCCCGCCGCGCCTAGTGAACGCACGAAGGGCACCGGCACGATGAAGAGCGTCGCCAGACCGATCGCGACCGCGCACCCGGAGATGAGGATTGTCCTTCCCGCGCTGCCCATCGTGCGAAGGATCGCTTCTTCGAGTTGCACGGGCTTCGCCACTTCGGCGCGAAAACGGTGCACGATCAGCAGCGAATAGTCAATCGCCAGGGCGAGACCGATGAGTTCGATGACGTTGGGTACGTAGAGCACCATGGTGACCCAATGCGCGAGCAGGAAGACGACGCCGAGCGTGCCCGCGGTGGTGGCCGCCGCGACGAGGTAGGGGATGACCAGGGCCCAACAGAGGCCGAGCACCGCGACGAGTAGCGCGAGCGCGAGCACGACCGCGAGGACTTCCCCGCGGTGTAGGTCGTTGGCGAGGATCGGCGTGATGTCGCTCTGCAGCGCCGGCGGGCCGGTCACGAGGGCGCCGGTGACGCCTTGAACGCTCAGTTCGTGTCGTAGGAAAGGGGTCTCCTTCGCCGCTTGACCGAGGTCGAGGGTGGTGTCGACGTTCGCGTAGAGCACACCTTCGACCACATGTTCCTGGGTGATGCTCGCGGTCGGGACTGCTTCGACCGCGTCCAACAACGCGGATTCGATCAGGCCCAGCGCGGGTCCCGCCGTCGCTCCGGCAAGAGGCACGACGACCGTGAAGGTCCCCTCGATGTTCTCGTGGAAGTCCTTTACGAGTATGGCGTTCGCCTGGGCCGAACTGGTACCGGGCACGGTGAGTGACGTGGTGAGCAGGCTCGGCAGGCCCAGGGCCGCCAGGGCGCCGAGAATCGCGACGACGACCCAGCACACGAGTACGAGACCCCGCCATCGCAGTACGAGGCGAATCCAGGACTCCAGCACTACTTGAGCGTACTTGGGTGCTTGGCGAGAACTAGGGGCTCGTCGAGACCAGCGAACGGATCTGGGCGACGATCTCTCGGGCGCTCGCGCCGGGGCCGAACACCGCCGCCACGCCCGCCTGACGCAGGTCGTCGAGGTCGTTGCTGGGCACGATTCCTCCCACCACCACCGGAATGTCCGAACCTCGTTCGCGCAACGCCTGGACGACGAGGGGCGCCAAGGTGAGGTGCGCGCCCGACAGCATCGAGAGACCGACCGCGTCGACGTCCTCCTGGATCGCCGCGAGGGCGACCGTCTCGGGCGTCTGGAACAGTCCGGTATAGATCACTTCCATGCCCGCGTCGCGCAGGAGCCGTGCGACGACTTTGATGCCGCGGTCGTGGCCGTCGAGTCCGACCTTCGCGACGAGCACGCGAATGCTCACAGGGACGGTGCCTCGACGTGGCGACCGAAGACGCCGGCCATGGTGCGCATCATCTCGCCGACCGTGGCGTAGGACTGGGCGGCCTCGATGAGCGCGGGCATAAGGTTCCTCTCGGGGTCGTTCGCGTCGTGGGCGAGACGCGCCAGGGTGCGGGCCACGGCGTCATCGTCACGCACCTGGCGCACCTGGGCGAGTCGGCCGAGTTGGCGCCGTTCGTCCTCGTTGGTGATGCGAAGCACCGCGAGGTCCTCCTCGTCATTGCCTTCGAGGAACGCGTTCACGCCGACGACAACTCGCTTGCCCTCGTTGAAGAGTCGCTCGAGTTGGTAGGCCGAATCGGCGATGCGACCCTGGAACCAGTTCTGCTCGATGCCCGCGATGCAGCCCTCGAGCATCGAGCCGTGGCCCAGGGCACCGATCTCCGCGAAGATCTCTTCGGCCTCGCGGGCCATCTCGTCGGTCAGGGCTTCGACGAACCACGAGCCGCCCAGTGGATCAGCAACGTGGGCGACGTTGGTCTCGTGGGCGATGATCTGTTGGGTACGCAACGCGAGTCGCGCGGCCTTCTCCGAGGGCAGGGCGAGGGCTTCGTCGAGCGAATTGGTGTGCAGTGACTGGGTCCCGCCCAGAACTCCCGCGAGGGCCTCGATCGCGGTACGCGCGATGTTGTTCTCGGGCTGCTGGGCGGTGAGCGACACTCCCGCGGTCTGGGTGTGGAAGCGAAGTTGCCAGGAGCGCTCGTTGCTTGCCCCGTAGTGCTCGCGCATCCAGTGGGCCCACAGTTGTCGCGCCGCGCGGTACTTGGCGATCTCCTCGAAGAAGTCGATGTGGGCGTTAAAGAAGAAGGAGAGTCGTGGCGCGACCTCGTCGACGCTCAGTCCGGCCTCGCGGGCGAGTTCGACGTAGGCGAAGCCGTTGGCGAGCGTGAAGGCGAGCTCCTCGGCGGCCGTCGAGCCGGCTTCACGGATGTGGTAGCCCGAGACCGAGATCGAGTTCCACTTGGGCATCTCGGCGGTACAAAACGCCATGGTGTCACGCACCAGGCGCATGGACTGGCGAGGGGGGAAGACGAACTCCTTCTGCGCCTGGTACTCCTTCAAGATGTCGTTCTGCAGCGTCCCACCCAAGTGCGATCGCGCTACGCCGGTCTCTTCGGCGAGGGCGACGAACAGCGCGAGCATCACCGCCGCGGGAGAGTTGATCGTCATCGAGGTGGTGATGCTCGACAAGTCGATGCCGTCAAATAGGTCCGCGACGTCCGCGAGCGAATCGATCGCGACCCCGCAGCGTCCCACCTCACCCAAGGACATGGGGTCATCTGAGTCCAGTCCCAGCAGCGTGGGCATGTCAAAGGCCGTCGACAGTCCAGTGCCGCCGGCGCGGATGATCTCTTTGAAGCGGGCGTTCGTGTCGAGCGCGGTGCCGAAGCCGGCGAACATGCGCATGGTCCACAAGCGCGAGCGGTACATCGAAGGGTGCACGCCTCGCGTGTAGGGGTAGTTTCCCGGAAACTCGCCGTCCTCGGGCCCGTAGACCGGCTCGAGCGGAACCCCGGACATCGTGGTGAACGGCGCGGCACGTAGGCTCGAGGCCTCGTACGCGCGTTGCCAGCGCTTGTAGGGACTTTCGTCGTCCACGTCCACCTCCTGTTTCCTCAGCATAGGTTCGAGCCGAAAGCTGGCCGAACCCGCTAGCTCGACGGGTCGGCGATCTCGAGGGCGAGCAGTGGCGCGGAGGCCTTGTTGATGCACTCCTCGTACTCGAAGGCGGGCTGGCTGTCGGCGACGACGCCGCCGCCGGCCTGCACGGTGGCGAAGCCCGCGCGAATCGACACGGTGCGGATGGTGATCGCGAAGTCGGCGTCGCCGCCGAGCGAGAAGTAACCGACGGCGCCACCGTAGGGGCCGCGGTGCACGGGCTCGAACCCGTCGATGAGCTCCATGGCGCGTACCTTGGGAGCGCCCGTGAGAGTACCCGCGGGAAAGAGGGCGTCAAAGGCGTCAAAAGCGTCAAGGCCCGGACTGAGTTCGCCGCTCACTTGGGAGACCAGGTGCATGAGGTGCGAGAAACGCTCGACGTGCGCCAGACGTTCCACGCGTACGCTGCCGGCGACGGCCACGCGTCCCACGTCATTGCGACCGAGGTCCACGAGCATCACGTGTTCGGCGATCTCCTTTTCGTCACCGAGAATCTCGGCTTCGAGCGCCCGGTCCTCGGCGTCGTTGGCGCCGCGTTGGCGCGTGCCGGCGATGGGGCGAGTGCTCACCACGCGATCGTGCACGCGAACGAGCATCTCGGGTGAGGCGCCGACGATCTGGTGGTCGCCGCCATCGAGCAAGTACATGTAGGGCGAGGGGTTGAGGGCCCGCAACACGCGATAGAGGGTGAGGGGGTTTACCTTGGTGGCCCGACGGAACTGCTGGCTCGGCACGACCTGAAAGACGTCACCGCTGACGATGAACTCCTTGGCGCGCTCGACGGTGGCGCCGTAGGTCTCCTTGGTGAAATTCGAGAGTCCCGCCGCAATGGCGCGAATCTCGATCTGTTGGCGCAACGTCGGCGCGGTCGCGACGAGCCGCTCGGTGGCGGGGTCGCCCTCGGGCGCCGGGGACAAGAGCACGTTGATGATCTCGTCGAGTTGCTTGTTCGCGTCGTCAAAGACACCAGTCGGGTCCTGGCCGTCGTCGATCACGGCGTTGACGACCACGGTGGTCGAGTGGCGAAGGTGGTCACAGATCAACGTCGCGCCCGGGAACGAGAAGTCCGCGTCGGGCCACATGTCGGCGACCGGTTCCTTGGGCAGGTGCTCGAGGCGACGCACGTAGTCGTAGGCCACGTAGCCGACCGCGCCGCCGAAGAAGTCGGGTAGTTCGCCCGGTAGGTAGGTGCGGTAGCGGCCCAGGAGACCGCGAAGCGTCTCGAGGGGTCCCTGGTTCGTGTCCGCGATCGTTCCCTCGACGATCGTGGCGCCGTCGCGCGTGCGCACGCGCCACGTGCGGTCCAGACCGATGAACGAATAGCGACCAGTCTCTTCGGCGAGAGCCGCACTTTCGAGCAGGAAGATGGCCCGACCGTTACTGAAGCGCTGGTAGAGCGAGACGGGCGTCTCGCGGTCGAGTTGCAGGGTCTCGTGCAAGGGGATGACGTTGTAGCCGTCGCGCACGTGGGCGAGGAAGTCCTTCAGATCGCGGCTCGCCATCCCCAAAGGTTAGTAAGGATGCGACCACGGCTCCTAGTATGAGGTGATGGCGGCTCCTCCCTCGATCCTGGTGGTGGACAACTACGACTCGTTCGTCTACAACCTGGTCCAGTACTTGGGCGAACTGGGTGCCACCGTCAGCGTGGCGCGTAACGACCGGGTCGACGTGGACGATCTCGCTGGCGCACTCTACGACGGCGTGCTTGTCTCGCCCGGACCCGGGCACCCGCGTGACGCGGGCAACGGCGTGCGAATCATCCGCTACTGCGCCGAGCACGCGATCCCAGTGCTCGGCGTCTGTCTGGGGCACCAAGCGCTCGCCGAGGCCTACGGCGGTCAGATCGTCGCCGCACCCGTACTGGTGCACGGACGTTCCACCTTGGTGGTGCACGAGGGTCGAGGTGTCTTCGCCGGTGCGCCGTCACCCCTGATCGCGGGCCGTTATCATTCGCTCGTCGTCGACGAGGGCACCCTGCCCGAGGAGTTCGAGGTCACCGCGCGATCCGAAGGACTCATCATGGGGATGCGCCACCGGACGCTGACTCTCGAGGGCGTACAGTTCCATCCCGAGTCCGTGCTGACCCAGGATGGCTATCTGTTGCTCGCGAATTGGTTGATGGTCTGCGGCTCGAGTGACGCGCGTTCTCGCGCCGCGGCGTTGGGCGCTCGCATCGACGAGGTGCGAGCCTCGCTGCCGGTCCCGGGTCAGGAGAAGTTGCTACCGACGCCGTAGCGCGTCTCGACGATCTGGTCGACCACCAGTTCGACCTTGTAAGCCGCGGGTCCCTCGTCGCTCGACGTGACGCTGTCCGCGACCACGGTCGTCGCTTCGATCCCCTCGTACCAGATGCCCACGTGGTCGTCGGTCGCGTAGGCCAGCGGCGGCAGCACCTCTTCGCGCATCAGTTGGTGCAGCAACGGTCGACGCTGCGCTTCGGAGTCGTAGTGCACGCCGTTGGCGTAGGGCAAGAACGCTAGTCCGTTCGTGACCGGCTCCAGCGTAGGTCCGAACGAGTCGGTCGTGCCACCGATGTGCCAGCAGAGACTGCCCGCCGAGACCCCACCCAGGATGACCCCGCTCATCCAGGCCTCGCGCATCGCGTCATCGACGCCGTGCAAGCGCCACAGCGCCAACAGGTTCGCCACCGATCCGCCGCCGACCCAGACGAGGTCGCTCGTGCACAGGCGCTCTTCGGGATCGGCCGAGGGCTGCGGGAAGAGCTTCAGTTCGGTCACGTCACAACCGGCCGCGTTGAAGGCTTCGTAGGACATGGCGTAGTACATCGACGGGTCCCCGGTCGCGGTGAGCACCAGACAGACGCGCGGGCGTACCTTCTCGGTGAGCGTCAACGCGTCGAGCAGCATCGAGCCCAGTCGCACCGATTGTTGAACCGGTCCCGCGACGTAGCCGCCCGAGGTGGCGAGGATTCGAGGGGTTTTCATCGAACCTTTCTAGTGGCTTCGCGCCACGACGTCGCCGCGTCGCGTACTGCCTAGTATTTCCAGGATCGCCCCTGGAGGAACCCGTGACTACTGAAGCCGAGCTTGACCAACTGATCGACGAACTGGTGGGCGAGTACCCGCCCGCGACGACGGACCCGGTGACGTTCCTCGGGGCCCAGTTCGACCAGGGTCTCGCCTGGGTCCACTTTCCCGTCGGTCAAGGCGGGCTCGGCGCGACACCCGCCGAGCAGCTCTACGTACTGCGGCGCCTCGCCAGGCTCGGCGCGCCCACCGCTATGGGTCGCAACGTCATTGGCTACGGCATGTGTGCGCCCACCATCGTCGCCCACGGTACCGACGAGCAGCAGCAGCGATTCCTTCGTCCTTTGTTCACGGGCGAGGAGATCTGGTGCCAGCTCTTCTCCGAGCCCGGCGCGGGCTCGGACGTCGCCACCCTCGCCACGCGCGCCGTGCGCGACGGGGACGAATGGATCGTCACGGGCCAGAAGGTCTGGACGACGTTGGCCCACCAGGCGGCCTACGGACTGCTCATCGCACGCACGAATCCCGACGTCGTCAAGCACAAGGGCATCACGGCGTTCCTCGTGGACATGCATGCGCCCGGTGTGGACGTACGCCCTTTGTATCAGGCGACTGGCGAGGCCGAGTTCAACGAATGCTTCTTCAACGAGGTGCGCATTCCCGACACCCGGCGCCTGGGGGGCGTGGGTGAGGGCTGGCACGTGTCAATCACGACGTTGATGAACGAGCGGGTCTCGATCGGTGGTACGGTGCCGCCACGTGGGTGGGGCCTCATTGGCGAGGCCGTGAAGATCTGGCGACAGCGCTGGTCGGGTCGAAGTGACGCGTACGCCCTGAGCGTGCGTTCGGAACTGCTGCAGGCCTGGGTGCGCAACGAAGTGGGCCGTCTCACCAACTGGCGCGCGAGTGACCTGCGCAAGGCCGGCACGCCTGGTCCGGAGGGTTCGGTCGCCAAACTCGCCTTCGCCGAAGAGAACCAGCGGACCTCGGAACTGTGCGTGAACCTCATGGGCGCCGAGGGCATGCTCTACGGCTCGGACTATCCCCAAGTACGCCCCGTTGAGTCGGCCATGACGGGTGGGGATATGCGAAAGGCCTTCATCCGCATGCGCGCCAACTCCATCGAGGGCGGCACCAGTGAGGTGATGCGCAACATCATTGGCGAGCGCGTGCTCGGACTGCCCGGTGAACCGCGCAACGACAAGGACGTGCCCTGGAAGGACGTGCTCAAGAGCTAGGTCGCTGCGTTACTTGGTCGCGACGTGCTCGGCGAAGAAGCGCAGGGTCTTTGACGTGGCGTCTTTCGCGGCCGCCTCGTTGTAGACCGCGACCCGGGCGTCGCAACTGAAACCGTGTTCGGCGTCGGCGTAGCGGTGCACCTCAGTCGGATGTGACGTCGCCGCCACAGCGGCGCGAAGGGCTTCGACTTGCTCGACCGGGATGCCCTTGTCGAGGTCGCCGTAGAGACCGATCCAGGCGCTCTTGAGGTCGCTCGCGAGCTCGAGCAACGGGGCCAGTCCGAAGCGGCCCGTCTCGACGCCGCCGCCGTAGAAGCTGGCGGCCGCGCCCACGATGCCGAGGGTCGCGGCGTAGAAGGCGACGGTGCCACCCATGCAGTAACCCACGACCGCGGTCGCGGCGGCGGGGTAGCCCGCCTCGACGAGGAACGCGGACCCCGCGAGGAGGTCTTCGGTGAGGCCCTCCTTGTTCAACTCGCCCATGGGGGCCATCGCCGCGGGGAAGTCGTCGTAGGCCACCTCGGGCGAGCCGCTGCGGTGAAAGAACTCGGGCGCGACCGCGTAGTAGCCCTGCGCGGCGAAACGCTCGGCCACCTCGCGGATGTGGTCGTTCACCCCGAAGGCCTCTTGGACGACGATGATGGCGCGCGGCGCGTTCACGTCGCCCGCGATCTGGACGGGGGTGCCGTTGGGCAGTACGAGTTTGGTGATCATTCGAAAATCGGTCCTTGGGTTCGGGTGCGCTTCAGTTCGTAAAAACCCGGGGTGCCAGCGACCAGGAGCACGCCGTCGTAAAGTTTTCCGGCCGCCTCGCCCTTGGGTGCGGGCGTCACGACGGGACCGAAGAACGCGACCTCGCCCACGTGCAGCACCGGCGTGCCGACGTCGTAGCCGACCGGGTCCATGCCGGCGTGGTGGCTCTTGCGCAGCGCCTCGTCGAACTCGTCACTCGAAGCCGCCTCGGCGAGGTCGGCCTCGAGACCCACCTGCGCGAGTGATTCGCTGATCACCTGGTCGGGGTCCTTCTCGCCTTGCAGATGGATGCGCGTGCCCATGGCCGAATAGAGCGGCTCGACGACTTCATTGCCGTGGCGCTGTTCGGCGGCGATCAGTACGCGCACGGGCCCCCAGGCTTTCTTCATCAGTTCGACGTACTCGTCGGACAGGTCGCGGCCCTCGTTCAAGACCGCGAGGCTCATGACGTGAAAGTCGACGTCGATGTCGCGAACCTTGGTGACCTCGAGGATCCAACGCGACGTCATCCAGGCCCAGGGACAGAGCGGGTCCACCCAAAGGTCAACGTGTTCGGACATGACTACACCTCATTTCTTGGCGTGCGCACCTATCACGGTAGCGACCGCGTTGGTCACCCCGACCGCCATGGGCAGGTCGAGCATCTCGTCGATGCCGTGGGCGTTCGAGTGGGGACCGAGCACGCCCGTCGCGACGAACTGCACGCCCGGGTAGCGCTTGGCGAGCGAACCGAGGAAGGGGATTGAACCGCCCTCGCCGGTGAAGCCGGGCGCGCGCCCGAAGGCGGCGCTCGACGCCTCGTCCAGCGCGTCTTCGAGCCAGGGCTCGAGTGCAGGGGCCACCCAGCCGTCCGCGCCCTCGACGTTCACCGTCACCTGCGCGCCCGAAGGCACGTCGGTGCCGAGGACACGCTCCAGGGCCGCGCTCGCGACGTCGGCGTCGACTGTGGGCGGCAGACGAAGCGACAGCACCGCGCTGGTGAAGGGGCGAAGGACGTTGCCCGCCAACTCGGGTGCGGGGATGCCGCCCATGCCCGTGACCGAGAGCGTGGGCCACCACGTGCGCCGCAGGATTCGCTCGGCGGCCGATCCGCCCATCAACCGCACGCCCTCGAGCGTGGGCAGTTCCTCGGCGATGAGATCACCGAATTCGTCGGCTAGTTCGTCGGCGGCTCGCGCATGCTCCTCGGGGATCGTCGCGTGCATCTCACGCAGCAGTATCTCGCCCGTCGAGGGGTCCTCGACGCGGTCGAGCAGTTGGCGCAGGACACGAAACGACGACGGTGCCACGCCGCTCGCCGAACCACTGTGGACGCCTTGTTCGAGCACCGCGACGCGCAACTGGGCGATTACGACCCCGCGTAGTGACGTGGTCACCCAGAGTCGGTCGTAGGTGAGAGCGCCCGAGTCCAGGCAGATCATGAGTTCCACCTGGCCCAAGTGTTCGCGCAAGGCGTCCAGGTAGAACTCGAGGTCCGAACTGCCACTCTCCTCGCTCGCCTCGATCAGCACGACGCAGCGTGCGTGGGCGATGGCGTTCGCCTCGAGTGACTCGAGGGCGAGCAGCGCCGAGAAAGTGGAGTAGCCGTCGTCGGCCACGCCGCGCGCGTAGAGCCGGTCGCCGCGGCGTACGGGCGTGAAGGGCGCGAGTCCCTCGGACCAATCACCGAGCGGCGGCTGCTTGTCGAGGTGGCCGTAGAGCACGACCGTGCCCGTGGTCGGCGCCGTGGCCTCGACGCTCACGACCAAGACCGGCGTGCGGCCCTCGAGGCGGTGGACCTCGACTTCGAAGGAGCCAAGCGTGCGTGCTCTGGCCCAGGTCGCGAGGAGCTCGATGGCCTCTTCGATCTTCCCGTTGGCCTCCCACTGGTCGTCGAACATCGGAGAGAGACACGCGATGGTTGCGTAGTTCGTCAGCGTCGCCAGTGCCTTGTTCTCGAAGTCGGCGAGGGTGAGGTCGGGCACGGCTACGAGGTTACCGGGCGTGCGCGAAGTGCACGGCCTGCCAGCAATACCACGCGACCTCACTTCGTACGCCGGCGAATCGTTCGCCTTGGGCCATCAGGTCGCGCTCGCTGATCGTCTCGTCGAGCTCGTGCACGATGCTCCAACCGTTGCGCACGCCGTAGTCACCCACGGGCCACACGTCACGTCGGCCCATGGTGTGCATCAGATACATGTGCGCGGTCCACGGACCGATGCCGCGTACGGCGGTGACCTCGGCGAGGATCTCGTCGTCGCCCATGTAGCCGTGGCGCTGCAAGCGAACGCGACCGTCCTGGACGTGTTCGGCGAGGTCGATCATCGCCTCGGCCTTGGTCCGTGAGAGTCCGGCGCCCTTCAGGGTGGTGGGTCCGGCGTCGAGGATCGACGCCACGTCGACCGAACCGCCGCAGGTCTCCTCGACCCGGGCGTGGATGGTGTTAGCCGCCGACGTCGCGAGAAGTTGGAAGACGATCGAGCGCACGAGGTACGCGAAGCGCTCGTCGACGCGTGACGTACGTCGCGCGGGCGGCAGGCCCGCCTGGCGAATCACTTCGCGAAAGGCCCTGTCGCGTCGCGCGATCAGTTGCGCGACGTCCTGGCGGTTGCTCACCGCTCCATGTTGCCAGGTGCGGTGTCGCCGGCGATGAAGACGCCCTCGGGAGCGGTCACCGCCGACTTGACGACGTCGATCAACAGTGCGTGGATGGCGCGCACGGGGGCGGCGGGGAATCCGAATCGCCGGCTGACCAGGCTCACGCGCCGCTTGGCGATGTGCTCAATGGGCACCGCGACGAAGCGCTCGCGCAAGTGGGGCGACAACATGGTGGCGGGAAGGATGGAAGGGCCGTGCCCGTCAAAGGTCATCGACGCAATCGTGCGCAATCCATCGAGTTCGATCACCGGATTGAGTTCGACGCCTTGGGCGCGCGCGGAGTCGTCGATCTCGCGGCGTATCGGCGTGCCGGGGAAGGGTAACAGCAGTTCGTAGTTGGCCAGCGTCGCAAAGTCCACCGAGGGTAGCGCAGCGAGCGGGTGAAGTTTGTCGACGATGAGCACGAGGTCCTCGCTGAAGAGGTCAATCTCGGTGAGTTCGGGGGCGAGCACGGGCCAGGCGAGTACCGCGATGTCGAGCTGGCCATTGACCAACTGCGGTTCGATGACCGAGTTGGTTCCCTCGGTGATGCGAAGTGCGATGTGAGGATAGGTGGCGCGCTGGGCCTGGAGCAGTAGCGGCACGATCCACCGACCCGCCGTACCGATCATGCCGAGCGACACGTGACCGCGGATGTCCGCGTTCAGCTCCGAGACGTCCGACGTGATCGCCGCGACCTCGCTGAGGACCCTTCGGGCCCGTTCCACGGCGACGGCGCCCGATTCGGTGAGGGCCCCGGTCGAGCGGTCGATCAGCTCGGTGGCCAGTTCGTTCTCGAGACGGGCGATCCGATTCGAGATGTTGGACTGCACGGTGCCGAGCGCCTCGGCGGCGCTCGAGAAGGTGCCGTGATCGGCAATCGCCACGAGGGCCTCGAGCTGGCGAATCTCCATGTATCAATCATATAGATACGAGGTATCGACCATATCCACTTGATTGATACAGGCGTGGCAGTCATACTGGTTCCAGCCTGCTTTACCCAAACCCCCCTCTGGGTGAGGCATCGGTTTTGCAAAAGGGCCAACCACCCCCCCGGTTGGCCCTTTTGTGTTTTTCGGGTTGTTAGCGTGAAGTGCATGAGCCAGAGCCCCTCGCCACGAGACCGACTCGGGGTCGCCGCTCTAAGGGGTCTTAATCGGGTTTCACGGGCCTCTGGGAGGGGGTCGGGCACCGTCATAGGGGGCCGCGTCGGACTCGCGATTTCGCCGCATTTGCTGGTTTCCTTGGCCCAGGGTCGCACCTCAATCCTCGTGAGTGGCACCAACGGCAAGACCACCACCACCGCACTCGTCGCGGCCGGCTGGGGGGGCGACGTCGTGACCAACGACACGGGATCGAACATGCCCGCGGGTCACGTGGCGGCTCTCGCGGGCTCGACCTCGCCACGCGTCGCCCTCGAGGTCGACGAAGCATGGCTCGGCGCGGTGATGAGCGAGGTCGACCCTCGCGTGGTCGTGCTGCTCAATCTGTCGCGCGATCAACTTGACCGCGCCAGCGAGGTTCGCCAGCTCGCCGAACGGTGGCGCGGTGTGCTGGGCGACGCAGACGATCGCGTGGTGGTCGCTAACGCCAACGATCCGCTCGTGGTCTACGCCGCCAGTGACGCCCGCAACGTGCGCTGGTGCGACGTTCCCACCCCCTGGCAAGCCGACGCCCAGTCGTGTCCAAGGTGCACGCTCGCGCTCGAACGCGCGGACGGGAGTTGGTACTGCTCGTGTGGGTTCGCCAAGCCCACCGCGATCACGACGTCGCTTCGCAACGGCCTGGTCATCGCGGGCGAGCACTACGAGATGCGACTCGCGTTACCGGGCGCCTTTAACGAGGCGAACGCCGCCATGGCCCTCACCGCGCTCGCGGCGGTGGACGTTGACGTTCACGAGGCGCTGGCGCGAATAGAGGCCGTGACGGCGGTCGCGGGGCGTTTCACGCAGCGTCGCTGGAACGGTCGCACGCTGCGTCTCCTGCTCGCCAAGAACCCGGCGGGTTTTGACGCGCTGTTGTCGACGGTCGAACCCGACGGGCGCGACGTCTGGATCGCGATCAACGCGCGAATCGCCGACGGCCACGATCCGTCGTGGCTCTATGACGTGCCCTTTGAGAAGTTGCGAGGACATCTGGTGTGGTGTCTGGGTGAACGACGACTCGACCTCGCGACGCGACTCGACTACGCCGGAGTCGAGTTTCGCGTCGTCGACGACGTGGACGAGCTGCCTGGCGCGGAGCGTCCGGTAGATCTCTTTGCCAACTACACCGCGTTCTCCGAGTGGCTCGCGAGGTCGGTACCGTGTTGACGATCGCGAACCTCGTGCCGGATCTGCTCGGCACCTACGGCGACGGCGGCAACGCTTTGGTGCTCGCCCAGCGAGCTCGCGCGCGCGGCGAGGAGACGTTGCTCGTTTCGATGGCGCTCAACGACGAGCTTCCCGACGCGTCGATCTACCTGCTCGGCGGGGGCGAGGACGGGCCCCAGCGTCTGGCGTGTGACGTGCTGGCGCGCAGTTCGCTGGCGAGTCGCGCGCGCGACGGGGCGACCGTGGTGGCGGTGTGCGCGGGTTTGCAGATCCTCGGTACGACCTTCTGCGTCGAAGGGGACGACCGGTACGCCGGACTCGGGCTGTGCGACGTGACCACCGCGCGTGGGTCGATTCGGTCGGTGGGCGAGCTTCGTGTTCGAGTGGGTGAGCGACTGCTCGTGGGCTTCGAGAACCACGGCGGGCGCACGACGCTCGGTGACGGCGTGCTCCCGTTCGGGCGCGTCGAACACGGTCGCGGTAACGACGGGGTCTACGACGGGTTTCGCGCGGGCACGCTCTGGGCGACCTACGCGCACGGTCCGGTCCTCGCCCAGAACCCCTGGTTCGCCGACGCGGTCCTGTCCTCGGTGCTCGGCTACGAACTCGAACCCCTGGACTCGGTCGCCGACCTGCTCTACGAGGAGCGGTGTCGAGCTATTCGCTCGTAAGCACGCGTGCGCCGTAGGTGGGGTCGCCACTCACCTGGCGACCGAGGTCGATCACGGCGTTCTCGATGCGAGTGCTGAAGCGTCGCAGGTTTTCGTCCTCGTCGGCGCGTAGTGCCGGACCGAAGGTCACGATGACGTGGTGACGGCGGTGTTGAGGGCCAGCGGTGAACTTGGGCGCCTTGGCGTACTTCTGGGCGCGTAGGTAACCGGCGCCGTGCACGTAGGTGGGAACGACGACGGCCTTGGAGCGGTCGGCCAGGTAAGCGGCACCGCCCTTGAACTCTTGGAGGTCGCCGTCGGTGGTGCGGCCGCCTTCGGGATAGATCAACAGGTTCCAATGGTCCTCGACGAGTTCGAGGGCCTGTTGGGCGCTCCGACGGTTCACGCGGTGCCGGTCGATCGGGATGCCGTTGTAAAAGAGCACGGTGTGAAAGGCGATGTAGGGCTTCATGAAGAAGTTGTCCATCGCCGCCGCCACGACCGTGCGTCTGCGTTGGTAGAGGGGCAGGGCGCTCAGCACCAGTGGCGTGTCGAGATTACTGGTGTGATTCGCCGCGTAGATGAACGGCCCCGGACCGGTGATGTTCTCGATGCCGCGCACTTCGAGCGTCGACATGTACTTGGAATACGGCACGAGAAAACAGCTCTGGTAGACGTGACGCACGAGACGAGCGCTGTAGCTGCGACCCCAATGCGTGGGATAGTCCAGGCCGAGCCTCGCCACTGGCTACTTCTTCTTCTTGGTCCGTGCGCGTTTTTTTGGCGTGTAGCGCTTGGACGCTTCGGGGGGAGTGGCGGTTCGAGGAGCCGACGTCGTCGCACTAGGGCCGGGAGTGGCATAGGCCCGTCCCGCCTTTTTCGCCTGGGACATCTCTCTCGCCTTCTTGCCCGAGCCCGCGAAACTCGCGTCACCGTATTTCTGTAGGCGAAAGGCACGAATGATGAGCCAGGCGGCGAGCAAGATGAAGGGGAAGCCGACCGTTCCCAGGGCGAGTCCCAAGAGCAGCGCACACATCGCGACGCCCGCGCGCTTGGCCTTTATGGCGAAGATCATCATGATGCCCCCGATGATCAGAATCTCGAGGAATTGAGGCCAGTACGTCGAGGGTTGGGCCAGATGCGACTTGTCGCACAGCGAGGCCACCAGGTGATAACCCGCCTTGCAGACGTTGCCCTTGCCGGGCGTTGCGGTGACGGTGACCTTGGTGGCCTTGAGAAGCCGTGGGACGAAGATGCCCGCAAGCAGAAGGGCAATCGCCCCAGCGGCGTAGGTGACCTTCTTCTCAAGGTCGTCGATGCCCATGACGACTTCGCGGGGCACCGCTGACGGACGTCGGGGGCGGCGAGGTCGTCCGGTGAAACGAGACGTGGTCTCGAGCGACGAATCGGGTTTCTCTGGCACAGGTGAAGGCTACCGCGCACGCCAAAAGCGGGTGAAGGGTCAAGGTTAGGTAGGATTGCGGCTTCGGGCGCTTAGCTCAGTTGGTTAGAGCGCAGCCTTCACACGGCTGAGGTCGCAGGTTCGAGTCCTGCAGCGCCCACCAAGTTTTACTTGGTTCCCCGAAGGTTCTCCTCAGCACCGCTACGAAAACAATTGCAACTTTGAACATCAATTGGTGTGTGAGACAATTCAAAGATGAAAGCAGCCCAGTTCGAGCGCTTCGGGGGCCCAGAGGTCCTCGATATTGTAGATCTTCCCGATCCGCACCCAGGCTCAGTCGAGATACGTATTGCGGTACATGCGG
>PLQL01000036.1:0-43474 GCA_003160115.1 Acidimicrobiaceae bacterium
TCAATCGCTACTACGACCCGACGACTGATTCTTTCTTCTCGATCGACCCTGAGGTGGAGTCGACGGACCAGCCGTATTCTTTCGTGAATGGTGATCCCCTCAACGCGACGGATTCGCTAGGAATGCAAGGCTGAGCTGAATCTCGGTAGGGTGGACGAGGACGAGGGTGCTACCAATTTTTTGTCTCATAACTCAATCTTGAAGCACCTTCGTTCACTCGTCGGGAGTAGCGTCACCGAGTGACGAGTGCGGTCGGGATCAACGCGAAAAATCGAGCAAGGCTTTGAAGCCCGAGAACGTAATTATCGTTTTTCCGGCGTAACCCACTTTCTTGTAAGAAAGGGCGTTGCACAGGGCGTATACAGGTTGAAACCATGAAGTTACATCGCCCCCCACGTGATAGTTCCAGCGAGGAGTTCATTCGCGATTTCGAGGCGTTCTATCGTCGTCACTTCGTCGCGGTGTCACGCTACGTCGCTCGTCGTCTTCCCCCTAACTCGCACGACGAAGTGGTCGCGGCGGCGTTCGTGGTTGCGTGGAAAAAATTCTCCGATGTCGATAGTCCGTCGCTGCCCTGGCTCTATCGCATCGCGAGTTTCGAGGTTTCTCACGAACGCCGCCGCCTTGGCAGGGAGCCCTCATTAGTCGCATTGTCGGATATCGGTTCGACGGACAGGTATCCACTTACTGACGTGATGGACATGTCCACGGGTTTCGCCCAGCTCAGTGAAGGAGACCAGGAGGTCCTTCGTCTCGTGTTCTGGGAGGACCTCACGAGGATTGAAGCCGCCGAGGTNNGGAGGTGCTGGACTGCTCCGTCAACACACTAAATGTTCGAGTTCACCGAGCGCTAGAGCACCTTCGTGGGGCGATTTCCCGGACTGAGTCGACAAAGGGGAATATCAAGAACCACCAGGAAAACAAGGAAGAGGAATCATGAATATCGACTACGTCGAGGAATTGTTTCGTTCCGTTGATCCAGGATTAACCGAATCCGCCTCGATCAATCGCACACACGAGGATGAGATTTGGGGATCTATTGCTATTTCGCGGAGACCAGGAAGGCGAATCCGCACGCGTCGCTTTGAGATAGCTGGTGCGCTCGTGGCAAGTGTGACTGCGGTCGCGATAGTTCTCACTTCGTTGGGTAGCGCACCGACGAACGCTGTTGGCGCAACGCTCAAAGCCGCTGCAGTCGCAGACTCGAACGCCGCTTCATTACCGACCCTGTCCGCTGGCGAGTACTACTACCAAGAGTCCGAAATCTCGCTGACGTGCGAAGTCTCGAGTCCCCTAATGCCAGCGGGCGAAGCACCTCTTACCTATATCGCCTATGGAACGATGCAGAGTTGGACGACCACGCAGGGAACCGGAGAGGTGGTCATCACACCGTCCTCGGTGGACGGTGGTGGAAGTCATTTCGCCACCCCCAATGATGAAGCGCGTTGGGTGGCGCTCGGCAAACCCTTCATTCCGTGCGCACTTGTTAGTTCGACGAACCAACTCAGCGGCAATTCGGCGAACCTCAACAACGAGGGCTCACTCGGCGGCTACTCGTCAAGCGTCAGCGGCTACGGAGGGTTCGGACTTTCACTCGCGCTGGCGTCACGGACGAACCTCTTGAGTGCGACAACGAACGTGAACAATCTTCCCGCGAGTCCCGCCGCAATTTCAAACCTTCTGGCGAACGGCCAGATTGGTACTGACGGGTCTGAAACCACCACGCCACAGGTTTGCCCGATCCTCGACGGTTCGAATGGAGCTGCGGAGGGTTGCACACCGAGCGAACAGCTCGACATTATCGAGCAGTTGATTCAGCTTCCGGATGCGTCAGCGAAGCTTGGAGCTGTTCTATACCAAGTGCTCGCAGAACTTCCCGGCGCAGAGTTAGTGAGTCCTGTCGCATCACTGAATGGTGCGGGTGAGGCAATTGTCCAAGTACCCCAGGGTACTGACGAATCCTTTGAGGCGGCACTTAACCCCATGAGCGGGGCACTCGTATCCTGCGCCGAACTCCTGACGCAAAACGGCACAACGACATCAGAAGGATCTGTGAGTTACGGAACAGTGCAAGTGGTTCAGGGAGAAGGATCCACTCAGTCTTCTACAAGTAACTCTTAGGAGGTAATAGTTCTGACTCGATCAATCGTTGATCGGTGAGGGGGTGNNATCTAAAAGTCACGATACCAGCAGCAATATTGATGATGGGATTCGTATTCCTACCGCAGACCGGCATTGCATCGGCTTCAACGTCGCTAACCACGACGGTGTCAGTACCCGCATTACCAGTTGCCGGTTCATCGCTCGCAACCTGGCAGTCGTGGGCGAGCGCGCAGCAGGCAGCTTTGCAGAGTGTAACTCCGCAGTCGTTGGTAGCCCCAAGCGCAGGATGCACGAATTCTTCGGTGATGCTGGTGCCCGTTGTGTCTACGGGGACAGCAGGCATTCCTGCGGGCATCGTCACTGATGCCATCCAAATCGTCGGCTCATGTGGCGGCGCGGCGGGTGCTCCTCTCGGCGGAAACGGGATACGTCCACTCCTGTCGTCGTACTGTCCGAATATGACCAATTGCACCTACCAAAGTGCGACGAATGGTGAAGTTGCCGTTGGTACGGGGACCGTCGGCGGGAACGCTAATTACATGGGCGCCGCGTACACCTATACGTCGAGTGGAAGTGGCTATACCTCACATGCTGAATTGGGAACGGTTTCCAGTGGTTGTTCCGTCGGGACGTTGGTTGCAAATAGTTCGGACTCCTCATTGTCAAATAACCAATACGTAGAGATACTTTGGGGACCACGCAGCGGTTCGAATACGTGGAGCGGTACGGGATGGCATTACAACGGAAGCGGTTATACGAATTTAGGAACCGTCTGCGCTGCTTATTAGTCACTGATACCGATTTCTCCATATTGCATCGGCGCTGAAAGATTCACCACCTCGAGGTCATTGACCACCTCGAGGCGGTGAATGTTTTGCCGAAAGACGTAATGGGTCTCTACCAATCGATCTGCTCTTGGACAGGACTAGCGGCTCCACGGCCTTTCGCCACTGCGCTACGGGCGCGCAACGCCACCTAGCCCAGTGGGCACGGAATTGTCCTCACATCACTGCTTCGGTAGCAAGCGCTTCGAGCCACCCCTGCGGGGAGGGGCCCGCGGCGCCCGGCGTAAGTCAATACTCCTACAACCTCGCGGGTGATCTGATTTCGATGAGCGACAACGTCGGTGACGTAAGCGTCACTGGTTCCTTGAGCCAGACGAGTTCCTTCTCCTACGTGAATGGCCAACTCGCGAGTACGACCGACGCTAACAACAAGACGGTTTCGTATCTCTACAACGACGCTGGTCAGGTTGGAAAGATCCCCCTGAACTGAGGGATCCTTCCAGAACGCTGATGGAAGCGCCGACAAGATCATTTCGCGGCATTCTCGACAATCAACTTCGAAACGGCGACGGCGTGACCACGTTCCTCAGCAATCTTCACAAGCGCGGTTTGTAGTCGCTGTGGAGTTAAGGGCCAAACATTCCCAACTGCCAATTTAAACGACTCGTTGAGTCTTGTAGCAGTACCACATCGATAGTCTGCAACCGCGACCTTGACTTCTTTTGCCCGAGTTGCGATATTCACGGTGTTTCTTGTGTAGAGATTTCCAGCGTAGATTCTGGCTTCCTCTGGTGATTTAACACTAAATCCGCTCTTAGCCATGCATATGCCATAGTTAACGAGGGCTCGCTTATAGTTGGTCTGCGTCGAGACGATAGTTGATATTTCATTTATCGCCGGAATTAAATCGTTGACGCTCCATACAAGATTCGATATTGAGCCGAAAATCTCACGATATGCTTCGCCAAAACACCCGCCAGCACCGGTGTACACAGTTGACCCGTCGATTAAATGGTTGAGAACCTTGTCATTCGGTCGACCAAACAGTAGTTCTTGGTATTTCAATTGTCCTTGCTTTGATAATCCCCTGATGTAGGTGTCTTCGTTCGAACTGCTATTACGGGCCAACGAACTGTTTACAACGGAGTAGTAACCGTACCCTCCTTTGGAGCGCTCGACAGCGTTTCCAGGTTCCGGAATGGTCAAATAGGGCGAGACTTGGTTGCTCTTGAGAATTGACAGGAAGAACTTCATCCCCTTAATAGTCATGCACCGTGAAACCAAAATCTGCTGTGCATTTGAGATTGCCGTAATGGCTGAAGTCGACTCTGCATCCACCACAATTTCCATCGGTAACTTCGAACTGTTCAAAGTAGTGGAGTCTGCTCCAACGACTGGCCAAAGGGCCACTGAAGAAATCAGGACTGTGGCGGACGCAAAGACCCTAAAGGTGTGGCACAGGAAAGAGGATGCTTTTCCTGTGGCCACACTCTCAGGCACCACCATTGTTAGGAAGCTTGATTCGAACTAATTGCATCGTTGAGGTTTCCGCCCGATGTCGTAGTCAGTTCCTCCTGGTATTGATCCGGAGCTAACGCCAGTGACGCTCCACCGTAATTGATGTTTTTGAAGAAAGTCTGTGAAATTGTTTGGCCATTTTCTAATGAAGACGCGCAGTCATTCCAAGTGCTACTTGCATCTGGCGCAGCGTTCGAACCCGTGCATTGCGATTGAGCCCATACGCCCCACCATCCATTGGTTCCTTGAAACTGACCTTGACCGCCAACCTGATCGGCGCTCACCCACATGCAGGAGTAGCCCGCGTAGCAAGTCCCCGCAATGTCAATGCCATTAGGGCCAACTGTAGGCGTAATCGAGTTGGCACTCGTCTGCGAAGGCACAACGGTGATGTCTTGATCGATAAAACTAACGCCGTTGATAGTGCCAGTCAAAACTCCGTTCGCAACTACAGCAGTACCACTTGAGCCAGATGCAAAGGCAGCGCTACCCACCAGTGGCATCAATCCAGTGATCGACAACACAAGGGCAATATTAATTAGTTTAGATTTCTTCATTTCACTCTTCTCTCAGCAGTCGCAAACTTTTGAGTGTATTTACGACGCTCTCCGACCTTACGTGTGGAGGAGCGATTCAAATCATTTCCTATATTCGATTTCTTGAACGTTTTTGCATGCGGTCAACATGGCGCAGTCCGTCATCGCTCCTTTATTAATACGTAAAGAACAGTTAATCCCCGCATCGTCTTTTCAGGCCTTTTCGAGCAAGTCCTAGTGCCCGCGGACGGCGGGCGCGTAGCGCCAGGACGTCCGGACGGGCCCACTGTGTGATCATCAAAATCCATATACGAAGCAGAAATACGAAATTTCGGTCTTATNNTCGCTCCTCTGCGAGGGAGCACAATGAGTCTTTCCTTTGACATCGGCAATACGAACGATTCGCCCGCGGTGACGCCGCTACTACTTACGGTTGAGCGGGCGGCGATCATGCTCGGACTCGGGCGTACCACGACGTACGAACTTGTAATGCGTGGACAACTCCAGAGCGTGAAGATTGGTCGACGGCGTCTCGTCCTGCGCGACGCCATCCAGCGCTACGTCGACGATCTCCTTCAAGCGCAATGTGAGTCTGCGTGTTAGCTGTCCTCGTCCCAGAGCAGCGTCCCCATGGCATCGGCCGCCTCCTGACGGTCAGGATCAAGGATGTGGCCGTAAACGTCGGCGGTCATGCGTATCGACGCGTGCCCAAGTACCTGGCTCACGACTTGCAACTTGACACCTTGGGCCAGCATCAAACTGGCCGCCGAATGACGAAGCTCATGGGGGTGCCAATCACCCATGCCGGCGTCTCGACAGATCTTCGTGAACTCGCGGTAGAAGTTCCTCGGGTCGATTGGCGTTCCCACGGCGCTGGTGAAGATGAAGTCCGTGTTAATCCACGAGGTGCCTAGTGCGGTCCTTTCCGTCTCTTGTCGTCGTTCGTGCCAGAGCAATGCCTTGAGCATCGGTGGCGGCAGATTGACCGACCTGCGGCTTCTTGAGGTCTTGGTGTCCGCGGTCACCAGAGTGCCGCCCTCTCGCTTTAGTTGTCTACGAATCTGCAAGACACCCGAATCTCGGTCGAGGTCCTTCCACATGAGCCCCAATGCCTCACCTCGGCGCAGCCCCGTCGAGAGCATGACGGCGTAGAGCGCCTCGTTGCGGTGTCCCTTGAGGTACGCCAGGAACTGCTTGGCCTGCTCCGGTGAAAGGGTCCGGCCTTCCTTTCTCGTCTCACGAGGGGCCCTCGAGTGCGACGCCACGTTGCGCGAGACGACGCCCCAGCGGATCCCTTGATCGAGGCATTGCGAGAGAACCGCTCGGATCCTGCGCACCGTCGAAGTGGAAAGGCCGGAGTCGATCTTCGATGAGAGAAGGCGATCCACGTCGGTCACCATGAGGGCTGAGATCTTCTTTTTGCCCAATGCCGGCACGATGTGTTTGACCGTTACGGCTCGGTAGTTGCTAAACGTGCTCGGGGCCACTTGGTGGCGAAGGACGTCTTCGAACCATCGCTCGAACAGCGCTTCCAGCTTCAGACCCGCGTCAGGCACGGTGAGACCGTCGTCGAACTGTCGACGGAGTTGCTTCAGCTTCTGGGCGACTTCGCTGCGAGTCTTGGCCGTCACGAACCTTCGGATCGGTCGTCCGAGGCCGTCGTAACCGAGAAGGAGTTGGCCGACCCATCTCTGGTCCGACGCGCGTCGATAGATCGAGCCCTCGTGGTTGCCCCGACGACTCGTCATTTTGAACTCGCAAAATTAAACGCTGACATAAACGCTGACACAACGGTCGCGCGACATTTTGGCCGAGTTCGAAAAAGCCGAAAAGTCTTTAGATGAAAGGAATTCCTTCGTGGAGGTACGGGGATTCGAACCCCGGACCCCTTGCATGCCATGCAAGTGCTCTACCAGCTGAGCTATACCCCCAAAGGCTCTCCGATGTTAGCAGTTAGATAAACGACCCTTGAAGGCTCAATCCACGAGCGCTCCGAGGAGATCGTGCGGGTGCGAGAGAAAAGGGGAGTGATCGCTCGCTAACTCCAGGTGTTCATCGCACCGCGTCGCGAGCAGGTTCTGGAGACCGGGGTCAATGGCGCGGTCGTTGCGACATTTGACGTAGAAAGTCGGGACATCAGTCGTAGCCGAAGTTCGCGGCGACCGGAAACTTGCGACCGTTTGGGAGCTGAGTTGCGAGATCGCCCATTCGCGGGTTTCGGATGAACATTCGCCGTACAGAGCGGCCTCGGCACGGCGGGGAGCGAGTTGAAGGTGCTCGCCTTCTACCTCTATGGCATCGTCGAGTTCTGTTCTCACGCGAACGAGTCGGGACACGTCAGTGGCGCTCTCACCGACGAGCGGGACGAGGGCTGCCACGTAGATGAGTCGGCGCAGACCCTTGACCTGAGGGGCCGCTTCGGTGATGACCATACCGCCGTAACTGTGGCCCACGAGGACAACGTGCTCAAGCCCTTCGGTGGCGAGGACGAGCTCGCTGACGTCATCGGCCAAGGCAATGGCTCCGGGAGAACCGTTGCGGCTACTGGGCAAGTCAATGCACCGTACCCGGACGTGCCGTCGCTTGAGCTGGGTGAGCAGGTCACGCCAACACCATGAGCCGCCCCAGGCGCCGTGGACCAGAACGAAGACTGGATTTTCCATGCCACCTCGTCTTTCTAGGGAGAGACTAGGCCGTTCGTTCTCTAGAATGTCGTGATGGCCCGCCCCTTTGACGTGACATCAGTTGAAGCCAAATGGCAAGCACGCTGGCTAGACGAAGGCACGTACGAGGTCGACAACGATGACGTTCGCGAGCGCTACTACGTACTCTGCATGTACCCCTACCCTTCGGGGGCCGCTCACCAGGGCCATGTGCGCAATTACACCATGGGTGACCTGGTAGTGCGCTATCAGACGATGCTCGGCAAAGCCGTTCTGTCACCTATTGGTTTCGACTCCTTTGGTTTGCCCGCCGAAAATGCCGCCATCAAGGCGGGAAGTCACCCGCGGCTTTTCACCGAGGCGCGCATGCAGGAGTTGAGTTCGTCCTTGCGTCGCCTGGGCGCGGTCTACGACTGGAGGCGTGAGGTCTTTAGCCACGACCCCGAGTACATGCGCTGGTCACAGACGTTCTTCCTCGCGCTCTTGAAGGCCGGACTGGCCTACCGAGCCGAGGCGCCGGTCAACTGGTGCCCAGGATGTCTCACGGTGTTGGCGAACGAGCAGGTACTCGCCGACGGCACGTGCGAGAGGTCGGGCGACCTCGTCATTCGAAAGGACCTCGAACAGTGGTTCTTCAAGATCACCGACTACGCCGACGAGTTGTTGGACGATCTGAATGGTCTGGATTGGCCCGAAAGGGTTAAGACCATGCAGCGGAATTGGATCGGACGATCAGAGGGAGTTGAGTTCGACCTTCCGCTCGCCGATGATCCAAGTCGCGCCTTGCGCATTTTTACGACGCGACCCGACACGGGCTTCGGCGTCACCTACGCCGTTATCGCACCCGAGCATCCGCTGCTCGCCCACCTGACGACCGACGAACAACGTGATCAGGTGCACGAACTGGTCGAACGCGCGAAGTCCGAGAGCGAGCTCGAGCGCACGGCGTCGTCCGAGGCCGGCCCGGGCCTCGAAAAGCGCGGCGCCTTCACGGGAAGTTTCGTGCTGAATCCTTTCACCAACGAGAAGGTGCCCGTCTACGTGGCCGACTACGTGCTCGGGAGTTACGGCACTGGTGCGATCATGGCAGTGCCGGCCGAGGACGAGCGCGACTACGCCTTCGCGACCGTGTACGAATTACCGATCGTTCGCACGATTCAGCCCCCAGCGGACTTCGAAGGCGGCGCGTACGCGGGCGATGGTGTGCACATAAACTCTGGATTCCTCGACGGGCTCGACGTCGTAGCGGGAAAGAAGAAGGCGACTGAGTACCTCGAACGAGAAGCAAACGGCGTCGCGACCGTCAATTATCGACTGCGCGACTGGCTGGTGTCGCGTCAACGATTCTGGGGCTGTCCCATACCCATTGTCTATTGCGAAAAGGATGGCATCGTACCGGTGCCCCTGGACCAATTACCGGTGCTCGCCCCCGATGACGTGGCGATGGACGAGAGCGGTCAGTCGCCCCTCGCCACGCACGACGAGTTCCGTCACACGACCTGTCCGCGGTGCGGTGAACCGGCGGTGCGTGAAACCGACACAATGGACACCTTCACGGATTCGTCGTGGTACTTCTTGCGCTTCGCGGATCCCTTCACGCCCGATAAAGCCTTCGACCCCGCCCAAGCCGCGAAGTGGATGCCGGTCGACCAGTACATCGGTGGCGTCGAGCACGCGATCCTGCATCTGCTCTACGCACGTTTCTACTTAAAGGCGCTCATCGACCTCGGGATTGCGTCGGGCTTGCCGCGCGAACCCTTCGCACGTCTCTTCACGCAGGGCATGTTGCGCATCGACGGCGCCAAGATGTCCAAATCCAAGGGGAACCAAATCGCGCCGGAGAAGTACTACGAGACGGTGGGTGCGGATGGACTTCGCCTCTTTCATCTCTTTGCCGGTCCACCGGCCGACGACGTGGATTGGTCGGAACAGACCGAGGAGATCATCGAGGGTTGTGGTCGATTCCTTGACCGCCTCTATCGACTCAGTGAATACGCCGAGGTAAATTTCCACGACGCCGCCGACGAATCCGACCTCCAGGTCCGTCGCGCCGTCCACCGCGCCGTAGCGACCGTGACCGGTTGCTTCGATCGCTGGATGTACAACATCGCCGTCGCCGAAGTGATGTCGGTGTTCAACACTGTTTCCAAGCAGGCTCGAAGCGAACACGGTATCCAGCGCGCCACCTTAGACGAGGCCATCGACTTGATGCTCACGCTGCTCGCTCCCATGGCTCCGCACGTCAGCGCCGAGCTCTGGGAACGGCGTCACCCGGGTGCGACGTCGCTGCATCACCAAAATTGGCCCGTGGCCGACTCGGCACTGACCGTGACCGACACACTCACCATGATCGTCCAAATCAACGGCAAGGTCCGGGCTCGTATCGAAGTCGACCCTGGCCTCAGCGAAGACGAAGCGCAACGCTTAGCGCTCGCGGACCAATCTGTTATTCGTGCGCTGGGAGATGCGCCGATCAAGCGAGTGATTGCCAAACCTCCTCGCATGGTCAACATCATCATCTGATGGCGCGACCTCCCGTTACTGGATCGTCGGTGTGGGTCGAGCCGCCGCGTTTTGACCGACCCGAAGTCGAGGTCCGTTCCTCGTCGCGACGAAAGAAGACCGGCGCCGCCCACTGGTCGGGAAGTCGGATCGTGGTCCAGATACCCGCGCGACTGCGCGGGCGAGAGCGCGAGGCCTTCGTCGACGACCTGGTCGAGCGGCTCCTCACGCAACGGCCCCAGAATGTGGCGGGTGATGCCTCGCTCGAAGAGCGGGCTCACGTGCTCGCCGACCTCTACAACGATGGCGTGATGGCGAATTCGGTTCGTTGGGTGAACAATCAGCGAGCGCGTTGGGCGTCGTGTTCGCCGGCGTCGCGTGACATCCGCGTGTCGAGTCGGCTTCGCCAGTGCCCCGAGTGGGTTATTGACGCGGTGCTCGTCCACGAACTGGCGCACCTTCAAGAGGCCGATCACTCCGCGAGGTTTTACGAGATCGCCCACCGTCACCCGCGCCAGAACGAGTGTGAGCTGTTCCTTGACGGTTACGCGCTCGGCCTCGGTTTGCGCATCGAAGAGGGCGACGTGGACGATACGCCGGGCGGGGCCTGATTAGACCAGACCCAGTTGGGCCTTGATGTCCGGTGGGACGAAATTGTTCTCAGTGGTGGTATCGGCTTCGACCAATTCCACCAGGCGATTGGCGACCTCAAGTGGGTCGCGCTGTCCGGTCGTGACGAAGTCGCCAATGACCCGAAAGAGTTCCGCCTCTGGAGCATTGAGTGACTGTTCGTTGAACCACTCCCACATTGACTGCGCCATTCGGTCGTTAAATCCCGTCAGGTAGGGTCCGGGGTTGATCAACGTGACGTCGATGCCGAGGGGGGCGAGTTCACCGCGCATTGACTTGCCCATTGCCTCGAGCGCGTATTTGGTCATCGAGTAAGGACCGAAGGCGGGTGCCGCGAGGACGCCCGCGATAGAGGACATGATGATGATCCGCCCGCTGCGACGCGGGACCATGTCGACGAGGACTGCCTGGGTCACTTTGAGCGTGCCAAAGACGTTGACCTCGAAGAGCCGCCGTACACGGTCCATAGGTACGTCGGCGAGAGGTCCGGTCTCGCCTACTCCCGCGTTGTTAACCAGCACGTCGATCGGCCAGTCGTGGACCTTGTCGACGTCGTCGGTGGTGATGTCGAGTTTCTCCACTCGTAGTGACGGCACTTCTCGGCGAAGTTCGCTCGCCTGGTCCTCGGTCTCGGTGGTGGCGATGACCTGGTGACCGCGCTCAACGAGGGCCACGGAGGCCAATTTTCCAAAGCCGGAACCGGCGCCGGTAATCAGAACGTTCTTGGTCGGCACGAGAAGCGTCTCTAGTTCGATTCGCCGCGCAGAAAACGTTCGAGTTCGGCCGCAAGCTCGTCGCCGCTCGGTAAGTCCTCACCAAGCGACGTCCCTTCGGTCTCGTCGGCGGCCTCCTCGAGCTGTTCGACCATGGAGGTGTGCTCGGGGTTGTTGGTGACCAGGTCGTCGACGCGTTGGCGGGCCTCATCGGCCGAGGCGCGAAGGTGACTGGCGTCGAGCGTCAGACCCGCGATGCGCGCCAGGCCGTCGATCAGAGCGGCTGACGCTTGCGGGTACGGCATCGCTGCCACGTAGTGGGGGACGCGCGCCCACAACGTGACGATCTCCATGTCGACTTCAGCGAAGCCCAGCTCGAGGGCGGCGCTGATACCCGCGGGGACCTCAAGTTCGCCCGTGACGGTTCCGATGATCGGTAACAGGTGCGCACTCGCTTCGGGTGCGGTGGCGATGACGCGAACGGGTCGCGTGTGGGGAGTCGGTGCGGGGAACGCGCCAAGTCCCACTACCAGGCGAACGTCAAATCGTCCGGCGGCGTCGGTTACCACGTCGATGAAATCACTCCAGTGGAAGTCCGGTTCGGGTCCTACGAGAAAGAGGATGTCCGCGCCATCGCCGTCGCGGCCGTAGCGCAGTTGGATCTCGGGCCAGGTGAGTTCGGTGGTGATGCCGTCGACGATGCGTGCGAGAGGGCGCCTGGCGCGTTGGTCAATGAAGTATTCGGTGTCAAAGGTCGCGAGGACCTCGGTGCTTATCGTGTTGAGCATGGTCGAGATGGCCGTACTCGCACCCAGTCCCGCGTCGATCCATCCCTCCAGACTGACCACCAGCACGGGTTCGCTCAATTCGGGGTCCGCGAGGTAGATGATCCGGTCGTAAATTTCGTCGTCCATTATTTCTCCAGCGTTCGCTGCGCCGTCGCGGCGAGCATTGCGATATGTGTCGGGAACTCAGCGACGCTGCCCTGATCGCCCGCGGTCGCTCCGGCGCTATAGCGCGCGAACACACCCTGGAGGATGCAGGCCAACTTCCAGTAGCCGAATGCTTGATAGTAGGCGACGTCACTGACATCGAGCGGTGAGTGCGCGGCGTACGCCTTGAGGACGTCGTCTCGACTGGCGAAGCCCTTGGCGGTCGTAGGGGCGGCGCCCAACAGGGCCGCCATCTCGTCGGCGGGTTCGGCCCAGTAGACGAGTAAAAGGCCGAGGTCGGCCATTGGGTCGCCCAAGGTGCAGATCTCCCAGTCGAGAATGGCTCGCACGGCGCCGTTCTCGTCCAGGACCGTGTTGTCGAGGCGGTAGTCACCGTGCACGACCGAGACGCGTTGCTGAGTTGGAATCGATGCCGCAAGTTGGTCGCCCACTGCTTCGACGAGACCGCCCTGGTCGACTCCTTCGACGTGCATCTGCTCGTACTGGGTCCGCCAGCGTCGGAGTTGACGTTCGACGTACTGATCGTGTTTCGCGAGACCACCGAGTCCCGCCTGGTCCACGTCGACGTCGTGCAGTTGAGCGAGCGTCGCGGCGAGGTTGTCGCCGATGACCCCTCGCGTCGTTTCACTGAATTCCTTCTCGGCTTGGTCGCGGTCACGCAGTATCGCGCCCTCGACGAACTCCATGACGTAGAACGGTCGGTTGTTGACCGACTCGTCCGTGCACAGTCCGAGGGGCGTGGCGACGGGTATTCCCAAAGGGTGAAGTGCTGAGATGACCGTGAACTCACGCACCATGTCGTGCGCCGTCGGCAGGACATGGCTAGTGGGAGGCCGGCGAAGGGCGAAGCGTCGTTTTGTCGCGTCGGTGACCTGGAAAGTGAGGTTCGAGCGCCCCCCGGCGATGAGCTCAAAGTCGAGCGGCGCGGTAGCGCCCAGGTGTTCGATCATCCACGACGAGACCTCGTCGTGCTTAATGCCAACGACCTCGCTCCCCATGAGTTCCGAGGCTAACAGCGTGTCGCACCAACGCCGTCTCAGCGGGAGCGACGTTAGGCTGACCGGGGTGAGCGACCAGAATTCCGAGACTTGCGGAACCTTTCTTTGTGAAAGGAACGCGTGACGGCCTTTCTTCCTAACACGCCGATCGTGCTGACGTTGGGAGAGACGACGTATGATCTGCGCACGCGAGCCCTGGTCATGGGCATCCTTAACCGCACCAGGGACTCTTTCTACGGTCCCGCCGCGACCTATGATCTTGACGCCTTTTTCGCCCGGGCCGAGGAACTCGTGTCCCACGGCGCGGACATTCTCGACGTCGGTGGCGTGAAGGCCGGTCCCGGTGACGACGTGAACGAGGCGGAAGAACTCGATCGGGTCGTAGGTGTCGTGGCCGAACTGAAGAAGCGCTTCGAAATCCCTCTCAGCATCGACACCTGGCGCGCGTCAGTCGCCCAAGCCTGTTTCGCCGAGGGTGCGGTCCTGGGCAATGACATCAGCGGCTTCGCCGACCCGGACTATCTTTCGGTCGCCGCTCGGTCCAAGGCGTCGGTCGTCGCGACGCATATACGCCTGCGTCCACGGGTCGCCGATCCCAACCCTCACTACGACGACGTGACACGAACGGTGAGCGAATTCCTCGTCGATCGCCGCGAGCGCGCGCTGGCGGCGGGGATGAGCGCTGACCGCGTGGTCTTGGACGCGGGGCTGGACCTCGGCAAGACGGCCGGCCAGTCACTGCAGTTGCTGCGTGATTCAGCCCAGCTGGCCGCTCTCGGTTCGCCGCTGCTGCTGTCGGCGTCGAACAAGACCTTTCTCGGAGTGATGTTTGATCTCGTAGTCACCCAACGCCGCGAGCCCTCGCTCGCGGCGGCGGCGCTGGGCGTCGCGGCGGGTTGTCGTATCGTGCGGGTGCATGACGTGCGCGGAACAGTTCGGGTGAGAGACGCGCTGGCTCGAGTGCTCGAGCAGGTCGCGTGACGAGCTCGTCGATCGCCGTGGTGGGTACGGACGCCACGATGGTCTACGACGCCGTGCGCAACGTGGTCGCCGGTGCGCTCGGTGCGCTCGATCCCTCGTTCGCCCTCGAGGACTTCACCGCCAAGGACGTGGCGTCCTCGTCGAGTGAGTCGGTGGCGGCCCGCGTCCTCGAGGCGCTCAACACGCCGCCGTTCCTGGTCGAGCGACGCGTCGTGGTGGTGCGCGACGCGCAGTCGCTGCTCGCCGACGAGGTGGGCCAGCTGGTGACGTGGTTGGCGAATCCGGCGCCAGGAATCGTGCTGGTGCTCGGGGTCGTGGGGACCAAGGCCAACAAGTTGGTAAAGGCGTCGAACGAAGTGGTCGAGGTCAACGTCAGTTCGCGCGCCCAGGACCGCGTGGCCTACGTCGAATCCAAGTTGGGCGAGTACCAGGTGAGCATTGACCGCCAGCTGGCCGAGCGCGTCGCGAGTCAGGTGGGCGACGACCTCGCGCGCGTCGATTCGCTGGCGCGCACCCTGAGGTCGATCTACGGCACGGCGCCGCTCACGTTCGCCAACGTCGAGCCGTATCTGGGCGACGCCGGCGACGTGCCCGAATGGGATCTCACCGACGCCATTGACGGCGGGAACGCGACCAAAGCCATCGTGGTCGCGCGACGGATGCTCGATTCCAAGTCTCGCGCGGGTTTGCAGATCGTCAATATTCTGCAACGGCATTACTTGCGCATGGCCCGCCTCGAAGGCAGTGGCGCTCGCGGGGACGACGACGCCGCCGCGCTGCTGGGCATCAATCGCTATCCGGCGGGAAAGGCCTTGCGGACCGCCCAACGCCTCGGGAGTGAACGGATCAGCGCGGCGGTCCACATGATCGCCAAAGCGGATGTCGATCTCAAGGGGGGCGTCAGTTACGGCGGCAAGGATCTCAATACCGATATGGACGTGACTGAGCTCACCGTGATCGAGGTGCTGGTCGCTCGACTCGCGCGCTTGACCCAGGGCGCCCGCGGCCGATGAGGACCTCGTCCTAGGATGAATGGCACTCGCTAGAGCGTCTGGTCGGTGGTAAGGAGGTCGTGGTGCAAGTGGCCTTGACTTTCGAGACGACACGGTGGACGACCCGGTGAGTGCTCGCACGTTCCGAGAGTACGTCGAGAACCTCGGTCGCTTCGGTGACAACCTTGCGCTCACGAGTCGAGATTTTCTCAAGGTGCAGCGCCTGACGCATCGTCAACTACGTGACGCGGCGAATCGGGCGGCGAACCATCTTCGGTCGCTGGGCGTCGAACGCGGCGACCGCGTCATGGTCGTGGCGCCGAACGGACCCGCGTGGATGGAAGTTCTCTTGGGTACCTTGTTACTGGGCGCCATTCTCGTGCCGGTGGACGCGGCGAGCTCCGAGGACCGCGTACGACGCTTCGCCAAAGAGACCTCGCCCAAAGTGCTGTTCGTCAGTCGGAACCTGCGCCTAGCGGACGTTGGATTCGAGACGCACTTCTTAGATGAACTCGAGGAAGTGGCCTCGACACAGTTACCGCGAACACCCGACGCCGTCCTCGAGCCCTCGACGCCAGCGGTCATCGTTTTCACCTCAGGTACGACCGCCAATCCCAAGGGTGTGGTCCTCACTCACGACAACATCCTTTCCAACATTGACGGGATTCTCGAACGCATCCACGTGGGCGAAGACTGGCGGTTTCTTTCCGTGCTGCCGCTCTCGCACATGTACGAGATGTCCGCGAGCCTGGCCTCGCTCTCGTGCGGCGCCGGCATCTTCTACGTACCCCGGGTCACCCCGAGAGCCATCGTGGAGGCGCTGAACGACTACGAGATAAACACCCTCCTCGCGATTCCGCAGTTGCTCACGATCATGCTCGAGCGCATCGACCAAGCGGTCGAAGAACAGGGCAAGACCAAGATCTTTGCGGTGCTGTCGAGTCTCGCGGACCACCTCCCCTTTGGACTTCGTCGCTATCTCTTTTTTCAGGTGCACTCACAGTTAGGGGGACACCTTCGCCTCGTCGTCACCGGCGGCGCACCGATACCGGTCGAGGTGGGAACCGCGTGGGAACGCTTCGGTGTCCGTCTGGTCCAGGGTTACGGCCTCACCGAGACGTCGCCGATACTTACGTGTAACGGAATCGAGGACCGGCGACTCGACTCGCCCGGCCGGGCCCTCGTCAACGTCGAACTTCGCATTGGCGCCGATGCGGAGATCCAAGCCAAGGGGCCCAGCGTCTTTTCTGGCTACTGGCAGAACGAGGCCGCCACCAAGGCCGCCTTCACCGATGACGGCTGGTTTCGCACCGGTGACGTGGGTGCGATCGAGGACGATTGGCTGCACATCCGGGGACGGCTGAAGTTCGTCATCGTGCGCAGCAGCGGCCTCAAGGTGTTTCCCGAGGACGTGGAACTGATAGCGGCGAGCGAGCCACTACTGGCCTCGGTCTGCGTGGTCGGTGAACGAGGTGACAAGGAAGAAACGGTCGTCGCGGTCGTCGCCGGGGCCCACTCCGACGACGAGGTGGCTGGGGCCGTAGCTCGCGTAAACGCGAAACTCGAAGCCTTCCAGCACATCGATTCGTGGCGCCGCTGGCCCGATGATGATTTTCCCAGAACTCGACTCTTGAAGATTGACCGTCGCCAGGTCGAGGACTGGGTCAACGAAGTCGAGTCCACGACCGTTGACGAACAACCCGCCGTGGGCGGTGAGGACCAGGTGACGCACATCATCCGCCTAGGCCTCGACGACGCGAACGCGGTGGTGCGCGACGGTGACCGCCTCGACGACCTGGGTCTCGATTCGTTGCGCCGTCTGGTCGTGGTCTCCTTGCTCGAAGAACAGCTCGGCGTCACGATCTCCGATGAAGCAGTTACGCCCGAGACGACCGTGGGCGAACTGCGGGGTTTGGCGAATTCGAGCGACGCGGGCGAGGCGATTCGACCAGTACCGCGCTGGCCGTACTGGCGTCTGGTGCGCTTATTCGGCACGGCGCTGCGCGAGGGGCTCGTGGACAACCTGGTTCGCGTGTGGGTGCGCACCGATGTAGAAGGAAGACAACATCTGTCGGCGCTCGCGGGACCGGCGCTGTTTATCTTCAATCACAGCGACGACTTCGATGGACCCGTGGTGTACCGAGCGCTACCCCGAGAGATCCGTCGGCGACTCGCCGTGGCGGCCGGCGACGACGTGCTGATCGATCATCGTCTCCTGGCGTTCATCATCCGCTTGTGTTTCGCCGGCTTCAGTTTCGCGCGCAGTGAGCCGTATTTGGCGAGTCTCGAAAACGTGGGATCGATGATCGACCGGGGATGGAACGTCTTGATCGCTCCCGAGGGCCGAATCGACAATTCGGGAGAGTTGCGGGACTTCAAGACCGGGATCGGGCTCTTGGCGGTGAACCTCGGGGTGCCCGTCGTGCCGGTCAAGACCATAGGACTCACCGGCACGGTACCGCTGCATTCGAAATGGCCCAAGAAGCACAGTTGTGTCGTCGTGCGAATCGGCGAACCGATCAGTTTTGGCCGCAACGAGAACTACGAAGACGTGACGGCGACACTGCACCAGATCGTCGAACGACTTTGACGCCATGCGACGCTCACGTGTACGAGGTCTCGGGCCGTGCGCCGATGGACGACGAGAGTTGACCCGTGGTTAAGGACCTCGCCGCGCCAACACCAAGCGCGCACCGCGTGATGTGGATACTGTTCTTCGCCACGCTCGGCGCTGGTTTCGCCGAGTTCGGTGCGACCACGTCGCTCAACGACGTGGCTCGCCATTTCGGTCACTTCACCCAGTCCAACACGATCCAAAGTGTCGTCGGACTTTCTGGATCCGCGCTCGGACTGGGCCTCGCCGCTTACCGGCTCTCTTCCCTGGCCGCCCTGCCCCTCGCGTCGCTCGCCGACCGTTGGGGTCGTACCCGAGTACTGCGCGTCACACTCTTGTGGGGCCTGCTCATCACGGCGCTCGCCTCACTCAGCGCGAGTTATTGGATCTTCGTGCTCTGCTTCGCGTTGGCGCGACCGTTGCTCTCGGTCGCCAACACCCTCGTGCAGATCATCACCGTCGAGTTGGCGAGCGTCAAACTTCGCATCCAACGCATCGCCATTATGACCGCGGGACTCGGGATCGGCTCGGGACTGTCGGCGGTGGTGCACGGCGTCATACGTGGGCCCGACTCGTTTCGCTGGTTGTTCGCTAGTGCCCTGGTTCCCATTGTGCTCGTGGTTCCGTTGCTGCGCTCGATTCCCGAACCGGCCAAGCAGCCCGGTGAGACGCCCCTGGCGCACCTGGGCGTCGTGGCGCGCGAAGCCCGCTCGCGCCTGGCCATCGTGTGCTCGCTTTCTTTTCTCATTGGCGTCATCACCGGTCCCGCCGGCGGCTTCACGTTCNNATCGGACTGATCGGGAGTCGACGTTTTTCGCGCACGCTCGGGCGACGATGGACGGTGGTGATCGGCGTCGTGGCGACCGCGCTCGCCTCCACGCTCGCCTACGGCGGGGGAAAGACGCCGTTCATCGTGGGCTACATCCTGGGCGTCGGTGCGGGCGGACTGCTCTCACCGGCGGTGACCGCGGTCAGCACCGAGATCTTCGCGCACCGGTTCCGCGCGACCGCGGCGGGCTGGATCACCGTGGCGGGCGTACTCGGAGCGATCGGGGGTCTCGGGCTCTTCGGCTGGGTGGGTGACGCCGTGCACACCTCGAGCGCGACGGGACTGCGAGTCGCGGCGTTGGTGACGTTCCTGCCCTTGTTGCCAGCGCTAGTGCTACTGGTGCGTCTGCCCGAGAGTCGGGCGATGGAACTCTCCTAGGCTTCGTTGCGCAACGAGGCGATGCGGTGCATGAGCCCGCTCTTCTTGTTGGCGGCCTGGTTCTTGTGGATGACGCCCTTGGCGGCGGCCTTGTCGATTCGTTTGATCGCGGCGCGAAGGGTCGTCTCTTCGTCCTCGGTGCCGACGGCGGCCACCGCGTTCTTGGTGCGGGTGCGCACTTCGGACTTGACCGCCTTGTTGCGCTCGCGCGCGGCGGCGCTCTGCTTATTACGCTTGATCTGGCTCTTGATGTTTGCCACGAAAGACCTCGAGATTTGTCGCGGAAACGCTCCGCGGGCTGAATAAGGCTAGCAGGCGTGGCCAAACGCCCTGCACTTCGTCGAGGCGTCGTCGACGGCAGGTAGCCTTTCTACACCGTGGCTACTCCTTCTCTCAGCGTCGAACCGGCGAAAATTCGGAATTTTTCCATCATTTCGCACGTCGATCACGGCAAGTCGACGCTGTCGGACCGGATCCTCGAGATCACCGGTGCCGTGGACCCGCGTCTGATGCGCGCCCAGTACCTCGACTCCATGGACATCGAGCGCGAGCGCGGCATCNNTCACCATCAAGGCCCAGAACGTGCGCGTCGAATACGCGGGCTACATCTTGCAGTTGATCGACACGCCCGGGCACGTGGACTTCGGCTACGAGGTCTCGCGTTCGTTGGCGGCCTGCGAGGGGGCACTGCTACTCGTGGACGCGAGCCAGGGCATCCAGGCCCAGACCCTGGCGAACTGTTACCAGGCGATCGAGCACAACCTCGAGATCGTGGCGGTGCTGAACAAGATCGACCTGCCCGCGGCCGACCCCGAGCGCTGCAAGGAGGAACTCGAACGCGTGCTCGGGCTGGCCGCGAGTGAGGTCCTGTCCATCTCGGCGAAGACCGGCGAAGGTATCCCCGAACTGCTCGCGGCGGTGATCGAGCGCATCCCCGCACCCACGGGTGATCCCCACGCGCCGCTGCGGGCGCTGATCTTCGACTCCTACTACGACCAGTACCGCGGCGTCATCAGCTCGATCCGCGTCAAAGAGGGAACGTTGCACGAGCACGCGAAGATCCGCATGATGCAGGCGGGCGAGAACCACGACATCGAAGAGATTGGCATCCGCACCCCCGACATGATCAGCGTGAAACAACTCGGTCCCGGCGAGGTCGGTTTCATCGTGGCGGGCATCAAGGACGTCGGTGGTGCACGCTCGGGTGAGACCATCACCGAGGCGCAACGACCGGCCGCGCACGCGCTCGAGGGATACCTGGACCCCAAACCCATGGTGTTCTGCGGGATCTATCCCATTGACGGCGACGACCTGCCCGACTTGCGCGATTCGCTCGACAAGTTGAAGCTCAACGACGCCTCGATCACCTACGAGCCCGAGTCGAGTCACGCGCTGGGCTTCGGGTTCCGCTGCGGTTTCCTCGGGCTCTTGCACATGGAGATCGTGCGAGAGCGCCTGGAGCGCGAGTTCAACCTGGACATCATCGCGACCGCGCCGTCGGTCGTGTACCGCGCCTACCTGACCGACGGCACCGAAGTGAAGATCGACAATCCCACCGACCTGCCCGACCCGAGCCGACTGGACCACATCGACGAACCGATGTTGCACATCTCGATCCTGACCCCCGCTGAGTACCTGGGCACGGTCATGGACCTCTGTCAGACCCGTCGCGGCGAGATGATCAAGATGGAGTACTTGTCCACCGAGCGGGTCGAACTGCGTTACACGATTCCCCTCGCCGAGGTCGTGATCGACTTCTTTGACGCGCTGAAGAGCCGCACGAAGGGTTACGCGAGCCTCGACTACGAGCAGAGCGGCTACATCACCTCGAACCTCGTGCGCGTGGACCTGCTCATCAATCACGAACCCGTCGACGCTTTCTCCACCATCGTGCACCGCTCGAACGCGGACTTCTACGGACGCCGGATGGCCGAACGGCTGAAGGAGCTCATTCCGCGCCAGATGTTCGACGTGCCAATCCAGGCGGCCGTGGGCGGGAGAGTCATCGCGCGTGAGACCGTCAAGGCCCGGCGAAAGGACGTCCTCGCCAAGTGCTACGGGGGCGACATCACGCGCAAGCGCAAGTTGCTCGAGAAGCAAAAGGAGGGCAAGAAGCGCATGAAGAACCTCGGCCGCGTCGAAGTGCCCCAGGAGGCGTTCGTCGCCGCGCTGAAGCTCGAGGACTGACCTAGTCGCCCGTGGCGCCGTCGATGCTTTCGCGCAGCAGGTCGGCGTGTCCGCAGTGGCGCGCGTACTCCTCGATAAGGTGCACGTAGATCCAGCGTAGATTGACCCGCCACTCGTCGTTCGAGCGTCGTTCGAACTCGTCGAGGTCGTGGGCCTCACCGATCGCTCGAGATTGTTCGCAGACCGCCAGGAAGTCACGCTCGACCTGGTCACTCGTGGCGCCCTCGAGATCGTTGAACTCGCGGTCGCGGTCGCGCTGGCCGTGGTAGACGAAGTCCACCTCGAGCCCCAAGAATATCCGCTGGAACCAGTTCTGTTCGACGTTGGTCATGTGTCGCACGAGTCCGAGCAACGTCAGGGTCGAAGGTTCGCAAGCGCGAGCGCGCAGCTGCTCTTCGTTCAGTCCGGCGCACTTGACGAGCAGTGTCCCGCGGTAGTAGTCGAGGAAGGTCTCGAGCAGCTCTCGCTCACTGCCGGCGTGGGGCGGTTCGTGTCGATCGGGCTCTTGCACGTCTCGAACCTACCGTCGCTCGCCGTGGGGCGCCAACGGTGAGTCAGTCGCCCGTGGCGCCGTCGATGCGTTCGCGCAGCAGATCCGCGTGTCCGTTGTGACGCGCGTACTCCTCGATCATGTGCACGCAGATCCACCGCAGGTCAATCGGTGTTGAGGGTTGGGCCGCACGAGCGAGCGAGGAGAGGTCGGCGTTACTCACAATGACGCGCGACCTCTCGCACGCGTCGAGGAAGTCTCGCTCCACCTCCTCGATAGTGGCGCTCTGGAGGTCGTTGAACTCTACGTCGGGGTCGTCGGGTGCGTCGTAGGCGGGCACCACTTCTTGGTCGGCGAAGATCTTGTGGAACCAGTACTGCTCGACGATGGTCATGTGCCGAAGCAGTCCGAGTAGCGTCAGCGTCGAGGGGGCACGGCGGCGGTGGCGAGTTGCTCGAAGCTAAGTCCCGAGCACTTGAGCAGCAGCGTGGCGCGGTGGTAGTCGAGCCAGGCTTCGAGTTGGGTCTTCTCGGGTCCGTTGAACGCGGGTTCGGTGCGTGGTGGAGCGACGATGACCATGCAAGCACTGTACGAGTCAGACGCCCCGTCGGGGTGGTGGCGAGAGGGAAACCCAGCGCCCGTGAGGGTGGGCCCAACCCCAGTGGGCGGGGTCGACGCCGACTTCGCACACGACGATCTGCGTGGCCCCGACCCTGGGCGGCTTGGTCGAGGGGGCGGGCGGCTGGAGACCCTTGACGGCCCAGGGATGTTCGAGGTAGATCCACAGCGCGCGGCTGCGCACGTGGTTCATGATCTTCTCGCGCCACCGTACTTGTTCGTCGGGCGAGAAGTACGCGGCCACCCACGAATGGAAGATCACCGGCCGCGCGTCGGACGTGCACAGGTCGAGCGCCTCGTCGATGCGCTCGAGCGCCGATCCGCGAAGTCTCGTCGCGGGTGGCCAGTGCACCATCTGCACGAGCACTTCGTCCAGACGCGCCGCCCGCTCTGGTTGCTCGGGCCACAGGCAAGCCTTCAGCCACAGGACGTCGTCAGCGCTCGCGGGGTCGAGGGGATGCAGATCGATCCCGATGCGCTGGTGGATACGCGCCAAGGGTGAGGACGTGCCACTCGAGTCGAGGTACTCGGTCGTCAAGACCACGCCGTCGTCGTCGTCGTTGATCCGATAGAAGTCTGGGTAGAGGTTGAGACCCATCGACGTGCCCACGTCGATGAGGTGCACGTCGGTGATCCCACGTTCGTTCAGTTCGGCCAGTACGGTCGCGAGAACGGCGCTGCGCCCGGGCTCGTTGGTCTGGGTCGAGCGGTGCAATTCATCGCGCACGAGACCGGGTCGACGCTCGAGTGCGGTGCGTACTAAGGAGGCGAACGCCGCGGGTGTTCGTTTCGCCAAGTCGGCGTAGAGCGGGGCCAGTTCTCGGTCGCCCGTCAGTGCGTGGTAGTGCAGTGCCGCGAGCACGAGCATCGGATTTCGTTGCTCGGGCCGCGCCTCGCCCAAGAGCTGGCAGGCGACGGGAGAATCGGCGAGGGCGTCCACGAGCGCCGAGTAATAGGGCAGTCGTTCGCGGTCCTCGGGCGAGAGCGAGAGTCGGTAGTAGACCGCGGGGTCAAAGGCGTCGCTCACGTGCTCACCCTAGACAGCGATCCTCAGTACGGATCGCGGTTAGCACTCGGTAGAATCGACTGCTAGAAAGGAGGAACCTTGGCCCGACGCCCCGTGACGACCAGTACGAGCCCGACCGCCCTCGACGCGCGCAAGGCCACGATCCTCGAGGCGGTCGTCGCCGAGCACATCGACACCGCTCAGCCCGTCGGCTCCTCGTCGGTCGCCCACAGCGCCGACCTCGACGTCTCGCCCGCCACGGTGCGCTCTGAGATGGTCGCCCTCGAGCGTGAGGGCTACCTGGCCCAACCCCACACCTCGGCCGGGCGTGTGCCCACCGACAAGGGCTACCGCTACTTCGTTGACCACCTGAAGTCGGGTGTCATGAACAGCGCCCAACAACACCAGATCCAGGACTTCTTCGCCAACGTACGCGGCGAGGTTGAAGACGTTCTGCAACAGACGTCCTCGCTGCTCAGTCGACTGACGAACTACACCTCAGTGGTCGTCGGCGCGGGCCATAGTCACGCGTCGATCCTGAGCGTGCAACTGGTGAGCCTGGACGCGCGCCATCAGGTACTGGTCGCCGTGTTCTCCGACGGCGCGGTGATCAAGCACTCGATCATGAGCGGGTTTGACGCGAGCTTCGAGGACGTCACCGAAGCATCGCGTCAATTGAACGCGCTGCTGCTCACCACGACCCTCGAGCACCGGGTGCAGGTGCCCTCGCGCACCGACAACGTCGCCACGCTCGTGCGCGACGCGGTGAGTGTCCTGCACGCCCAGGCACCCACCATGGACGGCGAACAGGTCTTCATCGGGGGCTCCTCACGAGTCGCCGAGGTGTTCGACGGCGTCGAGACCGTGCGCACCGTCTTGAGCATCCTCGAACAAGAACTACTCGTCGTCACCCTCATCCAGGACATCCTCGACCAGGGACTCTCGGTCGCCATTGGGTCCGAGCACGGTTTCGAAGCGCTGTCCTCGTGTGCGGTCATCGTGGCGCCGGTGACGATCGACGGCGAGCCGGCCGGCGCGGTCGGCCTGCTCGGACCCACGCGCATGAAGTACCCCGAGGCGCTGGCGGCGGCCTCGATGGTCTCCCAGCAACTCACGCGGCACCTGGACGGGGAGGAAGCCCTTGGCTAATCCCGATCTCTACGAAGTCCTCGAGGTCGACGCGAGCGTGTCACCCGAGGACTTGAAGAAGTCCTACCGGCGACTCGCGCGCCAGTACCACCCCGACGCCAATCCCGGCGATCCGGCGGCCGAGACGCGCTTCAAAGAGGTGAGCCAGGCCTACGAGATCCTGTCGGACCCAGAACGGCGCGCCAACTACGACCGCTTCGGCTCGGACGTCGGCGCGGGCAACCCCTTTGGCGCGGGCTCGGTCCAGGACATCTTCGACATGTTCTTCGGCGGCATGGGTCAGCGCCCTTCGCAGCGGCGCGGCCCCCAGCCCGGACCCGACGCCGAATTGTCGGTCAACATCACCCTGGACGAAGCGGCCTTCGGGGCCACCCACGAGATCAACGTCACCCTCGCCCAGCGCTGCGCGACGTGTGACGGTTCGGGCTGTGCGCCCGGCACGTCGCCGGTGACCTGTGTCGAGTGCGCCGGACTGGGCGAGGTGCGACGGGTTCGTAACTCGATCCTCGGTCAGATGGTCACGTCCATGCCGTGTTCGAGGTGCAACGGCTTGGGTTCGCGCATCGAGTCACCGTGTGCCGAGTGCCGTGGCGAAGGACGAAAGAGCGGGTCATCCACCCTCACGATCCAAATCCCCGCGGGCGTCGAGGATGGCTCGACGATGCGCCTGGCCGACCGAGGCCCCGCGGGCGTACGCGGCGGGGCGAATGGTCGGCTCTTCGTGCACTTGCACGTCGAACCCGACCCACGTTTCGAGCGTCACGGTGACGACCTGCACCACGAGGCGCACGTCTCGTTCGCTCAGGCTGCACTGGGCGCGAGCATCGAGGTGCCGACGCTGCGCGCGACGACGACCGTCGACGTGGCACCGGGCAGCGCGAACGGAACGGTCCAGCGCATCAAGCACGAAGGCGTCGAGCACCTGCACGGTCGTGGTCGCGGTGACCTTTTCGTGCACCTAGTCGTCGACGTGCCGACCGAACTCGATGACACGTCGCGCGATCTGCTTCGTCAGTTGGCCGAGCATCGCGGCGAAAGCGTTAACGAGGAGACCGGGGGACTGTTCTCGCGCAAGCGCGGTGCCAAACGGTGAGTCAACTCGAATGGCCACGCCGCGTGGCGGCCCTGGCTCAGTTCAGCGTGGGTGACGTCGAGGCGCCGGTGCTCGTCGCGACCGACGAGCACCACCTGCGAAACGTGTTGCGCGCTAAGGTCGGCGAAGAAGTCGTCGTGACCGACGACCAGGGTTCGTGGGCGCTGTGCCAGGTGCTCGAGCACGGGTTGAACCGGGTGAGCCCCGTGTTACTCGATTCGAAGCCCGCNNGGTCGCTAAGGCGACCGAACTGGGGATCAGTCGAATCGTGCCGCTCGTCTGTGAACACCTGGTCGTCAAGTTCAAAGGTGAGACGCGCGAGAAAATCGTCCACCGCTGGCGGCGCATCGCGCGCGAGAGTGGCGCCCAGAGTCGACGGACCTACCGGGTCGACGTCGCCGAGCCGGTGCGCGTGCGAGACGTGCCCGAGGACGTAGCGGTCGCGGACTTTGACGGAGAACCCGATTGGCGCGGCGCGCGGGCGGTCGCCATCGGACCCGAAGGGGGATGGGGGCCCGAGGAATGGTCCACGAGTCGGCGCCGACTGAGCCTCGGACCCACCGTGTTGCGCGCCGAAACCGCCGGGGTCGTCGCCGCTTCTCTCCTGGCCTTTGGCGCTGGTGAGTGGGGATTTTCCCTTGGACCGGGCGTAAATGGGTAATGATGAGAGCACTACATGAGTGATTGCCTGTTTTGCAAGATCGTCGCCGGTGAGATCCCCTCGAAGGTCGTTCTCGAGAGCGACACCGCGTACGCGTTCGACGACATTGAGCCCCAGGCGCCGGTGCACGTGCTGGTGATCCCCAAGGAACACATCACCAGTGCCGATCACATCGCCGACAGTCACGGCGGCGTGGTCGACGACCTGGTACTACTCGCCCAACGCGTCACCGCGCTCAAGGGAATTCGTGAGAGCGGCTATCGACTGGTGATGAACGTCGGGGTCGATGGCAACATGACCGTCCCGCACCTGCACCTGCACGTGCTGGGTGGAAGGCGAATGGGTTGGCCCCCCGGATGACCTTTGACGCCTCGGCTCCCGAGGCTTTAACGGTGACGACGTTCGTGCCCAACACCCATCTGATGTCGGGACTGCTCGGTCCACGTGACGAGCACTTGCGGGTGGTGGAGCGCTCGTTTCCCGATTCCAAGATCCGCGTCCAGGGCAACCAGATCTCAGTCGCCGGACCCGACGCGGCCAAGGTCCTGCGGCTCTTTGACGAACTCGTGTTGGTGCTCGAGAGCGGCCAGACGCTCGACCCGTCCAAGATCGAACGCACGATCGACATGGTCGCCGACGACTTGCGCCCGAGCGAGGTGCTGCGCCACGAAGTGGTGCGTGGCGCNNATCGGCCCCGCCGGCACGGGCAAAAGCTACCTCGCCGTCGCGGCCGCGGTCCAGGCACTGCACCGTCGTCAAGTCCAGCGCATCGTGCTCACCCGACCCGCCGTCGAAGCGGGCGAGCATCTGGGCTTCCTGCCCGGGGACCTCATGGCCAAGGTCGATCCATACCTGCGACCGCTCTACGACGCCCTCTTTGACATGGTGGGACCCGACGGAGCCCAACGGCTCATCGCGAACGGGACCATCGAGGTGGCGCCCCTCGCGTTCATGCGCGGCCGGACCCTGAACGACTCGTTCATCATCCTCGACGAGGCCCAGAACACGACGCCCGAGCAGATGAAGATGTTCCTCACGCGCATTGGCTTTAACTCCAAGGCCGTCGTCACCGGCGACGTCACCCAGGTCGACCTCAACGGCAAGCACAGCGGCCTGCTCAACATCGAGAAGATCCTCTGGAACGTCGACGGCATCAGCTTCGTGCACCTGGGTGCGAAGGACGTCGTGCGCCACCGCATCGTGGCCGACATCGTGGCGGCGTACGAACAACAGTCATGAGCATCGACATCTACGCTGCTGACGAGCAGCACCAGTTCCCAATCGACCTCGAACGTTGGGTCGCGCTCGCCAACGGCGCGCTGGTCGACGAAGGGGTGCGAGGGCTGTGCGAGGTGTCGTTGATCTTCGCCGACGAGATCACGATCGCCTCACTCAATCAACAGTTCATGGGCAATGAGGGTCCGACGGACGTCTTGAGCTTTCCCATCGAGGGCGAGCCCGACCCGACGGGTCGGGTACCGGACGCTGGTGGCTCGGGGCCCGGCGAGCCAACCGCGCCGGAAATACCCACGCTCATTGGCGACATCGTCATCTGCCCGTCAGTCGCGGCGCGCAACGCCGTTGAACACGAGTGCAGCTTCGACGACGAGATTGCTCTACTCGTCGTGCACGGCGTACTGCATCTGCTGGGCTGGGACCACGCCGACGACGAGGAGGCTGAGCGCATGGAGGCGCGCGAGCGAGAACTGCTCGCACGCCACTACCGAGCGAGGGCGACGTGATCGGCGCCGCCTGGAGTGCGAGCGACACGTACCTTTCGCTCACCGTGCTGGTGCTGCTGGTGCTGTCGGGATTCTTTGCCCTCGCCGAGACCTCGCTCGTTCGGATGAACAAGTCCCGGGCGAGGTCGTTACAAGAGCAGCACCGTCGCGGGGCCCGCGCCTTGGCGCTGCTAACCGAGACCCCGCAGAAATTCCTCAACCCGCTCCTGCTGCTCGTGCTCATCTGCCAGTTGGTGTCGGCGACGATGGTGGGCGTGCTCACCGACCGGCTCTTCGGCGCGGCCGGGCTGTTCATCGGCATCGTCGGCGAAGTGGTGGTGATCTTTGTCTTCTTCGAAGCGATACCGAAGAACTACGCCGTCCAGCACCCCGACAACGCCGCGCTGATCACCGCCCCCGTCGTGAGCACGCTGCTCAAGTTCTGGCCCATCAAGTGGCTGTCCTGGTTGCTACTCGGTGTCGCCCAAGGCGTGATTCGCCTGCTCGGTCTCGAGGGGCAGACTCAGAAGATGACTGAGTCCGAGGTGCTCGCGATGGCCGACGTCGCCCAGGAGGACAAAGCGATCGAGTCCTCGGAGCGTAACTTCATCCACTCGGTGATCGAGTTCGGTGACACGATCGTGCGCGAAGTGATGGTGCCGCGCATCGACATGGTCGACATTGGCGACACCGCGACGGTTCGTGAGGCGCTTGATCTGGCGGTCGCGACGGGTCGCTCGCGCATACCCGTGCTCGGCGAGGGAGTCGACGACGTCGTGGGCATCGTCAATCTTCGTCACCTCGCGGGTCTGTACGCTGATGGCCGGGGCTCGGCGTTGGTGCGCGACCACATGGGAGAACCTCGATTCGTGCCCGAGACCAAACGGGTGGCGTCACTGCTCAGCGAGGTCCGCAAGGGCAAGAGCCATCTGTTCATCGTGATCGATGAATACGGCGGGACCGCCGGTCTGGTGACCCTCGAGGACGTCCTCGAGGAATTGGTAGGCGAGATCACCGATGAATCCGATCCCAAGATCGACGAGGAGCAGCAGAATCCCGACGCGGGTCTCACCCTGAGCGGGCGGCTCAATATTGATGACGCGAACGAGGAGTACGAGCTCTCGTTACCCAAGGACGGTTGGGACACCGTGGGGGGACTGGTCCTCGACCTCGCGGGCGGCGTGCCCGAAGTCGGGGACGTCGTCTCGACTCCTGACTATCACCTGACGGTGCTTCGCATGGAAGGGCGTCGCGTCGAAGAGGTTCTCGTCGAACGAGTCGTCGAGCAGTCGTGACGCGCGCCGGTTTCGCCGCCATCATCGGTCGGCCCAACGTGGGCAAGTCGACCTTGCTCAATCAGGTCGTGGGCACCAAGGTTTCGATCACGTCGGCGAGTCCGAACACCACTCGTGCCGCGGTGCGCGGCATCCTCACCGACGAGGGTGTCCAGGTCATCTTCGTCGACACGCCGGGTATCCATCGACCCAAGACCTCCCTCGGGGGACGACTCAACCAGACCGCGCGCGCCGCCGCCGATGACGTCGACGTGATCCTCGCGATCGTCGAGGCGGGAAAGTCGATCGGCCCGGGTGACCGCAACGTCATCACGACGATGCTGGAGAACGCGAAGAGCGCACGAGGCCCGCGACCCTGCGTCGTGGTGAACAAGATGGACCGAACCTCTCGCGACGAGATCGCGGCCCAGTTGATGGCCGCGCACGAGGCCGTCGCCGAGATCGCCGCCGAACGGGGACTCGAGGACGCCGCGAGTCGTGTCGAGTACTTTCCGGTGTCGGCCAAGACCGGCGAAGGGACCGACGAGTTGATCAGCTACGTGCGATCGCTGATGCCCGAGTCGCCGTTCCTCTTTGGCGAGGACGAGGTCTCGGACGTGCCCGAGGCGGTCTGGGTGGCCGAACTCGTGCGCGAGCAGTTGGTGCGCAAGACCAAACAGGAGTTGCCCCACTCGATCCACACTCGCGTTTCAGAATTCGAGTGGCCCCGCATTACCGTCGAGATACTCGTCGAGCGCGAGAGTCAGAAGGGCATGGTGATCGGCAAGGGTGGCCAGCTCCTTAAGGACGTGGGCATCGCGGCGCGTCGTCAGCTACCCGAGGGTTGCTTCCTCGAACTCAAGGTTCGCGTCGAGCCGGGCTGGCAGAGGCGCGAGGAGATCCTGGACCGCTTCGGCTACTGAGCGTCGTACAGTTCCTTCAAGAACGCGTGCACGAGTTCCTTGTCGCGCGTCCTCTTCATCGGCGGGAGTTTTCGAAAGAGTGAGGAACGGTAGTTCGACTCGGCGAGTCGCGTGTCGAGCACCGCGACGACGCCACGGTCGGTCTTGGTGCGGATGAGTCTCCCGACGCCCTGGGCGAGCAGCATCGCGGCGCGCGGCAGGTCGACTTCGTAGAAGGGACGTTCGGAACGAGATCGACGTGCCTCGGCGAGTGGATCGTTCGGTACCGCGAAGGGCAATCGGTCGATGGTCACCAGACTGAGCGAGTGGCCCGGGACGTCGATTCCCTGCCAGAAACTGGTCACCGCGAACAGGCTCGCCTCGGCGCTGTCGCGGAACTGTTCGATGATGCGCTGGCGCGACAACGTACCCTGCACGAGGATGGGGGTATCGACGCGGGACTCGACCACCTCGGCGACGCGGTTCATGACCGCGCGATTCGTGAACAGGGCGAGCGTTCTTCCTCCGGCGGCTCCAATGAGCTCGATCAACTCCTCGATGATCGCTTCCTCGGCCCCGGTGTCGTTGCGCGAGGGCAGGTCCTGGGGTACGTAGAGCAGTGAATTGGTCTGGTAGTCAAAGGGACTGTCGACGTGTTCGATCGTTACGCCCTCGAGGCCGAGGTCGCGCGCGAGCGTGTCGGGGATCGTCGCGCTCGTCAAGACGGCCGTGACGTGACTCCAGAGATCCTCGGCGAGTCGAGGCGCCACGTCGACGAGTGAGACCTCGATATCGACTTCGCGGTCGCGCTTGGCGAGAAAGAGCAGCTCCCCGTCGCGGATCCTGGCCACCCGGTCCATGTCGTTGGCCAGGTGAATGGCGGGACCGAGCGCGCGGATCTTTCTCGCCTCGGCGTCGGGCCCGTTCGCCTCAAGTGCTCGTAGCGCCTCGACAATTCGCGTCACGAGTCCGCTCGCCTGGGTGAACTCACGCAGGACGTCCTCATCGAAACCCGTGAACTGTTCGGCGTCGTATTGGCTCTGCAGTGCGCTCGCCAGCCGGTCCGCGCAGTTGAGTAGTTCCAGCGCCGAGTCAGCGAATTCGGTGCCCAATATCGAACGAGCGACATTGGAAAGGGCGCGAAGCCGCGAGGCGTTGAGTGACGTGCCGAGCAGCGTGGCGAAGATGTTGAGGATCTCGTGGGCCTCGTCGAAGACCACGAACTCGTGCGCGGGCAGCAACATCGAGCCCGAGGCGAGGTGGGCTGCGTAGAGGTGGGTGTTGACGATCAGCAGTTGGCTCTCGGCGGCGCGGTCCTTGGCGAGCTCGGCGAAGCACGCCTGACCCTGGGGGCACTGGACTCGTCCGAGGCACTCCTGGGGGGTGACCGAGAGCCCGCGCCAGGCGCGCGCGTCGACTTCGAAGGGGAGCTCGTCGCGGTCGCCGCTCGTGGTCTCGTTGGACCAGGCGAGAATCCGACGCATCTGGTCGGCGACGCCGCGCGGGACCTCGCTACCGTCGTCAAAGCTCATCTGTCCGCCACGCTGCGCATGGGCGCGATTACGACAGAGGTAGTTGTTCCTGCCCTTCAGCACCGCGACCCTGGACTTGGTGTGCGCGCTGACGGTCGGGGCGTCCTTGGTGGCGAGTTGGTCCTGGAGGTTCTTGGTGGCCGTCGCGATCACGACGCGCTGTCCCGACATCGCCGCGGGTACGAGGTAGGCGAGTGACTTGCCGACACCGGTACCGGCCTCGATGACGCGGTGCTCGCGCCGCGAGAGGCCCTCGGCGACCGTGCGGACCATCGCGCGTTGACCCTCGCGTACTTCTCCGCCCCCGGGCAGGTCGTCGGTGATCACTTCGAGGAGAGCGAGCGCGCGATCGACGTCGATCGCCACGACGTCGTGGTCGAGCTGAACGCCGGCGTGCTCGTCGGGTTCGACGTAGACCGTTTCCTCGTCGGGGTCGAATGATTCCACGCGAGAACCTTAGAGGTTGGCTTCGTCGGGGTTTTACGGACCCCGGAGTAGATTTAATGGGTGCCCGATCCTCGTCCCGTGCCCGTTCCCCGTTCGATCCTGCGTGACGCGATCCCCGCGCACGTCGCGATCGTCATGGACGGCAATGGTCGTTGGGCGGCGCGTCGCGGACTGGCTCGCACCGAGGGCCACGGCGCGGGCGAGAAGGCACTCGTCGACGTCACCTACGGCGCGATCGCCCTGGGGGTGAAGGTCCTCACCGTGTACGCCTTTTCAACCGAGAACTGGCGCCGGCCCATCGACGAGGTGCGCTACCTGATGAACTTCAANNGAACGAAATCGTGACGACCTGCACGACCAGGGCGTGCGGATAACCTTCTCGGGTCGAGAGGACCGCCGGATCCCTCGGCGGGTCTTGCGCGACATGCACGATGCCGAAGACCTGACATTGAAGAACAAGGTGATGACGCTCAATATCGCCTTCAACTACGGCGGACGAGCCGAGATCGTCGACGCAGTGCGTCGACTCGTGAAGGACATGGTGCCCGAGACCAAGATTGACGAGAAGGCGATTCGCGCGCGTCTCTATCACCCCGAACTCGCCGACCCCGACCTCGTGATCCGTACCTCGGGCGAGTTTCGGACTTCGAATTTCCTGCTGTGGGAGATTGCCTATTCCGAACTCATCTTTTCCGACGTGCTCTGGCCCGACTTTCGTCGTGAGGACCTCTTCGCCGCGGTCAAGGAGTACCAGCGTCGTGAGCGACGTTTTGGCGGCGTCGACACTTGATCGCCACGCGCGTCACGGTCGTGCTCGGACTTGCGCTTTACGTCTTCTTGTGGGTGCTCGCCCTCAACGGCGCTTCGAGTCTCGTGGCACCCCTGCTGATTCCTCTCGTGCTCGCCGTGCTCGTCGCCGCCGGGGTGGCACTCAACCGCTATCTGGGAGTCGAACCGCGTAAGCAGCACTTCAAGGACCGTGACGGGCCGTCGAGGTGAACGAGTTCGACGACGACGCGGTGGTGCTGCGTACCTACAAGTCCGGTGAGGCCGATCGGATCGTGGTGCTCTGGACGAGGGCGCACGGCAAGGTGCGCGTCCTCGCCAAGGGGATTCGAAAGACCACGAGTCGCCTGGGTGCGGCACTCGAGCCCCTGTCGTACGTGCACATCGACCTCGTGAAGAGTCGAGGCGACATTTATATAGCGCGCCACGTACGTCACCTGGAGCGACTGGGAGTGTTGCGCTCGTCCTACCAACGGATCAACGCCGGTTACGCGGTGGTCGAGGTCGTGGACGCCATCCCCTCTGATGACGTCGCGGACGAGGGGATCTTCGAGTTAGTGGTCCGGGTGCTCTTGGCCCTCGATCAAGAAGAGTTCGACCCGACCCTCGTGCCCGCGTCATTCTTCTTCAAACTGCTCGCCCACGACGGATCCGAACCCGTGGTCGATGGTTGCGTGAACTGTGGAAGCGAGGGACCGTTGGTGTCCTTCGACGCCCAGGTCGGCGGCACGCTCTGTGCCAACTGTCGAAGCGGCCGGTCCATCTCGCGCGAAGCCTTGGCGCTCGTGCGCCGGATCCTCGGCGGCGACCTCGCCTCGGTGCTGCGCGAACCCTCACTGGCGGGTGAGGGTGAGGTGATGGCCATCGCCCACGAAGCGATCGAGCAGCACTTCGGCAAGCGGCTCAAGGTGGCGCGTTCGAGTGCGCCGCTTTCAACTACGCACCTTGACCAGTAAGGTGCCCTCGGAGAGTGAACGTGTCAGGCACAGCAACGATTTTCTGGTTTCGTCGCGACCTTCGCCTGCGTGACAATCCCGCGCTGGTCGAGGCAGTTCGCTCGTCGAAGGCCAAGGTGCTCGCACTCTTCGTGATCGATGAAGAGTTCTGCTCGGCGGCGGGCCCCACGCGATTGGCATATCTTCGCCGGACCCTCCAAGCCCTGGACGGGTCACTCGGGGGCTCGCTCGTCCTGCGACATGGCGAACCCACCGCGGTGTTGCTCGAACTCGCGCGCGAGAGCGGCGCTCGCGCGGTGGTGGCGACGGGGGACTACGGACCACGCGGAAGAGCGCGCGATGAGCGCGTGGCGGCGACCCTCGCCGCGGCGGGCGTCTCGGTCGTGTTTCTCGACTCGCCCTACGTCGTGGCGCCAGGAACGGTGCGCACCGTGGCGGGTTCGGGCTGCTTGGTCTTTGGCGCCTTCAAACGGGGTTGGCTTCGAGAAGCCGTCCCCGCGCCGCTGGACGCGCCCGAGGGCGTGGAATGGGTTCGCGCTCCTTCACGGTCACTGGACGAACTCGAGCACCTCGGCATGCGCGAACGACCCGACTACTTTGGCGAACTGCCCGACGGGCCGGCGTCGAGACCACCAGCGGCGGGTGAGGACGCGGCGTGGTCGCAGTGGTCGAACTTCGCCGAGCACCTAGAAGGCTACGAGCACGATCGTGAAGTACCCGGTCTCGACGCGACCAGCCGATTGAGTCCCTTCCTGCGCTTTGGCGCACTGCATCCTCGTCAAGTGCTGAGCGCACTCGAGGGTACGACGCCCTCGCACGAGAAGTTCCGCGACGAGCTGTGCTGGCGCGAGTTCTACGCCGACGTGTTGTTCCACCATCCCGAGTCGGCGCGACGCACGTTCCAGCCCTCGATGCGTGCGCTTCGTGTGGACCACGGACCAGAGGCACTCGAACGGTTTCACTGCTGGGCCAGGGGAGAGACCGGTTATCCACTGGTCGACGCGGGCATGCGCCAGCTCCTGGAAGAGGGGTGGATGCACAATCGTGTGCGGATGGTGGCGGCCTCGTTTCTCGTCAAGCACCTGCACCTGGACTGGCGCTGGGGCGCGAAGTGGTTCATGTGGCGTCTGGTCGACGCCGACCTCGCGTCGAACCAGCACGGATGGCAGTGGGCGGCCGGGACCGGCACCGACGCGGCACCCTTCCACCGGGTCTTCAACCCCACACTGCAGGCCACGCGTTTCGATCCCGAGGGGACCTACGTGCACCGCTACGTCGACGAACTACGTTCGACGCCCGCGCCAGCCTGTCTCGAACCAGGCGGTTCGTCGCTGCTCACGTCGAACTACCCCGCCGCGATCGTGGACGCGAGCGAGGAGCGCCTCGAAGCGCTGCGTCGCTTCGCCGAGGCTCGAGCGTCGTTGGCGGTGGGTCCGTGAGCGACTTCGGCGTCTACGTACACGTGCCGTTCTGCGCGCATCGTTGTGACTACTGCGCCTTTGCCACGTACGCCGACCGCGACTATCTCATGGACGCCTACGTCCAGGCGGTGATCACCGAGATCGAACTCGCCAAGGCCAACGGATTGGCGACGGCCACCTCGGTGTTCTTCGGTGGTGGCACGCCCTCGCGACTCGGCGCCGACCAACTGCTCGCCATCCTCGACGCCATACCGCGTAGCGACGACGCCGAGGTGACCGTCGAGTGCAATCCCGAGGACGCCCAGCTCGAGAGACTCGTCGCGTATCGGCGCGGTGGTGTGACGAGGATGAGCTTCGGGGTGCAGTCGACCCAGCCCGCGGTCTTGGCCGACCTCGGGCGCCGCCACGGCACCATGGCGCATCGCGAGGTCTCCGAGGCGGTGAACGCAGCGGGCTTTCGTACCTGGAACATGGACCTGATCGTGGGGTCGCGCGCCGAAAGCCTCGAAGACGTCGCCAGAACGCTCAACGACCTGTTGACTCTTGAGCATCCGCCACCGCACATCAGTTGCTACGCGCTCACCCCCGAACCCGCGACCTCGCTCGGGCGCGACCCCGCGCGCCATCCCGACGAGGACGAGACCGCCGACGCCTACGACCTCGTGGGCGCTACCCTCGACGCCCACGGCTATGAGTGGGAGGAAATCTCTAACTGGGCCCTACCTGCACACGAGTGTCGTCACAATCACGTCTACTGGGACCACGGTGACTACGTCGGCTTCGGATCGGCCGCGCATTCGCATCAACACGGTCGTCGGTACTGGAACGTGCGCACGCCCGATCGCTACGTCGATCTCGTGTCGAGCGGTCAGAGTCCCCTCGGGGGTGAGGAGTTCCTTGACGAGCGCACCCAGCAGTTCGAGCGCGACTCGTTAGCGCTACGGACCCGTCGCGGTGTGCCCGTCGAGGCCTTTGACTCGTTAGAAGAGATCGCGCACCTGGTGCGCGTGCGCGACGGTCAGGTCACGTTGAAGGAGAATGGTCGTCTGCTCGCGAATCAAGTGATTGTTCGTCTGAGGAGCGGTGACTAGTCCGGTAGCCTGAACGGATGGAAACAGCAACGCCGGACGACCCGAACCTGCTCGACAAAGTCATCAACCTCGCCAAGCGGCGTGGTTTCATCTTCCCGTCCGCGGAGATCTACGGCGGATTCCGCTCCACCTACGACTACGGTCCGCTGGGCGTGAACATGCTGCGCAACGTAAAGCAAGCGTGGTGGACCGCGATGGTCCAGCGCCGAAGTGACATCGTGGGTATCGACGCCGCAATCCTGGGTCCGCCAGCGGTCTGGGCGGCGTCGGGCCACCTCGAGACCTTCACCGACCCACTGGTGGACTGTCTTCAGTGCAAGGAACGCTGGCGCGAGGACAAGATCGACGGCGTCTGTCCGAACTGTGGTTCGACGAAGTTCACCGAGGCGCGAGCGTTCAATCTCATGTTCAAGACCCAGGCCGGTCCGGTCGAGGGCGAGGGTGCCACGGCCTACCTGCGACCCGAGACGGCCCAGGGGATGTTCACCAACTTCAATAACGTGCTCGCGGCGACGCGCAAGAAACCGCCGTTCGGCATCGCCCAGATCGGTAAGTCATTTCGCAACGAGATCACGCCCCAGAACTTCGTCTTTCGCACCCGCGAGTTCGAGCAGATGGAGATGGAATACTTCGTACCGCCCGCTGACGCCCCCACGTGGCATCAGTACTGGATCAAGGAGCGCTACGACTGGTACATCGGGCTCGGTCTACCATCGGCGAAACTTCGACTCTACGAGCACGCTAGGGAGGACCTCTCGCATTACTCCAAGGGTACGACCGACGTCGAGTTCGAGTTCCCGTGGGGCTTCGACGAACTCGAGGGCGTCGCCAACCGGGGTGACTACGACCTGACCCAGCACTCGAACGCGTCAGGCGTGAAACTGGAGTTCTTCGATCAGACGACGAACGAGCACTACACGCCTTACGTCATCGAACCTGCCGCCGGCGCCACGCGTGCGATGATGGCTTTCCTGCTCGCGGCCTACTGCGAAGACGAGATCGAGGGCGAGGTGCGAACGGTCCTTCGTCTGGACTGGCGACTCGCTCCCTACCAGGTCGCGGTGTTGCCTCTATCGAAGAAGCCTGAGCTCGAGGGCGTCTCACAGAAAGTTCTCGGAGAACTACAGCCTTACTTCATGTGCGACTACGACGTCACGCAGTCGATCGGCCGACGCTACCGTCGCCAAGACGAGGTGGGCACGCCGTTTTGCGTCACGGTGGACTTCGATTCGCTCAACGACCACAGCGTCACCGTGCGCGACCGCGACACGACCTCGCAGACGCGGGTGAAGATTGACGACCTGCTCGGCGAGTTACGAACGAGGACGGGTCAGCACTAGGTGTCCTACGACGGGCGTGGTCTCAAGTTCGGCGCGGTCGCCGAACTCTACGACCGATACCGACCAACGCCGCCGCTTGAGGCTTCCGAACTTTTCGGTGATCTCACGGGCCGCGAAGTCCTCGAGGTCGGCGCGGGCACCGGTCTGTGGACGAGGTTCCTGTTGGGCCTGGGCGCGTCAATGACGATCGTCGAACCCGACCACGAGATGCGTGAGGTGCTCGAACGTCGCAGTCCCTCGGTTCGCTCACTGGCGGGTCGGGCCGAAGAGTTGCCCGTGGCGGATGCGTCGTTTGACGTCGTCCTGGTCTCGTCGGCGTGGCATTGGTTCGAGCAGCCCGAGGCCACCGAAGAGATGGCTCGGGTGCTACGCGACCAGGGAAAACTCTACGTCCTATGGAATGGGTTTAGTAGGGACGTCCCCTGGGTGCAGGAACTTACGAAACTTCGCGAGAACCCCGGTGACCGGAACACTCGACCCCGGGGTTGGGCGGCTGACCTCAGTGACGGTGGCCTCTTCGTGGACGTGGTGAACGTGGAAATTGACTGGACGTGGGTGCGCTCGAGCGACGAGCTCCTTGCGGTTTTTGGAACTTACTCGGGAGCCCTCGTGAAGACTGAAGCGCAACGACACACGATGGACCTCGAACTTCGGCGTCTCATTGAACAAGCGGCGCAGGCTGGAATGGTGGAGGTCCCCATGACGCTTCGCGGTACTCTTGCGACCAGATCTGCTCGGAGTCATTGAGGCACACCTTCGATTTTTGAGGAGGGAATGGCATATGTTACCTGGGCCTTCGCCACAAGTTGATCATGACCGCTCGAAAAGAGTGAGACTTCAATGACCGCGAGCTTTCGTCCGAGCTTGAGTACTGCCGCTCGAGCCACGAGGTCGGTGACGGCGGGCTTACGAAGGAAGTCGATGTGCAGGCTGGTGGTGACCGCGAGCAACACGGGACCGATCTGAGCGAGGATGGCCATCCACGCGGCGGTGTCGGCGAGCATCATCATGGTGGGACCCGACAAGGTTCCGCCCGGCCGTCCATGTCGTTCGTCGACGGGTTGGACGATCACGACCGCGTCGTCGAGCACTTCTTTGACGCGGGGAACATCCGCGCCGGGAAATGACGCCGAGAGAATCTCCTGGAGTTGCGCGGCGTTAAGGACGTTCAAGCGCTAGGCCACTTTGCGGTAGCGCGAGGTCGCGAGAGGACCCAGCACGACGATGGCGCCCACCGACCACGCCAGCGCGACCCACACTGAACTACCGGTCGGTGTACCGAGCATCAGACCACGCACGGCTTCGGTGACCTGGCTGACCGGCTGATTGTTCGCGAAGGGTCGCAACCAGCCGGGCATCGAACTCACCTGGACAAAAATGGCTGAGGCGAAGGTCAGGGGGAAGATCACCGGGAACGAGATCGCCTGGGCCGTCTCGGAGTTGGGAGCGGCGAGTCCGATGAACGCGAAGCCCCAAGAGACGCAGTAGGCGAAGGTCAGCATCAAGAGGCACGCGGCGATGTAGTCGGGCACGCCCCCGTGGGGACGAAAGTCAATGGCGAAGCCGACCACCGTGATCACGAGCAGGACCCCGACGTTTCGCACGAGGTCCGAAACGGTGCGCCCGGCCAGTACGGCCATGCGAGCCATTGGCAGCGCGCGAAAGCGCTCAATGAGTCCGCGGTGCAGGTCCTCGGCGAGTCCAATCGCGGTGCCCACCGCACCAAAAAGCATGGTCTGGACGAGGATGCCCGGAATGAGGTAATTCACGAAAGACACGCCGGGTATCTTGATCTCGCCACCGAACACGTAACGAAAGAGTAAGACGAACATGATGGGCTGAATGACCGCGAACACCAGCGACGTGGGGATACGTACCAACGCGAGCAGGTTTCGCTTCGCCATTGTAATCACGTCACTGATCGTCCAGCGCAGTGAGCTGCGCTCTGATCGGACCGGCCGGGCGGTACTGATTGTCGTCATGATGACGCCTTTCGTGATTGGCTCGTGGCGGTGACATCGTCGTCGGACGGAGCGGGATCCTCGGCCTTGTGTCCCGTGAGGTTGAGGAATACGTCGTCGAGACTCGGTTCTCTTATCGTGAGTCCCGAGAGTGTGATGTTTGCCGCGTCGATGCGCCGCAGAGCGTCCGCGGCCGCCACCGGACCCCGGTCAACAGTGAATTCGACCACGGTGCCGTCGACGTTCGCGGGTTGCGATGAGATATCGCGGATGAGTTCTTCGCCACGTTTCGCGTCGGCGGTGTTGAGGAACGTGAGGACGAGCACCGTGTTGCCCAGGCGCGTCTTGAGTTGTTGGCTCGTCCCTTCGGCGATGATCTTGCCGTGATCGAGAACCACCAGTTGCTTGGCGAGACGGTCGGCCTCCTCGAGGTACTGGGTCGTGAGCAGGACCGTCGTGCCCTCCTCGACCAATTCTTCGATGATCGCCCAGAGGTCCTGGCGACTTTGAGGGTCCAGTCCGGTCGTCGGTTCATCTAAGAAGAGCAGCGGCGGCTTAGCGACCAGGGCCGCCGCGAGGTCGAGGCGCCGACGCATGCCGCCGGAGTAGGTCTTGACCGTTCGATTGGCGGCGTGGGTGAGGCCGAACTGATCGAGGAGCTCTTTCGAGCGAGGGACCACGAAACTCTTCTCGAGGTGGTTGAGACTGCCAATCATCTTGAGGTTCTCCGCGCCGGTGAGGTTTTCGTCGACGGTGGCGTACTGGCCGGCGAGGCCGATGCTGCGTCGGATCCGATCGGGATGCTTGACGACGTCGACCCCGTTCACGGTGGCGGTGCCAGAGGTGGGCAAAAGGATCGTCGACAGGATCCGGACCATGGTGGTCTTGCCCGAGCCGTTGGGCCCCAGGAGGCCGAAGACCTGGCTTTGGGGAACGTGGAGGGTAACGTCGTCGAGGGCTCGAACTTCGCCGTCTTTGAACGTCCGGACAATATTGAGTGCTTCGACAGCGAATTCTGGCATGGGCGCATTCTACGGAACGTAGGCGCCGATGGTTCCGAGCTCTCCCTCAACAGGTACCTTCTATTCATGGCCATATCGGACAGTGAGATTGCCCGGGTCCGCGGCGCCACCGACATCGTGGCATTGATAAGTGAGTACGTGGCGCTCAAGAAGTCGGGGCGACGCTGGACTGGATTGTGCCCCTTTCACGGCGAAAAGACTCCTTCCTTTTCAGTGAACGCCGAAGAGGGTCGGTACTACTGCTTCGGTTGTCGAGTCTCGGGCGACCAAATCACTTTCGTGCGCGAGATGCAGCACCTGGACTTCGTTGATGCGGTCCGCTTGCTCGCCGACCGGGCGGGTATTGAATTGCACGAGGACTCGAGCGCCGGACCCGCGCGCAAGGAACGACAGGAGTTCCTCGCCGCAATGGAACACGCAGTACGTTGGTACCACGAACGCCTGTTGACTTCGCCAGACGCGCGCCCAGCTCGCGAATACTTGAAGTCCCGGGGCATTGACGGTGACGTGGCCCGTGCGTTCCAACTCGGTTGGGCGCCCGATGAGTGGGACGCGCTCAGCAGCGCATTGAACCTTACGCCCAAGGTTCTCGAAGGGACCGGACTCGGCTTCGTGAACAAACGCGACCGGCGACAGGATGCCTTACGAGCGCGCATCATCTTTCCGATCTTTGACCCTTCGGGCAAAGCCGTCGCGGTTGGCGGGAGAATCCTTCCCTCGGCCAGTGAGACGGTGCGGCCCGACGGGCGCATTGAGCCGAAGTACAAAAACAGTCCCGAGACGCCGATTTACTCGAAGCGTCGCACCCTTTACGCTCTGAACTGGGCGAAGGACGACATCATTAAATCGGGCGAGATCATCGTGTGCGAGGGCTACACCGACGTCATAGCGTTCTTCGATGCCGGGATGCCCCGAGCAGTAGCGACGTGTGGCACCGCGTTGGGCGAAGAGCACTTCCAGACCATGCGAAACTTCGCCAAACGCATCGTCCTCGCGTACGACGCCGACCAAGCTGGTCAAAGCGCCGCGGCGTCGGTCTACCAGTGGGAACAAAAGCACGAGGTTGACGTCGCGGTCGCCCAGTTCCCCGGCCGCAGTGACCCCGCCGAACTCGCCCTACGTGACCCCGAGGCGCTTCGAGCGGCGGTGAACGACGCGGTGCCGTTCTTGCAATTTCGTCTCAATCGGGTGCTGGGCGCCGCGAACCTCGCTACCGCCGAGGGTCGTGCACGCGCTGCGGAACCGGCGATGCGAGTACTCGCCGAACATCCCAACGAACTCGTGCGAGACCAGTACGTCATGCAGGTCGCTGACTCTCTTCGCCTGGAGCCGAGAGTGTTGCGCACGACGTTGGTTGACATTCTTCGCCACCCGGCCCGGCGTGAGATTCCCAACGAGCCCACCTTTAGCGTGAGCGGCGAGAGACCGATTCGCGTCGCGACGACGCCGCGTCCGGGCCTTGAGGCATTACGCCTCACGTTGCACGCGCCGCGTTTGGCAAAGGATCGCTTCATTGCCCAGTACTTCGTCAATGAGACTCAGCGCGAGATCTTCGAAGGTCTCTCGTCGGGCCGTTCGGTGTCGGACGTCATTGACGAGTTCGAACGCCGTGGCGAGGACCAGGCGGCACAGTTGCTGAGCCAAATTGTCGTCGATGAATTCGATCGTGACTTCACCGCCGAGGATGTCACGGCCGTGGTGGCACAACTGCTTCGAAGTGCCGTGGCCGAGGAACTGAAGAACGTCGAGCGTGATCTGCGAAGCGACAAGGTCTCGCCCGATGTGGCGATGGCCACCATTCGCGACGTGAAAGAACGAGTGGCCCTGCTCGATACCGCTGAAGGCGAAGGGGCGGAACGAGACCTTAAGGACTGGCTGCTCGAAAGAACCCCGAGCGACGCGTCGTGACGTGGACATCTCGTGGCGTCATTGGTGGTCTCGAGATGCTGGCACCGCTAAGTGTCGACGAGGAGCGCCAGTTGTATCCGGTGATCGAACGGGGGCGCGAGGCCGAGCGCCTTCTGCTCGCCACACCGGCCATGGACGCGAGCGACCGACGCCGAGTGCAACGCGATCGACAAGATGGCCAGGAAGCTGAATCACTCCTGCTGCGCGCGACGTGCGGGCTCGTGCGCACCAGGGTCCTCGAGCGTGGTTACCGTTTCGGAAATGAGGATCTCGAGGCTGCGGGTATCGAGGGTCTGGTGAACGCGCTGCATCGTTTTGACCCGTCGAAAGGCAACCGCTTCTCCACCTACGCCAACTATTGGATCATGAAGCTCGTGAACCAGGCCATTCAACAACAAGCAGGGTTAAGCGATTCAGAAATGCGTCGGGTCCTCGCTTTTCAGAAGTTGGAACGCGGCCAGACCGGCAAGCGGCTCACCAAGCGAGAGGTGGCACTCGCACTCGACATCTCGCAGGTCAAGGCACTCGAGGTCATTCAGATGAGTCGTGATCTCAACTCACGCCGTTTCGAACCCACTGACTTCAATTCGGTTGGCGACCTTCGAGAACCGGTTGCCACTCGAGATGCGCCCGCGTGGGTGATTGACGAGTTGCGGCGGCTTTGTGGCACAGATTTCGACGCGTTTTGGCAGTACACGTTTCGCACCATGTCCA
>PLQL01000036.1:43492-71807 GCA_003160115.1 Acidimicrobiaceae bacterium
GGGTGCTAATGTTGCTTTGCTGTAGCGCAATCCCAGATAGCTCAATTGGCAGAGCAAGCGACTGTTAATCGCTAGGTTGCAGGTTCGAGTCCTGCTCTGGGAGCCAGTTCGCGCTCCTTCGCACACAGTCGACAATCTGTCGGCGAACTAGTTGCGATTCTCTTCGCGGCCGTCTTCTGGAGTCTTGCCGGAATCCTTCTCTTGCTTCATGACCGCACGGAAGGGATTGGAGTCGTCGGGTCGCTGCTCGTTATAGGGCCGTTTCGGTGTGTGCAGTTTCACGTGGCGAGAGTGTTGGCGAATCACGAAGATCGACATCAGTAAGAGGATGAATCCAAGTATGGACAGGGCGTAGCCCAAGAAATACGTTGATATCAAGTTCGTGCAGTGGTTGAAACTGTCGCCTCCTTTCCCAGAGATCGTATTAACCTTGCAGACTCGGTCCACCTCTTGACCACGGCTAACCAGCCACGCCCCTACGCCCAACACGGCCAGACTGGCGAGGACGGAGAGTCGTTTAAGCACTGTTTCACCCTATCGCTGGTCGGGTTGTGGTACTTCGAAAAAGAGAGATGATCATAGCAAGGCTGATGTGCCCCTTTATGGTGTCGCCCTAAGGCTTGATCGTGCTTTGGTGTGTGCAAGTAACTTTTGTGTTACTACGCCAACCGTGCTCGTTCAAATGGTGTCGTCGCGACCAGAATTGTTGAAACGTTGTAGTCATCAGGATGTGTTCAGCGAGCGAGGAGACAACTTTCGTCCCCGTTTTCGTCTTGGTTGCGGAACAACGCTGCAGCAAGGCTTCAGGCGAGGTGCACCTGATACTTTTGTCTCAATGCAGGTTCGTCGCTTGTCACTGTGCGGACCAGGCGTTTCCAAGGGCCGTAGCTCAGTGGTTAGAGCAGGGGACTCATAATCCCTCGGTCGCGGGTTCGATCCCCGCCGGCCCTACGATGCTTCATGTTCGCCCTCAGAATGGGCACGTTCTTGCTCCCAAGAGAACAGATTTCCCAGTTGAACAAGGGACTTTCGACGCTCTTCGATAGCGTCGAGACACCTAGGTCGCGTTTCAAGCCGATTTGTTACTCCTTCGCTCTCCCAATTTCAGAACTGCGTGGACGAGGTGCTACCCAGCGGATCTTGAAGTGGAGGGGGACTAATTGGATGGACGTAAACGACACACTGCATTTCAAGTGCGCATCTCATAATCCTTCGGTCGTATGTTCGATTCCCACCGGGCTTTCGAATACGGTGCGAGAAGTCCAATTTGATTTTGAAACGGGCTCAAGTGATGCCTTCCAAAGCTTCATTTGATGCCTGCTCGCTGGACTTCGTAGTCGAGCAGAAGATAGCCGGTTGGAGACACAACTTGGCGGGTCATGGTCAGCCGAGATGGAAGTCCTTTTTCGAAGAGTTTGCGACCGCGAATATGAATGGCCGGTGAAATGACAAGTCTCAGTTCGTCCACTAGTTCAAGTTCGCACAACGATTGAAAAAGTCTGATGCTGCCATGGACCCCGATGTCCTCACCGGACTGCCGCTTCAACTTAGAGACGAACTCAAAAAGGTCGCCGCTGACGACGACGCTGTTCGACCAGTTCTGAGTGGTTGCTGTCGTTGCTATCACGAACTTCTCGACTCCGTTGATGAATTTGGCGAAAGGTTCGATATTGCTCGTTGGCCAGAACTTGGACCAGTGGTCGTAAGTTCGATGCCCAAGTAGCACGGCGTCCTGAGTGGATATAACGCGGCCGAGGTTCTCATCCATTACGTCATCCCAGCTGGTGACGAACTCGTCTGGCTCTTCGGCTACTCCGTCGAGCGACAGCAACTCGTAGGCGACTACTTTTCGCACTTCGTCAACTCCTTGATTCAGGCGAGGCATGAAGGAAGTCGCGTCGGAACCTTCAGAAACTGACACCGTTCCCAGGGGGAACAAGCGGGGAATTGTCTCACGCTAGTGCCAGAGCAACGCATGACAATCCTATGTTTCAACCGGTATGCCAATGCGACGACATCGGCCGAATCCAAAGTAGGCCGAGAAGATTTTTCTCAGACTCAGAAGAGACCGATGCCGACGGACCGTAGTCAAAGCTTCCCTCAGGCCATGTTCTATCCGTGCAGCAGAGGGTCGATCCTCTTTCGATCGGTAACACTATCTCGGTAGGACAAACCAGGACACTATGTCTGAGCCCGTTGAATCTCGTCCTTCGTCCAATATGGCGCACTGCGAGCCGAGAAGCGCCCACGTGAAGCGATCCTTTAGCGACGACCCGTAACTGAGAAATGGGCGTCGTAAGACGAGCGCGCTAGAAAGACCTGTGCTAGTAATACCTGGACTATTCAATCAGGGGGTGTTGGAGCGACGTATTGAGGTTCGTCCTTGCGCTCACCTACCGACACGAGCACACGGCGTACTACGACGGTGGTTCCGAACGTCTCAACTACAAAGTGGAGGATTTATGGCGGCATTTGATTGGAAGAAGCTTTCGACGGCGGATCGGGTGATCGCGATCGCCGGCCTCATCGGGCTGATTGCGTTGTTCTTGCCCTGGTACGGATTCAGTTCTACTTACGGCAGTGCATCGGTGAGTGGCTTCGGATCCGGTTACGGATGGCTAGGTGGGTTGTTGGTCGTGGCCGGCGCCGCGTACCTCGTGCTCTTGCGCTCTGGGACCAACATGCCTAAGACCTCGATTGGGCCGGCCGTTATCGTGCTCGGCGCTTCGGCAATTGGCACGGTTATCGTGGCCCTCCGCTGGTTGACACTGCCAAGGGGAAGCTTTGCTGGCGCTGGCTCCGGCTTCAGCTATGGCGCGCGCATTGGCATCTACATCGCCCTCGTTGCGGCAATCGTTCAGGTCGTGTTTTCTTTCCGGCTCTTCAAGGCCTCCGGCGAAGCCATGCCTTGGTCTAAATAGGAGACCCAGGCTCCAGCTTTGTGGAGGTGGCTCGTTGATTGTCAACGGGTGCCGCTTCGCGGTGAGTGGTGCGCGATACTAGGTGGTGCGTGCCACCTAGTATCGATACATTCCTTCTGGTACTTCCTCTTCGACGAAGCCATTTCATCGCTGGAACATTGTTGACGCAAGGTTCCGTACGAGCGACGGTAGCGGGTCGTGAAACGCGCCGCCGCGCTCTTGGACTTGGTCTTCGTGCTGCTTTTCGTCGCAATTGGCCGATCTTCACATCATCACGGGCTCACGTTCCGTGGCGTGGTTTCTACAACCTGGCCGTTCGCCGTCGGGCTTGGTGTGGGCTGGTTGCTCGTCGCGCTCACTCGTCAATCAGGTATATCGCTTCGTAGCGGTGTCGCAGTGGTCGTCGTGACGGTTGTCGTCGGAATGATTCTTCGAGTGCTCGCTGGACAGGGGACCGCGTTCGCCTTCGTCGTGGTGGCATTGGCTTTTCTCGGACTGATGATGCTCGGATGGCGCTTCTTCTACGTTGTCCTTTCGCGACGAAGGGTGGGTGAACGGCCTCGAAAGTAGCGGCTAGATGTCAGTGCGACGTCGAGTGGGATTGCACGAGGGCGATGCGGCCCTAGTCAGTTCTATCGGTGCCTTGCTAGCGTGAGCGGCAACCCGGAACCGGAATCTGGTGCCTCATATTGTCCCCTCAACCCGCCAAACGTCGCCGACGGATTCGCTGGCTGGTCGTGCCGCTCGTTGAAGTGATCGTGCTCGCGGTCGGCGGACCATTTGTCTTCATCCACTTCATTGAAGGAACTCCGCCCACCAGGCTCAGTCTGCCATCGACGGTGATGACCCAAGGCACTTCCGGATCGTCCGATTCCGGCTCTACCACTGCAGTGCCTTCGATTGCAGGTACATCGCACGCGGGCGCCGGTTCGGTTGTTGGTTATCGACTCGACGAGGTCTTGGTAGGACAGAGTACGACTGCAGTCGGTGGTACGAAGAAGGTCTGGGGACCGGCCAACGTCTAGGGCACCAGGTGACGAGCGGGACCTTCACGGTGGACTTGGCGTTGGTAAAGAGTGACCAACCAAATCGCAACGCGCAGTTCGATGGTCGCATCATGAAGGTCTCGCAATATCCGACGGCGTCGCTGAAGCTGGCCACACCGATCATCTATGTTTCGCGACCCGTCGTGGGAGCAACTACTCAAGAGAAGGCTGCGGGAAACTTGACGAGGCATGGAGTCACTAAGGCAGTCTCGTTCACTGCGTCAGTTGAGCGGGGGTCGGCCGGCCTAGACCTACTCGCGGACATCCCCGTCACCTTCAGTACGTGGAACATCGCGAACCCCAGCGTGGGAGGTATCGCCACCACGGCCAATCACGGCATCCTGGAGGTGTTGCTGTTGTTGCCCAAGGGGACAGGCAATCCAGTCTCGACCGCGGGGCCTTCGTCGTCAAATTTTGGAGGATCCAAGATTACTGTTCCCTCGGCCACGGTGCCGCCACTCAATCTCAACGCCAAGAACTGAGGCCCTGCACGTCCCTTAATGGGGCGCGGCGTGGAACGTGGGTGTTCGACTTTCCCGACACGTTGGAATCCTCCTGGGCGGTGTAGAAGTGAAGGATGAAACTTCTCGGGTCACGTGCCAGCGTCTTTGAATCCATGACCTGGCCCAGAGATTCGTCTCCGGTGCCACGACCATGACGCATGCGCTCCCTCAGATGTCTCGAGTGTTCAGTGTGATGACGGCACTGATCGCTACGGCGGCGCTTGTCCTGTCGATCATCGCTGTGGCGCGGACACCAGTGGCGTCGCCAACCTCGCTGGGGCCGCTTGCGGGCATCTACGTCAGTGGCTCACTGGATCAGCCGCACTACTTCGTGACCCTGCACGAACAAGGCGACCAAGTCCACGGAGCGCTGGGCTTCGTCTACCAAGACGGACAGACCTCGGTGGTGTTCACGTTCACGGGCACTGGTGCTCCGTTGGGCAAGTATCCGGAACGTGGGGTGATGGTGGTGGCGACGACGCCGGTCACGGGGACGACACCGAACGTTCTCTCATCGAAAATTCCGTCGTCAATCTCGGTCTTCTACGATTCGACGTCACTCGCCTTTGGCGAGTGCGCTGACTATCTTGACGTGCCTTCGCTCGCGCGATGTGTCTTTAACGAGGATCGGACCAATAAGATCTGATTGAAGGGGCGTCATTGCTTTGCTTCTCAAGATCGTTACTTGGAGGCACTGGAGACGCTCGGTTACACTCCCTCGAGGTGGAACTTTGCGACGTTGCTCAGGCCCCTGGGCAAGGTCCGGCTCCAGCCCTTCTAGGCGTCCAAAGGAGTCAATATGGCGTACTGCGCACAATGCGGAACGTTGGAGGTCGAAGGGCAAAGGTTCTGTGCCGTCTGTGGCGCGCCGACCCCAGGTTCGACTTCCAAGGCGGCAATGCCACCGTTGTCGTCGACTGCGATGCGCGACGAGGCGCAGGTCCTCGTGGGACTTTCGCTCGAACCTCCCGTGCAGGCTCGTGGGACGATTCTCATCCGATTGATCCTGGCCATTCCGCTGCTCTTCGTCGCGGCCTTTGTTTCGCTCGCGGCTTTCTTCGCGGCGATTGGGGCATGGTTCGCTTCGCTGTTGAGTGGGCGCGTTCCCGACGGGTTGCAGAATTTCCTCACGGGCGCGCTGCGTCTCTACGCCAACGTGCTCGCGTACTTGTTCTTGCTCACGAGTCGTTGGCCCGGGCTGGTCTTTGACGAGGGGGCCCATGACCAGGTCTCGCTCTCGATTGATCACGTGCCACTCAACCGGACTGCGGTGTTCTTTCGATTGGTATTGGCGATACCAGGCAGCATCGTGAGCGGGGTGCTCTCGCTTGGCTCGTATCCCTTTCTCTTCGTGATGTGGGTATGGGGAATCTTCAGCGGACGTGAACCCGAGGCGCTTCACCAGGCCCTGGCCCTCGTGCTGCGCTTCCAAATCAGGATCCAGGCGTACGCGTATCTCCTGACCCCGACCCAACCCTTTCGCGGACTCGTGGGTGACGGCGACGCGATGGTTGGTTCGACGCCGAACACGACGTGGGGCACCGAACCGGCCGCGACGTCATCACTGCCGACGACGTGGCTCGTCGCGAAGAACGCCAAAACGATGATGGTGATCGTCATTGTCCTAGGCGTCGTGCTCTACGCCTTCCAGCGGGGGCACGCTTGAATTCAGTTCGGATCACCTTTCTCGCGGGTTAGTCTTCGGCGATGACGTGGTGGCGTGACGCGGTGATCTATCAGATCTATCCACGATCGTTCAGTGATTCCAACGCGGACGGAGTCGGTGACCTCAACGGAGTGCGTCATCGACTCCGCTACTTGGAGTGGCTGGGTATCGACGCCATTTGGCTGTCTCCGATCTTCCCATCGCCGATGCGCGATTTCGGGTACGACGTGTCGAATTTCGTCGACGTCGATCCGACCTTTGGCTCGTTGCGTGACTTCGATTTGTTGGTTCGTGAAGCCCACGAGCTCGGCATACGGGTCCTGCTCGACTGGGTACCCAACCACACCTCAAGTGAGCACCCCTGGTTCCTTGACGCCAGGTCTTCACGCACGAGCAGGCACCGGGACTGGTACATCTGGCGTGACGCGAAGCCTGACGGGTCCCTGCCGAACAATTGGATCCACGCCTGGAGCGACGAGCCCACGTGGACCTGGGACGAGTTGACGGGTCAGTACTACCTTCACATGTTTCTCGCTGATCAGCCCGACCTCAATTGGTCCAATCCAGAGGTCCGAGATGCCATGAGTGAGACCTTGCGCTTCTGGCTCGAGCGAGGTGTCGACGGCTTTCGGATGGACGTCGTGCACGCCATAGGCAAGGACGTCGACCATGACGACCCCGCTGATCTGCGATTGCTGAGCCACACACCGCTCAACGACGTCGACGTAACCCACGAGTACCTACGAGAGATTCGTCGAGTGCTTGAAGAGTACGAAGGGGACCGCGTGTCCATCGGTGAGGTCTATCTCCTCGATCCGGTGCGGGTGGCGACTTACTACGGACACGGCGACGAACTGCACCTCTCGTTCAACTTCAAGTCGCTGTTCACCGCGTGGCGCGCGAGCGCGTGGCTTGACACGATCGGTGAAACCGAGTCGGCGCTCGGCCCGGTGTCGGCGTGGCCGACTTGGGTGTTGAGCAATCATGACAACGCTCGCGTCGCGACTCGCCTCGGGGGCCAAGAGCGTGTGCGAGCCGCCATGACGTTGTTGTTGGCGCTGCGAGGCACGGCCTTTCTCTACGCCGGTGAGGAACTCGGCCTCGAAGACGCGATCGTCGCGCCCGAACAAGTGGTGGATCCTGGCGGCCGTGACGGCTGTCGAGCTCCGATTCCCTGGGATGACCACGAGGACCACGGCTGGCCCGCTGGCGCCTGGTTGCCCTTTGCCGGCGATGCTTCGAGATTCAGCGTGCAGCGCCAAGAGGAATCGTCCGGATCGACATTGCAGTTCACGCGACGACTGTTGGCTTTGCGTCGAAATTCCAAGGTCCTGCGATCCGGTGAGACCGAGAATCTGCACGTCCAAGGCGACGTCCTGGTCTTCGACCGGGTCGCCGACGACGAGGTGCTGCGGGTCTTGGTGAACTTCACTGGTTCTACGCATCCCGTCGACCTGGTGGGCTCGACTTTGGTGATCTCGAGTGTCGATCGACCGACGCCAGGCGAACTCGCGGCCAACGAAGCCGCGATCTACCGCGTTCGGTAGTGATTCACCATCGGCGAGTTCCTGGGGTTAGGTGAGGACTCGCCGGCGGAAATTGCGCAGCCCGAGTGACAGGAATCCGACGCAGAACGTGATCAGCACCGGATAGATGACGTACAAGTGCATGTGGGGTACGTTTGTGAACGCCGAGCGCATCCCCTCGTTGACGTAGAGCAGTGGATTTATGAGCACGATCGTTTGGAGCCAGTGCCACGAGCCGATCTTGACCGACGCGAGTCGGTTCCACTGGTAGTACGTGCCACCGAGGAAGGTGATGGGTAGGATCACGAAGCCGAACATCAAGCCGATGTTGCGCGGTTCGAAACTGGTGCCGAGCACGAGACCTAGGGAGCCCATCGCGACGCACGCGAGCGGTACCAGGGTCAACAAGATGAGCCAGTGTATTGAAATGGCGGCACTCACTCCTTTCGCGTGGACCACCGAAGCGATGGGCAGCACGATGGCGGCTGAGATGAGACCCTGGACCGCCCCGGAGATGACCTTCTCGAAGGCGACCAGCCAGATTGGACACGGCGCCTGCACGCGGTCTTCAATCTCTCGCGTGAAGCCGAATTCTTGGGACATCTGCAATGCGACTGATTGAACGCCTTGGAACATGATTGAGATACCGACGACGCCCGCCACGAGCACGGTCGCGAATGTGCTTTCACCCGTGACACCGCCGCTGCCCCCCACCGATTGTCCGATTTTTGGAAAGACGAAGAGGAAGACGAAGCAAAGTAGGAAGGGCTGAACGATTGTTCGAAGGACGAAGATCGCCCAGTCCTTCTTCAACACGACGACGTCGCGCAGCAAGAGGGCCCCGAGAGCCGATCGACTCGCGCTAAGAAGCGAACGACGAGGACCAATGGTGATGTGGGACTGGCTCGTGAGTTCGTGTGCGGTCATCAGTCGCGCAACTCCTTGCCCGTGAGGTTGATGAAGACGGTCTCTAACGAGGGCTCGGCGACCGAAAGGTCCACGACCGTGAAACCACCCGACTCCGCCGCGGCGACTACCTGAGCCAGTATTCGTTCGCCGCTCTTGACGTGAATTTCAACACCCTTGTCGATCTCGCGACTGTGGGTCACGCCGGGCACGCCCTTCTCTAACGTCATGGCGAGGAGTTTGAGATCGCCCGAGGCCTTGATGGTGACTATCGTGTCCACCCCCACGCTGCGCTTGAGTCCTTCGGGCGTGTCGAGTGCGAGGATCTTGCCGTGGTCCATGATGGCCACCCGACTGCACAGTTGATCTGCTTCTTCCATGTAGTGCGTGGTGAGCAGAATGGTCTGACCGTCCGCGTTGAGTTGCTGAAGGATCTCCCACAGCGCTAGGCGGCTCTGGGGATCGAGTCCGGCTGTCGGCTCGTCCATGAACAGCACGGCGGGACGGTGGAAGATCGATCGGGCGACCATGAGTCGTTGGGCCATTCCGCCCGAGAGGGCGTAGACCGATGCTTTGGCCCATTTGGCGAGCTGGAACTGTTCGAGGAGCCGGTCCGAAGTCACGCGCGACTCGTGAGAGGACATACCGAAGAGGCGTCCGTGGAAGTACAGGTTCTCCCATACGGTCAACTGGCGGTCGAGCGTGTTGGTCTGGGAAACGACGCCGAGGAACTGCTTGGCGACGGCGGGGTGGTGGACCACGTTGATGCCTGCGACCGTGGCAGTCCCTGACGAGGGAATGACCCGGGTGGTGAGCATGCCCGCGGTTGTGGTCTTGCCAGCGCCGTTAGGTCCGAGCAGTCCGAAGATCTCGCCGGCGTACACCGAGAGGTTGAGGTCGTCCACGGCGTTGAAGTCGGCGCCGCTGTACGTCTTGGTGAGATGCTCCGTGATGATGACCGGTGGATCGGTCGTCGGTGCGGATGCGCTCACGAGAGCCATCTTAGGGATGGCGCGTGATTAGAACGCGCCGCTCTCTCGCAGTTGCTTCAACGGCGGGCTCATAATCGTGAGCTCTCGGACGATGGCCTTCGCCCCGTTGTTGAGGACTTCGTTACCAGAGAAGACTCCGTCGACGACCGGGACGAGAGGGAGGGGTATCGTCACCTCGCCGCTGAAGATGAGTCGAAGCGCAGCGAATATTGGCTTGAGTGCCTGGACAGCGCGAACCCCCATGGCCATGCTGCCGTAACTGACGATGCCGACCGGCTTGTGTTTCCATTCGTGGTGCAAGTAGTCGATCGCGTTCTTGGTGGCGGCGTTGAAACTGTGGTTGTATTCGGGGATCACGAAGACCAGCGCGTCCGCCCGCGCGATGGTCGCGGACCATTTCTTGGTGTACTCGAACTCGTACTGCTTGGTCACTGGTTGGCGCGGTTCGTTGAAGATAGGTAAGTCGTAGTCGACCAGGTCCACGAGCACGACTTCGAAGGTTCCTTCGGCTTCGGCGATCTCGTAGAACCATTGTGCGATGGCCGGTCCGACACGACCGGGCCGCGTGCTTCCGATGATGACGTTGAGGACGGGCTTGGCCACGGTATTCCTTTACTGGGGTTCAATGACTTTACTGGCGTCACGTCTGTGCCGGAGCAGGGTCGGTCGCGCTCGCGGCAGTCGCGCACTGCGCGTGGGCGCTCGTGTGCTTGGAGAGATGCACATAGTCGTCGGACGCGCTGTGAAGATTGCAAGAAGGTCCGCGATACTCGTCACGTCGAGAGGACGTCGTGGTTACCATGGCGGTGTTCGACCGGCTTCGCGAAAAGTAGTTGGCGGTCGTTCGATGCCGCGCCACGCTTTGTTGCTCAAAGTGATTGTCTCAAAAAGCGGTGCGTGCGTGAGAAGTATGAAGTGTTCACCTACTTGCAGGTAAATCTAAACAATAGGGAGATATTTCTTGTCGTTTTATCTACCCCTGCGATTAAAGTTGTAAGGATGACGAAGCAAAGCAGATCCCTTCCAGTGATGCAAGCGGTGCTGGACGAGGTGTGCGAACAGTTGATGAACTCGGACGAGTCACTCATCCGCATTCCTGACGTGTGTAAGGCGACCGGAGTGAACTACGGATCTGTGTATCACCACTTCGGGTCACGCGAGGGCGTCATCGACGCCGCGTACAACGTGTTGTTCTCCAAGCTCGCCGAAGAGGACATTCACTTGCTGCGCGAGGTGAGCGACAGCGCGACGACCCTTGATGAATACATGGGGGCGCTGGCCCCACTTATCGAACGCGTCACCTCGGGACCGGACCGCATGAAGCGACGATCGATTCGAGTGCGTATCGTCGCCGCGTCGATTACGCGTCCTGAGTTACGAGTTCTGATTGGCCTCACGCAGAGTCGTCTCACCGACGAGTTGGTCCGGCTGGTCGACATTGGACAGGAGCGAGGGTGGCTGCGTCGTGATATCTCCGCGCGTTCGATTGCCGTGGCCCTGCAGGTGTTGCTCTTTGGTCGAGTTCTCGACGATATTTCGCTCAATCCCATAGACCCGAACGAGTGGGAGTTTGCGACGGGTGCTTTTCTCGCGACCCTCTTCATTCTGCCTTAGAGCACATCAAGATGTCTCACGTGGGTGTGGTGTACTGAGCACGTGAGGCTCGTTCGACTTCTTCTCTCTCTGGCGCTGGCCGGTCTGCTTGTCGTCGCCGTCAGTGAAGCGAGCGAGACGTCGACGCCAGCCTTCAATCCCTCGACCTGTTCCGCTTCGACGCTCAGCGCGCCCTTCACTGGTGCCCTTCGGGTGAGTGCGGTGGCGAGTTACGCGTGCCAGGACGGTTGGGCCTATCTCTGGGCAACCGTTGGCGAAGGTGAGCACGCGGTGGGCGTTACCGAGGTCGAGCACTTCGATTCGGCTACGAACCAGTGGCGAGTGTCATCGCGCCTCAAGGTCTGCGTGCCCGGTGTCGTGCCGGAGTTCATCTATCGCCAGGGCTGTTTCTCGAACTAGGTGTCGGGGAGTCTCTTAGGGGGACGGGGGAAGAAAGAGCTCGTTGTCGCGACGTACTCCTCGTAACCGGCGCGGGTTTTGGTGAGCTTGCGTTCGAGCATGGGTTTGCCCGACAATGAAGTCAGTAACCACCACATCGTCAGTGGCGACAGGACCGTGATGAATCCCCACGGTGCGCTGATCGCGATCACGTAGAAACCGGCCCACACCAAGGCGTCGCCGAAATAATTGGGGTGGCGCGTGAATCGCCAGAGGCCGCGGTTCATGGTCGTGCCCGCGTTCTTCGGATCCGCAATGAATCGTCGCAGCTGCTCGTCGCCGACGCCCTCGAAGAGCACGCCGAGCGCGCCGAGGACGAGACCCGGCAGGAGAAGCCAATTCAGGTGGTCGCTGAAGGCGATCCACTGCAGGGGCATAGAGACGAACCAGAGCAGCAGGCCCTGGAGACCGTAGATCATCTTGAAGGCGTAGAGGGTCTCGTGGCGACCCTTGGCGCCCGCCATGATCGCCACGTAACGCGAATCCTCGCGCGAGCCGCGCTGACGGATCGCAAGGTGGATTGAGAGTCGAAGGCTCCACAGAGCCACGAGGACGAGCACCACGTAGCGCAGTGCGGTCAGGTGCGGGTGCAAATGAAGGGCCACCGCCAGGCTCTCGGCGAAGACGACGAGAAAGCCCGCGCCCCAGAACACGTCGATGGTGGCGTGGCGATGTACCCGGCGCCCGACCGCCGCGGCGATCAGTACCCACACCAGGGCGGCGAGAAGACTGAACGGCAAGTTCTCTAAGAAGGACTTCACGTGCACGTTGCCGGTCTAGCAGCAGCACTTGACGTCGTGACTGGCTGTGGCCCATCCCCTACGCTTTACCCGTGCGTCGTCGTGGATTTGCCTCTCTGGCCCGGGCCGCGGCACAGGACCTCTTCGACCAAAAGACGGCCTTCGGCCGGCTGGCGTTGGTGCACGTGATCATGATGGCGGGCGACACCATGGTCACGGTCTCGCTCGCGGGTTCGTTGTTCTTCTCGGTCTCGCCCGACGAGGCCAAGAGCAAGGTGCTGCTGTACCTCCTGCTCACCATTGCACCCTTCGCCGTGGTCTCTCCGTTGCTCGGTCCACTCATTGACAAGTCGGCGAACGGCCGGCGCATCCTCGTCGCGGTCTCCGCGGGATTTCGTGTCGTGCTCTGCTGGTCAATGAGTCAGCACTTGAACTCACTCTGGCTCTTTCCCGAGGCGTTTCTCGTCCTGGTCTCATCCAAGTTGTACGTCGTTACGCGTGGCGCCCTGGTACCAGAGATGGCTCGCACTGATCAATTCCGCGAACACGCCGCGCGGGTGGGCGAGTCGGGTTGGCCCGAGCACGACCTACCAGAAGAGAAAGGCTTCGCGGGTTTCAACGCGCAACTTACGCTGCTCGGGACGCTGTCGGGACTGATCGCTGGATCGATTGGCGCCGGACTCTTGAAAGGCATCGGCGCCCCGAGCGTGCTCATCGCGGCGTCGATCGTCTTTGTGGTGGCGACGGTGGCGAGTCTGCGTTTGCAACGTCCCGCGAAATCCGTGCGTGAGCAGGTGGCCTCGATCACCCAACTCGAGCGTGATCGCCAGACGCTCAATCCATTCGGTGACGTCGAAGTCTCGTGGGGACTGAGCGCCTCGGCCATCATGCGCTTTACGGTCGGCTTTTCGACGTTCCTGCTCGCCTTTGGCTTGCGGCGCGAACAGGCGGGACTCAAGTGGTTCGCGTTCGCTCTGACGATGTCGGCGCTCGGCTCGCTGATCGGGTTGGGCATCGTGACCCGGGTGCGCAACAAGGTGCCCGAGTCGGCTCTGCTGACCGCGTCGTTGTTGGCGACCGGGATAGGTTCGGCGCTCGCCGCCGTGCACCCGTCACTCGTCGTCCAAGTCTCCCTGGCGGGCTGGCTCGGGGCGTGCGCCGCGATCGCCCAGCCGAGTTTTGACGCCATCACCCAGCGCTACGTGCCCCCAGGCGCCCAGGGTCGGACGTTCGCGCGTTTCGCGGTACGACAACAACTCCTCTGGGTGATCGGCGCCCTGATACCGGTGGGGATCTCGTTGCACTTCAAGACTGGTGACGTGGTGCTCGCGGTGCTCACGCTGGGTGCGGGCTTCGTCTACGGCACGGGGCGACGACTCAGCCATCAATGATATGAATTGATATAACGTCAACTATGCTTGGTAGAGATATGGTGAAGTCTCCCGATCCGGCGCAAGACTTTCCAGATTTCTCCCACCTGCCCCACGTGGTCATCATCGGCGGTGGTTTCGCCGGCATCGCGACTGCCCGCGGTCTCGCGAACAAAAACGTGCGAGTCACGATCGTCGACAAGCACAATTTCCACACGTTCCTGCCTCTCTTGTACCAGGTGGCGACCGCGATGCTCGAACCCGCCGAGGTCGCTTATCCCATCCGCACCATCTTCGGCAAGGCCCGCAACGTCGGGTTCCGTCACGCGAAGGTTCGCGAGGTCGACCACGCTCGCCACGTCGTTCTACTCGAGGGGGGATCTGAGATCGCCTTCGACCACCTGGTCGTCGCCACCGGTGCCACGGCGTCGTACTTCGGTATTCCTGGGGCGTCGCAGTACGCCATGCCGCTCTACTCGCTCGCGGACGCGCGCAAGCTTCGTAATCGTCTTTTGAGTTCACTCGAAGAGGCCGACGCCGCCGCCGACGAAGCCCCGGTCTCGCTCAATTTCGTGATCGTCGGGGGCGGACCTACTGGCGTGGAGACCTCGGGCGCACTCTCAGAACTGATCCGCACCGTGATCAAACGCGACGGTCTTCGTATCGACCCCTCGAGGGTGCGTGTGCTGCTCGTGGACATGGCGCCGCGACTCCTCACGCCGTTTCCCGAGAAGGCGAGCAAGTACGCCCAGAAGGAACTCGAACGAATGGGCGTCGAGATCGAATTCGGTCGCTCGGTGGTCGAGGTCGAAGAGCGCGCCATCCGTTTTGCCGACGGCGAGCGCCTGAAGGTCGCCGCGGTGATCTGGGCCGCGGGGGTCACCGCAAGCGGTACGCTTGCCCACGATCTCCAGACGAGTCCTGGTCCGGGGGGTCGCGTACGGGTCATGCCCGACCTTCGCCTCCTCGAGAGCGCCAACGTCTGGGCCGTCGGCGACGCCGCGGCGGTGCCCTTGGACGAGACGACGTTCTGTGCCCAATTGGCGCCCGTCGCGATGCAGTCCGGGCGTCACTGCGCTCGCCAGATTCTGCTGGTGCTCGACGGCTCGCCGACCACGCCCTTCAAGTACCGCAATAAGGGCATCATGGCGACCATTGGTCGACACGCCGCCGTCGCCCAACTGCCGGGTGGCTCGGTCATCAAGGGCACGCCGGGTTGGCTGGCCTGGTTAGGCCTGCACCTGTGGTACCTGATCGGCTTTCGAAACCGGCTACGCGTGATGATTAACTGGACGTGGCGCTACTTCGACTGGCCTTCGGGTCCGCGACTCATCGTCGCCGACGCCGAGACCGCCGAGTAGATCAGCCGAGCCGCTGCTCGAGGTCGTCGATCTCCTGGCGAAGCTTGGTGGGAAGTCGATCGCCGAACTGTGCGAAGTGCTTTCGGATGAGGGGCACCTCGGCGCGCCATTCGTCGGCGTGTACAGTCAGCAGTTCTTTCATGTCCCCGGGGGTCACGTCCACGCCGCGTACGTCAATCGACGTGGGTGTCGGCACGAAGCCGATGGGGGTCACTTCGGCTTCGGCGCGACCGGCGACGCGTTCGAAGACCCACTCGAGCACGCGACTGTTCTCGCCGTAACCGGGCCAGAGCCAACGACCGTCCTCACCCTTGCGAAACCAGTTGACGTAGAAGATCTTGGGTAGGTTCTTCTCATCGAAACGCTGGGAAAAGGTGAGCCAGTGTCCGAAGTAGTCCGCCATGTTGTACCCGCAAAAGGGCAGCATCGCGAAGGGATCGCGACGTAGATTGCCGACCTGGCCCACGGCCGCCGCGGTGGTCTCAGAAGAGACGATCGAACCCAGGAACACGCCGTGGTCCCAGTCGCGCGACTGGAAGATGAGCGGCACGGTGTTCGCGCGGCGTCCCCCGAAGAGGATCGCGTCAATGGGCACGCCCGCGGGATCTTCCCACTCGGCCGCGATCGCGGGGTCCTGGTTGGCCGGGGCAGTGAAGCGTGAGTTCGGGTGCGCGGCGGGTGTGCCGAGGTCCTTGCTCCACTTCTGACCCTTCCAGTCAGTGAGCCCTTCGGGCGGTTCGCCCATGCCCTCCCACCACACGTCGTTGTCGGCGGTGAGGGCCACGTTGGTGAAGATCGTGTTCGCTTGGACCGAGTACATGGCGTTGGGGTTGGTCTCCATGTTCGTGCCCGGTGCGACGCCGAAGAATCCGGCTTCGGGGTTGATCGCGTAGAGACGACCGTCGGGGCCCGGCTTCATCCAGCAGATGTCGTCGCCTACGGTCTCGACCTTCCAGCCAGGCAGGGTCGGGACCAGCATCGCCAGGTTGGTCTTGCCGCACGCACTCGGGAACGCGCCCGTGACGTAACGCGACTCACCACGCGGACTGGTCAACTTCAAGATCAACATGTGTTCGGCGAGCCAACCTTCGTCGCGTCCGAGCACCGACGCGATGCGTAACGCGAAGCACTTCTTGCCCAGCAGCGCGTTGCCGCCGTAGCCCGAGCCGAACGACACGATCTCGCGGGTCTCGGGGAAGTGGACAATGTACTTGTCCTTCGCGTTGCACGGCCAGGCCACGTCCTTCTGGCCGGGCTTGAGGGGCATGCCGACCGAGTGCAGGCACGGTACGAATTCGCCGTCACCGAGGACTTCGAGGGCGCCCGTGCCCATTCGCGTCATGATCTTCATGTTCACCGCGACGTACGCGGAGTCAGTGATCTCGACGCCGATGTGGGCGATCTTCGAACCGAGGGGACCCATCGAGAAGGGCACGACGTACATCGTGCGCCCCTTCATGCATCCGCGAAAGAGACCGTTCAGTTTGGTGCGCATTTCTTCGGGTTCGCACCAATTGTTGGTGGGACCGGCGTCGATCTCTTGCTCGGCACAGATGAACGTGCGGTCCTCGACGCGAGCGACGTCACTCGGGTCCGAGAGCGCGTAGTAGCTGTTGGGTCGCTTGACGGGATTGAGTCGGCGGAAGGTTCCCGAATCGACGAGCAGTTGGCAAAGTTCGTCGTATTCGGCGTTGGACCCGTCGCACCAGTGGATACGATCGGGGGTGGTGACCTTTGCGACCAATTCCACCCATTCGATGAGTTTCTTGTTGCGTGTCGGATATTGCATAGTGAGGTCCTCCAATCCTTCGGCGCCGCCGCAGTGCGACACCGACCTGACTCGTCAGGGTCACGCCCGTGCCGGCTGACCCCTTAGCTCTCGTAGGAGAGCACCCCCGGCATGAGGATGACGTACTTGAGCGTATCGTCACCATCGTCGGTCGTCACTCGATCCCTAAGGGAGAAAGTCATATCGGCGACGACGCCGCTGTTTTGGCCCCTTTTGTGGGCGAGGCGCTCGTCAGCACCGACGTGGCCGTGCTGGGCGTGCACCTGGATGGGTCGCTGTTTCCATTAGAGGACCTAGGTTTCAAGGCGGTCGCGGCGGCGGTGTCGGATTTGGCCGCGATGGGCGGGCGTCCGAGGGGGGCGGTCGTGGCGGTGTGTTCACCACCCGGCACGGACCTCGAAGAACTGCACCGGGGTATCGCTGACGCGGCGGCGATGACGAATTGCCCCATCGTGGGCGGGGACCTCGCTCGCTCACACGACGTCGCGGTTGCGGTGACGGTATTCGGTGAGTGTCCGAGCCGAGGGGCCGTGCTGCGAAGTGGCGCCAAGGACGGCGACACCATCCTGGTCTCTGGACCTCTCGGTCGTTCCTCGGCGGGACTGCGTTGTCGTCGAGAGGGCGCTCCACTGGACGACGAGCTAGTGGTCGCGCATCGGCGTCCCTGGCCCCGGCTCGCCGAAGGCGTCGCTGCGCGCAACGCGGGCGTGAACGCCATGATGGACTTGAGCGACGGGTTGGGTCTGGACCTGCACCGGCTTTGTGATGCTTCGAGGGTGGGCTTCGTGTTGCGCGACGTCCCGGTAGCTCTCGGCGCGACACGCGAAGAGGCGATCAGCGGTGGCGAGGACTACGAGTTACTGATGACCACGAGCGACCCCGACCGATTGCGTCTGGTCTTTCTCGACCGAGGGCTTCGAGCACCGCTCAGCATTGGTGAGATCGTCGCCGATCCGAGTGAGCGAACCTTGGCCGGACAACCGCTCGAGCGACGAGGTTTCCAGCACTTGCTCTAGGCGAAGTGGCCTAGGCGTTGACGTTGCGGCGCGCGGGTTTGGTGATCTTGCCCGAGCGAAGGCACCCGGTGCAGACGTTGACCCTCGTTGTCGTGCCCGCGACCACTGCGCGCACGCGCTGGATGTTGGGGTTCCAGCGGCGCTTGGTACGACGGTGCGAGTGCGAGACGTTCATGCCAAAAGACGGCTTCTTACCGCAGATTTCGCAGACTGATGCCATGATGAACGTTCTCCTTTGGCCGGGCGAGGCTCGGGTCCAGCGCCGGTTGAAACCGAAGAGCCATTGTAGCATCGCTACCAATGACTTCTCCCAAGTCGCTGTCGGCGGCCCACTTGCGCATGGCCATCGGCACTTTCGCCGAACTCCTGCGCTCCCATAAAGAGGTCATCAACCGGCTGAACGTCTATCCCGTGCCCGACGGGGATACCGGTACGAATATGACGCTCACGATCGAATCGGTGGTCGCGGAGCTCGATGACGTCAAGCCCGACGCCCCCATGGGCTCGGTCACCCACGCCATCGCCCATGGCTCGTTGATGGGGGCACGTGGTAACTCCGGGGTCATACTCTCCCAGCTGTTGCGAGGCCTCGTCGAGAAGTTCCCCAAGCAAGGTGACGTCGACGCCGAACTCTTCGTCGAGGCCCTCGAGCACGCTGACGTCCTGGCCCGCCAGGCGGTGGTGCGGCCCATCGAGGGGACCATTCTTTCGATAGCGCGCGCCGGAGCCGAAGGCGCCCGAACCCACCCCGAGAGTCTCACGGCGATGGTTCGCGGCGCGCGCGATCAGGCGCGCGAGGCGCTGGCCTATACGCCCGAGCAACTCGACGTCCTGAAAAAGGCCGGCGTCGTTGACTCGGGTGGTTCGGGACTGCTCTTGTGGTTCGACGCCCTGTGTCACGTACTCGCCGGCGACCAGCTTCCCGAGCCACCAGCGCTCGAGACCATCCACGTCCACGTCCAAGAGCAGCCGGCGCACCACGACGAAGGCGATATCTCGGAGCTTCGTTACGAAGTCATGTACCTGCTCGACGCCGACGACTCGACGATGCACGCTTTTCGCGAGGTCTGGTCGGGCATCGGCGATTCGATCGTGATCGTCGGCGGTGACGGGCTCTACAACTGTCACATCCACACTGACGACATCGGCGCCGCCATCGAGGCAGCGATTGACGCGGGACGTCCTCGCGACATTCGCGTGACCGACCTCAGCGAGCAAGTCATCGAAGAGCGCTGGGTCCGCGAAGGCATCGCCGAACCGTTCGACGAGCCCGACGAACCCGCGCCCGCGACCGCGGTCGTGGCGGTCGTGGTCGGCGAGGGGGTTGGGCGGATCTTTCGCACGCTCGGCGTTCGTCGACTCGTCACCGGCGGCCAGACCATGAATCCTTCGACCGCGGACCTGGTCGAGGCGGTGCTCGCCACGGGATCCAACGAAGTCGTAATCCTGCCCAACAACAAGAACATCCGTCCGGTCGCCGAGCAGGTCAACGTACTCGTCGAACAGACGGTCACGGTGGTGCCAACCAATTCCATCGTCGAGGGATTCGCCGCGTTGCTCGCCTACGACCCGGACGCTTCCGCCGAGCAGAACAGCGCCTCGATGCGCGCCTCGGCGTGCAACGTCGTGGCGGGAGAGGTGACCCAGGCGGTGCGCGACACGGCTACCGACGTGGGCCAGGTGCACGTGGGCGACTGGATCGGGCTGGGTGCTCAGGGTGTGCAATCAATCGCGGACTCGATCGCGGTGGCGAGCAACGGCTTGCTGGTCGCTCTCATCAAGCCCGAGCACGAGCTACTCACGATCATCGAGGGCGATGGTTCGAATCCGGCGAACACTCGTCGCATCACCGAGTTCGTGGCCGACGAGTACCCCCAGTTGAGCGTCGAGGTCCACCACGGCGGCCAACCCCTCTACCCCTACTACTTCGGCATCGAGTGAGCGACTCGGCTGGGCGCCGACTCCGCCAGCTGGGCGACGTGGCGGTCACCCAGCTTCGCCACGTGGGTGAGAAACGGGCCGAGGCTCTCGCCTCTTTGGGTATCGAGAACGTGTTCGACCTGCTCACGGTCTACCCGCGTCGCTACATCGACCGCACCAAGCGGGTCGATCTCTCGGACTTGACGGTCGGTGAGGAGGCGGCGATCTTCGGCGAGGTGAAGAAGGTGACGTCGCGCCGGACCAAGCAGGGAAGAGTGATGGTCGAGGTGACCGTCGCTGACGAGGGTGGCTCGATCAAGGTCGTCTTCTTCAACCAGGCCTGGCGCGAGCGCCAACTCTCGTTGGGGGTCCAAGCCCTCTTCTTCTCCAAGGTCGGCGAATACAAGGGCCAGCGTCAGATGACCAACCCGGTCGTGGACGTCATCGTGGGTCCCTCGGGTGACGAGCGCGACATGGCGCGCGTCGGGCGCGTCGTGGCGATCTATCCCGCGTCGGGCAAAGCCGGACTCACCAGCTGGGAAATCGGCGGGTTTGTCGAGGAGTCGCTCCGGCGCGCGGGTCCGCTGCTCGACCCGTTGCCTAACTCAGTGCGCGAAGAACTCGACCTCGTCGATCGCACCCAGTCCTATTGGGGCATTCACCTTCCCGTCGACCTGGTCGACGTCGCACCGGCACGACGACGTCTGGTCTTTGACGAATTCTTGCGGCTTCAACTCCTGCTCGCGCTGCGTCGGCGTCGGCTCGCGCAGAGTGCCGCAGGAATTCGACATCCCCTCGCGATCGCGGACCTCGACGTGGCCCCGGGATCGCCGGCGTCACCCTCATCGACGCTCGTGCACCGGTTCCTCGCGGGTCACCACTTCGCCCTCACGAACGCGCAGCGACGAGTCCTCGGCGAGATCGCCCACGACATGGCGTCATCGCTGCCCATGCACCGGCTCTTGCAGGGCGACGTGGGTTCGGGCAAGACCGTCGTCGCCCTGACGACGTTGCTCGCGGCGATTGATGGCGGGCGACAGGGCGCCTTGATGGCCCCCACCGAAGTACTCGCCGAACAACACCTGGCGTCGTTGCGCCGGGACCTCGAGGGCCTCACGGTCCACGACGAGCGCGTACTTGGGGGCGAGCGGCCGCTGAGCGTACAACTCCTGACCGGTCGCGTGAGGGCGCGCGACCGCCAGGTTATTCTCAGCGGATTGCTCGACGCCAGTGTCGACATCGTGGTGGGGACCCACGCGCTGCTCACCGACGACGTTCGCTTCAAAGCCCTGGGCGCCATCGTGATCGACGAACAACACCGTTTCGGCGTCGAGCAGCGCGCGGCGCTGCGTGACAAGGGCAAGCAGCACTCGGAGGAGCGGGCCGACCCGGACCTGCTCGTCATGACCGCCACGCCCATACCGCGCACCGCGGCGATGGTGGTCTTCGGCGACCTCGATCGATCGGTGCTCGACGAGATGCCCGTAGGGCGTCTACCAATTGTCACCACGTGGGCCCGCGACGAGCTCGCGCTCGTCGCGTGCTGGCAGAAGGTCCGCGACGAGGTGGCAGAAGGGCGAAGGGCCTACGTGATCTGTCCCCTCGTTGAGGGATCGGAACGGGTCGAGGCGACCAGCGCGGTCGAGGAGCGCACGCGCCTCGCGTTGGGTGAACTTCGAGGGTTGAGCGTTGGATTACTGCACGGTCAGATGAAGGGCCCCGAAAAGGAAGAGGTCATGGCTCAGTTTCGCGCTGGCGAACTCAACGTCCTGGTGGCGACCGTCGTCATCGAGGTCGGCGTCGACGTGCCCGAGGCGAGCGTCATCGTGATCGAGGACGCGTGGCGATTCGGTCTCGCCCAGTTACACCAATTACGTGGTCGCGTTGGTCGAGGTGAGGCGCAAAGTTTCTGCTTCTTGCTCGGTAGTCCGCCCAACGACGAGGGTGCACTACGACTCCAGGCTCTCGTAGATTCGAACGACGGCTTCGCACTCGCCGAGGTGGACCTCGACCTGCGAGGTGAGGGAACGTTGCTCGGCGCACGACAACGCGGTCGCAGCGACCTGCGTCTGGCGAACCTGCGCCGCGACGAGGAACTCCTGCTCGCCGCCCAAGTCGTTGCTGCGGCCCTCGTCGAGGTGGACGGGTTGGGCGGCGAACCAGAACTCGTGGACGAGCTTCGCCTGTTCGTCGACGACGACGAGGCGGACTACCTGTTCAAGTCCTAGGGGCCAAGCGCCTACCCTTGAGACGTGCGAGTTATTGGCGGTGCGGCCCGGGGACGACCGCTCAAGGCGAAACTACCCGCAACGGTGCGCCCGACGACCGACTACGCGCGCGAGGCCATCTTCTCGATGCTCGAGAGCCGAGGGGGACTGCACGACCTGGTGGTTGTGGACCTCTACTGTGGTTCGGGCGCGATGGGCATCGAGGCGATGTCGCGCGGGGCCGTCAAGGTGTACTTCGTCGACACGGACCCGTTGTGCCTGGCGGCGGCGAAACTCAATCTCGAGCCCCTGCAGCTGCACGGCGAAGCGCAGTTCGTTCGCGCGACCCTGCCGTTGTGGCAGCCACCCAGCGACGTGGACCTCGTGCTGTGTGATCCACCGTACGGACCGCTCGACGTGGCAGGTTTATTAAAGGGTGTGGGCGCTTCAAGGGTCGTCATAGAGAATGACCGCCATATGGAGGCGCCTGACGGCTGGATCGTTACCAAAACCAAACGATACGGCACTACGCTCGTAACGATGTTGGAACCGCACGAAGGGAACGGCGAGTGACGGTTGGACTGATTCCGGGGTCCTTTGACCCCTTCCACAACGGCCACCTCGAGGTCGTCGAGCGCGCGTCGCACATCTTTGACGAGATCGTCGTCGCGGCGATCCGCAATCCCCAGAAGTCCGAAGCCCTCTTTGATCTCGAAGAGCGGCGCGAGATGATCGCCGAAAGTCTCGCGCACTTGAAGAACGTGCGGATCGTCTCGATTTCGACCCTGCTCGTGAACGTGGCGCGCGACGTCGACGCCACCGCCATCGTCAAGGGGCTGCGGGCCGTGTCGGACTTCGAGAGCGAGTTGCAGATGGCCCAGATGAACCGGTCGCTCTCGGGCGTGGAGACCTTATTTATCCCTTCGAGTTCGAACCATTCGTTCATCGCCTCGCGCCTGTTGCGTGAAGTGGCTCGTTACGGCGGCGACGTCTCGGCGTTCGTGCCCGCGCCCGTGGCGCGTCGTTTGGACAAGATGTTCCCCGGGGCTGGCTCGTGACTTCCTTTGACGGCTACGACGACCCCGAGGAGTTCGCCCCCTCTGCGCGACACGCCCGACGCGACATCGAAACCGACCTGCGCGACCTGATCGCGCTGGTTGAGAACGCCAAGCAGATGCCGCTGTCCAATTCAGCCCTGATCACCCGCGAAGAGGTCCTGGGTCTGCTCGAACAGGCGCTCAACAGTCTGCCCGAGGAAGTGCGCGAGGCCCGCTGGGCGTTGCGCGACCGCGAGGAGTTGATGGCCGCCGAGGTCCAAAAGGCCCAGCAGTTGATGGACCAAGTGCGCGCCGAGGCGGCGCGCATGGTCGACAAGACCGAGATCGTTCGTCAGTCACGCCTGCGAGCCGAGCAGATCATCGCCGACGCCCAGGCCCAGGCGCGCGCCATGATCAACCAGTCCGAGGACTTCATCGACGGCAAGCTCGGCAACTTCGAGATCGTGCTCGAGCGTCTCTTGAAGACGGCGCGTTCGGGTCGCGAACGACTGAGTGCGCAGGGACTGCCGACCTCGATGATCGAGCCTGCGCCGGTGCCAATCGACGACACCCTCTACGAGCCGGGTTACGCAGCACCCACCACCGACGAGTCGTCCTTCTTCGATCAGGACGCCTTCTAAGTCGTGGCCTCGCCCTTTCACGTCCCGGTCGCCCAACTCCTGCGCGACGTGCCGTCGACCTACGTCGTCTCTTTTGAGGCACCCTTTGACGAGGCGCATGAGTTTGCGCCTCGCGGACCCGCCGAGACCGACGTCTTCGCCGAGGCGACCCTGAAGGTACGCCTCACCCTGCAGAGCTTCAGTGGGGGACTTCGCGCCAAGGGCAAGGTCGAGGCACCCTGGCACGGGGTCTGTCGGCGCTGCTCGGTCCCGGTGCTCGGGGTGAGTCTCGTGGCCGTCGACGAGCGCTTCGTCGACGAACGCGCACCCGAGGACGACGAGGCCTACCTGATCGAGAACGACTTCGTGGACTTGGCGCCGCTCGCGCACGACGCGATTTTCCTCGATTTACCCCTCGCGCCGCTGTGCCAGGAGGATTGTCGGGGGCTGTGTCCCTACTGCGGTACCGACCGCAACGAGGCCAGTTGTGACTGCCAGGTTCCGGTCGATCCGCGCTGGGCTACACTTGATGGACTCCGATTCATGGACTTTACGTCCGATGAATCCAAAGAAGTGTGACGGGCCCGCCCGTTCTGGCGAAAGAGACGACGAATGGCAGTTCCCAAGCGCAAAACCAGTAAGGCCAGGACCCGCAGTCGCCGGGCGTCCAACTGGCGCCTCGAGCGGCCGGCGCGCAGCGTCTGCCCCCAGTGTGCCACGTCCAAGTTGCCCCACGTCGTATGTCCGAACTGCGGCTGGTACAAGAATCGCGTAGCGGTCGAGGTCAACTGACTTGACGCTGCCCATCGCTCTTGACGCGATGGGAGGCGACTATGCACCCGGTGAGATCATTGCGGGCGCGCGGCGCGCGGTCGATGAACTGGGGCTCGCGGTCACTCTCGTCGGTGTTCCCGATCTCATGGGAGATCCACTCGGCCTGCCGGTGCACGCGTGCACCGAGGTCATCGCCATGGACGACGACCCCGCGAACAGCGTGCGAAAGAAGAAGGACTCCTCGCTCGTGCGTTGCGCCGAACTCGTGCGCGACGGCCACGCCTCGGCGATGGTCTCGGCGGGCAACACCGGCGCGACCATGGCGTCGGCGCTGTTGCGAATGGGACGTCTGCCCGGCGTGGTACGACCATGTATCGTCACGCCGATTCCCAACCCTGGCGCGAATCCGACCGCGCTCGTCGACGCCGGCGCGAACGCCGAGTGCACCTCAGAGATGTTGGTCCAGTTCGCCTTGATGGGTGCGGCGTTCGTGCAGGCCCGCTTTGGTGTCGTGTCACCGAAGGTGGGCTTGCTCTCGATTGGCGAAGAGTCCACCAAGGGCACCCCACTCGTCAAGGAGACCCACGAGTTGCTGGCCCAGCACGAGCGTGTCGATTTCTTCGGTAACGTCGAGGGTCGCGACCTCCTACCTTCGCAGGCCGACGTCGTGGTCACCGACGGCTTCACGGGTAACGTCGCCTTGAAGACCCTCGAGGGCGCCCTCAAGTTCATCTTCTCGACCGTGCTCGAAGTGATCGGCACCAACGAACAGACCCGCGCCGCCGGCGACGCACTCTTTCCCTTCTTGTTGCCCCTCGCGAGCGAACTCAACCCGGACAACCACGGGGGCGCGATGCTGCTGGGTCTGAACGGGATCTGCGTGATCAGTCACGGTTCCTCGTCGGCGACGGCGATCATGAACGCCCTGCGTGTGGCGGCCGAGATGGACAAGGCTGGGGTGGTCGACAAAGTACGCCGGGCCATTCGACCTGATCAAGACTAGGAACAAGCGCCGACCGGTGCACTTGTCGGTATTCTTGGTCAGCAACACAAAGGAGTGGTCATGACCACAAACGCCGGTAACGCATCGTCACTCGACCGGGCCAAGGTCCTTGGCATCGTCAAAGAAGAGCTCGCCGAAATCCTCGAAAAGAGTCCTGACGAGATCGTCGAGGACGTGCCCTTCACCGATCTCGGGGCGGACTCGCTCGCCCTCATCGAGCTGGTCGAGGCGCTCGAAGAGACCTTGGCCGCCTACGCAGCCGGTTTTCACATCGACGACGAGGACCTCGAGAGCCTTCTGTCGGTGCGAGACGCCGTTGACTACGTGGTGGTCAAGCTGCAGGTGGCGTAGCGAGGTCTGTGAGCCTCTTGCTCTCTCCGATCGCTGCGCTCGCTGACAATTTGGGACTTCGTTCCGACAGTGACCTACTCGAGGTGGCCCTGACCCACTCGAGTTACGCCGCCGAACATCACTGTCAGTCCAACGAGCGACTCGAATTCCTCGGTGACGCCGTCGTCGATCTCGCCGTCGCCGACCTGATCGTTCGCGACTATCCCCAACTCAACGAGGGCGCGAGTTCGGTGGCGCGTTCGCGCGTGGTGAACGAAGCGTCACTCGCGCGCGCCGCAACCCGTCTCGGCCTCGCGGCCCACCTGCGCATTGGCAAGGGCGTCGTCAAGGAACAGGGACTCGAGCGACCGTCGTTGCTCGCGGACGCCTTCGAGGCGGTGATCGCAGCGATCTACCTCGAACGCGGCTATGAGTTCGCCAAGACCTTCGTGCAGGCCTCACTCGCCGACGACGTCGCGAGTGCGTCGACGATCCCCGACACGCTCGATCCCAAGACGCGTCTACGTCAGTGGGCCGAGTCCCACGGTCACGGCGCACCGGTCTACGAACTCAGGGCTCAGGGACCGTCCCACGACGCCGTGTTCGAGGCCACCGTGCGCGTGGGTGACCTGCGTGCTTCGGGCACCGGACGTTCCAAAAAGCGCGCGGAAACCGAAGCCGCCGCCAACGCCTGGGAGCGTCGCGACCATGCCTGAGCTGCCCGAGGTCGAGACCGTGCGCATCGTGCTCGCGCGTGACCTGATCGGCAAGAAGATTAAGACCGTCGCGGTGACCAACGGTCGAGCCGTGCGTCGCCACAAGTCCGCCAAGGACTTTCGAACCCTGCTCGAGGGTCACAGCATCAAATCGGTCCAGCGCCTCGGCAAGAACCTAATCGTCGGTCTCGAGAGCGGCAATCACCTGGTAATCCACCTGGGGATGAGCGGACAGCTGCTGCACGCCAAGAGCGCCAAGGAAGTCAAGCCCAAGCACACCCACGTCGTGTTCACCTTCGCCCAGGGCGACGAACTTCGCTACGTGGACCCGCGCACCTTCGGCGAACTCTACGTGTCGGTGCCGCCACCTGAAGGCGCCGAGGTGGAGATCTCGAAGTTCGCGCGCCTGTCGATCGGGGGCGAGGGACTGCTGCTTCGCCGTCAGATCCCCGAGCTCGCGCACCTGGGCGTCGACCCCTTCGAGGATCAGATCGGCTGGGACCGGTTCGCCGCAATCCTGCGCAGTCGCTCGACGCCACTGAAGCTCGTGATCACCGATCAGGACATCATCGCGGGCATCGGCAACATCTACGCCGACGAGTCGCTCTACGCGTCGGGTCTGCGCTACGACCGCCCGGCCGAGTCGCTGTCGACCATCGAGATCCGTCGCCTCCACCGCTCGATCGCCGAGATCCTCACCGAAGCCATCAAATACGGCGGTTCGACGCTCGACGACGAACAGTTCGTCAATCCCGACGGCAAGCCGGGGACGTTTCAGCAGTACCACCAGGTCTATAACCGCGAGGGTCTGCCCTGTTACCAGTGTCGAACGTTAATCCAACGCGTCGTGCTTCGACAGCGCTCCACGTTCTTTTGCGAGAAGTGTCAGAGCTAGCCCTCGGGCCGACCCCAGAAGGTTGCTAGCGTCTACGCGTGTTTCTTAAGCGATTGACCATGAAGGGCTTCAAGTCCTTCGCCGACACCACCGTCCTCGAGTTCGAGCCCGGCGTCACGGCGGTCGTAGGGCCCAACGGGTCAGGAAAATCTAACGTCGTGGACGCGGTCACCTGGGTCCTGGGCGCCCAGAGCACCCGAGCGTTGCGCAGCGCCAAGATGGACGACGTCATCTTCGCGGGCACCCCCAATCGAGCGGCCCTGGGGCGCGCCGAGGTGGTGCTCACCATCGACAACTCGTCGGGGCGCCTCGCCATCGACGGGGCCGAAGTGACGATCTCTCGCACCCTCTTTCGAAACGGCGACTCCGAGTACGCGATCAACGGGACCACGTGTCGACTGCTCGACGTCCAAGAACTCCTGAGTGACACCGGCGTCGGGCGCCAACAGCACATGATCATCGGCCAGGGCCAGCTCGACTCGATCCTCAACTCCTCGTCGGAGAATCGTCGTGCGGTCATCGAAGAGGCGGCCGGCGTGCTCAAACATCGGCGCCGCAAAGAGAGGGCCGAGCGGCGCCTGCTCGCCACCCAGGAGAACCTCGAACGTCTGGGCGACCTCGTGCGCGAGGTGCGTCGACAGATGCGCCCCCTCGAGCGACAGGCCGCCTCCGCGCGCAGCTACGCCGACATCGAGTCCGAGCTTCACCAGGCGCGTCACGCGCTCTTCGCCAGTCGTCTGACCGGTTTCGAGTCGCGCCGTCGTCAGTTGGACGAGTTGCTCAACGTCTCGTCGTCGCGCGAGCGCGAACTGCGCAGTGAACTCGTGACGCTCGACGCCCAGGCGACCACGGCCGCAGCCGAGATGGCCAGTCGGCGCGAAGAGATGCTCGCCTCCACCCTCGGTACGCTCCAGGGACTCAGCGA
>PLQL01000036.1:71841-125343 GCA_003160115.1 Acidimicrobiaceae bacterium
GTCCTCGAGCGCGAACAGGTGAGCGTCGCGCGCGCGTCGTTCACTGGTCACGAACAGCGATTCGAAACCGCGTGGGCCAGCGCGTCGAGCGAGGGCGATGAGGCGGCGCTCAAGGCCGCGCTCGAGCGGATCGACCTGCTCGAGCGTTCCCTGATGTCCGTGCGCGAGAGCGAGCGACGAAGCGCGAATCGCCTGAGTGAGGCACGCTCGAGGGCGAGCGAGGCGTTGTCCGCGCGCGACGACTTCGAGCGATCTCGCACCCAGGCCGACGAGGCCCTCGGGGCCGCGGTCCAGGAACGTACCGACGCCGAACGAGATGCCCGGATCGCCGAGAACGAACGAAGTGAAGCCGACGAGGCGTTGCGTGAGGCGACCGACGTCGCGGCCCGTACCCAGGCCCGCGCCGAGGCGCTCGCCCGGGCACTCGAGGAGATGTCGGGTGCGGGTGGCAAGGCCATCATTGGCAACCTCGAGGGCGTGCTCGGCGCGTTCCTCGACCTGATCGAGATCGACGCCGGGTGGGACCGCGCCGTCGAGTCCGCGGCGGGGGCCTCGGTGGGCGCAATGGTCGTCGACGGGCGAAGGTCCGCGCGCGCGGCCCTCGAGGCGCTGCGCCGCGAAGGGGGCGCCGGACTGATCCTGCCCGTGGGCGAGGGGTCGGTCGCCGCGCCCAGCACACCGGCCGGTTGCACGCCGCTGCGTTCGCTCGTGCGCGCGAGGTCCGGCGCGCCCGGGCACGTCACGCGCGTGCTCGACGCCTTATTCCTGAGGGCGTTCGTCGCGACCGACTGGGAGTCGGGCATCGAGGTCGCGGTGAACAATCCCGATCTCGTGATCGTCACGCGTGACGGTGACCGCTTCGCCGCGTCGGGCTGGCGCGTCGCCTCAGGCCGCGCACTCGTGACCAGATCAACTGTTGACGAGGCCCACCTCGCCGCGAACGAGGCCGACGGCGCCCTGGGCCCGATTCGCTCGCGTCGCAATCAGAGCGATCGGCGGGCCGTCGCCGCCCGTCAGCGACTGAATGAAGCCGCGACCGCCCACGCCCAAGCCGAGGCGCAACTCCAACGCATCAGTCGCGACATCGAACGCACCGAGGCGCTGCTCGAGGAACTGGGCGCCACCGTGGAGTCGCTCTCGGGCGAAGTCGGCGAGCTCGCCGGTCAGATCGTCGAACTCGACGAGGAACTCGCCGCGTTGCTCGAGCAACTTCCCGCCATTGAGTCCGCGGTGGAATCCGCGGGCGACAAGAAGCGCGCGATGGACGAAGCGCGCGCCGAACTCGAGCGGGACCGAGCGTACGTGAGCGAACTCGCCACGGCGCTGTCGCGTCGCGAGGCGGAATTCGGTGAACGCCGTCGGCTGATTCAACAACGTCGCGGTGAGATCGAGTCGCGCCTCGAGGGACGAAACTCCGAGCGACTCGAAGCGGCGAGTCGACGCGAGTCCTTCGAATTCGACCTGCGTGTGCTCGAGCGGCTCACCACCCTGGTGACGCGCGCCGCCGAGGACATCCGCACCTCTCAGGAGGCCATGGACTCGACCTACCGCGAACAACTCGAAGCGACACGCGCCTCAGCCGAACGGCTCGAGGCGGTTCGACGCCAGCGCAGCGACGCCGAAGCGCGCCTCAGCGAGATTGGCGACGTGATGCATCGTGGCGAGATCGAGCGCGCCGAGCTCGCGGTCATGGTGACCAACCTGCACGAGATCGTTCGACGCGACCTGGGCCTCGAGCCCCACGAAATGGGTCCCGGCGACGACCTGGACCTGCCCGAGGGCGTGTCGCTGGAACAGCGAGTCGGCGAACTCGAGGCGCGCATCACCTCGCTCGGTCCCATCAATCCGCTCGCCCTCGAGGAACTGCGAGCACTTGAAGAGCGCTATCGCGAACTCGACGAGCAGGTGAGCGACGTGCGCAACGCCCGACGCGAGTTGCAAGAGGTGCTGCGCGCGCTCGACGAGGAGATCATGACAACGTTCTCGAGCGCGGTCGCTGACGTGAACGAGCACTTCTCGACCCTGGTGTCGATGTTGTTCCCGGGAGGTCAAGGCCGACTGATCCTCACCGATCCCGACGACCCGCTCAACACCGGCGTCGAGATCGAGGTTCGACCCATGGGTCGCAACGTTCGGCGAATCTCGCTGCTCTCGGGTGGCGAGAGGTCCATGGCCGCGCTCGCCTTCCTCTTCGCGGTGTTCCGTTCGCGGCCGTCGCCGTTCTACATGATGGACGAGGTCGAAGCCGCCCTCGACGACGTGAACCTCCAGCGCTTCTTGAGCCTGGTTGACGAGTTCCGCGACGAAGCCCAGTTACTTATCGTGACCCACCAGAAGCGCACCATGGAAGCCGCCGACGCGCTCTACGGCGTCACGATGGTGCCCGGAGCCTCCTCCAAAGTCCTCAGCCAGCGAGTCACGCGTACCCTCGAGGTGGAACCGGCGTGATCGCCTTCATCATCGTCGCGGCGCTCGTCGTGCTCGTCGGCGCCACCGTGTTGGTTCGACGCCGTTCGCGCCGCAGTGTCTCGCCCCGGGTGCGCGCCGCCATGCCCGAGGTGCTCGTGCGCGACGTGCAACCTCGTCCGGACCTCGGTGACGTGGCGAGCCTCGAGCGGCGGCTGGGCTCGTCGCGTTCGGTTTTCGAGCGGGTGCGCTCGCTGTCGGGTGTGGGCTCGCTCGGTGAGGATCAGCTCGCGGTCGTAGAAGAGGTCCTGTTGCGAAGTGACGTCGGGGTGACGACGACCAACGAGATACTTGCGGACCTGCGCGAGCACGGCGCGCCTAACGGCGTCGCCCGTTCTCTTCGGGCCTCTTTGCTCTCGTCGCTGGGCGCCGACCGTTCGGTGCGCTCGAGCGCGAGTGACGATCGCGTGCCGGTGTGGCTCTTCGTGGGGGTCAACGGCGTCGGCAAGACCACGTCGATCGGCAAACTGGCCCAGCGACTGGTCAACGAGGGTCGTTCGGTCACGTTGGCGGCGGGCGACACCTTTCGTGCCGCCGCCGCCGAACAGCTCGAGCAGTGGGCCAAGCGCACGGGCGCGGACATCGTTCGCGCCAATGAGGGGGCCGACCCCGGTTCGGTCGTGCACGACGCCCTGGGTCGGGCTCGTGCGAGGGGTTCGGACATCGTGCTCGCTGACACCGCGGGACGGCGCTCGAACAGCACGAACCTGCTTGACGAGCTCGCCAAGATCCGTCGCGTCGCCGACCGAGAGCCCGGCGAAGTAGTCGAGACCTTCATGGTGCTCGACGCCACCACCGGCCAGAACGCGCTCAGCCAGGCTCGTGAATTCCTCGCCGCCGCCGCCGTGACCGGCATCGTGCTGACCAAACTCGATGGGACTGCGCGCGGCGGCATCGTGGTAGCGATCGAACGTGAACTGGGCATCCCCGTGAAGTTCGTGGGCATCGGCGAGGGCGTAGACGACTTGATCGTCTTTGACCCGCAGCACTTCGTCGATTCTCTGCTCGACGCGTGACGGTAGCCTGCAAGCATCATGTTTGACGCCCTCAGCGAACGACTCGAACGCATCTCGGGATCCCTGCGTTCGCGCGGACGTCTGAGCGAAGCCGACGTCGACCAGGCCCTGGGCGAGGTTCGCTCGGCCCTGCTCGAAGCGGACGTCGAACTGGGCGTCGTGCGCGCGTTCCTCGACGCGGTGCGTGAACGGCTCAGCGGCGAGGCGCTCAGTCAGAGTCTCTCGCCAGGACAACAGGTCATCAAGGCCGTGCACGAGCAACTGGTCGAGGTCCTCGGGTCGAGTGCGCTTAAGGTCACCTACGCCCCTAAACCGCCGACCGTCGTGCTGCTGGCAGGTCTGCAGGGGGCTGGTAAGACCACCGCGGCCGCCAAGCTCGCGGCCTGGTTCAAACAGCAGGGTCGCCAACCGTACTTGGTCGGGGCCGACCTCCAACGCCCCGCCGCCGTCGAGCAACTACGCATGCTCGGCGCCCAGATCGGCGTCGACGTGTTCTCTGACGCCGCCGACCCGGTGAAGGTCGCCAAGAAGGGCGTCGCCGAGGCGGCGCGACTAGGACGCGACGTCGTGATCATCGACACCGCCGGACGCTTGGCGATCGACGACGCGCTGATGCGCGAAGTGCGCGCCATCAGTGACGCGACGTCGCCGCACTACACGTTCCTCGTCATCGACGCCGTCACCGGCCAGGACGCCGTGCACACCGCCAAGTCGTTCCACGAGACCTTGGCGCTTTCGGGCATGATCGTCACCAAGCTCGACTACGACGCGCGCGGTGGTGCGGTCCTGTCGGCGCGCGGTGTCGTGGGTCGACCGATCGTGTTCGCGTCCACGGGCGAAAAGCTCGCGGACTTCGACCTCTTCCATCCCGACCGCATGGCGTCACGCATCCTGGGGATGGGTGACGTGATGAGTCTCATCGAGCAGGCCGAGCGCACGATGGACCCCGACGTCGTCGCCCAGTCCGCCGGACGAATGATGAGTGGGACGTTCACCCTGGACGACTTCATGGCCCAGCTCAACCAGGTGCGCAAGATGGGTTCGCTGGGCGGGATCATGAAGATGATGCCCGGGGTCACCAAGGAGATGCGCAGCGCGGCGTCCAACGTCGACGAGGGACAACTCAACAAGATCGAGGCCATCGTCAGTTCCATGACCAAGCGCGAACGCCGCGAGCCAGTCATCATCGACGGTTCGCGAAGGACTCGCATCGCCAAAGGCTCGGGAACCAGCGTCAGTGCGGTCAACCAATTGCTCAAGCAATTCACCGAGATGCGAAAGATGATGCGCCAGATGGGTGGACCCCAACCATCGATGCCTGGACCAATGGGCAAGATGGCGAGCCTGGCGGCGCGGGCTCAGGCCCAGCGCTCCGAGTCGGTGCCACCGGGTTTCGAGTCACTCGCGCAAGGCATGAGCGCGGGGGGCGCGCCGCGAGCCGGTGGCGGGTCGAAAAACAAGAAGAAGAAGGGCGGAAGGGTCACGCCTCCTAAACAACGCTAAACTTTGACGCTCGGGTATATCGCCCAGTCCTGGTGGACCAGGACAAAAGGTTTGAAGGGAAATTCGTCGTGGCTGTGAAACTCCGTCTGGTGCGCATGGGTAAGAAGAAGCAACCGACCTATCGAGTGGTGGCGGCCGAGAGTCGTCGTGCCCGTTCGGGTGCGTTCCTCGAGATCGTCGGCACCTACCAACCCCGCGGCATCTCGGACGCGAGTCCCGAGACCGTGTTCTCGATCGACAACGACAAAGTGGTGCACTGGCTCCAGCACGGCGCCCAGCCCACCGAGCGGGTGGCCAAGTTGTTGAAGGCGAGCGGCGCGCTCGACGCGTTCGAGGCCTCAAAGGCCGTCAAGTGAGCGACGTGCACGACGACTACGTCGCGGGCGACATCAACACCATCGACGAATCCGAGGACAACGAGGACTACGGGAACGAGGACTTCGCGTCTGACGGCGCCGAACGTGCCGCCGCCGCGACCGCGGCGCTCGAGTTCATCGCCAAGTCCCTCGCCGAAGACCCTGAAGCAGTGTCGATCGACGTGAGCGAGCGTCAGGGTAAGGTCGTGCTCTCACTTAGCGTCGGCGCCAACGACATGGGTCGAATCATTGGCCGACGGGGCCGCACCGCACAAGCCATTCGAGCCCTCGTAGGCGCGGCCGGCGCGCGCGACGGCGTGACGACCTCAGTCGACATCGTCGACTAATCGTGAGCGCCCCCGAGCGCCCCACGCTCGAAGTCGGGCGAATCATCAAAGCGCACGGTCTGAAGGGTCAGGTCCTCGTGGACCTATGGACCGACCGGATCGAACGACTGGACACAGGAGCATCGCTCGAATCAGATCGGGGTCCGCTCGTGGTCCTCGCGGCCGGCGCGCACCAGGACCGGTTCATCGTGAGCTTTGACCGTATCGAGTCGCGCGAGGACGCCGAGCTGTGGCGCGGCGTCGTGCTGCGCGCCCCGCGATTGCACGACGAACAAGCAATCTGGATCGATGAGCTCTTTGGCGCCGAGGTCTACGACGCCACTGGCGTGTCGCGTGGTCGCGTGGTCGAGGTCGAGGCGAATCCCGCCAGTGACATCATGGTCCTCGACTCGGGCGCCCTGGTGCCGCTCACCTTCGTCACTCGGGTCGAGGCCAACGTGCGCGTGGACGTCGAGGTACCCGAAGGGTTGTTCGAATGACGCTGCGCATCGACGTGCTCACCTTGTTTCCCAAGTCAATAGTCCAGTACGCGTCCACCTCGGTGCTCGGACGCGCGAGCGAGCGGGGTGTCTTTGACCTGCACGTGCACGATTTTCGCGACGCCACCACCGACGCGCACCGCAGCGTGGACGACACGCCCTACGGTGGGGGCGCCGGCATGGTGTTGCGTCCCGAGCCGATTGTCGACACGGTCGAACAGACCCCGGGGCTCGCACGTCCGGTGATCGCGCTCACGCCATCGGGGCGCACCTTCAGCCACGCGATCGCGCGTGAACTGGGCGGACTCGAGGGCTTCACCTTGCTGTGCGGGCGCTACGAGGGTTTCGACCAGCGGGTGATCGACCTGGTGGTCGACGACGAGATCTCGGTGGGCGACTTCGTACTCGCCGGTGGTGAGCTGGCGGCACTGTGCGTGATCGAGTCAGTCGTGCGCCAGTTGCCCGGGGCGCTCGGCAACGACGAGTCGAGCCTGGATGAGACGTTCGCTGAGGGGCTCCTCGAGTACCCGCACTTCACCAAACCCGTCGAGTTCCGCGGCCTGGAGGTCCCCGAGGTCTTGCGTTCGGGCGATCACGCGCGTATCGCGCGCTGGCGGCTCGCCCAGTCGTTGCGGCGAACGATTGAGCGCCGCGGCGACCTGATCGAGCGCCGGGGTGGACTGAGCGCGAGCGAACAGGCTCTTTTGGAGGAATTTTCCGCGTTGGATGAACCCCGCGGCAACGGCTAAACTTCTAAAGCCTCAGTGATCCGAAAGGGACCGCTCTCATGAATCCGACTGACCTCATTGACCGCGACTCGCTTCGCGACGACATTCCAGCCTTTCGAACCGGCGACACTCTGAAGGTCCACGTGCGCGTGGTCGAGGGCACCCGCGAGCGCATCCAGGTCTTCCAGGGCATCGTCATCCGCCGTCAGGGTGCGGGTCTCCAGGAGACCTTCACGGTGCGCAAGGTGAGTTTCGGGGTCGGCGTCGAGCGCACCTTCCCGGTGCACGCGCCCACCATTGCCAAGATCGAAGTCGATTCCTACGGCGACGTGCGTCGCGCCAAGCTGTACTACCTCCGTGATCTGCGTGGAAAGGCCGCCAAGATCAAGGAGCTCCGCGTTACCGAGCGTCCCTAGTCCCTTGGGCGAAGAAGAGCTCGACGACTACGAGTCGACCCTAGAACTCGCACTCGTTCAGGAATACAAGGCCGTCGTGGGTATGTTCGACTTCGCCGTCGAGACCGACCGACGTTTCTACCTCGCCAACACTGTCTCGGTCGAGGTTCGATCCTCGGCGACACCGACGCTGCTCGAGGTCACGCTCACCGACGCCTGGGTCTGGGACATGTACCGCGCGGCGCGCTTCGTGCCGTCGGTGCGCGTGCTCACGTTTCGCGACGTCAACATCGAGCGCCTGCCCAAGGAAGACCTGCAGCCCTAAGCATGGAACTGATGCACCTCTCGACGTCGCTCGCGCACCTCGAGCAGGTCACCGCCTGGGTCCCCGAACAGTCCTCGCCCGTCCTACTCTCCTTGGTCGACGCCAACACGGTCATCGCCGCCGCCGGTGCGAAGGACCAGTGGCGCTCGCCGCTCGGCGTCTGGCTCGAGATCGACGAAGGCTACGCGGCGTCGTTGTGCGCGCGCGACGTGGCGACGCTCAGTTGGTTGATCGAGCTCGACCACGTGGTTGTCAGCGCCGAGAACGCCCGGGCCCAGGCCCAGGTCGTGACGGCGATGTTGACCAACGACGAGGTGAACTTCGCCAATGACGCCGCGACGATTCGCGGCGCTTTCAATCGGCCCGCGCCGCCGCGACCCGTTCGGGTGTGGAGTTTTGACGGCGAGACGCTCGCGAGTGATGGCCTGGAGCTTCGCGCGATCTCGACGGCACGACTGTCCTTCGGCGAGGCGACGGGGTACCGCTGAAGAGCTATTCGGGCTGCTGGGAGATGCGGTCCGGGTGGATGCGCACGGTCACGCGTATCTCGCCTTCGCGGCGCATCGGGTAACTATCGACGTCGAGGTACTTCTTGGCCAGTTGGTCGATGACCTCGTCAGCCCCCTCGGTCGTGAAGCCCGTGACCGAACCGCGCACCACGATCGCCGCGTAGAGGTTATCGGGGTCGGTGAGCGACACCGCCACCCGTGCGTCACTCGCCAGATTGCGCGCCTTGGCGCGTCCGAGGGCGGTGTTGATGATGATGTCCTCGCCGTCGAGCATGACCCACACGGGCGTGACCTGGGGTGCGCCGTCGGGTCCGAGCGTAGCGACGTGCGCGAGCACCTTCTTGTCGAAGATCGCTCGTGAGGCGGGGGTGAACGAATCGGCCATAGTGGATCCAATCGTGAAGAGGGCAGACTGCGACGAATTTCATCGTAATGATCATCGGCGCCTTTGAGTCGCCGCGTTCGTGGGACGAGCGGCACCAGGCCCCCTCGGAGCGACGTCGGCGCAGCACTCCAGGGGATTCTCGCGACTGGAATTCCTCCCCGTTGCGCGGCGTAGGCCGCTCGGGGCTGGAAGAATCGGTGGTGCCTAAATCTGCAGTAAGAAAGTCAGAGAAGAAGTAGAGAGGACATCGTGCCAGACGTACGCATCGAATCAGACACCATGGGCGAGATCGAGGTTCCCGCCGACAAATACTGGGGCGCTCAGACCCAGCGCAGCCTGCACCACTTCGCGATCGGCCACGACACCATGCCCCCGGCGCTCATCCGGGCTTTTGGTGTCTTGAAACTTGCCTCGGCGCAGGTGAACGAGGCGCTGGGCAAGCTCGACGCGGAGCGGGCCGAGCTCATTGAGCGCGCGGCCCGCGAGGTCATCGACGGCACCTTGAAGGACGAGTTCCCGCTTCGCATCTGGCAGACCGGTTCGGGCACCCAGACCAACATGAACGTGAACGAAGTCATCTCGAATCGCGCGATCGAGATGGCGGGGGGCGTGCTGGGCTCCAAGGTGCCCGTGCACCCGAACGATCACGTCAACATGTCCCAGTCATCCAACGACACCTTTCCCACGGCGATGCACATCGCCGCGGTCGTCGAGATCACCGAGCGACTGGTGCCGAGCGTGCGACGCTTGCGCGACGCACTGGACGCGAAGGCCCGGGCGTACGTGAACATCACCAAGATCGGGCGCACGCACCTGATGGACGCGGTGCCGCTCACCCTGGGTCAGGAGTTCTCGGGTTACGTCGCCCAACTGGACGCCGACCTCGAACGCCTCGAGGTCGTGCTCGGCGGACTCTACGAACTCGCCGCGGGCGGTACGGCCGTCGGGACGGGTCTAAACACGCACCCCGAGTTCGGCGAGCGTGTCGCCGCGGCGATCGCGGCCCTGACCGGCAAGCCCTTCGTCACCGCGCCCAACAAGTTTGCCGCCCTCGCCGCGCACGACGCGTTGGTCTTCGCGCACGGCGCGATCAAGACGACCGCGACCAGCCTCATCAAGATCGCCGACGACCTTCGCTGGCTGGGATCTGGTCCTCGCTCGGGACTCGGTGAGTTGGCGCTGCCCGAGAACGAACCCGGCAGTTCGATCATGCCCGGTAAGGTGAACCCCACCCAGAGTGAGGCGATGATCATGGTAGCTATCCAGGTCTTCGGCAACGACGCGGCGATCGGCATGGCTGGTTCGCGCGGAAACCTCGAACTCAACGTGTGCAAGCCCGTCATCATCCACAACTTCTGCAACTCAATCGACCTGCTGACTGACGCGTGTGACCGGTTCCGCGAGTTCTGCGTCGAGGGACTCGAGCCCGACTACGAGCAGATCAACCATCACTTGAACAACTCGCTCATGCTCGTCACGGCGCTCAATCCGATCATTGGTTACGACAAGGCCGCCAAGGTCGCCAAGAAGGCGCACAAGGAGCGCACGACGCTTCGCGAAGCCGCTCTCAGCCTGGGCTTTCTCACGCCTGAGCAGTTCGACGCCGCCGTGGTGCCCGAGGACATGACCCATCCGTGAGTCGTCCGGCCCGCCTCGAGGACGACGTGGTCGACCGGTGGCTCGAGGCACACCGCGACTGGCGTCGCCGGGACGCTCACTTGGTGCGTGAGCTACACACGAAGGACTACCCCGGAGCGGTGACGATCTTGCAGGCGCAGGTTTCCTTGGCCCAAGGTCTCGACCATCATCCCGTGGCGACCGTCGGGTACCGCGAACTACGCCTCGATCTGTGGACCCACGACCAAGCAGGGCTCACGCAACTCGACCTGGACTACGCCAACGGCTTCGACCTACTGCTCGGGGACTACGCCCACCTGCTCAGTTGACCGGCAGGTCCCACAACGCCATCCAACGCGAAAGGTCCTTCTCCATGGGAAGGTCCTTTTCGAGGAACGAGCGTACGCGTAACTCGAGTTCGTTGTCGCGCTGGTTCTTTGCCGTCGGGGCGAACGGGTAGAACGTCCCCTGCTTCAAGAGATACACGAGGCGAACCGAACCTTCGCCCGGGGGTGTCTTCGGCACGAAGCCGAACACCGCGCAGAGCAGTCGCGGGCCGAGGCCGTTCTCCACCATCGAGGTGTTGGCGCTGTGGATGCGCGTGATCAGGTCCTCGAGGTCGGGGTCTTTGATGACCAGCCACTTGAAGCCAAGGTCGTCGGTGGTGATGCTGACCTTGTTGTCGGCCTCGTCAAAGTTGAGCAGCTGTTCGATGTCCGCGTCGGTCGTGATGGTCGACTCGCCGCTGCCGGCCTTGAAGCAGAGACCGGCCTGGCCCGACGAGACGAGGTCGAGCTCACTTTCCAGCGTGAGCGCCCCGGTGGACAAGGCGAAAAGATTGTCGAGTTTGGGCTGGGCTTGGGTGGTGCGCCCGAACAGCGCGTCGCGTAAACCCACTAGCCGTTCAGTTCACGCTCGAGCTTGTTCAATTGGTCCAGACGCTTCTCGAGCGACGGGTGCGTCGAGAACAAGGAAGCGGCCGTGCCGCTGGCGAGGGCGGGCGCGAAGAAGAAGGCGTTCATGCTCTCGGCCTTGCGCAGGTCGGTGCGCGGGATCTTGCCCATGTCACCGGTGATGTGCACGAGGGCGCTCGCGAGCACGCTGGGCTTTCCGATGAGGATCGCCCCCGAACGGTCGGCCGCGAGCTCGCGGTAGCGCGAAAGGGCCATGGTGAGCAGGTAGGCGATCACGTAGATCACCAGCGAGACAATCCAGGTCACCATCTCCAAGAGCACGATGTTCTGTCCGCCGCGTCCGCGGCCACCGCCGCCGAGGATGGCGCCCCACATGGCGACGCGACTGACCAGTCCTGCGAGCATGCCTACGCCCGAGGCGATGGTCATGACCGCGACGTCGCGGTGCGCCACGTGGCTGAGTTCGTGGGCGAGCACCGCCTCGAGCTCTTCGTCGTTCAGGCGATTCATGATGCCGCGCGTCGCACAGATGACCGCGTGCTTTGGGCTGCGACCCGTGGCGAAGGCGTTGGGCATGTCGACCTCGGCGACACCCACGCGGGGTTTTTCCATGTTGGCGAGCAGGCAGAGGCGGTCGACGATCTCGTGCAAACGCGGCTCTTGAGCGGGCGTGACCTCGTGGGCGTGCATCGAGAACATCGCGATCTTGTCCGAGAAGTAGTACTGGGAAAAGATCAGCGCGAAGGCGATGACGATGACGAACCCGTAGGCGACGCCCACGCGAACAAGCACGGTGATGATGATGGCGTAGAGCAGGACGAGCAGCAAGCCCGTCACGAACATTCGTGCGTTCAGACCGTGATCGGTCTCAATCTTTGATTTGGGCATCGTCAAGCATCCTTCGGGGTCGGCAGTTGCCCGGCGGTATTGGTGCCGGTCCCGCTGGCGAGTTGGGCTTTCATCGCCGCCAGCTGCGCGTCGACGTTAGACGTCTTTCCCGCTTTGTCGAGCTGGGCCTGGATGTCGTCAGTGGGGCTGTTGAGGTCTGTGAGCGCCCCCGACGCCAGCAGTTCGTCCAGTGCGCCGCTGCGAGCTTGCATCTCGGCGACCTTGTCCTGGGCGCGCTGCATCGCGGCCCCGGCGTCGGTCATGGACGTCGAGATGCCCGCGACCGCTTCGTTGATGTGCGACGAGGCCTCGGCGGCGGTGTAGGTCGCCTTGATGGTCTCTTTCCTCGTGCGAAACGCCTCGACCTCGGTCTGGAGGCGTTGGCTGGTCTGGGTGAGCTTGTCCTCTTGTTCGACGATCGTCGCGTGCTGGGTGTCGAGGTCCTGCAGTTGGGCGGCGATGGCCTCGCGGCGTCCGAGTGCCTCGCGCGCGAGGGGCTCGTTGCCCTGGGCGAGAGCGGCCTTGGCCTGGTCGGCCAGCTTGTCGCCCTGGGTCTTCAGTTGCTCGGCTTGGATCTCGACGCGCTTGCGCGCGGTGGCGACGTCGGCGACGGCGCGCTTGACCTTGGTCAGGTTCTCGAGCTGCTGTTCGTAGGAGAGATCGAGCGTCTGGCGCGGGTCTTCCATCTTGTTGAGCGCGGCGTTGGACTTCGCCTGAAAAATTGTCGTGATTCTCTTACCTATACCCACGGGGGCCTCCTTCGTTACCTGAACAGACTAGGGGCATCCGAGCGAAGCGTTCGTTAAGAACTTCGCGTCGCAGGCTGGAAACGCTACGCCCGGGGTAGGTTCTCGTCCTGGGTCTTCGCCTGATCGGCCAGTTCGAGCCGGTAGGCCTCGAGCTCGGCGGCGAGGGCCTCGTCGTGCGTGGCGAGCATGCGCACGCACAAGAGACCGGCGTTGGTCGCGCCGTTGATGGCGACCGTGGCGACCGGCACCCCCCGGGGCATCTGGACGATCGACAAGAGTGAGTCCAGGCCGTCGAGACGTGCGAGTGCGACGGGCACGCCGATCACCGGCAGGGTCGTCACCGCCGCCAGCATTCCCGGCAGGTGGGCGGCCCCACCCGCCCCGGCGATGAGGACCTTGAGGCCTCGAGCGCGAGCCTGGGCGCCGTACTCGATCATCGCTTCGGGGGTGCGGTGCGCGGAAACGACGTGGATCTCGTAGCTGACGGCGAATCGTTCAAGCACGGTGGCGGCGTCGCTCATGATCTCGTGGTCTGAGGAACTGCCCATCACGATCCCGACCACTGGTTGCACTACGCCTCCTCGGTGCTCGTGCCGTACGCGCGGGCTCCCTGCCATGCTCTCACGTGCGCCGTGGTCGGATCATCACCGACACTCGTGACGTGGCCGAGTTTGCGGTTCGGGCGCCAGGACTTGCCATAATCGTGCACGGCGACGTCGCGGACCGCCCGAGCACGTTCGAGCGAACCCGGTTGTTCGGACCCCACGACGTTGACCATCACCGCGTGGGCGAACAGGGGCGCGACCGTGCCGAGGCTCTGGCCGCTCACGGCGAGCAGATGGTTGGTGAACTGGCTGGTGCTCGTTCCTTCGATCGTCCAGTGACCCGAGTTGTGCGGGCGCAGCGCGATCTCGTTGACCAACAGACCTTTGGCGGTAACGAAGTACTCGATGGCGACGATGCTGACCGCGTCCACCAGCGACGCGACCTGCTCGGCAAGTTCCTCACCTCGCCGGGCGATGTCGGCAGTGACTTGTGCGGGGTAGATGACTTCGACGCACATGCCATTTGCCTGGGTGGTCGTGACCAGCGGGTACAGCGCCACCGAGCCGTCGACGCCACGTGCGAGCAGCTGGGCCACCTCGCTTTGGAGTTCGAGTCGTTCTTCGATCAACACCTCGCCGAGGCTCGCGAGCTGGTCGATCATGGTCAACGTCTCTTCGCGCGTCTGTGGGAACAGGACGCCACGTCCGTCGTAACCCCCCCGCGACGCCTTGAGCACGGGCTCGGCGTCCAGTTCGTCGAGGAAGGCGGCGAGCGTCGGGTCACTCGAGCTGGTCACGACGACGAAGCGCGGCACAGGTAGGCCCGCTTCAAAAAAGCGTCGACGTTGGTACGCCTTGTCCACCGAGAAGTGCAGGGCCGACGAACTTGGTCGAACGGTGAAGCCACGACGTTCGAGAGTCGCGATCTGTTCGAGGTCGACCAGCTCGTGATCGAAGGTCACGACGTCCACGGACCGGGCGAGTTCGTCGAGGGCGTTGGCGTCCCTGGGCTCTCCGACGAGGACGTAGTCGCACGACGCGACAGCGGGGTCATCATCGGTGGTCGCGAGGACCAACGTCTCGAGGCCGAGTGCGCCCGCCGCCTCTCCCATCATCAAGGCGAGTTGGCCCCCGCCCACGATACCGATTCGACGGGCATTCAGTTGAGGGACGATCGACACGACCAAAACGCTACTGGTAGTCCGAGGTGGCGCTAGTCATGGGACGCCGCGTGCGCGAAGGGAGCAATCGAGGAACACTAAATTGGTTTGTGACGAGGAGTCAATAATGTCAGTCGTAGCCACCATCCTTTCTATTGTTCTGTTCTTGGCGTTCGCCCCTTCGGGACTCCAGAAAATTCGATTCAATCCAATGATGTCGGCCGCCGCCGAGCACCTCGGATTTTCCAAGGCCGCCTACCAGCGAATCGGCGTCGTGGAGTTCGCCGGCGCGCTAGGCGTGCTAATCGGATTGGCCTCTGCACGTTCAACGTTTCTCGGTGTGCTCAACATCGCCGCCGCTGCGGGACTCGCCTTGACGATGATCGGTGCCGTGTTCTTTCACTTGAAGCACGGCGACGAGTTCGTTCTCTTCGCTCCGGCGGGGACGTTAGCGATCATTTCAATTCTCGAACTGATCTTTCGTCTGGGTTAGATCATTGGGTCAGACGGGTGTGCTTGAACTCGTTGAGTTCTGGTTGCGCGCTCATCAGGGTGACGAGTGACTCGATCAGCGCAATCGACGCCTTCGGGTCGTCGCTCGGCGGCGACATGTAACGCACGAACGTGGCGTCGTCGCCGACGACGAAAGTAGGGACGCCAAAGGCCTCAACCTTTTCGTATTTCTTGAAGTTTTCGCCGATTACCTGGTGCGGGCGGCGCGTTTGAAGGTCGCGTTGGACCATCTCGACGTCAACGCCGATCGGGCGGAGCACTCCGTCGATCTCGTCGATCGTCACCAGGCGCACGGCCAGTTCGTGGCGGGCGCGAAAGAGCGCTTCGTGCGCGGCGAGGAATTTGTCGGGCTGTTGGTCTCGCACCGACACGCTCACCGCGAGGGCCAGAAGATCGGGGTCGTGGTCGGGATCGTCCCACACGTCGGGGGCGTCGTCGTCCTTGTAGCCCTGACTCATCGTCCAAGGCACGAAGTCAACGTCGAAGTCGGCACCGGCCTCGAGGGCGCGCAGCACGTGCAAGTGGATGTTCTTGGCGAACGGGCAGCGGTAGTCGTAGGAGAGTTCGAATGCCGTCATCGCCCCAGCCTACGGATTAGCCGACGGGAACCGGTACGCCGTCTGCTCGACAGAGGTCCTTATAGGCGCAGAATCGGCACGTGTTCGTTGATGGCGTCGCAGGAAAGTCGCCGTCGGCGTAGTAGCGTTTGATCTTGTCCCAGGCGTCGACGGCGCTCGTGGTGCGCGCCCTGATCACGACGTCGGTCACGGGACGCTCGATTGTCTCGCCCTGGGCGACGTAGAGCAGTCGGATCTTGGTGGGTGTCTCGCCAAGTTTCTCTCGACAAAGGGCGGCGTACAACTCGGTGTTGGCGAAGGTCTGGGCGTCGTAGTTCCGGTTCGGTAGTCCACCCGTTTTGTAGTCGACGATGACGAGATTGCCCGCCTCGTCGCGATCGAGGCGATCGAGGATGCCAAAGAGCGGCGCGTCGTCAATGCTCACGCCGAGTCGAAGCTCGACACCTTCGGCGTTCACCTCGCGGGGATCTTCCATCTCGAAGTACCGGGTGATGATGTCCTGCGTCTCGTCGATCAGACGCTCGAGCATGGCCGAATCCATCGCAATCTCCATCCTCACCGCGTCGGTGAGGATGGCGTCGATCGCTGGGTCCACCAACGCGCGCGCCTGCTCTACGGTGCGCTCTTCGCTGGGCAACAGGAAGAGGTGTTCGAAGACGTAATGGGCGAATCGTCCCTTGGCGGTGGCGTACGTGGCCGGTTGGGAGATTCTCTCGATCGAAGCGTGTTGGTAGCGGCGAGGGCACGCCTTGAAGTCGGCGAGGCGCGAAGGAGAGAGAGACTTGGGTAGCGACTGTTCAAATGGCATGATTCGACCCTACGACACGGATGTTACGTGCCCACGAACGCGACGCGAGACCCGCGCAACTAGTCGAAGGTGCACGCATCCGGGCTCGCCGAACGAGTAGACAAAGTACGTGCGCAGACCGACCATCGTTACCCAGAGTACGAATCTGGTGCGTAGTACTTCGTGGAACGGAGTGCGCAAAGGAGACGCCGTGGTTGTCGACGGTCCGAAGGAAATACGCCAGAGTTGGGTCTTCGTCGCGCACGTTCGCAACTTGGCGACTTCGGTTGAATGGATTGAAGTGCGCGGTGGACGTCCCGGCGAGTCCAAAGGTCGTTCTTTTCGGCCGGAGGTGATATATCCAGCGAGCGCGAAGAGAGGTACGCGTCTCGTGGGTCAGTCGCTGGCCTTCGCGCCACGCTTGCCCTTTCCTTAACATCGGCAAAGCTCCGCAGCGCGAACCGGGTTCTTCAGCCCCTAACCTGCGAGACGTGGACACTTCGAAAGCGACGTTGGTGTACGACGGCGACTGCGCAATGTGCCGCATGTCGGCCGATTGGCTGCGGTCGCGCACGCCGGGCGATGACGCGTTGACTCTCGTGCCGTCGGGAAATCTGGACGACGACCAGTTGGCTGGAATGGGACTCACCCGCTCAATGTGCGCGGAGACTTTGTGTTTGAGTGGCTCTGAGGGGATTGAGCGTGGCGCACAAGCCATCGCTGGTGGACTTGCGAGTGCTCGGCGCGGATGGCCACTACTAGGTCGAGCCCTTCGGCTTCCGGTCGTTCGTGGCGTTGCGGCATACTCCTACCGAATTGTGGCGCAAAACCGTCATCGACTGAATCAATGACCAAAGCATGTTGGAGCAGGTGACGGGCATCGAACCCGCATGACCAGCTTGGAAGAGTGCAAGCTTCGCGGACGACCCGCCGTTATCGCCCCTAGTCAACGAATGTTTTGGAAACCAGTAATTTCTGGCTCATACTCCGTCAGCGACCAGGTATCACTTCCCGTTTGGCAACGATCGTCGGAGTGGGGGAATCTTCTTGGGCGCTAGCGAACGGGCTGGCAGTTCTTCGAGGAGTATCAAAGTCGCCCGAGTCACCGCTTCGACGGCGGTTTCGAATGCAACAACGGTATTCTTCGAAGTGCTCTGAACACCGCTCACCTTCCTCACGTACTGGCGGGCAGCTGATTCAATCTCGTCGTAGGTGGCCGGTGGCTCGAGTCCTCGCAAGGTGGTTATGTTTCGACACATTCCAAGAGGGTAGGTCGTAGGTGATGCCCATGGGACCTTTTGCTGCAATCACGGCAAAGGGCACCGTGAATTCGTGAACAAACCGATCTCGAATCCCGGGCATAGTTTGGGCACGATTGGCTACCTGTGGGCACTTCACAGCGATCTCTCGTGATCACTCGTGGTCAAACGAAAGTGCTTGCAGTAACTGCACACTCAACGAAAAACAATCTGAGAGCGGGTGACGGGGATCGAACCCGCATGGCCAGCTTGGAAGGCTGGAGCTCTACCATTGAGCTACACCCGCGCGCCTCTCGCGAGGCTCGAACAAGTCTAGGTCATACCATCTAGCGTAGAAGTATGGATTCGCCGCTCTATGAGCAAGTGGGAGGAGAGCCGTTCTTCATTCGGCTCGTCGATGCCTTCTACGTCGGCGTCGAGAGCGACGGGGTTCTACGTGCCATGTACCCCGATGACTTGACTGAATCCAAGCGCCATCTCGTCTTGTTCCTCATGCAGTACTGGGGCGGGCCGCCGACGTACATGCAAGAACGTGGTCATCCACGCTTGCGGATGCGCCACGCGCCTTTCCTCATCGACAAACGTGCGCGCGACGCCTGGCTGGTCGCCATGAACGCTGGCCTCGACACTGTGCGAGAGGAACTCTCCAAAGAACAGTATGAAGAGATGCGCGCGTACTTCGACATGGCGGCTCACCAGATGAGGAACGTCTAGATCCGCTCCGGCGCGAGATACCCGAGGTCGGCGGGTTCGGGAACGAGGAGCGTTCAGACCGGCAGCGTAGAAGAACCCGATGAGATGCGACGTCACCGCCGCGAAATGTACTTAACATTGAGGCATGGCGAGAAAGTCCAAGTGGCGACACGACGAAGAACACGTCATTTCCGTCACGCCCGTAGGTCGAGGATTATGGGCGCCGGCTCTAGCGACTGTGATTGCCGGCGTCCTTGTCTGGCTCGCGGTCGGCCACGTCCACACGTTCAACGAATATAAGGTGCCACTGGCGGTCGTCCTCGTAGTGCCCTGCTTGGGGGTGTTGTTCACTCGCACGTGGCGTTGGCGCTCGCACAAGATCCACTTGACGAGCCAGCGAATCATCGTCGAGGGTGGTGTACTCCAGCACACGCGCAGCGAGGTAGAACTCCACGACCTCGTGAAGACGGTCGTGAACCAGCGGCTGAAGGACCGGCTCGCCCGGCGCGGTTTGATTGTTGTCGAAACTCCCGCGGGTTCATTGACGCTCGGCGTGGTTCGTCACCCTGCGGCGCTCAGTCGGTTGATTGACAATGAACGTCGGCACTACGCGGCGGGTGACGTGGCTTACGACACCGTCTTTGACTTTGACGCACCCCAGGACCATGACTTTGACGTGAGCGATCGCCAGCATCGGAGTCGTTGGCGGTGAACGACGCATCGTCGTCATCAACTACCCTCAAAGACATGGGAACCCGCTATCGCTGCACGGCCTGCGGCAATTTGACGCGATTTGACGTGGTCGAAACGACCTCAGTGCGTTCCTTCCATCACTACACCGTGGGCGGCGACCTGACGGTCGAAGAACCTGAAATCATCTCGCGGTCGATCGATTCGGTGACCTGTCGCTGGTGTGGGCACGGTCGCGACGTAGAGGTCATTACCGAGTCCGCCTAAGTGCGTTCCTTCGACGCTCAACGACCACGGTCCGCACCCAGGTCCTTTCATGGTTCGACCCTCGCCGGTCAACCAGTAGAGCGGACCTTTCACGGTCTGACGCTCGTGGTCGCCATTAAACCGGATTGTGACGGGTGTCGGGACTTCGCGGAGTCGAGTCTCGAGGATTTCGCCGGTCTTGACGTCGTGCTGGTGGCCGCCGAAGACGAACGGAACAATGAGTGGCGTGACGTAGGCCACGAGATCGTGGTCGCTCCCGAACTGCTCGCGCAACTTGACGTGCGTTGGCCGCCCTTCTACGTCCTGATCGACGCTGACGCCGAACGTGTCCTCGTCGAGGGCGTCGTCTTCGGGCCGGGCCAGGTCGCCGAGGAGATCAGGTCGTTCGTGGCGCCTTGACATGTCACACCGAGCGGGCAGTGTAGAGCTAATCGAAAGGTGCGACGTGACGAAGAGAATCGAGCTTTCCATCAACTGTGGCGACTGCGTTCGTCGAGGTACGTCTGATTGCGAGGATTGCCTCGTGAGTTTCGTCCTCGGCGAGGAACCAGGTCAACTAGAGATGACGAGTGAAGAAGTCCAGGTGGTCGACCTCTTCCACGCCCAAGGGTTGATCCCTCAACTGCGGTACCAACCTTCCACGACGCCCTACACGAGATGAGTCGCGAGGGTGGCTAGCGTGTTTCTGTGACTCGCCACCTCCTGGTGACCAACGACTATCCGCCCAAGACGGGGGGAATACAGGTCTACCTTCACGAACTATGGCAACGCCTTGACGACGGGCGGGCAGTCGTCCTCACCGCCGCTTCGCACGAGGACGCCGAGCAGTTCGACCGCGCGGGCAAGGTCGTCGTCGAAAGGGTGAGCGGTCGGACGTTGTACCTACCGTCGCCGCGAACCTTTGCCGCTATCGAGTCCGCCATCAAACGACATCAACCCGACCTCGTTTTGCTCGACCCCGCGTGGCCGCTCGGTCTGCTCGGGCCGAAGTTGTCGCGGCCCTACGGCGTGGTGTTGCACGGCGCCGAGGTGGCGATCCCGGGACGAATTCCTTTTGTCGCGTCTTCGTTGCGCTACGTGCTGCGCCACGCCAGCGTCGCTCTCTGCGCGGGTAGTTATCCCGAGGACGAAGCGAGACGCGTGACGGCGGAGTACATGCCGCCCGTCGTTCAAGTGCCGCCCGGTGTCGATACCAAACAGTTCACTCCTCTGTCCCAGAAGCGTCGCCGCGAGGTACGAAAGACGTTCGGTTTCAGCGACGACGATCTCGTCGTCTCGTCGTACTCTCGCTTGGTGCCGCGAAAGGGCATGGACACACTGATTCGCGCGAGCGTCCGACTCGCCCAGAACTTTCCGCGTCTGCGGGTCGTCATTGGTGGGGCTGGCCGGGATCGGGATCGACTCGAGAAAATGGCGAATCGATTGGAGGCGCCGGTCACCTTTCTGGGTCGGGTGCCCGAAGAAGAATTGAGCGATTGGCTCGCGTCGACTGACCTCATGGTGATGGACTGTCGCAGCCGATGGTTCGGGCTCGAACAGGAGGGTTTTGGCATCGTCTTTCTCAACGCCGCGTCCTGTGGGGTACCGGCCGTGGCGGGACGCTCGGGCGGGAGTCACGAAGCAGTGGTCGACGGTGTGACTGGGTACGTGGTATCGAATTCGCGAAGCGAGCGCGCGCTCGCGGCGGCGATGGCGGTGTTGCTCGGTGACGACGTTACACGCAAACGCTTCGCGAGTCAGGCGCGAACAGTCGCACGTACTCAATTCGACTGGGACATCCTCGCCGAGTCCCTACGCGACGGTCTGGCTCCCTTCGACCACTTCGGTTCGATTGATCAACTGGCCTAGGGTGGAATGGTAGGAGGCGGCGTGGCACAGCGAGCAACAGAGTCAATCATGGTGAACGCCGCACCCGAAACCGTCTACACCGTGGTGACCGATTTCGCGAACTACGCCAACTGGGTGAGCGATCTCAAGAGGGTCGACGTGCTCGAGCGCGACGCCGACGGACGGGCACTCGAAGTCGAGTACCGCGCGGCGGCGTTCGGTCGATCGACGACCTACGCGTTGCGCTACGACTACAGTCGCGCACCCGAATCGATCAGCTGGCATCAGACCAGAGGCGACCTCACCGAGACCATGCAGGGTCAGTACCGATTCGAACGAGTCGGCGACGCGACGCGGGTCACCTACGACCTCGAAGTGGAGTTGCTGGTCCCCATACCCCACTTCATCAAGTCACGTGCCGCCCAACGAATTCAAACCCAGGCGCTCGGCGAGTTGAAAGCCCGCGCCGAGTCACTTCGATGAGTGACGTCGCAATCGGCGTCGACGTCGGGGGGACCAAAGCCCTCGCTCTGGTGGTGGCACGCGACGGACGCGTCTTGGGCGAGGCGAAGGCTGCGACACCCCACGACGCGACCCGACAAGCGGGTGAAGCGACTGCCGCAGCGTTAACCGACCTTGTCCAAAGGCTCGCGGCGACGCACGGACTCACGATGAGTGCGACCCCGGTCGGCGTGGGGCTGCCGGGGTTGATGCGAAAAGACGGTCGACTCGCCTTCGCGCCGAACCTGCAGAGCGCCTCGGGGGCCGACTTGGGCTCACTGCTGTGTAGCTCGCTCGCAAGTTCTCGGGTCTTTTGCGAGAATGACGCCAATTGCGCCGCGGTCGCCGAACACGAATGGGGTGCGGGTCGAGGCGTCGATGACTTCGTCATGGTCACCCTGGGTACCGGTATCGGCGGAGGGATCATCGCCGACGGCAAACTGTTGCAAGGTCGCAGTGGCTTCGCGGGCGAGATCGGCCACATGGTCGTCGAAGCGCACGGCATTCCTTGTCCCTGTGGGGGTATGGGTTGTTGGGAACGTTACGCCTCGGGCAGTGGTCTGCGGCGCCTAATCCGCGAGGCCGCTAAAGAGGGCCATCTGCCGGTCTTGCTCGGCGCGCACGGCAGCGCCGAGGACATTCGACCCGAGGACGTCACCCGAGCTGGCGCCGAAGGCCTCGACGAAGCGATTGACCTGCTGCGTCAGATCAGTTGGTGGCTCGCGCTCGGACTCTCGAACCTGGTGGCCATTCTCGACTCGGGTCACTTCGTCATCGGTGGGGGACTCTCGAGTGCCTCGGACCTCGTGTTGCCGTTCACGCGCGAGTACTTGGCGAATCTGGTCGAGGGTTACCAGAGTCGCCCCGCGATCACGGTGAGCACTTCGATGTTCGGACCTCGCTCGGGAGCCATGGGTGCCGCGCTGATTGCCTTCGAGAGAGATTCGTGAAGCTCGGCGTCTTACTGCCAACCTTTCGCGCTGGCAGTGAGGACGCGCTGGACGCCGCTCGCAACGCCGCCGACGCGCGTCTCGACGGCGTTTTCGCCTACGACCACCTCTGGCCCATGGGTACGCCCGAGCGCCCCTCGCTGGCGCCCTTCGCGCTGCTCGCGACCGTCGCCTCGCGTCACGATCTCGTGGTCGGACCCCTCGTCGCGCGAGTTGGCCTCGTCAGTACCGATCACCTCGTCGAGCAGTACCGAACGCTCGAGCACTTCGCGCCGGGCCGCGTCGTGGCGGCGTTGGGCACGGGTGACAAGTTGTCGGCCGCGGAGAACGGGGCGTACGGGTTGGCGCTCTACGACCCGTCCGAGCGGCGAGCGCTGCTCGAAGATGCGTGGCGTGGACTTCACGAGGCCATGCCGGTCTGGTTCGGCGCGGGAGCGAGCGCGACCAACCAACTCGCGCGCCGCCTCGGGGCCGAGTTGAACGTGTGGGACGCCACACCCGAGGCGCTGGCTCACGAGAGCGCGATCGGCGCCACCAGTTGGGCGGGGCCACCGTCCAAGGACCTGCATGGTCACCTTGACGCCCTCGAGGCCGCGGGCGCGTCGTGGGCGATCTTCGCGCCTCAGGTGAACGTGACTGAACTCAAAGAGTGGCGCAGTACTCGCGAAAAAAGTAAGTTTCACTGATGGAATTCCGTCGAATCAACGGCTTGCCGCCCTACGTGTTCGCGCAGATTAACGGCCTCAAGGCCGAAGCGCGTGCCGCGGGTCGAGACGTGGTGGACTTCGGCTTCGGTAACCCCGACCTGCCGAGCCCCGACGTCGCGGTCGCCAAACTCGCCGAGGCCGCCCAGAATCCAAAGAACCACCGCTACAGCGCGAGTCGAGGCATTCCCAATCTCCGTCTCGCGATGGCGAACCGTTACAAACTTCTCTTTGACGTCGACGTTGATCCTGACACCGAGGTGGTCACCACCATTGGCGCGAAGGAGGGGCTCACCCACCTGATGTGGGTCTTGCTCGGACCCGGCGACAGTGCGATCGTTCCCAGCCCGAGCTACCCGATCCACCTGGCGGGTCCGGGATTCGCCGGGGCCCAGGTCATCACCGTGCCCATCCTTGACCCGGGGGCGAGCGACACCGACCCGGGTGACGCGTTCTTCAATGGCCTCGTGACGGCGTGGGATCGCGCCGAGGTGAAGCCTCGCGTCATTATCTGTTCGTTCCCGCACAATCCTACCAGCGCCTGCGTGGACTTATCGTTCATGGAGCGTCTGGTGGGCTTCGCGCTCGAGCACGAGATTGTGATCTGTCACGACTTCGCGTACGCGGACCTCGGGTTTGACGGCTACCATCCGCCCTCGATTCTCCAGGTCCCACGCGCGAAGGAGTGCTGCGTCGAGCTCTATACGCTCACCAAGTCCTTCTCGATGGCCGGGTGGCGCGTGGGTTTCCTGGTTGGCAATCCCGAGATCGTCGCGGCACTCACCAAGCTGAAGAGTTACCTCGACTACGGGACCTTCCAACCCGTGCAGATCGCCGCCATCGTGGCGATGAACGAGGCGGTGGACTACCCGGGCCAACTGCTCGCCATCTACCAAACGCGCCGTGACCTCTTGATCGAAGGCTTGAACCGAATCGGCTGGGACGTGAAAGCGCCCCGAGGTTCGATGTTCGTGTGGGCGCCAATCCCCGAGCCCTACCTCGAGATGGGTTCGCTCGAGTTCGCGCGGTTTCTGATCGAAGAGGCCGACGTCGCCACGAGCCCCGGCGTGGGCTTTGGCGAAGGGGGCGAGGCGCACGTGCGCTTCGCGTTAATCGAGAACGAGTTACGGACCCAACAGGCCGTGCGCAACCTGCGAAAAGCCCTTACTAAACTCGGCTGACGTCACGGCGGCCCAGCCAACGAAAAAAACTTACGGCAAGCCGGCGCGGGCGGCCTCGACTTCGGCGACCTCGATCCTGCCGTCTCGCTCGGTCGCGATCTCGAATCGGTTGCTCGACGGCGAAGTCATGATGTACAGCATCGTGCCGGTCCCGCCACCGAGCATGCACGCGAAGGCCGTCTGACTGGTCGTGACAGTGCCGGTGATCTCGCCACCTTCCTTCACCCTCAAGCACTGATTCGTAAGCGCGTTCGCGAGCCATATCTGTCCGTCCGCGTCCAGACACATGCCGTCGGTGGCGACGAAGTCAAGTTGGGCCCATACTCGTCGATTACTCAACGTGCCATCGGAGTGCACGTCAAAGGCGGTGAGGCGAAACGTCATGGTCTCGCCCACGATGAGCGTGGCGCCGTCGGGCGTGAGGACGGTGCCGTTGGGAAAGGCCATGTCGGGCACCGACTGGATGACCCGGCCGTCCTGGTTCAAGACCACGAGGTTCGTGGTGGGTGGTGGCGAGGCGAGCATGCCTTCGACCCCGATGTCGGCGAGCATGGTGTCCAGATCGAAACCGAAGTTGCCCACGTAGCTGTAGCCGCTCGACGAGACGACCATGTCGTTGGCCCAAAAACCGCAGTAGTCACTGATATCAGCGAACTCGCTCGCCGAGTCCCCGCTGAAACGAAGGACCCGGTGGTCAACGCACGAGACGCACAGCAAGTCCCCGCCGGGTAACCAACCCAGTCCGGAGGGCTGGCCCGCGACCTGGTGTTCGAGTCGCTCGTCGGTGCCGTCTGGTTCGATGGAATAGACGCCGAGTCGGTAGAAGTCCGAGAACCACAGTCGGCCCTCGTGCCAGCGTGGCGCCTCGCCAAAGCAGAGTCCTTCGCTGATGATTCGTGACGTGTACTCGTCCATGGTTTCTCCTTCGGTCGTCACTTCACGCGCGCTGGCACGCTCGCAGCCAGGCTTCGTAGTCGGGGTCGACGAAGGTCGGGTCCTCGGGACTGAAGCGTCGATCGCACTTCCAGAGTTCGCCCAACTGCTCGAGCGAGTGCCACACGCCGATCTCGAGTCCCGCGACGGTCGCCGCCCCACGCGCGGTCGCTTCGAGCGAGGCGCTGCGCGCGACCACGAGGCGACTGTTGGTCGCCTGGAGCTGCATCAACGTATCCATCGCCGCGGCGCCGCCGTCGGCGCGAAGTTCACCTAGCTCGATTCCCGCGACACCGAGGGCCTCGGTCATCGCCCGGACTTGAAAGGCCAGGGCCTCGAGCAGGGCCCGCGCGACGTGAGCACGCTTGGAACCGTGCGAGAGACCGGTGATGGAACCTCGCGCGTCGCTTCGCCAGAAGGGCGAGCCCAAGCCCGTGAAGGCGGGCACGAAGGTGACGCCCTCACTGCTCGCCACGCTGGTCGCGAGGGCTTCAAGGTCCTGGGACTCCTCGATGAAGCCGAGTTCGTCACGCAGCCACTGCACCCCGGCACCCGCCACGAAGGCCGAACCTTCGACGCAGTAGGCGGCCGGGCCGAACGCGCCAAGGTCCCAGGCGACCGACGTGATCAGTCCGTCAAAGACGCCCGGCGAACTGTCGCCGGCGTTGGCGAGCACGAACGCACCGGTACCGTAGGTGGCCTTAATCATTCCCGGTGAGAAGCACGCCTGACCGAAGAGCGCGGCCTGCTGATCGCCGAGCACACCGGTGATCGGGACGCCGGCGAGTTCGGGTACGACTTCGCCGCTCACCGTGGCGAAGTTGGTCGTCGACGGACGGATATCGGCGAGCGTGGCGGGGGGCACGTCAAAGAGCGCGGTCATCGCACTCGACCAGTCGAGCGTGTCGAGGTCCATCAACATCGTGCGAGACGCGTTGGAGGGTTCAGTGAGGTAGACGCCGCCGTCGCTCGCGCCACTCAGCGACCACAGCAACCAGGTATCGATGGTGCACAGGCTGGGCGACGTGGCCGTGTCGAGCACGCCCGCCTCGAGTAACCACTTCATCTTGGTCGCCGAGAAGTACGAGTCGAGCACTAGCCCGGTCGTGGCACGCACGAGGCCGCCCTGGCCGCCGCGTTCGAGCTGTTCGCAGTACGGCGCGCTTCGCCGGTCCTGCCAGACAATGGCCCGGTGGGCGAGGTGGCCGGTTTCGCGGTCGAAGGCGACCGTTGTCTCACGCTGGTTCGTGATGCCGATCGCGACCACCTTGTGGCCGTGGTCGTGGGCGTGCGTGGCGACCTCGCGCAGGGTGGCGACCGCCAGATCGGCGATCTCGGCGGCGTCGTGCTCGACCCAGCCCGGCTCGGGGAAGAATTGGGTGAGTTCGCGGTAGGCGCTCGCGACGGGCTGGGCCGCTCGGTCAAAGGCGACCGTGCGCACCCCGGTGGTGCCGGCGTCCAGGGCGAGGATGAGCTCCATCTGGCGAAGGCTACCGAGCATTTCTGGGCGGTTACTGGGGTTGACGTGTCGGGTAAGAGAAATCTTGTGAATTGTCCAAAATAGAGTTGACGTGGTGTAATTACAGTGCTGTAATGACACAGCATCTTGCGACGAGTAGTGGACTAACCACTACATATTGTGGCTAGGGGGCCGAGAAGCGGTAAACTCGTCAGTCCGAGCCCCAGAAGTGCGAGAGGCAACGAAGTGTCGGGTTCGGGGAGAAAAGAGAGATTGAAATGGCCATCGCACCGCAGCGCTTAGGAATTGGACTTCGCCGCTTCTTCAGTACCGAGGATCGTCATCCGTACGACGAGGTCGTCTGGGACCGTCGTGACGCTCGCATCTCGAACTTTCGCGATGGTTCAGTTGCCTTCGAGCAACTCGACGTCGAGGTACCCGCTTCGTGGTCGTTCAACGCGACCAACATCCTCGCCCAGAAGTACTTTCGTGGCACCCTCAACACGCCCGAGCGCGAGACCAGCTTGAAGCAGGTCGTCGACCGCATCGTCGACACGATCACCACGTGGGGGACCGACGCCGACTACTTCGTCGACGACGAGGAGACCGATATCTTTCGCGCTGAACTGAAGCACCTGCTCATCACGCAAAAGGCCGCCTTCAACTCGCCGGTCTGGTTCAACATTGGCGTGAAGGGTGTGCCCCAGCAGGGCAGCGCTTGCTTCATCCTCGCCGTCGAGGACTCGATGCGATCGATTCTCAATTGGTACACCGAAGAGGGAATCATCTTCAAGGGTGGTTCTGGTGCGGGTGTCAACCTCTCCAAGATCCGCTCGAGTGCCGAAGCGCTCGAAGGCGGTGGTACCGCTTCGGGTCCGGTCTCGTTCATGCGCGGTGCGGACGCTTCGGCGGGAACGATCAAGTCGGGTGGCAAGACCCGTCGGGCGGCCAAGATGGTAATCCTCGACGCCGATCACCCCGACATCGAAGAGTTCATCTGGTGCAAGGCGAACGAAGAGAAGAAGGCGCGCGTGCTTCGCGACGCCGGTTTNNTACCAGAACGCCAACAACTCCGTGCGCGTCTCGGACGAGTTCATGCAAGCCGTGCTCGACGACGCCGATTGGAACCTCGTCGCGCGTCACGGCGGATGGAACGTTCGCACCGTGAAGGCTCGCGAACTCTGGCGCGACATCGCTCGCGCAGCCTGGGAGTGCGCCGACCCCGGTCTGCAGTTCGACACCACCATCAACAAATGGCACACGTCATCCAAGACCGATCGGATCAATGGCTCGAACCCGTGCTCGGAGTACNNAGTACATGCACATCGACAACTCCGCGTGCAACCTCGCGAGCCTCAACCTGATGAAGTTCCTGCGCAACGACGGCCACTTCGACATCGAGGCCTTCAAGGCCGCCATTGAAGTGCTCTTCACCGCCCAGGAGATCATCGTGGGTGCCGCCGATTACCCGACCAAGAAGATCGGTGAGAACTCGCGAAAGTTCCGTCAGCTCGGGCTGGGTTACGCCAACCTCGGGGCGCTGTTGATGGCCTCAGGCCTCGCCTACGACTCGGACGCGGGCCGGGCCTGGGCGGCCGCGATAACGGCACTCATGACGGGCCACGCGTACGCGACGAGTGCGCGCACCGCAGGTCGCATGGGGCCTCACGAGGGCTTCGCCGAGAACGCCGAGCCCATGATCAACGTGTTGCGCATGCACCGTGACGCGTCCTATCAGATTGACGAGACACTGGCGCCCTCGGACATCCTTCAGGCCGCTCAGTACGCCTGGGAAGAGGCCGTCGACCTCGGCAGTCGTCACGGTGTGCGAAACGCTCAGGCGTCGGTACTGGCGCCCACCGGGACCATCGGACTGTTGATGGACTGTGACACCACCGGCATCGAGCCCGATCTCGGACTCGTGAAGTTCAAGAAGCTCGTGGGCGGCGGCAACATGTCGATCGTCAATCAGACGGTGCCGCGCGCACTGCACGTATTGGGTTACTCCGACGACGAGGTTGCGGCGATCGAGGCGTACATCGACGAGAACAAGTCGATCGTGGGTGCGCCGGCACTTCGGCCCGAGCACCTCCCGGTCTTTGCGTGTTCGATGGGTGACAACACCATCCACTACCTCGGTCACGTGAAGATGATGGGCGCGGTCCAGCCCTTCATCTCGGGAGCGATCTCCAAGACCGTGAACATGCCCGAAGACGCCACTATCGAGGACGTGCAGAACCTGCACATGGACGCGTGGCGTCTGGGCGTGAAGGCTGTCGCCATCTACCGTGACAACTGCAAGGTCGGCCAACCGCTCTCGACCGCGAAGAAGGACGGTGAGGAGTCCTCGTCCTCGGTGACCGCCACCGACTCGGTGGCCGCCGAGCTCTACACCAAGATCACCAAGCTCGAAGCGGCCCTCGAACTCGCCAAGACCGAAGGTTCACACGTGCTCGTGGGAGCGGTGCGCGAGCGCCTGCCTCGTCGGCGCGTGTCGACGACGTTCGCGTTTCGTGTGGCGGACTGCGAAGGTTACGTGACGGTGGGCGAGTACGAGGACGGACGACCGGGCGAGGTGTTCATCAAGGTCTCCAAGCAGGGTTCGACCCTGGCGGGCATCATGGACGCGTTCTCTATATCGATCAGCCTGGGACTCCAACACGGGGTACCACTCGCCACGTACGTGCGCAAGTACGTCAACATGAAGTTCGAGCCCTCGGGGATGACCGACGACGCTGACCTTCGTATCGCGACGTCGTTGGTGGACTACATCTTTCGTCGCCTCGCCCTCGACTACTTGAGCAAGGACGAGCGCGAGGAATTGGGCGTGCTGTCGACGAGCGAGCGCATCCAGCCGACGTTGCCCGAAGTCGCCGAGCAGGCAACCCCCAGCGTCGGCGTGAGCGCGCAACCGACGTTCATCAACGTCGTCGAGAGGCCGAGCACGTCTGAACGGCCCACGTTGTTGAGCCGCGAAGAGCAGCGCGACGCGCCCATGTGCTACCAGTGCGGCAACGCGATGCAACGTGCCGGGTCGTGCTACGTCTGCTCGAGTTGCGGGGCGACGAGCGGCTGCAGTTGACCCAAGCTCACGGTGGCGTCACCGTTGGTCGTTGGCGAAAGTGATGGTCCTCTCGGTCTCCGTGGCCTAGCCTTTCGACAACGTGCGCGACTCGTCGTGGTCCGACCGAGGCGCGGTGAGAACTTGGGGGAACACGATGCTCGACTTTGCCTCGGCGTGGGAAAAAGTGGCTGACGTCGTGCCCGAGCGCGAGGCGATCGTGTTCGGGGAGCGGAGGATTTCCTATCACCAGTTCGATGACGCCGCGGCACGTTTTGCCGGCGCCCTAGAGAGTGCCGGCGTGCGCGAGGGCGCCAAGGTGGCACTGTATCTCTACAACTGCCCGGAGTATCTGATCGCCCAGCACGGCGCTTTCAAGCACCGGGCCGTGCCCGTCAACGTCAATTACCGGTACCTGGACGAAGAGCTGGTGTACCTGATCGAGAACTCTGACGCCGAAGTACTGGTCTTTCATAGTTCGCTCTCGAAGTGCGTCGAACGCGTTCGAGACAAACTTCGCGCCATTCGCCTCTTCGTCGAGGTCGACGATGACGGCCGCCACCTCGATGGCACGTGGCGTTTTGACGATCTTCTCGAAGCGCACGAGCCGCAACCCAGGAAGTCTCGTCGCGTCGAGGACCTCTACATGCTCTACACCGGCGGCACGACGGGGATGCCCAAGGGGGTCATGTTCCGTCAAGGTGAGTTCATCGAGAGCCTGTTCCTCGGCGCAGTCGTCTTGGGCGTGCTGCGCACTGTGCCGACCGACGCCAAGAGTCTGGGGCGGTTACTCGGGGAAGTCTCCGAGGAGAATCGCGTGGTGAGCGTCACGTGCTGTCCGCTCATGCACGGCACGGGCATGTGGATTGGGGCCATGGGGGCGCTGATGACGGGCGGCACCGTGGTGCTGCTCGGGTCGCGTTCCTTTGACGCTGACGAGGTATGGCGACTCACCGAACGTGAGCGCGCGACGCGTATCGTCATCGTCGGCGATCCGTTCGCGCGGCCACTGATACGTGCCCTACAAGCACGCGAAGACGAGGGCAGGCCACCCGACACGTCCAGTGTCAAATACGTCTTGTCGTCGGGAGCGATTTGGAGCGCCGAGATCAAAGACCAACTGCGATCTCGGATGACGGCGACCCTGTCGGATTCCCTAGGTTCGACCGAGGGACTCGGCTTTGGCGTCAGCCGGGCTAGTCATTCTCAGGGCGTCGCTACCGCGCACTTCGCGCTCGCCCCCGACACCAAGGTGGTGACCGAGGAGGGCGCACCCGTCACGCCCGGGAGCGGCGTCGCGGGCATGCTGGCGAGTCGTACCGCCGCCTTCGGGTACTACAAGGACCCTGAGAAAACGGCGCGAACCTTCATCACCCTTGATGGCAACGGTTACGTACTCACTGGCGACTGGGCGACCGTCGAAAGCGATGGGGCGATCACGTTGCTCGGTCGAGGTTCCATGACGGTGAACACCGGAGGCGAGAAGGTGTTCGCCGAAGAAGTGGAGGAGGCGATCAAACGCCATCCGTTGGTCGAGGACTGCCTGGTCGTAGGTGTGCCCGACGAACGATTCGGCCAAAGACTCGTTGCGGTGATCGCGTCGAGCGACCCGCCGGCGCTCACGATCGAACAGATCGGCGATTTCTTGCGAGCATCACTCGCTCACTACAAGATCCCGAAAGAGGTCGTGATCGGGTCATCGGTCCAACGAGCCCCGAACGGCAAAGCGGACTACGTGTGGGCGCTGAGGACTGCACTGGCCACGAGCGACTGACCGGCACCGAGCGCCGCTCACCTCGTCGCGTAGCTTCGAGAGATAAGCGACGAGAACGGAAGACTTCACCGTGAAGTCCGAAGACTTCGTGCACCGGTATCTGGCGATTCGAGCGGTCGGCATCATTCGCCTCGTAGGTGGTGTGCTGTTTGGCGTGCACCTTTTCTCCCACGGCGTGCACGTCACTCGTAATGCCCGGCACGGGTCCCGCCGTGACTACTTACCCGTACGCTTCGTAGATGTTCGAGATTTCCAATGAACGCTTCGAGGAGTTGGCGAGCGAGGCACTGGCGTCGTTGCCCGAAGAACTCTCATCGCAAATGGACAACGTGGTGATTCTGGTTGAAAACCAGGCGCCGGGTCGCAACCTCTTCGGTCTCTACGAAGGGATCCCGCTCACCAAGCGTGGTCCGATCAGTTACAGCGGGGTGATGCCGGATCGAATCACTCTGTACCAGACGACCATTTGCCAGGTGTGCTCGAATGAGGATCAGGTGCGGGCCCAGATACGAAAAACGGTAATCCATGAAGTGGCGCATCATTTCGGCATCAGCGATCCTCGGCTCGATGAGTTGGGTTGGGCCTAGAGTTCGCACGACGGAGTTGATCCGTGCGAGGAGCGTTCATGAGACAGCACAGCGAACTTCACTTTTGCGATGATCGTGAGATGGCGGTGGCGACGCTGGAGTCGATTGCCGAGGGCAAAGGATGGTGCAACGTCATCCCTGACGTCGAGGACGACGTCCCCGACCTCCAGGTCAACTTCCTTGGTATGTGGTCCAACCGGGGCGTGGCGATGGCTTCGTTGATCACGATGCCCGAGCGTCACGGCGTCGCGCAACCGTCGTCGCTGGGCTTACTGCACTCGCGAGGACGACTTGGTCGCGAGCGCGTCGCCACACTACTGGACGGCGCACCCTTCCAGACTCGTCAAGATCACAGCCAGCGAGGTCTGGTCCTCGAGGTGCCCGCAGGCACGGCGGCGCGTCTGATACTCGACGTGATGTGTTCGTTGACGTCGTCACTCTGCGACTACGAGATGACCGGAACGTGGCGCCTTGACACCTATCACCGCGATTGAGTTTCGCGACGTGCAAACGTAGGTTCGTCTCGTTTAGGCTCGCCGGCTCGCGTAGGTTACATTCGTTAGATGCGTGTCCGAGACTGGTTCGTTGATCTCGGCTTCCGGGTCCTTAATCGCTTGCATCGAATGGCCTTGCGCGCGAGTCGTAATCGAATCGGTGCGAGGGCATTCGGAATGTCCGCCGTGGAACTACGTGTAGTGGGCCGACGCAGCGGTGTCGTTCGCTCAACGATGTTGACCGTGCCCGTCGAGTTCGACGGTTCGCTCGTCCTCGTCGCTTCGAAGGGAGGCGACGATCGTGATCCCGACTGGTTTCGAAACCTTCTGGCCAACCCGATGGTCGAGGTCGTCAAGGCCGGTGCGACCATGACGATGCGCGCTCGCGTGGCGACTGAGGAGGAGAGTGAGCGACTCTGGCCTCGAGTGGTCGCGGCGTACCGCCCCTACGCGGACTACCGTCGTCGCGCCCAGCGTGAGATCTCGCTGGTGATCTGCGAGCGGCGCTGACGTGAAATCGCCCTCTCGCACCGGTTGGTTCCTGATCACGCTGGTGTTAGTCGTTGCCGTAGGGTCTGTCGTCGTGGCGCTGAGTCGTGGCACGACGCCAACCCCTTGGCGTTGGCGCGCCGAGGGAGTGCTCGAACTGCATCCGAAGTGCTCCACACTGGGTCGAGCCGAGGTTCCGAGTACCTGTCAATTCCAGGTCGCAAATCCCCCGGTATTGTCGAGGCGCGTGAAACTCGACGTTCGAGTGCATAACACGGGGACCGTTCCCCTTTGCTACGGCTTGAGTATCTCGACGACGTACTTAGCGGGCCTACAAAGTTTCTGCGCCAAGCCGGGTGCGTATGGCTCTTACGTCACGACGAGCCGTGGTAAGTATTACGTCGACTTCGAACTGGACCTGTTCGTCAGTGTCGATTCGAAGAGTGAACCGCTTTCGCCGATCCCCTCGAGCTCACGGTCTCCCTTCACGATCACATTTGGTGAAGTACCGGCGGCGGCGTAGCTCGGCGACGGAACCTCTCCGGCCAACGCCGATGCTCAAAAAGCAATAGCACTACCTGAAAAATCCAACTGACGAAGAGAAAGGTTGCTCTGACTGGATGTACCATTCGGGCGTGACGAGCGAAGGATCTCACGGCGACTGGGCGACCGAGATCGATTTCATCCCCGACCCGCTCGCCAAGCAACGCGCCCTCGAGGACTTCGCGCGATTCTTGAACCCCCAGAAGGTGCGGGTCATGCGCTCGGCGGGCCTTGACATCATCGAAGCGCAACGAAGCGGTCCCTGGGTGTGGGACCTCGAAGGTCGACGATTTCTCGACTGCTTCACCTCGGCGGGCTCGTTCAACGTCGGGCGTCGCAATCCGCGAATCGTAGCGGCGGCGAAAGCCGCGCTGGACCACCTCGATCACGGCAACTTCCTCTTGTGTTCGGCCCAAAAAGCGGCGTTGGCGCGTCGACTCGCCGAACTCTCCCCCGGCGACCTGACCTGCACCATGTTCGGCACGGGTGGCGGCGAGGCGAACGATTTCGCTATCAAACTTGCGCGCGGCGCGACGAGACGACCGACCATCGTCTCGACGGTCAACGGTTACCACGGTCACACCGGATTCTCACTCTCCGCGGCCGGTCGCGCGGCCTTTCGCGATCCGTTCGAACCGCTGATGCCGGACTTCGTCCAGGTACCCTTCGGCGACACCGATGCACTGGAGGCGGTGCTCGATGAGCGCACTGCCGCGGTCCTCCTCGAACCGATTCAAGGTGAGGGGGGCATCGTCGTGCCACCGCCCGCGTATCTGGCCGCGGTGCGCGAAGCCTGCGACCGCGTCGGAGCGTTGCTCATCCTCGACGAGATACAGACCGGCCTCGGGCGCACCGGCAAGTGGTGGGCGAGCGAACACTACGGTGTCGAACCTGACATCATGACTACGGCGAAGTCACTCGGTGGTTCGATCGTCCCCATATCGGCGACGTTGTTCACCGACGAACTGCGCGAGTTCCTGATCCCCAATCCCTTCATCCACCTTTCAACGTTCGGTGGTTCGGATTTTGCGTGCGCAGTGGCGCTCGAGGTTCTGAACGTCATCGAAGAGACGGGTCTGGTCGAGCACGCCGCGACCATGGGGGCGCGACTGTTTGCCGGCCTCGACGTCCTGGCCGCCAAGTATCCCGAGTACGTCAAGGAGGTCCGTGGCAAAGGTCTGATGGTGGGTGTTGAGTACGTGGAGGAATCCTTGGGTCCGCGCATGTCCTACCACTTGTCCCAACACGGTGTGCTCGCCATCTACAGCGGTAATCAACCATCGGTGATGCGACTAATGCCTTCGCTCGTCGTGCAACCGCAGGAGATTGACTATCTGCTCGACGCTCTAGCCGGCGCGCTCGCCGACTTGCAAGCGGGCGCGGGACCGACCGAGGACTCGACGAGGGTTCGTCGTCGCCCTTCTCGAACCAACGTCACGGAGTACGACTGATGGCTGACTGGGATGAGCTAAAGGAGGCGTTAGCGGACTACACGCGCAGCTGTAACAACAATGAGCGACTTCGAAAGATGCAACGAGATTGGTCGAGGGTCTTACACTTCGTCTGTTCGGACAGCGACGTCACATTCTCGATGCACGTCGACCGCGGTGAGATTCTCTCAACGCCCGAGGGTCGTGAGGGCGTGCCCGACATTGTCGTTACAACCACGTCCGAGACATTCTGTGACATGTTCTGGGGCGACCTGAATCCCGTACAGAAGTATTTGCGCGGAGAAATTACGGTGAAGGGTTCCCAGGAAGACGTGATGCGTCTGGACGCGATCAGTTACGTCATCTGGCCCGACTCGTAATGTCGACGGAGACGACGCTTCGCCGATCGGTCGGCACCGCGGCCGCCACTGCCACGTCGGCTGGTCTCGCCTTTGCCGCCATTGACTACTTGGGTGTGGTCTCAATCCTCGCCTACGCCCCCGGGGCGACGGCGGCCTTCGCCATTCTCGTCGGTGGACTGATCGTGGTCCTGGTATCGGCGATCTTCTCGGAGTTGAACGGCCTCTACCCGAGCGCGGCGGGTATCCGGCTCTACCTCGGACGCGCGGTCGGCAACCGCACGGCGCTCTCGGTGACCTTCACGTATATGACCACGGTAATCCTCGTCATCGCCGCCGATGCCTTTCTCATCGGGGCGGCCGTACGTCACGTCCTGCACGAGCCGAGCGCTCTCGCCTACGTGTGGATCGTGGTGCTGCTCGGCGTGGCCCTTGCGGCGAACCTGCGCGGCGTGCGTATGGCGAGCTGGGTCCAGACGATCGTGACCTACACGGTCCTGGTAGGTACGTCGGTTCTCTCGATCATTGCAATCGTCCACGTGGGCGGCGCCTTTCGCCAACCCTTCAACATCTTCGGAAGCGGCTCGTTCTCGGGTATCCAGGCCATCGCCTTCGCGCTCTTCTTGTACGCCGCCTTCGAATGGGTCACCACCACCGCCGAAGAGGCTCGTCGACCCCAGGTGATTACCCGGGCGCTCTTCATTGCACCAGTGCTCATCTGGATCGTCTCGACGCTGTTCGCATTGGCGCTCGCGCATCTGGTGCCCTACGGGGCGCTGCACCACAGTGCGACGCCCCAGCTCTTGCTCGGAACCCGCGCCCTGGGCACGGTGGGTGAGATGTGGATGCTCGCGCTCACGGTCCTCACCGCGCTCAACACCTTTAACGGTGGATTCCTCGTCGCGTCGCGTTTCATGTACGCGGCGGCGCGTGAGAACAACCTGCCTCGGCCCTTCGCGAAGTTGAACATGAACGCCGTGCCGTGGGTCGCCGTGACCTCACTGACGGTCGTCTCGGCGATCGTGGCCGCGTTGGTGTTCGCGACGGGTCAGTGGCTGATGCTCGTCTCGGTGGGTGCCGCGATCGAGTGCGCCATCTACGCCATTGGATCTCTCTGCGTGGTGCGACTTCGCGCCCGGGTGACCAGTGATCGACCCTTTCGGATGGTGTTCGCGAAACCTCTAGCGTCCTTTGGCGTCGTACTCTTCAGCGCGCTCTTTCTGGCGACCGCCTTCGCGGATCCGAAGGACTCGCGCCGTTTTTCCGTCGTGCCGTTCCTCATCATCGCCGTGCTCGGCTTCTTCGCGACGCTCTACGTGGCGCTGGTCGTACCGCGACTCGAGCGGGCCGCTGCGGCGCGCAACGCCGAGCGACGCCCGACCCGGCGCCCGCCGCGCCCGGGAACGGGTCCCGATGAGCCGGTTGCCGGTCGCGTCGACGAACTTCCCTGAGCGCCAGCCGGTTGCTTTAATTATGACCAATCCAGTAGGGTTTAGGGCACTTCACCAGACCCCAGTGAAAGCGCGACGCCATTATGAACGTATTGAGTATCTGCACCCGCCACTGGTGTGATACGCCTCGTCGCTGGCGTCGTCGAAGCCTGGACGGGCGACGGTGAGCGTCTACCTGGTGGGCGCCGGTCCGGGGGACCCTGAACTCTTGACCCTGCGAGCGTCACGCTTGCTCGCGCGAGCCGACGTCGTCGTCCACGATCGACTCGTCAGCGAGGACGTGCTCGCGCTGGCGAACCTGTCCGCGGTGCGTTACGACGTAGGCAAGGTACCCGGTCTCGCGCACTCCCAGCAGCGCATCAACGATCTGCTCGTCGCGCTCGCTCAAGACCACGACTGCGTCGTTCGTCTGAAGGGTGGCGATCCATTCGTGTTCGGACGAGGCGCTGAAGAGGCCGAGGTGCTCATCGCCCACGGCATCGACGTAGAAGTCGTACCGGGGGTCACCTCAGCGTTCGCGGCACCACTACTCGCGGGGATTCCCGTGACGCATCGAGGACTCTCGCACGGTGTGACGGTCGTAACGGGCAGTTCGGTCGCGGGCTCGCACGTGGACTTCTCCCGCCTCGCCAACGCCGACCTCACGCTCGTGGTCTTGATGGGCGTCCAACGCCGTAGCGCCATCGCCGCCGAGCTGATCGAGGGTGGACTCGCCCCCACGACGCCCGTCGCGGTGCTCGAGTGGGTTTCGACCTCACGCGAGCGATGCGTGCGTTGCACGCTCGACGAACTGGGTGACACCAGCGTACAATCCCCGGCGGTGCTCGTCATCGGCGCGGTCGCCGGTCTTGACGTGCGTAGCGTGGAGTCCTTCGCCTCGCACTGGGCCCTCGCGTGATGTTCCCCCTCGTCGCAGACCTGCGTGGTCGGCGCGTGGTCGTCATCGGAGCGGGACGCGTGGGGGTCGAGAAAGCGTCGACGCTTCTTGATTGCGGTGCCCTCGTGACGATGATCAGCGAGCAGGTACTCGCGCCCCTTCCCAAGGGTCTCGACCGGTTGCTGATTCGACCCTACGAACCGGGCGACCTCGACGGGGCGTTGCTCGTGGTGGCGGCGACGGCGAATGCGACGGCGAACGACAAGATTGTCCAAGAGGCGAACGAGCGCGGCGTCCTGGTGAACGTGGTCGACGATCTGGCGAGGTCGAACTTCTACTTCACCGCGAACTACCGCGACGGCGACGTCTTGGTGTCAGTGTCGACGGCGGGTGCGTCGCCGGCGCTCGCCCAATGGGTGCGTGATCGCGTCGCTGGGGCTCTGCCCAAGAATCTCGCCCACGTGGCGCGCGAGTTGCGCCGGGAACGGTCGCAGTTGCACGACGAGGGCGAGAGCACCGAGCGTCGAGCCTGGGCCCAACGCGTCGTAGAACTCGTCGAAGAGACCGGTGACGTCGAGGGCTCGCGACCGCGGGCTTAGGGCTCGTTGGAAGTGAGTTCGCGGCCGTCCTCGTGAGGGGTCAGGTGCCGGCGCAGGTTCAACATCAACAGACCACCACACAGTGCCGTCATCCCCGTGCTGAAGGGCCACCAGTTGCCGATGCCGTTGGCGAAGAAGAGCGCGGTGATGGCCGGCGCGACCGACCCCGATACTCCCCAGGTCAGTCCCTGGGCGGCGTTATAACGCCCTCGCAGATGCTCGGGAGCGATGTCGTTCACGAGCGCCGGGCCGACTGGCGAGAGCATCGTCTCGCCCACGGCAAAGACCACCATGGCGAAGCAAAGTGAAGCGAAGGCGACGAACTTCGGTACCGCCAAGGTCACGTCCAGGATGATCCAGAACGCACACCACAAGAGCGCGGTCGTGGCCATGACCCGCGTACGGCTCTTGCCGTGGATACGGTTGAGGACCCACAACTGGGCCAACACGATCGTCGAGGTGTTAAAGAAGAACATCACCCCAATCGAGTGCACCGTGAGCTTGAGGTCGTTGACCACGAAGAGGCTGAAGCCCGCGTCGAGTGAGCCGTAACCACCGATCATCAACACCAACATGGCGAGAACGATTTGAACGAGTCGCTTGTCTCGCAGCACCACGCCCCATCCTTCAGCGCTTTTGACTGGATCGTCGTGATGTTCGGTGACTGGCCGGCCGTACGCGCGCAGCGTGAACATAAGACCCGCGGCAACCAGGGTGACGCCGGCATTGAAGAGGTAGAGCATGGTGAAGGTGACGGGGCGATGGGTGTTGACTATGAACGCCGAGACGAGGCCGCCGAAGCCGATGCCGAGGTTCACGAGCATGAAGTTGAAACCAAACGCGCGCTGGCGGTGCTCCTCGTGGACGAGTCGACTGAGCAACGTCGCGCTCGGCCCCCAACCCGCCCCGCCGAAGAGGGCCATCAGCAACGCCGCGAGAAATGCCTCACCCTTCGTGTGCACGAACGCGAAAAGGACCAGCGCACCAGCTTCGAGTACGTAGGCGACGAGGACCATGCGAATGGGACCGAATCGGTCAGTCGCGGTGCCCCAGAGCGGACTCGACGCGAGACCCGCGACCGCCGAGACCGAGAGCAACAGCGTGGAAAAGCCCGTCGAGAATCCACGCACGTTGTGCAGGTAGACCACGTAGAGCGACAGCGTGAGACCCATCGCGATGCACGCGACGAAGGTGCAAGTGTAGAAGCGCCGAAGCGGCGCATCCAGTGACCGGCGAAAGTCCGCTGGAACCAGCGTTTCGAGCAAATTCACAAGACCCCAAGGCTACAAGGGCGGCCTTGTGCAGCGAATCACAAAGGTACCGGGTCGAAGAGAGTTCTCAGCGTTACGCTTGGAAGATCAGTGCACCGACGACGTCGAAAGAGCCCTCGTGAGCCCCAAGCAAGTACCAGTGAGCAGCGTCGACCTTTTGACCGAGATTGCCCCTGACGTCGAACGACTCTACAATCGCCATCTCGAAGCACCGCGACTGTGGTTTCCCCACGAACAGATCGATTGGGGACAGGGCGAGAGTTTCAACGAGCGGCCTTGGACCGAGTCGGACTATCCACTCAGCGCCGGTGTGCGCAGTTCGATCTACGTAAATTTGCTGACTGAGGACAATTTGCCTTATTACACGACGGCCTTGTCCGAGCGCTCGCCCAAGGGACACCCGATCCGTGAGTGGAACAATCAATGGACGATGGAAGAGAACCGCCACGCCATGGTGATGCGCGATTGGGTCCACGTGAGCCGCTGCATCGATCCGACATTGCTCGAAGAGGGTCGTCGGGTCCAGATGCGCAAGGGTGAAGTTCCCCAACCGCAATCCTTCGCCGAGATGATCACCTACGTCTCGCTCCAGGAGCGCGCCACGCAGATCGCTCACCGCAACACTGGTGCGAAACTCCCCAAGGACGACAAGATCGGTCGAAACGTGCTCGGGCTGATCGCGGGCGACGAGACCAAGCACTACCTCTTCTATCGCGACCTGGCGCTCGCGGGCTTTGCGATTGACCCCTCGACCATGATGATCGCGGCCGCCAAACAGGTCAGCGCCTTCGCCATGCCCGGCACGGGCATACCCGCGTTCACCCGACACGCGGTGCGAATCTCGCGCGAGGGTATCTACGGACTGGCGCAATATTTGAAAGACGTCCTCGCCCCCGTACTCGGCCTCTGGGACCTCGAACACCTCGAGGGGCTCAACCCCGAAGCGGAGAAGGCCCGGCTCAATGTCGATACGGTCGTCGCGAAGATCACCGAGACCGTGGAGCGCATGGCGCAAAAGGCCGCCGGCGCGGCGCCGGCGGTTCTCTGAGCCTTACTCTTTGGAGTTCGCAACCCGGCGGATGTAGTCCTCGAAGGCTTTCTGCTGGGCCGCCACGGCGTGCAGTTGGCGCTCGTGCATTGAGCCGCCGCGCACGACCAGGTAGACCAGACTGCCAATGAGTGGCAGGATCAGGATAAACAGGACCCACGCCGCCTTGGCGGTGCCGCTGAGATCGTGGCTTCGCATGATGTCGACCACGACGTGAAAGATGATGATGATCCATACGATGAACAGCGCGAAGTAGAGCGTCGAGACGAAGACGTCGGCGAGCGGATAACTGGAGGCGAACATGGGATTCCTTTCAAGTTGAGTTCTATTGTCCCACAGTCTGCCCTCAGTGCTTCGGCTCGTCGAGCAACGCGAGTAGGCGTGTCTCTAGAGTGGCTTGGTCGCCCTTTACCTCGACGAGTTTGGTGCGCGAGCGCGCTCCGTGAAGGAGCGTGACGTCGGCGTTGCCCACGTCAAAGGCGGCGGCGAGTAACTCGAGCACTTCCTTCGTAGCCGCTCCTTCGCGGGCGCGGGCGCGTACGTGCACGCCGAGCGCTCCGTCGTAGCTTCCGCCGACCCGCGAGTGTTTCGCGCCGGGGTGGACGTGAACTAGCAGGCGCATCACGTGTCGTCGTGCGTCGACGTGGTCGCGGTTCTCACCCACCCGTTCTAGCAATGCAACGAGCTAGCTCGCGGTTCTGCGTAGGATTTGAATACAACCAGGAGGACTAGTGGTACTGAGCATCAAAGAGGCGATAGCCGCAGTGGCGGCAACGGGCCAGCCCTATGAGGTTCTTGAGGTCGAGCGCGACGGGGTCACGAATCGAGAGTTCAAGAACTCGCCCGCGACGTTGCGGCAATTCTTCGATCTCGCGCGCGGCATTGAGCAGACCTTTCTGGTCTACGAGGATGAGGAATGGAGTTTCGAGGACGTGATGCGTGAAGTGGACGCCCTCGGCTACGCCCTGGTGCACCACTACGGTATCAAGCCCGGGGACCGCGTCGGCATCGCGATGCGCAACCTGCCCGAGTGGATTGTTTCGTTCGCCGCGATTATCTCGATTGGGGCGGTCTCCGTCTCGCTCAACTCGTGGTGGACCGAGGACGAACTGGACTACGCGATCAACGACTCGGGACTGCGGGTGCTCATCGCCGACACCGAACGGGTCGCGCGCGCGGAGGCGCCGTGCGAGCGGGCGGGCGTGAATATTCTCGGCGTTCGTTTGGACGAACTTTTGCCCCTAGCGCCGGGCGTAGAACACTGGAAAGACGTGGTGATCAAGGGCGTCGTGATGCCTCACGTCGAGATCACCCCCGAGATGGACGCGACCATCCTCTACACCGCGGGCACGACCGGATTCCCCAAGGGAGCGGTGTCCACGCACCGCGCGGTCTGTCAGGCGATTATGGCCTTTTCCTCGAGTGCGGCCATCCAAGCGGCTCGCCGGGAGCCCGGCGAGGAAGGAAGTGGCCAGACACCGTGTTTCATCCTCATCGTGCCCCTCTTTCACGTGACTGGCTGTGTCACCGTGATGATGTCCTGTTTTTCGTGGCACTTCAAACTCGTGATGATGTACCGATGGGAGCCCGAACGGGCGCTGCAGTTGATCCAACGTCATCAAGTCACTGCTTTCGTCGGCGTGCCCACCCAGTCCTGGGACATGCTCGAGAGTCCTAACTTCTCAAAGTACGACACGTCCTCGCTCACCACGGTTGGCGGCGGTGGTGCACCCGCGCCGCCGAGATTGGTGGCGCGGGTGAACGACTCGTTCTCCCACGGAAGTCCGGTCCTCGGTTACGGGATGACGGAGACCAACGCCTACGGCCCGGCTAACTCCGGCGACGACTACGTCACGCACGCCTCCTCGACCGGTCGAACCCCGACGATCGTGATGGACGTCGAGATTCGTGACGAGAACCTACGAGTTCTTCCGGCCTGTGAGAGCGGAGAGATCTGGATGAAGTCACCAACACTGATTCGTGGTTATTGGCAGAGGCCCGAGGCGACCGCGGAGACGATTCAACAGGGTTGGTTGCGAACGGGTGACCTGGGTTACATCGACGAGGAGGGTTTTCTCTATATCGAAGACCGACTCAAGGACATGATTCTTCGCGCGGGTGAGAACGTGTACTCGGCAGAAGTGGAATCGGCAATCTACGAGCACCCGAGTATCCACGAAGCGGCCGTCTTCGGACTGCCCGACGAACGACTCGGCGAGGAAGTCGCGTGCGTGATAATGCTCAAGCACGGAAAGCACTTGACGAAGGCGGAGCTGCACGCGCACCTCAGCTCGCGCTTGGCCAGTTTCAAGGTTCCCACGCGCGTTTCGTTCACCGACGAACCACTACCGCGCAATCCCGCGGGAAAGTTCCTCAAGCGCGAGATGCCCAGGATCTACTTCAGTTGAGTTGATGCGATCGCTTCGCGGGCGTAGTCGGCGACGTTGAGGGCGCCGAGATTGTCCAAATCGAACCAGGCGGCGTGGTCGGTGGTGCCGTGGATCTCGTGACGAAGTTCGCCGCCGGCTAGTTCCACGCTGAAGATGATCCGCACCGTGTGGCTTTGGTCGCCGTTGTCGCGGCTCCGCACGTCACTGGTGACACCAAGCAGCGAGGGGTGATGGATTTGGAGACCGGTCTCTTCCTTGAACTCGCGCAACAGAGTGTCCTCGGGCGCTTCGCCGAACTTGATGCCACCGCCCGGCAGCCACCACAGCGGGGGCTGGTGGCGCGGGTTCGACGAGCGCACGAGGGCGATGCGATGCTCGTGGATCAAGACCCCGTAGGCACGGACGCTGGTGTGTTGTCGGCTCACGCTGTGGTTCCTCGTTCATTGGTCGCCGAGCCGGGGAGTGTGCTCGAGCCCTTGAGGAACGTCGTGCGACATCCCGGGCTGCAGAAATAGTAGGTCACGCCGTCGGGTCCGAGCGCTTGAAGAGCGTCCTTTGTGTGCACCCGCATGGCGCACACGGGATCGACGGCGTCGTCCGAGGCGTCCGAGTCTTTCGAGCCTGGCGCGTGGCCTTGGCCGCCGTCGAACTTCTCGGCGCAGCGCAGTGAGCAGAAGTAATACGTCACCCCCTCGAGGTCCCTGGTCGCCGCCGGCGCGCTGGTGTCGACGTGCATGCCACAGACTGGGTCGGTCGCTCCCAGATCGCTGTCGGTGCGGTGGGCGAACACCCACACGACGAGCGCCACTATCGCGGCGAGACAGTTGAGCACGAGAGTCGCGCCGAGGGGAAAGTGCCCGCCGAGTACCGCCGAGTGGCGCACAGTGGGTAGGAGCCGCGTGGCCTTGAAGGTGATGTCCACCAGTACGCCCGCGAGGCTCATGAGGGGCCAGAGCAGCATGAAGAGGCGAAACGCGTTCGCAGCTCCGTAGAAGCGTCGGTAGATCAAGAGCAGTGGCAGCGTCACTAGGTCGGCGAACACGAAACTGATGACGCCGCCAAAGGCAACCCCGTGGACCCACAGGGCGGCCCCGAGTGGAATGTTGCCCACCGAACACACGAACGATATGACCGCCACGAGGGGGGCCACCACGGCGTTCTCGAGCACGCCCCAAAAGCCGTGACCCGAGATGAAGACGTGGGACCACCAGGCGTTGGGCACGTGCACACTCAAGAATCCCGCGACGACGAAGCCGATGACGAGTTCTTTGCGCAGCATCGTGACGTCGCCGAGGGTATAACGCGCGCCTTCGCGGTAGTAGCGCGGGTCGCGGAGTCGAGCCCTTGCCGGGAGCGACGGATGCTGCTCGTCGGGCACGTCGTGATGGACCCGAGCACGAAGTTCCTCTTCGCGCTTCGCACCGAAGTAGCGCGACGTCAACAGGGCGAGGCCGATGACCATCACGATCCCTCCCGCGAACTGGGCGACGACGAACTGCCAGCCGAGTAGGAAGTACAACACCAGCCCGAGTTCGATCACGAGGTTCGTCGAGGCGACCATGAAGACGAGGGCGTTCGAGAACGAGGCGCCGCGCGCGAAGAAGGCGCGTGCCATTGCGCTGGCGGCGTAACTGCACGACGAGGACACGATCCCCAAGAAGGCCGCGCGCGTAGTACTCGCCGGTGTGGTCGAGCCCAGTGAGCCACGCAGTCCGTCACGCGGCACCATGCTCTGGACCAGTCCCGAGAGACTGAAACCCAAGACCAGGGGCCAGAACGTGGCCCACAACATGGCGAGGCTCTCGCGCAATCCTGCGCCAAGCCAGTCGAGCACGTGACGCGCGCTTGGGCCCACCTTCTAACGAGTCGTGGGGAAGCCGAGGTCGATCTGGGACTCGGACGGCTGGGGCCAGCGAGTGGTGACGACCTTCGCTCTGGTGTAGAAGGTGAATCCCTCGGGGCCGTAGATGTGCGCGTGGCCGAACAACGAATTCTTCCAACCGCCAAAGGAATAGGAGGACACGGGCACTGGAATCGGGACATTGATGCCGATCATGCCCACCGTCACCTCCTTGCTGAAGCGCCGCGCCGCATTGCCGTCACGAGTGAAGATCGCCGTACCGTTGCCGTAGGGGTTGGCGTTGATCAGCGCCACTGCGTCAGCGAAGTTCGCCGCTCGAGCGATGCCGAGCACGGGACCGAAGATCTCGTCGTCGTAGGACTTGGTGCCTGGACGCACGCCGTCAAGGAGGCATGGTCCAACGAAGAATCCCGGCGTCGTGGCGAGTGCGGTCCCGTCGCGCACGACTTGGATGCCGTCCTCGGGTGCCGTCTTGACGTAGTTCACGATGCGATCGCGATGTTCTTTCGTGATCACGGGCCCGAAGTCGCTCGCGGGATCACTCCCGGGGCCGACCGACAGCTTGTCAATGCGGTCGGTGATCTTTGAGATCAACTCGTCGCCGATGTCGCCGACGGCGACCACGACACTGATTGCCATGCACCGCTCACCCGCGGCCCCAAAGCCCGCGTTCACGGCGGCGTCGGCCGCCACGTCGAGGTCGGCGTCGGGCAGTACGACCATATGGTTCTTCGCGCCGCCGAGCGCCTGCACGCGTTTGTTGTGGGCTGTCCCGGTCTCATAGACGTGGCGAGCCACTGGCGTCGAGCCGACGAAGCTGATCGCGTCGATGCCCGGGTGTACGAGCAACTGGTTCACCGTGCTGGCGTTTCCTTGCAGTACGTTGAAGACACCTTTGGGCAGTCCGGCTTCGAGTAGCAGTTCGCCGAGGCGCACCGAGACCGAAGGGTCGCGTTCGGAAGGTTTGAGGATGACGGCGTTGCCGGTCGCCAGGGCGTTCGCGCTCATCCACAGTGGCACCATCGCGGGGAAGTTGAAGGGCGTGATGGCGGCCACGACTCCCACGGGTTCGCGCAGCGAGTGCACGTCCACGCCGTCGGCTACTTGGCTGGAAAAGCCGCCCTTGAGGTGTTCGGTCAGGCCGCAGGCGTACTCGACGTTCTCGAGCCCTCGGGCAAGTTCACCGTGAGCGTCGGGAAGGGTCTTGCCGTGTTCATTCGTGATCAACTGGGCCAGCTCGTCGGCGTGTTGGACGAGAAGTTGACGAAAGGTGAAAAGGATGTTCGTGCGTGATGACAACGACGAGTCACGCCAGGCGAGTGAGGCCTCACGGGCGCTCGCGACCACGTGATCGACGAAGGCGGCGTCGGGCACCGGCACCGTCGCGCTGACTGCACCGGTGGCGGGGTTGTACACGGGGGACTCGCCCTCAACGAGTACTCGCTCGCCGTTCACGAAATGGGGAATTGACGTCATGGTCACGACCTTTCTACGAGCCAAATCTACTGGTCGTGCGTCGCCCTCCCGTTAGGGTTGGGGCGTGACCAGTACTGAAACCGGCCACGCTCTGCGCGAAGCCGCCGCCGTCGAGTTGGCGAGCCCCGGGTGCTGGCGCGTGGAACTCTCTCCGATCTATACGGTGATGGGAAGGCCGAACGGCGGGTACCTGCAGTGCGTAGTGGCGAACGCCGCGCTCGCGGCGGGGACGGCCGGTGGCGCCCATCACCTACACGCCACTTCGATCACCACCAACTTCGTGCACGCCGCCGACCTCGGTCCCGCCGAAGTTCACGTTGACGTGCGAAGGATTGGGCGCGGCGTCTCGTTCGTTCACGCCGCGTTGTGCCAAGGCGATGCCGTCAAGACCGAGTCTCTGGTCACCTTGGGTGTCTTGAGCGAGGATTCGTCCGTGCGCTATTCCGACGCCGCGCCATTTAAGGTGGCGCCACTCGAGGAGTGTCACGCGATTCCTTCGGGTTCGGGTCCGTCCTACATGGGCATGCTGGATCTACGTCTTGATCCAAGTTGCGTGGGCTGGTGGTTCGACGAGCGGTCCGAGCGGGCCGAAGTAAAGGGTTGGATTCGACTCAATGACGGCCAGGCGGTATGGGACGCGTGGAGCCTCCTGTTCGCGTGCGACGCCATGCCGCCGGCGACCATGCCCGTGGGATCGTCAGGTTGGGTACCGACTTTGCAATTGACGTCGTACGTTCGTCGGATCCCCGAAGGTGAATGGCTACGCGTTCGTCAATGGTGCGTCGTGATCGCGGACGGAACTGTTGACGAACGCTGTGAGCTGTTCGACACCCGTGGTGAACTCGTAGCGAGCTCATCGCAACTCGCGATGGTGCGCTTCCCGAGCGCCGAGTAGATGGTCGTCGGACCTCGCGTACTGGAGAACGGGTCACTGCAGATCCGCGCGCGGCTCATCATCCCCGCCGAAGAAATAGACATACGCGTCACCACGTCGGGCGGTCCGGGTGGTCAGCACGCCAACCGTTCCCTCACCCGAGTCGTTACCTCGTTTGACGTTCGCGCGTCCGGGGTGCTGTCTGTCGCCAGTCGCGAGCTGCTCGAAGAGAGGTTGGGTTCGGTGGTGCGCGCTAGCTCGAGCCGATTCCGCTCACAAGGTCAGAACAAGTCGGCCGCGCTGCTTCATCTGGCTGAGAAGATCGCCGATGCCTTGACCGTGCAAACGCCACGACGGGCGAGTAAACCCACGCGAGCCTCGAAGATCCGGCGGGTCGACGAGAAGAAGGCCCGAAGTCGGGTAAAAGAACAGCGGCGCCGCCCGAGCGAGGACTAGAACTCTTGGAGGTGACGATCGATCGCGCCGAGCGCGGCATGAATCAAATCGTCGAGAGCCGGGTCGGTGTCCTCGTGGGGACCTCGAATCGGGGTGAGCGACGCGTAGCCGGCCGCGAGAAGTGCGCCGTCCTCGTCGGCGTCTTCATCGCTCACGTCACCAAGTTCGGGGCTCGCGGCGCCCAAACGAAGCGGTAGTTCGCCTTCGTCGGCGAGTGGCTCACCACCCGCGCGAGGACCAGCGGCCTTGACGATGCCCGCGGTGGAGACCCGGCCTCGTCGCACGCCTTTTATCTGGTGGAGCGTGAGGTTGGGTACGTTGAGGTTGAGCAAGGTGCGAGACGGCGCCGCCAAAAGCTCCTCGAGGACCTCGATCGCGAGTTCACTGGCCGCGTCGAAGTGGACGTCCTCACCCCATTGAACCGAGACCGCGAGGCCCGAGAGCCCGAGTTGCGCGCCGGTGAGTATGGCACCGACGGTGCCCGAGTGCAGCAAACTGCGCCCGACGTTCGCTCCCGCGTTGATGCCCGACAGAACAAGATCGGGTTGGAAATCGAAACTGCCGATCGCCCCCACGATCACGCAGAGCGCGGGCGGAGCCTCAAGCGCGTAGGTGGGAATAGCTTCGGCCCCGTTGATGAAGTGTCGCTTGTACTTGACCGATGGGTGGTCGAACACGTCGCCCACGGCCGACGACATGCCTGAGTAGTTCTGGTAGGGAGCGACGACAATGGCATCGCGTTCTTCGCCGGGAGGACAACGATCGATCCAACGTGCGACCCCGCGGGCGAGCACCGCGATGCCGGGTGCAAGGGCCCCATCGTCGTTCGTTATCAAAATACGCATATGACCTAGCGTAACTGTCGTAAGTTACTGGTCAGTGACTAGAAGGAAAATCAACTGATGCTGCCTTCGGGAGAACAGGTCGCCATCGCTCACGGCGACCAACGGGCGGTCATCACCGAGGTCGGAGCGACGCTGCGAACATACGTGAAGGGCGGCGTCGCCGTGGTGGAGGGTTTCGCCGGCGAAGAGGTACCGACAGGAGCCCGGGGCCAGGTGCTCTTTCCCTGGCCCAACCGCATTGGTGACGGAGAATGGACGTTCTCGAACCGCACTGCACACCCGAGCATTGATGACGTGCAGCACGCGACCGCGATTCACGGTCTCGTGCGCTGGCGGCCCTTTCGGATCGATTCGGTGAACCAGAACCGCTGCGTCTTGACATTGCTCTTGCACCCCACGCCGGACTACCCCTTCCTCTCCGAGATCAGCGTGGCGTACCACCTAGGCTCACTTGGTCTCACGGTGACGAGCACCGTGACCAATCGCGACGACGTCCCGATTCCCTTCGGCGTCGGGTTTCATCCCTACCTGGCGGTATCGACCCCCACGATCGAAGGTGCCCAGTTAGAGGTCCCGGCTATGGGCTACATCGCCGTGAATGCCCGCATGTTGCCGACTGGTGAAATCCTTCCCCTCGTGGGCAACCAACTGGACTTCTCGACAATGAAGTCGATCAGCGGTCACGAACTCGACGTGACCTACACCGAGCTCGAGCGCGACGATTCGGGCATGGCGAGCGTCGTTGTCGTCGACGGCGCGGGCGGTGAGGTGGAACTGAGCGTTGATCGCAACTTCCCCTACTTACAGGTGTTCACGGGCGACACCCTCGAGAAGGGTCGGCGCCGCACCGCCATCGCGGTCGAGCCAATGACGTGTCCACCCGACGCCTTGCGTAGTGGCAAGGACGTCGTCGTGCTCGAGCCCGGCCAGCACTGGGCCGGCTCGTGGCGCCTGCGCCGGCGTCGATGATGAGTCGAGTCGTTCTCGTCACCGGTTCCACCAGTGGCATTGGTGAAGCCGCGGCGCTGCGCTTCGCGGCCAACGGTGATCACGTCGTCTTCAACTCGGTCCGCAGCGTCAAAGAGGGAGAGCGTTTGGCCTCTTCGACGCCGAACGCTCATTACGTGCAAGGTGACATCGCGCGACCAGAAGAGTCCGTGCGGATCATTCGCGACGTCATAGAGGCTTGTGGTCGCCTCGACGTGCTCGTGAACAACGCGGGCGTCACGCGAAAGATTGCCCACAAGGACCTCGACGCGGCGAGTATCGATGTATGGCGCGAGATCTTCGAGGTGAACGTGTCGTCGGTCGCTGGCGTGCGCCCGACGGGGTCATCGATCCCCTACGCCGCGTCAAAGGCAGCGTTGAACCACGTGACCGCGCTCCTCGCGAAGGCCGTGGGACCCGAGGTCCGCGTGAACGCCGTCGCACCCGGACTCATCGACACGCCGTGGACGAAAGACTGGCAAGTGGAGCGCACCTTTGTCGCGGCAGTGTCGCCACTTCGTCGAAGCGGGACGCCCGAAGACGTCGCCGAACTTATCTTCTCACTCTCGTCGACGCCCTACGTCACAGGACAGGTCGTCGTGGTCGATGGTGGTTTTTCGACGTCGGCCTAGCGTTCGGGAGGCGGCACAAAGAGTCGCACCAGAAAACACAGCAAGTGCGTCGCGCCTCGTACGGTCGTTCTCTTCAAGGCGGAACTCTTCTTGATGCCGAGCATCTCGCGCGCCCAAGGTTCGAGCAGTTCGAGCGCGCTGAGCACGAGCAGGTGGTAAGCGCCCCGCGTGACAAAGCCGTCGACGAAGCCGTCACGAAGGAAGTCACGGGCCTCGACGCCTTCGTCGCTTAGTCGCAACTCGGGACGGAACCGCAGCAGCGTGGCATCCAACTCGGCCCTATCGGTCGGTGGGTCTTCCGCACCGAGGTCGTGGGCGAGCTTGGCCATCTCGGCGACGTACGCGTTCGCGTCGTCGGCGCTGACGCGATGCTTGCCAAAGCGCTGGTAGCCGCGAAGGAACATCGAGGCCTCGGCGGCGTGGACCCAGGCGAGGAGGTGGGGGTCGTTCGCGTCGTAGCTCACCCCGTCATCGGCAACGCCGCGAACACGGACGTGGACGGCACGAACTCGCTCGATCGAGGCGTACGCGGCTTCTCGGGTGCCGAACGTAGTAGCTCCGATGAAGTTGGCGGTTTGTAAGAGGCGCCCCAGTGGGTCGTGCTGGTAGTGCGAATGCTGGGCCACGCCCGCCATCGCGTAAGGATGCAGCATCTGCAGGAAAAGTGAACCAATACCGCCCACGAGCATCGAGGACAGGTCGGCGTGGACGAGCCGGGCAACGCCGTCGACGGGAAAGTAGGCAGCGTCAGGGTCTACGCAGCGTGGAGGCGGGTTCTGGGTGAGCCCGACGGAGTGGCGGATGTTGGTACTGGCTCGCGTGCGAATCCGAGCGGGCACGTCTCTCCAGTTGATCACGCTCACTGCTTGACCCTTTCCTTAAGTCCCAGACTACGGTTTCGGTCTTTCGCGCGCGACAGCGACCTGCGACACTAGAGAAGTGACTTCGGTGAAACCAGTACGCGCGAGCTCGACCGAGGGCGACGTCATGACCGAAAAAGTCGTCAAGACCGAGCGCCCCTGGAACGTGGTCGTCTGGGACGACCCCGTGACGCCGATGTCGGTGGTCGTGGTGATCTTCAAGCGGATCTTTGGCTATTCCAACAACAAATGCACGCAGTTGATGTTGACGGTGCACCACGAGGGGCGCGCGGTCGTTTGGGCAGGCAACCGCGACCGCGCCGAGTCTTACTGCGTGAAATTGCAGGTCGCGGGCCTGCAGTCCACGATCGAGAGGGACGAGTAGTGGCGGGAAACCGGCTCTTCGTGCGTCGACGTGACGGCAGGGTCGAAGTACGTCTCAATGACGCAGGACGGGTTATCGCGCGTGAGGCGTTCGGGAGAGTCGTCGCCGCCGAGCGTGATCCAACTCACGAATGGCACGCGGGACTCAATTCACCCATAGACCCCAGCGAGGACAGCGATAGCCTGATCGCGGCACTCGATCGACAGCGCGAGATCGCCACGAACGCCGAGCTCGCTTATATGACGCTGAACGAACAATTCCTCAACGACCCGGAAGCCTGGGCGTGGCTTAGCACCCTGCAAATTGCCCTTCGCTCGACCGCGGTGGCCAACGGACTTCTCAGTGAAGAGAAGTTGGCGACGTGTGAACCCGAGTTGATGAACTTCATCCGGACGATCCAACAGTTCCTGTTCGGTCTTGCGGAGTGCCTTTAATTCAACGTCGTCGTCGGCGTCACTGAGAAGTACCACTCGTCACCCGGCGCTTCATGCTCCACTCGTGCCACGCGCTCAACCAGTGAGTGAACGCGAGAGAACTTGTTGATCGCGGCATAGCGACGTGCTTGCGCTGAAACGGCCTTGCAGTCCTGACGCAGGTACTAGTTGAGTTGACGCTGGGCGAACTGGGACAATGCTTCGCCACTGAGTCGATACACGGTCCAATCGTTCATCGAGACCGCACCCATCGATTCGTAGAACCCGATTGACGGCTTGTTCCAGTTGAGGACCCACCATTGGAATCGGGTGTAACCGCGCTCGACGCACAGGCGCGCTAGCTCGACCATGAGCGCGGTGCCGAGCCCTCGGCCACGGTGGCTTTCTCTCACGTAGAGGTCTTCAAGGTAGATGCCTGGCACACCCTGGAAGGTGGAGAAGTTAAGGAACCACAGCGCGAAGCCCACGATCTCATTGTCTATCTCGACGACGTGACACGAGACGTGCGAATCCTCACCAAAGAGAGCCCGTTCGATATCACTTTCTGTCGCCACGGCCTCGTGCCCGAGGCGCTCGTAATGGGCAAGTTCTTCGATCATCACGGTGACGATCGGAACGTCGGAGGGCGAGGCAGATCGTACGAGCACGACGTCGAAGGTAGCCGATTGTCGAGCCAACCTAGAAATTGACGAGTTTTACTCGCTGGACGACCTTACGCGGCCGAACCCGACGCGGTGGGAAATATTGCTTTTCATCGCGTCGGGTTTGCAGCACTCAAGCGTTTCGCCCTGTCGTCAAGACAAAAGCCTGTCCTAGGCGCAGGCGATTATCGCCTTAGCGAGGGCTTGGGCATCGGTTTGGTAGGTCTTGGAGTTCGCTAGTGCGTACGCCTCGAGAGACTTGGCCGATGCGGCAGTCGAGTAATACTTCAGAATCTTGACGATCTCATTCAAGATGTTCTTGGTGGCCGCATTCGGCGCTTCGGAAGCCAGCTTCTCGTAAATTGGAAGGTACGCGAGGGCCCACTTGTGGTAGCTCGCCGTAGTGAACGAGGACGGCGGCGATTGCGGCCTCCAGGTGTAAATAGTCTTGCAGAACGCACTTGAACTGAGCGCCCCACTGGGTTGAACCGCGACGCCGAGTGACACTACGAGTGTCGACGCGACGATGACTGAACCCAGAATCGCCTTTGATCTTGCGCGCAGCTGGTTGGCTCGAGTAAACAAACTGACTCCCTTTAATATTCGGACCCCGTGACCCTCGTGGTCACGGGGAACCTTTCTAAGAGACCAACATTCTGGCACCCAGTCGTGTTCTATCAGACTGCCCGTGCTTTTTCCAGTAACGACGCGTGCCTTCTGCGAAAACTTCGCGGTTACGTATGCGGACGCAAACTCTCAATGAGAACGCAAGGAATGTTCGCTCCTTGCGTCGCGCTACTCGCGCGTTTTTGCTCTTACTTGGTGCGCCGGCCGGGACTTGAACCCGGAACCTGTTGATTAAGAGAAGTTTGCCACCTGTCTTGATGTGTCGGTTTGGTCGTTGTAACCCTTTGTTTCTAACGAATCACCGTCCGTTCCAGTCGGTTTGGTAGT
>PLQL01000035.1 GCA_003160115.1 Acidimicrobiaceae bacterium
CCTGCCGAGGTTCCCCACCCCGACCGGGATGGACGAGCAGTCCTACCTCGAGGCCCTCGTCGAAAAGGGCGCGACCGAGCGCTACGGGGAACGTGGGTGCGAACGCGTACCGGGCGCGTGGCGTCAGATCGACCACGAGCTCGGGGTCATCGGCGGGCTCGGGTTCGCCGGGTACTTCCTCACCGTCTGGGACATCACCGAGTTCTGCCGGCGCGAGAACATCTACTGCCAGGGTCGCGGTTCGGCGGCGAACTCGGCGGTCTGCTTCTCGCTCGGGATCACCAACGCCGACGCGGTCAAGTTGAACCTCTTCTTTGAGCGCTTCCTCTCGCCCGCGCGCGACGGCCCCCCCGACATCGACGTGGACATTGAGTCGGGCCGGCGCGAAGAGGTGATCCAGTACGTCTTTTCGCGTTACGGACGTCGTCACGCGGCCCAGGTGGCGGCCGTGATTACGTACCGTGCGCGCTCGGCGTTGCGCGACGTGGCGCGCGCCTTCGGGTTCAGCGAGCAAGAGGCGAACACGCTACGCGACAGCGTCGACCGCCACAGCATGACCGCGGCGAGCGCCGAGGTCTCGCCACTCGTGGTGAGCATGGCCAACGAGTTGCTCGACCGGCCGCGTCACCTCGGGATCCACTCGGCGGGTATGGTGCTCTGTGACCGGCCGGTCCTCGAGGTCTGTCCGATCGAGTGGGGCCGCATGCCCGGGCGCACCGTGCTGCAGTGGGACAAGGACGACTGCGCGGCGATCGGTCTGGTGAAGTTCGACCTCTTGGGACTGGGCATGCTCGACGCGCTGCACCGCGCCGTTGACCAGGTGGCCCAGTTCCACGAGACGACGATTGACCTGGGCGCGCTGGCCCAAGAGGACGCGGTCTACGACCTGCTCTGCGAGGCGGACACCGTGGGGGTCTTCCAGGTCGAGTCACGCGCCCAGATGGCGACGCTGCCGCGCGTGCAACCGCGCTGCTTCTACGACCTGGTGATCGAAGTGGCGCTGATCCGCCCGGGGCCCATCCAGGGCAACGCCGTCAACCCCTACATCCGGCGTCGTCGCGGCGACGAGGCCGTGACGTACCTGCACCCGCGTCTCGAGCCGATCCTGTCGCGCACGCTCGGGGTGCCGCTGTTCCAAGAGCAGCTCATGGAGATGGCGGTCGCGGTCGCGGGCTTCTCGCCCGCCGAGGCGGACGAACTACGCCAGGCCATGGCCGCCAAGCGTTCCGAGATCCGGATGCTCAAGTTGAAGAGTCGCTTCTACGCGGGCATGGCCGAGAACGGCATCACGGGGCGTGACGCCGACCAACTCTTTGACGCACTCGCCGCGTTCGCGAACTTCGGGTTCCCCGAGAGCCACTCGGTGTCCTTCGCGCACCTCGTCTACTGCTCGGCGTGGATCAAACTGCACTACCCGGCGGCGTTCCTCGTGTCGTTGTTGAACGCCCAGCCCCTCGGGTTCTGGTCCCCCCAGAGCCTGGTCGCCGACGCGAAGCGTCACGGCGTGATCGTCGAGCGTCCCGACGTCAATCGCTCGGGCGTGGGCGCCACGCTCGAGGGTGACGTGCTCGCGCCCCGGGCGCGTCTTGGTCTGGGGGCGTTGCGCGCCATCGGCACCGAGTTGGCGACGCGCATCGTCGCGGGAGCCCCGTGGGAGGGCTCCGAGGATCTCGTGCGTCGCGCCGGGGTCCAACAGCACCACCTCGAGTCGCTCGCCGCCGCCGGGGCATTGGACTGCTTTGGCACGAGTCGCCGCGCCCAGGTCTGGGCCGCGGGCGCGGCCGCCCAGAGCACGCCCGAACGCCTGGCGGGCGTGGTAACCGGTCTGGTGGCGCCCGAGTTGCCGGCGACGACCGAGATGGAACGCGTCGCCGACGACCTGTGGGCGATGGGCCTCACCACCGAGGCGACGGCGATCTCCCTGGTGCGCGAGCAACTGAACGAACGAGGCGTCACCCGCGCGCACGCGTTGCTCGCCGCCGAGGGTTCGCGGGTGAGCGTCGCGGGCGTGGTCACCCATCGCCAGCACCCCGAGACGGCCAACGGGGCGGTCTTCTTGAACCTCGAGGACGAGACGGGTCACGTCAACGTCATCTTCTCCAAGGGAGCCTGGGCGCGGTGGTCGGTGGTGGCGCGTTCGTCGCGTGCGCTGGTGATCCGCGGCTCGCTCGAGCGCGGTCAGGGCACCATGGCGCTCAGCGCCGAGCACGTCGAGGCGCTCGACCTGGGCGCGACGGTGCCCTCGAGGGATTGGCACTGATCAGCTTGGCGCATGCGAGACTGGCGCATGCGACCACGCCTCGACCGCACCCAACGAGTGGTCCTCGTCGTGGGACTCGGTCTCGCCAGCTACGTGCTCGGGACCTGGATCACGAACTTCGACAGCGGTCTCACGGGCTGGATTGGCTACGCGCCGCTGCAGAACAACGCCTTTCGCTTGGTCAACGACGGACTGCACCCGTGGGTGCGCCTGGTGATCTGGCTTCTCCTCGTCGTGTTCTGGACGCTGGTCTCGATGTGGCTGCTTCGCCCAGCGCGCGCAGCGTCTCAGCAAGACGACCGTGGCTGAGACGTTCAACGTCGCCGCGCTGCAGATGCGCTCGGGTACCGACAAGGAGAAGAACGTCGCCACGGCGATCGAGCTGGTCCACGCCGCCGCCGACCGGGGCGCGTCGTACATCCAACTACCGGAGTACTTCAATTTCTACGGGTCGGCGCGATACTTCGAGGACGTGAGCGAGACCGTCCCGGGTCCGACCACCAGTCGCTTCGCCGACGTCGCGCGCGAACGAGGCGTCACGGTACACCTGGGCAGCGTCTTAGAGACGTCGCCACTCGCGCGCCATTCCTACAACACGAGCGTGTTGATCGGCGCGCACGGTGAGATACGTGCCACCTACCGAAAGGTGCACCTCTTTGACATCGACGTGCCCGGCGAGGTCACCTACCAAGAGTCCGCCGCCATCGCGTCCGGATCGGAGTTGGTGGTCGCCCCGCTCGGCGACGTCGTCTTGGGTCTGACGATCTGTTTCGACCTGCGATTCGCCGAGCTCTACCGAGCGCTGGCGTTGCGCGGCGCCACGATGTTCGCGGTACCCTCGGCGTTCTCGGCGGTGACCGGGCCCGCGCACTGGCACGTGCTGTTGCGCGCGCGGGCCATCGAGAACCACGCTTTCGTCGTGGCGGCGACCCAGGCGGGCACGACCGAGGAAGGTCTCGCCACCTACGGGCACGCCATGATCATCGATCCCTGGGGCGTGGCGTTGGCTGAGTCCAGTACCGATCAGCCCGAAGTGGTGTTCGCCGCCATCGATCTCGACGAGGTGACCCGACGTCGTCGCGAGATCGACGTCTTGGCGTTGCGCCGCCCCGAGCTCTACCGCGAGGCCGTAGGCGATTTCGACGAAGACCAGTGACAGTGTGGACGAATACCTAGAATTGTGGCGAAGGCGTACCAACGTCCCCGCATGGGATGACTTACGTATCGCAACGCCGCACGTAGGAGAAGATCATCACTGAACCAATCACCGTCGCGATCGTGGAGGACCACCTGATGGTGGCCGAAATGTTCGCCATGATGATTGAGCGAGAGTCGGACATGCACCTCGCGGGCACCGCCCACGGTGTCGCCGAAGCGATCTCGCTGGTGGCGAGCGAGCGTCCCGACGTCGTGTTGATGGATTACCGTTTGCCCGACGGCGACGGCATCGCCGCCGTGAAGGAGATCCTCGAGCAATGGCCCGAGACCCACGTCTTGATGCTGTCGGGTGACGCTCCCCAGGACCTCATGGCCCACGCCATCGAGGCCGGCTGCGTGGGCATGCTCGCCAAGAATCGACCCATGGACGAGCTCTTGAGCGCGATTCGGTCTGCGTCGCGCGGCGAATTGGTATTCCGGGTCGAAGAGATGAACACGCTGCTCGAGCATCTTCGAAAGCCCGTCAACCCCGACGCTGATTTTCTCACCCGTCGTGAGATCGAGGTCCTCCAACTGCTCGCCGAGGGTTACTCCACCGAACGGATCGCCGCAGCGTTGTTCATCTCGATTCACACCGTGCGAAATCACGTGAGCAAGATCCTGACCAAACTCGGTGCGCACTCGAAGCTCGAGGCGGTCGCCATCGCCACGCGCGACAAGATCGTGACCCTTCGGGCGTAAGGCGAGCGAAGAACGGCTCTACGGGGCTGGCTCGCCGCCCACGCTGAGGCGTCGATCGGGTACGAACCAGGCAATCGCGACCGCGGCGAAACACGCGTACGCGATGTACGGCGAGACGAAGGCCAGGGGGATCGAGGCGGTGTAGGCGAGGATCGAGAACATTCCCTTGATGTCGTGATGGGTCGCTCGCACGATGGCGACGTTACGCGGATTCGCACGGTGGATGGCGAATCCGAGCAGGTTGTAGGCCGAGCCCGCTCCGATTCCCACGACGCCGTAGCAAGCGGCGGGTAGCGGCCGTCCGTGCTGGGTGCCGACCCACGAGGTGACAAAGGGGATCAACGAGAGCCAGAAGAGCAGGTACAGGTTGGCCCACATCACCGCGGCGTCGATTCGCTTGATCACGCGCAACAAGTGATGGTGATTGACCCAATAGATGGCCACGAAGGTGAAGCTAAGGACGTAGACGAGCAACAGGGGTAGCTCGTGCGCGAGTGCGTGCAGGTTCGCCGCGGCCGGCGTCTTCAGTTCAAAGGCCATGATCGTGATGATGACGGCGATGACCCCATCGCTGAACGCCTCGAGTCGTCCCGGACCCATGACGCTGGGTACCTCACCCGGGGCTTCGTCGCTCATCGCGGCGTCGGCGTGGGGCGCGTCGCGTCGACAGAACCTTGACGAAGTGCGCGGTGGTTTCGGTGCGTCGCGGCGGGCGGGTTCATCGTGAACACTGTAGAGGCACGTCGGCGCCGCGAGGGCTCGGTGGCGTTCGCACGAGGCCGGGCTTGACGACAGTTTGGTCAGCGAAACGCGTGTTCGGGGCGTTCCCCGAGACTCACCTGGAGACGTACGTCGGCCTGTACGAGGGCGAGGTCGTCGGCGTGGGTGACGCCCACGCACTTGGACTCGGTCGCGAGCACGTCGAAGCGAAGCGGAACGTGGTGCAACATCTTTCCCACCATGACCGGCAACTGGGCCTCGGGTTCGCGCTCGAAGTCGTGGGTGTCCATCTCTCGATGCAGCAGTGGCCACATGGCGGGCTGGAATCCCCACAGGTTCATCGAGACGGTGGTGTCGGGGGCGAGGAAGACCGGCGTCTCCCCGTCGTCGGCGACGAAACCGTCCGTCGAGGAGTGGACCTGACGGCGCTCCCAGATGTCGGTGAGGTGGCCGTTCACGACGTGACAAACGCCTCGCGACACCGGCAGGTCGCCCACGAGGGCCCGGTCGAGTTGGAAACCGATCAAACAGCACGTCGATTTGGTCGCGAGGTGGTTGCCCAGTTGGGCCAGGGCGTGTCGACCGTAGAGGTCGTCGGCGTTCGAAATACCAAAGGGTACTGACGGGTCCAGGTGATTCTCGGCGGCGAGGACTGCCGGTACGGTGCCCTGCGCCTTCTCCTGGACGGCGAAGGAGATCTCACGCCCGAGGGGCCAGACCCGACGCACGTGCTCTTCGATCTGGGGACCGGTGTCGGGGTTGACGACGATGACCACGTGCTCGAAGCCGGCGGCGAAGGCGTCCGAGGCGATGAGGTCGATCACGGCCTCGCCGTGCACGCCTATGGGCGCGAGCTGCTTGAGGCCGCCGTAGCGTCGAGCGCGACCCGCGGCGAGGATGACGAGAGAGGGTTTGGGCATTACGACCAGCGCACGATCGCCGAGGCCCAGGTCATGCCAGCGCCGAAACCAGTCATGAGCGCGTACTCACCGGGCTTGATCCGACCGTTCTGGCGGGCGTCGTCAAAGGCGAGCGGGATCGACGCGCTCGAGGTGTTGCCGTAGCGGTCCAGGACGACGACCGCACGTTCCATCTCGATACCGAGACGCTGGGTCGCGGCCTGGATGATGCGAATGTTGGCCTGATGGGGGATGACCAGGCTCAGATCGTCGGCGCTGATGCCCGCGATCTCGAGCGCCTTCTCGGCCGAATCGACCACCACGCGCACGGCACGGCGAAAGACCTCTTTGCCGTCCATCTCGAAGTACCCGCCGTGTTCGCAGGTCAACAGGTCCGCGGCCGAACCGTCGGCGCCCAGACAGAACGACAGCACGTCGGTGTCGTTCGGATCGTATTCGAGCACCGTGGCACCCGCGCCGTCGGCGAGCAGGACCGCCATGTTGCGGTCGCTCCAATCGACCCATCGCGAGAGGTGCTCGGAACCGATCACCAGGATCCGTTTGTTGCCCGTCTCGAGAAGTCCCTGGGCGGTGCGGATGGCGTACATGAAGCCGCTGCACGCGGCGTTGACGTCCATCGCGGGGCACGTGAGACCCAAGTCGTTGGCGACCATGGGTGCGGTGGCGGGAGCGATGCGATCAGGTGTCGTCGTGGCGAGTACCAGGAAGTCAATGTCCGATGGCTCGACGAAGGCGTCGTCCATCGCACGCTTTCCCGCGAGGGCGCCCAGCGTTCTCGCCGAGCCACCGATTCGGCGCTCACGGATCCCCGTGCGTTCGGCGATCCAGTCGTCCGAGGTGTCGAGGGTCTTGGAAAGCTCTTCGTTGGTGACCACCCGGTCGGGCACAGCAATGCCCCAACCCTTGAAGCGAACGCCCATAGTCAACCCTTCTGGAATGTCCTGGCGAAAGTCTACGCCCTAGGCGCTGGGCGCCTCAGGTGCTGGTAGAACNNATCGGGGTGGCGGTGGCGGTGAGGGTGCCCTTGGTCATCGAACGCAGGTGCGAGCAGTTGAGCTCGGTACCCACCACGATCTGGTCCGGGCTGACGCTGACCCCACCCCCGATCGACGCGGCGCCCTCGGCGAGCAACGCCGAGACACCGCCGTGCAAGATCCCGTAGGGCTGGTGGACCTTGGGGCCGACTTCGAGGCGCAAGATGACCTTCTCGGGAGTGACGAGAACGAATTCGATGTCGAGTAGCTCGTGGATGCCCGGCATATGCGAAAAACGGTTGGTGGTCTCTTCGGTCATTCCGACATACTAAATGCGCGACGGTAGCCTCTCGGTATGTCCCGACTGGTCGATCTGCGCAGTGACACGGTCACCCAACCAACGCTCGCGATGCGCGAAGCGATGATGAATGCGAAGGTCGGCGACGTTGGTTACGACGAGGATCCGACCGTCAACGAACTCGAGCAACGATTCGCTGCTCTTGTGGCCAAACCCAAGGCGGTCTTCGTCCCGTCGGGCGTCATGGCGAACCAGATCGCGGTGCGCGTGCTCACCAAGCCAGGTGATCTCATCATCGCGGGCCGCGATCAACACGTCGTCAGTTTCGAGATGGGCGCCTCGGCGAGGAACTCTGGCGTGCAGTTCGCTTTGGTCGATGACCGCACCGGCGTGCTGCGCACGAGCGAACTTCTGGAAGTTCTTGACGCCGAGCACGATCATCAGCCTCACGTCGCCATGGTGGCGATCGAGAACACCCACATGGTTGCGGGCGGTGTCCCTTGGGCACTCGAGGACGTACGTTCGTTGGGGAGTTCGCTCGCCACCACGCCGCTCTACCTTGACGGTGCACGACTGTTCAACGCCGTGGTCGCGACGGGGACGTCGGCCGCGGATTACTGCGAACCGGCGACCATGGTCATGGCGTGTCTCTCCAAGGGTCTCTGTGCGCCGGTGGGTTCGCTGCTCGCGGGACCAACTGACCTGATGACCCAAGCACTGATCGAACGAAAGCGCCTCGGTGGCACGATGCGTCAAGCCGGCTTCTTGGCGGCGGCGGGTCTCGTGGCGCTCGAGACCATGATTGATCGCCTGGGCGACGACCACGTGCGCGCGCGGGTTCTCGCCGAGGTCGTGGGCGCGACGTTTGGCGAGTCGGACTACGACCCGGCGTCGTGTCGCACGAACATCGTCGCCTTTGACCACCCTCGGGCCCGAGAAATCGTGGCCAAGCTCGCCGACCGGGGCGTGCTCGCGGGAACGGTCGCGCCGCGAAGGGTCCGCTTAGTCACCCACGCCGGCGTCAGTGACGACGACGTGGCCTACGTGGCTGATGCGATGAAGGGGTTGGCGAGCGCGACGAGGTAGGCGAAGGCGCCGTTCGCCGTTCGTTTTCACGGATTTCACACGTCGCCACTGGTGGCCCCGCGTGGCCAACGGGTAGCCTTAAGGGGCTTAAAGGCTCACTATGCCAGACATTCTCCACCTCTCCACGTTCCTGCACCGTCCCATCTTCGACTCGGACGGCGACCGGATTGGACGCGTCCAGGACCTGGTCGCGCGCCTTGGCGACGATCCGCACCCACCGATCGTCGGCGCGGTAATCAAGATCGAGGGGCGCAACCTCTTCGTGCCGATTCGAAAGATCGGTGGCCTCGCGGCGGGCCGGATGACTTTCGAAGGACGGCGCGTGGACTTGCGTCGATTCGAACGACGTCCGGGCGAACTCCTACTCGCCGAGGACCTCTTGGCGCGCCACCTCATCAACCTCGTGCGCGGGCGCCTGATCATCGCCAACGAGATCGAGATCGCCCAGATCGATGGAAAGTGGGAAGTGGTCGGCGTGGACCCGGGTCGTCGTCCGTTCTTGCGACGCGTATTGGGCCAGAAGATCGGACAACGCGTCAAGTCCGAGGCCATTGTCGACTTCGCCTCGATCGAGCCGTTCGTCGCTCACGTTCCGTCCGCGCGCCTGCGCATCCCCTATCGAAAGCTCGCCAAACTTCACCCGGCCCAGATCGCCGACCTCGTCGAGCAGGCGAGCCACGAAGAGGGCGAGGAGATCATCGAAGCGGTCGGTCTCGATCGAGAACTCGAGGCGGACGTCTTCGAAGAACTCGACACCGAGCATCAGTTGGAGTTCATCGAGTCGCGCAGCGACAGCGAAGCGGCGCGACTCTTGTCGCGCATGGAGCCCGACAACGCCGCCGACCTGATCAACGAGGTCGAACAAGACCGTCGCCTACCCATCCTCGAGCACCTGCCGTCCGACCAGCAGACCAAGGTCCGCCAGTTGCTCTCGTACAACGCCGAGAGCGCGGGTGGACTGATGAACCCCGACTTCGTCTTCGTGCATGCCACCGCGACCGTGGACGAGGCTCTCGAGGCCATTCGCACCTCCAAGGTCCCCGCCGAGTCGCTGCACGTCGTGTTCGTCCTCGACGAGAAGGGTCAGCCCATTGGTGCTGCTTCCATCGCGCCGCTCGTGCGCGCTCGGGGCAGTGAACTCGCCCTGAGCGTGGCCCAGACCCAGCTCGCCCACGTACACCCCCAATGGGACCTGCACCGGATCGCCCGCAAGATGAGTGACTTCAACCTGACGGTGTTGCCGGTCTTGGACGCAGAACACGAAACCATGATCGGGGTCATCACGGTCGACGACCTACTCGAGGAACTCCTGCCCCAGGGCTGGCGTCGCGAGTTTGGCATGAGTGCGGTGGAGGAATGATGATGCGCCGCCGTGTCCAGGGTCACGTTCAAAGGGGGTCTGTCTGAAACCCCCTAGTACCGGCCGTGAGGCCATTCATGTACCAACACAACCTCGTTTGACACTAAAGACTGGCTGAGCCCGCCTTCAGTCCTCGCGTGGTTGTTTCGCCCAACGACCACGAGAGACGAAAGGAGGTGGAGCGTGCCAAGCGAGAAGTCGATTGAGCATCAGATATCCGGTGCTTTTGGGACCATAAAAGAGCACGACACGGGGACCCGTCACGGCGTACGCGCACGCCTCTTGACCCTGCTCGCGATCATCGGTCCGGGTCTCATCGTGATGGTCGGTGACAATGACGCCGGCGGCGTGTCGACCTACGCCCAAGCGGGACAGAATTTCGGTTATTCGCTCCTTTGGACCCTGCCCCTGCTGATACCGATTCTGATCATCAATCAAGAGATGGTCGCTCGCCTCGGTGCGGTCACCGGCGTTGGTCACGGGCGTCTCATTCGAGAACGTTTCGGTCGTTACTGGGGCAACGTTTCAGTCGGTTCGATTCTCTTGTTGAACTTCTTGATCATCGTGACCGAGTTCATTGGCGTTTCACTCTCGATGAAGTACTTCGGCGTTTCGCCCTACTTCTCGGTTCCCGTGGCCGCCGTCTTGCTCTTCAGCGTGACCGCTTCGGGTTCGTTCCAGCGATGGGAACGCTTCATGATGATCTTCGTCGTCATCAATTTTTTCATAGTGCCCCTGGTTTTGATTACCAAACCGCACTTTTCGAGTGTCGCGACGCACCTCGTGATACCGGGCATCCGTGGTGGAACCTCGTCAGCCGCAGTGTTGCTCATCATCTCGATCATCGGCACCACCGTCGCGCCCTGGCAGCTCTACTTTCAACAGTCCAACATTGTTGACAAGAAGATCACCCCTCGGTGGTTGAACTACGAAAGGGTCGACACGGTCATTGGTTCGATCATCGTCGTCGTGGCCGCTGCTGCACTCATCGCGGCGTGCGCGGCGGGCTTCGCCGGGCACGCAGGTACGAACAGCTACACCAACGCCCTGGGCGTGGCGAGGGGACTCGGACGCTACGTGGGTGGTGCTTCCGGCACGATATTTGCGATCTTCCTGCTGAACGCCTCGGTTATTGGTGCGGCGGCGGTCACGCTCGCCAGTTCCTACGCCTTAAGTGACCTGTCTGGATCGCGTCAATCGCTGAACTCGCGACTTCGTGACGCGAAGGGCTTCTTTGGCGTCTTCGCCGGTCTCTTGGTGGTCGCGGGCGTGGTCACCCTCATTCCCGGGGCTCCTCTCGGCGTCATCACCTTGGCGGTGCAGGCAATGTGCGGTTTGATGCTGCCGAGCACGACGATCTTCGTTCTCTTGCTGTGCAACGACCGTCAGGTCTTGGGCCCCTGGGTGAACGGTCGTCTGCTCAACGTCGTGGCGACGATTGTGGTGACGATGCTGGTCGTGTTGTCGATCACGATGATGGTGTCGACGCTCTTCACCTCCATCAACGTGACCGCACTTTTGGAAGTTCTAGGAACCGTGGCGCTCGTGGGCCTGCTGATTGGTCTGCCCATTGGACTCAGACGTTCGAACGAACCAGAGGTCTACGACTTCGACCGGCGTGATTGGCGAACGCCTCGTCTCACGCTGCTCGCACCTCTTCAGGTTTCCACGTCACGGCGAATTCTCTTGCGCGTTATCGCGTCCTACCTCGCGATCGCCGGTGTGCTCTTGATCGTGCGAATTGCGCAACTCATCGCCTCGTAGGCTCTAGCAATGGAAAAACCGCCCACCCTGGTCTGCGTGCACGCGCACCCCGACGACGAGGCGCTTTTCACCGCGGGCATCTCGTCGCACTACGGCGCGCTCGGCTACCAGGTCGTGCTCGTGACCTGCACCAATGGTGCCCTCGGCCTCGACCAGGTTGGTCGTCCCGGGTCTGATCCACGTCACGACAGCGAGACGACGGTCGCGACGAGGGCGGGCGAACTCCAACGCGCCGCGCGATGCGCGGGTTTCTCGCGCCTGGTGAACCTGGGTTACGAGGACTCGGGCATGATTGGTTGGCCCCAGAACGACGAGCCTCACGCCTTCATGAACGTCGACGTGGACGTTGCGGCACTCACGCTCGCGGCGTTGCTCGACGAGGTGGGCGCGGCGGTCGTCGTTACCTACGACGAGAACGGCTTCTACGGCCACCCCGACCACATCATGGCCAATCGCGTCACCCAACGTGCGGTTCAGTTGAGCACGAGCACCCAACGGCTCTACTACCCGGTGGTGCCTCGAGGCGTGCTCGAGAAGTTCACGCGCGGTGCCAAGGCCCAGGGCGTCTATCTGCCGGCCTGGATCATTGAGGCCACTCCTGACACCCCCGACGAACTCGTAGCCTGTGTCATGGACGTCACCGCCTACGCCGCGAAGAAGCAAGAGGCCATTTCCCTGCACCAGTCCCAGATCGACAACGGCGACCTGGTGAAGATGTCACTCGAACTCTTTACACTGCTCTTCGGCACCGAGTACTACCAACGGGCCTGGAGTCGATCGCCCGTCGAGGGGGACCGCACCGATCTCTTTGGAGGACTGTAGATGGCGCAGTTGACGTTTCTCGCGGTCCACGCGCACCCCGACGACGAGGCGAGCTCGACCGGCGGTCTCTACCGGCTGCTCGCGAATCAGGGCGTGCGAACCGTCCTCGTGACCTGCACCAATGGCGAGTGCGGTGACGCCCTCGACGGCGCCAAGCCCAACGCGGACCACCACGACGGCGACGAGGTCGCCAAGGTTCGCGCGAAGGAGCTCGATCAGGCAGTCGCCGTCTTGGGTATCAACCGTTTGATACGCCTCAATTACCGGGACTCGGGAATGATGGGCTGGCCCCAGAACGACGACGCCGAGTGCTTCTGGCAGGTGCCGGTCGAGGTCGGCGCCGCACGCCTCGCCGATATCCTCGAAGAGGAGCGGCCCCAGGTCATCGTCACTTACAACGAGATCGGCTTCTACGGCCACCCCGATCACATCCAGGCTCACCGCATCACGCTCGCCGCGCTCAAGTTGATCGATTACGAGCCAACGCTGTACTTCAACGCAATCCCCAATTCCATCATGGCCCGCTTTCGCGAGCGATTCGAGCAGGCGGATCGCGAACGCAAAGAGGAGAACGCCGCCAAGGGAATCGTCGAACCCGAGGAATCTTCTGAGCAAGAGGAAATCGACATTGGGACGCCCGACGAGTTGATCGGCGCCTCAATCGACGTGAGCGACGTGACCGACGCCAAGTACGACGCCCTGGCCGCCCACCAGTCCCAGATGGCCGACGCCTTCTGGTTGAAGATGGACCGCCAGGAGTTCAAGATGGTCATGGGTCGTGAGTGGTTCGTGCGGGTGACCAATCCGAAAAAACTCGACGGCGTCGTAGAGGACATCTTCGCGGGTTATCGCTAGGGACACCTCGCGCTGGCAAAAGACGAAGCCCCCTCAGCCATTGGCTGAGGGGGCTTCGTCGTCCACCTAGTGATCTTCGGGCGGGTCCTCGGGAACGATGCCGGAGGCGTATTCCTTCTCGATCTCTCGTAGATCGGCTTCGGTACCTTGCATCTTCGGGCCCGTGAACCACTTGCGGGCCGAGACGCCGTACCAGATGAAGACGACGGCCATCACCGCAACGAAGACTGGACCGGACCAGTTGATGTCGGCGGCGGTCGTCCACGGGTAGAAGGCCGGTGCGAAGAAGAGGATCGTGATGATGATGACCCAAATCACGGCGATGAAGCCAATGGGCTTGCTCCACTTGCCAAGGCTCCAGGGACCCGGCTCGAAGTCCTTCATACGCAGTCGCAGGAAGATCGGAATGACGTAGGCCACGTAGAGTCCGACCGTGCCAATCGAGACAATGGCGAAGAAGGCCACCGAGGCGCTGCCCACTTGGTAGAGCGACGGGATACCCAAGATGAACGCGCCGACCACGGCGAACCACACCGCGTTGACGGGTGTACGGGTCTTCGCGTTCAAGCGGTGCCACAGGCGGTGGCCCGGGACGGCGCCGTCACGCGAGAAGGCGTAGATCATCCTTGAGTTGGCCGTCACTGAAGCCAGCCCACAAAAGAACATCGCGATCATCGAAATCAAGACGAGTAGCTTGCCGCCGGCGCCAGAAATCGCGTCAACGAAGAGCACGCCACCCGCCGGCGTTCCATTGGCCGCCAGTGCGTCATAACTCTTCGAGCCCCCTTGGATGGCGAGGGTCATTGCGAGGTTGAGTACGAAACCCGCGATGATCGATATGTAGATTGCCCGCACCATTGCCTTGGGCCCACCGGTTGATGCGCCGTTCGTCTCCTCGGTCATGTGCGCGGATGCGTCGTAACCGGTCAGGGTGTACTGGGCGAGCAGCAGACCAATCGCGAAAGCGTAAATTCCCGCGAAGGGACCCGTCCAACCCGTCAGGTTGTCGTGGTGGAAGAGGAAGCTAATGCTCTGGTGGTGATTCGGTATGAAGAGTAGAGCGAGCACGATGATGGCGGTTCCTATGAAGTGCCACCACGCACTGACGTTGGCGAGAGTACTCACGAGCTGCACGCGGAACGTGTTGAGGATGCCGTGCGCCAAGAGAATCAGTGCGTAGAAGAACAAGGTCCAACGCACGTTCGACACGAAGCTCGACGCGTACAGACTGATGAAGAAGCCGACGAAGGTCGCCAGACCATAGTCAATTGACGCGGTGACGGCGACTTGGCCGACGAGGTTGAACCAACCAGTGGCCCACGACCACGCCGCCTTGTTGTTCTTGGCGAGGCGAGCGGACCAGTAGTACAGACCACCAGCCGTCGGATACGCCGAACAGATCTCGGCCATTCCCATGCCGACGCAAAGAGTCAGCGCGCCGACGATGAACCACCCGATGGTGATGACGATCGGACCACCGGCGTCCATGCCTAGGTAGTACGTCGTGATACCACCCGTGAGAATGGAGATGATCGAAAACGAAACCGCGAAGTTCGAGAACGAACCCATGCCTCGTTTCAGTTCCTGGGCGTAACCCAGTTGGTGGAGTCGTTCGACGTCGCTTACTTCAGTTGATGAAGACGACGCTTTTTCATTGGCCATTAGTACCCCCAAGGTGATGGCATAGCTGCGATTCGTGCGAGCATAGAGTGCCACGCCAGACTTAGCAAGGCACTTCACCATCTGTTAACAANNAGGGACGATCTCACGAGAACGGTCCGCCGCGCTGGCGGAACGGGGTTCGCACGGGACGAGTCGGACTTGTGGCGATCGTTCGGGGCTGGGAGTTGTTCGGGCAGGCAGAACAAACCCCGACCTCGGTTTTGTTGGCACCACCGCGGACGGTTACTATCGGCTGCAATCCAATCCAAGGAGTCAGAGGGATGTCGCGCAACTCAGGTCGCCTTACACGTGAAGAACTCCTCGCTCGCATCGCCGATGGATCGATTGACACGGTCATCCTGGCGATCACCGACATGCAGGGTCGCCTGCAGGGCAAACGGCTTGACGGCGACTTCTTCGTCGACGTGATCGGTGACGGCGTGGTCGAGGGTTGTAGTTATCTCCTGGCCTCGGACGTCGACATGGCCACGGTGGACGGTTTCGCCCTCACGTCCTGGGACCGCGGTTACGGCGACATCGCGTTTCGACCCGACTTCACGACCGTGCGGATGGTCCCCTGGCACGAGAAGACGGCACTGGTCTTCGCCGACGTCGAGACCGTGCACGGCGAGCCGGTCGCCCCGTCGCCCCGTCAGGTCCTCCAACAGCAAGTCTCGCGTCTCGCCGAACGGGGTTGGAGCGGGCTCACGGGAACGGAACTCGAGTTCATCGTCTTCGAGGACAGTTACGAACATGCCTGGAAGTCGGGCTATCGCGACCTGACGCCGGTCAACTTGTACAACGTCGACTATTCGCTGCAGGGGACTTCGCGAATCGAGCCGTTGCTCGGAAGGATCCGTCGGGCCATGTCCGGTGCGGGAATGGCCGTGGAATCGGTAAAGGGCGAGTGCAACTACGGTCAGCACGAGATTGCCTTCTTCTACAGCACGCTGGTAGACAAGTGCGACGAGCACGGTCTGTACAAACTGGGGGCCAAGGAGATCGCCGCCCAAGACGGCTACAGCCTGACGTTCATGGCCAAGTACGACGCGCGCGAGGGGAACTCCTGCCACATCCACCTCTCGCTTCGCGACGAGAACGATCGGCCGGTCTTCGCTGGCGACGGTCCCCACGGATTCTCGCCAGTCTTCGAGCAGTTCCTCGCGGGTCTCTTGGCGTACTCGAAGGAGTTGTCGCTCCTGCTCGCGCCCAACATCAACAGCTACAAGCGCTTCGTGGCCGGCTCCTTCGCTCCCACGGCGTTGCTCTGGGGCGTCGACAATCGCACGTGCGCGTTTCGAGTGGTCGGCCACGGTCCGTCGATTCGCGTCGAGTGCCGGATACCGGGCGGCGACGTAAATCCGTACCTCGCGGTCGCGGCGCTGGTCGCGGCGGGACTGCGTGGCGTCGACGAGGCACTGGAGTTGGCGCCGCCCTTTGGGGGCAACGCCTACGTCGCCGACGCCTCGCGCGTGCCGACCTCGCTCGGCGAGGCGATGACGCTCTTCGACCAGAGCGCGGTGGCGCGTGACGCGTTCGGTGACGAGGTCGTTGACCATTACGTGCGCGCGGCGCGCGTCGAAGTTGACGCGTTCGGGGCCGCCGTCACCGACTGGGAACGCTACCGAGGGTTCGAACGACTGTGAGCACGCTCTCGATCATCAATCCCTCCACCGAGGAGCAGGTCCGCACCGTCGAGATGCTTGACGTTCGCCAGACCGACGAAGCCATCGCTCGATCTTTGAAGGCGGCACCGCTCTGGCGCGCGGTCACGCCGGCCGACCGGGCGCGGCTCTTGCGCCGATTCTCTGAGGTGGTGGACAGTCACCTCGAAGAGCTCGCCCAACTCGAGGTCGCCAACTCGGGCCACACCATTGGTAACGCGCGCTGGGAAGCGGGCAATGTCCGCGACGTCCTCGCCTACTACTCGGGCGCGCCGGAACGTCACTCGGGTCGTCAGATCCCCGTGGCGGGGGGCGTCGACATCACGTTCTACGAGCCGGTGGGCGTCGTGGGTATCATCGTGCCCTGGAACTTCCCGATGCCTATCGCGGGTTGGGGGCTAGGACCCGCACTCGCCGCGGGCAACACCGTCGTGCTCAAGCCCGCCACGCTCACGCCGCTCACCGCGATGCGACTGGCCGAACTGGCCCTCGAGGCGGGGATCCCCGAGGACGTCTTCCAGGTCCTGGTCGGCGACGGCGCCTCGGTGGGCTACCGCTTCGTGACCCACGAGGCGGTACGCAAGGTCTGCTTCACCGGTTCGAACGACGCCGGGCGAAAGATCATGGCGGGCTGCGCCGAGCAGGTCAAGCGAGTCACTCTCGAACTCGGGGGTAAGAGTGCGAACATCATCTTCGCCGACGCCAACCTCGAGAAGGCCGCCGCCGGCGCACCCTACGCCGTGTTTGACAACGCGGGTCAGGACTGCTGCGCGCGTTCTCGGATCCTCGTCGAAGACAAGGCCTACGACCATTTCATGGAGTTGTTCGAGGTCGCCGTGAAGGGTGTAAAGGTGCTGGACCCGACGAGCGAGGCGAGCGAGATGGGACCGCTCATCACCGCCGCCCAACGAGAAAGCGTCGCCGCCTACGTCGAAGAGGAGAACGTGGCCTTTCGAGGCAGCGCGCCCGAAGGCCGGGGGTACTGGTTCGCCCCCACCGTCCTCGAGACTCCCGACCGCACAAGTCGCGCCTTTAACGAGGAGATCTTCGGTCCGGTGGTCTCGGTGGTGCGCTTTGGCGACGAGGCCGAGGCAATCGAGATCGCCAACGACAGTCCCTACGGTCTGTCGGGCTCGATCTGGTCGCGCGACGTCGGTAAGGCGCTGCGCGTGGCGCGTGGCGTCGAGACCGGCGCGTTGTCGGTCAACTCGAACTCCTCGGTTCGTTACTCGACGCCATTCGGTGGGTTCAAGCAGTCCGGCATCGGACGTGAACTCGGCCCCGACGCGCTGTTGGGTTTCAGTGAAGAGAAGAACGTATTTCTATCTACGGAGGAATGATGGGTCGTTTGGACAACAAGGTAGCGGTTATCACCGGCGCGGCGAGCGGCATCGGTCGCGCGACCGCGCTGCGTTTCGCCCAAGAGGGCGCCAAGGTGGTCGTGGCCGACCTCGCCGAGAAGGAGGGCACGCTACTCGCCAGCGAGATCGGTGGCACCTTTGTTGAGGTCGACGTCGCGAGCGAGCCCAGTGTGGAGGCGCTCTATAAGAAGACCGAGGAGGTCTACGGCGGCATCGACGTGTTGTTCAACAACGCGGGCATCTCACCGGCCGACGACGACTCAATCCTCACGACGGGCCTCGAGGCGTGGCGTCGGGTCCAAGAGGTGAACCTGACCTCGGTCTACCTCTGTTGTCGCTACGGCATCCCGCACCTGCAAAAGCGCGGCGGTGGTTCAATCATCAATACCGCGTCTTTCGTCGCGGTATTGGGTTCGGCGACGTCACAGATTTCCTACACCGCCTCCAAGGGAGGCGTGTTGTCGATGAGTCGTGAACTCGGGGTGCAGTTCGCCCGTGAGGGCATCCGGGTGAACGCCCTGTGTCCGGGACCCGTGAACACACCGTTGCTACAGGAGCTCTTCGCGAAGGACCCCGAGCGGGCCGCGCGTCGCCTGGTGCACGTGCCGATGGGCCGTTTCGCCGAACCCGAGGAGATCGCCAGCGCGGTGTTGTTCCTCGCGAGCGACGACTCCTCGTTCATGACCGCCTCAACGTTCCTCGTCGACGGTGGCATCCACGGCGCGTACGTCACGCCACTTTAGACAGAACCCGGTCTGGTCTTAGTGCGCTGAACCGGCGAGCGTCGCCGCGTCGACGGCGTGCACCTCGGGGATGAAGTACTCGCTCAGATACTTCTCGCCCTCGTCACAACAGATCGTCACGACGGTCTTGAGCGAAGGATTCTCCGCGACCAATCGGCGCGCGGCGACGATGTTGGCCCCCGAACTCGGTCCGACGAGCAGACCGTGACGGCGCGCGAGGTGGCGCATCTCGGCGACCGCGTCGTCACTGTGCACCGCGACCACGCGACTGACGAGGTCGCGGTTGCGTTGGTAGATCGCGGGCACGAAGCCGTCGGCGATCCCTTCGATCTTGTGCAGTCCCGTGTCGCCGCACTGAATGGTGCACGACTCACTCGGTTCGAGTCCCACGATCAGCACGTCGGGATTGCGCGCTCGAAAGGCCTGGCCGACGCCGATCAGGGTGCCACCCGTGCCCACGCCCATGACGAAGGCGTCGGGGGTGCGACCTTCGGGCAATTGGCCGAGGATCTCGGGTCCGAGCCAAGTGCGGTTCTCCTCGATGTTCCATTCGGATTCGAATTGGTGGGGGGCGAAGTGCCCGGGTCGCTGTCCGAGTTGGTCGGCGAGGGCGAGGGCCTCGTTGACGTGAAAATTGCCGACGTTCACGAGTTGAGCGCCGAAGGCCGTCGAGATCGCCGCGCGTTCGGGACTCATGCCGACGGGCATGACCACGATCATTCTGTAGCCCTTCACGGCCGCGACCATGCTCATGGCGTTACCGGTGTTGCCACTCGAGGCCTCGACGATCGTGTCGCCGGGGTGCAGGAGTTCCTCTCGCTCGGCGCGCTCGATGATGTAACGCGCCATGCGCGCCTTGATCGAGCCCGAAGGATTCAAGTACTCGAGCTTCAGCCAGAGACCCTCCACCTCGATGAGCGGCGTGGAACCAATCGCGTCGAGCACCGTTTCCCGTGGTCCGTTCGCCATGACGATCCTTTCGACGAAGATTCCCGTCTAAGTCTCATCCAATCATGTCAAAGAAGTCCCGCGTTCGCGACGCGACGAGTGTCCCCTAGTAGCGGTAGGAATCCGGCTTATAGGGACCGTCGACCGCGACGCCGATGTAGTCAGCCTGCTGCTTGGACAACTGGGTGAGTTTCACACCCAATGCGCTCAGGTGCAGTCGCGCAACCTTCTCGTCCAGGTGCTTGGGCAGGACGTAGACCTTCTTTTCGTAGTTTTCGGTGTTGGCGAAGAGCTCCATTTGGGCCATCGTCTGGTTGGTGAACGAATTGCTCATCACGAAACTCGGGTGTCCGGTGGCGTTTCCCAGGTTGAGCAGGCGGCCCTCGGAGAGCAGGATGATCGCCCGCCCGTTGGGCAGGATCCACTTGTCCACTTGGGGCTTGATGTTCTCGCGCTTCACCCCGGGCAGCGCGGTCAACCCGGCGATGTCGATCTCGTTGTCGAAGTGGCCGATGTTGCCCAAGATCGCCTGATGCTTCATCATCTGCATGTGCGCCACGGTGACGATGTCCTTGTTGCCCGTGGCGGTGATGATGATGTCCGCGTACGGAAGGGCGTCCTCGAGCGTGGTGACCTGGAAACCGTCCATAGCGGCCTGCAGCGCGCAGATCGGGTCGATCTCGGTGATGATGACGCGCGCGCCTTGGCCGCGCAGCGACTCGGCCGATCCCTTGCCGACGTCACCGTAACCACAGACGATCGCGACCTTGCCGCCAATGAGCGTGTCGGTCGCGCGGTTGATGCCGTCGATGAGCGAGTGGCGACAGCCGTATTTGTTGTCGAACTTGGACTTGGTCACGGCGTCGTTCACGTTGATCGCGGGAAAGAGCAGGACGCCGTGGCGCTCCATCTCATAGAGACGGTGCACGCCGGTGGTGGTCTCCTCCGAGACCCCGATGATGCTCTTGGCCATGGGCTCAAAGATCTTCTCGCCACTCGAGATGATCTTGTGCAACAGCGCGAGGATCACGCGGTACTCCTCGGAGTCCGCGCTCTCTGGTGCAGGGACGAATCCCGCGCGCTCGAACTCGAGACCCTTGTGCACGAGCAGCGTCGCGTCACCGCCGTCGTCGAGGATCATCGTGGGTCCAGCGAATCCGGGCCACCGCAGCAACTGCTCGGTGCACCACCAGTACTCCTCGAGTGTCTCGCCCTTCCAGGCGAACACTGGGACACCGGCGGGTTGGTCGGCGGTGCCGTGTGGGCCCACGACGACCGCGGCGGCGGCGTGGTTTTGGGTCGAGAAGATGTTGCAACTCACCCAACGCACGTCGGCNNCGCATCGCCATGAGGCCGGGCATCTCGTGCTCGGCGAGGGTGATTTCCGCCCGTCCGAAATCGGCGAGGGAGAGGTCAGCGACTTTGAAGTCGAAGGTGGCAGAGGTCATGATGCTCCTAGTGGTCTAGTGGTCTTCAGGCGTCGACCTCTGTCGCGTCCGCCTTGGTACATCGTACCAATCAGACGCCGACGCGGAACTCCACGACGTCGCCGTCACGCATGACGTAGTCCTTGCCTTCGATGCGGGCCTTGCCCGCCGCTCTCACGGCGACCATGGAACCCGCCGCCATCAGGTCATCGAAGGAGACCACCTCGGCTTTGATGAAGTGCTTCTGGAAGTCCGTGTGGATCTCGCCCGCGGCTTCGGGGGCCGTGGCCCCGCGGTGTATGGTCCAGGCCCTCGTCTCCTTGGGTCCGGCGGTGAGGAAGGTCTGCAGACCGAGCGTGGCGAAGCCGACCCGCGAGAGCAGGGACAATCCCGATTCCTGTTGTCCAAAGGATTGGAGCAGTTCGAGCGCGTCCGTAGGATCCAAACCTTCGAGTTCGGCTTCGACCTTGGCACAGAGGATCACGCAGGGAGCGGGTGCAACCGACGCCTCGAGTTCGCTTCGACGCGCCTCGTCACTCAGTGTCGACTCGTCCACGTTAAAGACGTAGATGAACGGCTTGTCGGTCAAGAGGTGCAGGTCGGCGAGGGACTCGCGGTCGAGCTCCTTACCGACCTTGGAAATCACGCGGCCATCGTTGAGCGCGGCGTGGGCTTTCTTCAATTCGGCCAGTTTGGTGGCAGCGTCGCCGCCTCGTTTTGCCTCGCGCTCGAGGCGAGTGATGGCCTTGTCGAGGGTTTGTAGGTCGGCGAGAATGAGTTCGGTCTCGATCGTGGCGACGTCGCTCGCGGGGTCGATGACACCTTCGACGTGGATGACGTCGTCGTCGTGAAAGACACGAACGACCTCGCAGATGGCGTTGGATTCACGGATCGCGGCGAGGAACTGGTTGCCGAGACCTTCGCCTTCGGAGGCCCCGCGCACGATGCCCGCGATGTCGACGAAGGTGACACTCGCGGGCAGGATGCGTTCGGAACCGAACACTTTCGCCAGTTTCGCCAGGCGGTGGTCGGGCACCGCGACGACCCCGACGTTCGGTTCGATGGTCGCGAAAGGATAGTTCGCCGCGAGGACGTCATTGTCGGTCAGCGCGTTAAAAAGCGTTGATTTACCGACGTTTGGTAGTCCGACGATGCCGATTGAGAGAGCCATAGCGGAACCGAGGTTACTCCAAGGACCGTTTCGCCTTATTTAGTGGATCTCCTTGAGGACGCCGTCTTCGATTTCAAATCGACGATCAGCTTTCTTAGCGATCTTCTCATCGTGGGTCACCACCAGGACTGTCGCCTTCTGGGTGGTGGCGACCTCACGCAAGAGTTCGACGATCTTCTGACCGGTGGCCTTGTCGAGGCTTCCGGTGGGCTCGTCGGCGAGGATGAGTTGCGGTTGGGCGGCGAAAGCGCGGGCGATGGCGACCCGTTGTTGCTCACCGCCGGATAACTTCGCGGGCCGACGTTCCGCTTTGCTCTCGTCCAGACCCACGATTCCTAAGAGTTCGTTCGCCCGATTATCGCGGTCTGCCTTGGGCCAGTGCGCGAATTCCAACGCGAGTTTCACGTTCTCTCTGGCGTTGAGGTTGGGGATCAGATTGAACTGCTGAAAGACGAAGCCCACCTGGCTTGAACGGTACCTGGTCCGTCCGGCCGAGTCGAGGTTGGCCAGTTGCGTGCCGTCGATGTCAATGCTCCCGCGGTCGGGGGAGTCGAGCAGACCGAGCAACGAGAGCAGCGTCGACTTACCGCTTCCACTCGCGCCCAGTATCGCGACGAGTTCGCCGTCCTTCGCCTCGAAGGAGACGTTTTGCACGGCGTGGACGTCACCCGCGCCGGTGTGGAAGGTCTTGTCCAGGTTCTCGACCTTCAGCATTATTCACTCCTCAAGACTTCGGCGGGACGGATGCGGATAATCGTGGCGGCTGCCACGGCGCTGCCGAGCGCGGCGATGACGATCGCGGCGATAAGCGCGAAGCCGAGCGTCGACCATCCGGCCGACGTGTGGATCTGGGTGATGGTGTTGGAGAACCCGCCGAAACGGAACGTCCCTGCGCCACGGTTGGCGAATCCACCAGTCGGCGGCGTGAAGCCGCTGCCTCCGGCGCCAAAGCCAGGCCCGCCGGCTCGACGCACGAATCCACTCGTGGAACTCGAGCCCCCCGACGCACTCACCAGTGCCGAGGTGATTGGACTGCTGATCAGGATGCCGACGACAAAGCCCACGACAGCTCCGAGGATCGTGAAGGTGACCGATTCGGCGATGAACTGGGAAATGATGCTACGGTTCGGCGCCCCGAGTGCCTTGAGGACGCCGACCTCGCGACGACGTTCGCGCACGATCATCAGCATCGATAAAAGCAGGATGATGGCCGCACCGATCACCGAGCCGACCAAGGTGTAGGTGGAGATGGTCTTGACCGAGTTGAGCGGCGAGAGCGACGCTTCGGTAGTGGCCTGGGTGGAAGTGACGTCGGCCGCGGAACCAAGTTCCTTGGCGACGGCTTTGTCGGCGTTCGCGACGTTGTTCAGTGAATTGACGGTCACGGTCGCCGACGTGACGTCACCACTGGCACTCGCCAACTTCTGCACTGTCGAAAGCGGCATGAGCACGCTGGCGTCGGTGAAGGTGGAACCCGCGTTGAAGATGCCCACCACCGTAATCTTGGTGCTCCAGGCGGTGAAGGTGGAACCCACCTTGAGCTTGTTCGTGCTAGCGAGTGAGCTTCCAACGATGGCGACGTCGGCCGTGGAGGTCGGGCTGTACGCCGCACCTGAGGTCAGCTTCTCGGTGCCACCACCGTTGGCACCTCCGACGACCGCATTACCGGGGCTGTTGGTGCCAATGACGCGAACAGGGATGGAGAACGTGGTGCTCGACGAACTTCCGCCGAAACCACTTGCGCCACTCGAGCCAAAGCCGAACTGACCGCCGAGGGATCCCGCCGGTGTTGGTGACTTAAGTGACGTCTTGGTACTCGTGAGTTCTTCGCTCAGTGATTCCTGGACGGCCGTGACGTTGGGAATCGACAACAGGCCGGTGATGACGCTTTCCTTGAGCGGCGTTCCACCGCCGCTAAAGCCAAAGAAGCCCTTGGGCGAGACGGTGATGGTGTTACCCGTCGAGGCACGCACCGTGTTGATCTTGTTCGTGACCGCGTCGCGAGCGATGAGCATCGAGATGGAGAGTGCGATGGCGACCGCCAAGATCACGACTACACCAACGGTGCGCACGGAGTTTCTGAAGGTATTTCGAATACCTCGACGCACTGCGTTCACGGAGGATCCTTTCAGGTGTTCGTCAGGCATCATGCTCTCGAATTTGCAGGCTTCCTGCAGGATTGAATAAGGGGAACGTAAGAATGCGTCCGACGAGGCCGGAGCGCGTCGCTCGTAGAATCGTGCGATGGTCATCAAATCCTCGATCGAGGGTTTCCTTTCGTTTGGCGACTATTCGACGTGGTATCGCGTGACGGGCGATCTGCACTCGGGTGTGACCCCGCTCGTTGTCGTGCACGGCGGTCCGGGTTGTTCACACGACTACCTTGAAAACCTCGAGGACCTCGCCCAAAATGGCCGGGCGGTCATCCACTACGACCAGGTGGGTGGCGGGAGGTCAACGTTGCTTCCGACCAAGGGCGGGAAGTTCTGGACCGTGGACCTCTTTCTCCGTGAACTCGACAATCTCCTGGACGGTCTCGATCTGCGAGACGACTACCATTTGCTTGGTCAATCCTGGGGCGGCATGCTGGCGGCCGAGCACGCCGTTCGACAACCAATTGGATTGTCCTCGTTGATTCTGAGCAATTCACCCGCGTCGATGGTCCTTTGGTTGAGCGAGGCGAAAGCGCTTCGAGCGAAGATGGACCCCGCCGTCGCTGAGATCCTGGATTGTCACGAAGCCCGAGGTACGACCTCTGACCCCGAGTACGTGGAAGCGACGCAGGTTTACTATGACGAACACGT
>PLQL01000019.1 GCA_003160115.1 Acidimicrobiaceae bacterium
AAATCTTGCCCCCGCCACGAAATGTCTGCAGAAGAGCCGATCCGAAAGGGTCGGCTCTTCTGCCTTCGTATCAGCCGGTCATCGCAATAATTGGTTCCGGCGTTTCCTAATTTGGCCAGACCTCGCGCAGTTTCTGCGCGAGGAGATGCATCTCAGAGTGATCGACAAGCACTGCCTCGGCGTCAAGTTCGTCTCCTTCATAACGAGGGTAGACGTGAATGTGAAAGTGCCAGACGTCCTGGTTGCCCGCAGGCTCATTGTGCTGACGTGTAGAAACACCATCGCTCCCGTACGCCGATTTCATTGCGATTGCCGTTTGTCGAAGCGCCCGCTGAATCGGTCCGCCCAGTATGTCCGGTCGTTCATAGATGTTTTCGTAGTGCTCAATTGGAATGACGAGAGCCGCACCAGGATTGGCTGGCCTCCACCTAGGGTTCATCTTTACCACGACGTCGTCGTAGCGATGGAGAAGCTCAACGGGGAAGGCTCCTCGGCCAGTCACGATGTTTTGGCAGAATGGGCAGTCGTACCCCTCGGGCTCGTGGCGCCAGCTCGAAGTATTCACAGTGTTGTACTTGGTAGACAAATTTCACCATGGACATATTGGTCACAGAATCGAAGTTTCCGCCGGGTCTGCTGAAGCGAATGGCAACGTAACCCGAGTCGGTCCAACTGACGGACAGCGCAGCCCATGGAACAAACCACGGTTGAAGTTTTGATAGCGTATTTGCTATCATGTGAGGATGCGTACTTCCGGAGTTTCGTCGACGGTCGCAGGGAGCCTTCTTGCATTGGCACGCGTGCGTTTGAACCTCACTCAGCGCGAATTGGCAGCGAGAGCTGGCGTCGCTCAGTCGACGATCGCTCGAATCGAGCTGGGTCGAATTGATCCTGGATTTGAATCGGTGCAACGAATTCTTGCTTCGGTGGGTTTGGAACCAAGAATTCATCTTGAAAGTCTTGATGACCACGACCAGTTGTTAGTCGAGAGACATTCTAAGCGGAGTGAAGTTGATCGACGGCGAGTCGAAGATCGACACAGAGCGAATGTTGCAGGATTCAAGAGCGCACGAGTGATCGAGGAGAGCAGTGAGCCACGAACTAGAAGCGGAAGAGATAATTGAGGCGTTCAATAGATTTGCGGTCGACTACGTGGTCATCGGGGCATTTGCTGCAATTGCGCAGGCCGTTCCAATTCTTCCCACCGTGGACATCGATTTCTTTGCGTCTCCCGACCTATTGAATTTGGACCGTCTCGCTGACGCCCTCGAATATCTTGACGCGAAGATTCGAGTTAATGATTTAGAAGAGGGTCTTGTATTCGATCGGTCTCCCGAGTTTCTGGGAAGAATGCAAATGTTGAATTTGACCTGCGAATTCGGAGAATTCGACGTCCTCTTCAAAGCTGATGGAATACGAGACTATCGGGGCTTAGAAGAGAGGTCCCTCACTGTAATTGTTGGGCGAACCGAAACTCACGTTGCATCAGTCGAGGACATCGCGCGGTCGAAACGGGCCACCGGCCGCCTAAAGGATTTGAAGGCCTTGCAGGTGTTCGAGAAGTTCTTGAAATCAAGAGACAACGACCTTGGTCTAGGTCGTTAGATAGGTACGAGTCACTCAGCCGCTTTGGTGACATTTCGTGGGTTGGGCTCATGTAGTCGGATTCAGCGCTCAAAGCAGTTTGCACGCGATTTGCACATTCCCGTTAACGCAGATGTCGTCTTGGGCACTGTCGTCATGTTCTAACCCGGAGTCGTTGAGACTCCTCTGATCCCGGTGTTTTCAAAGATAATCAGCGCTCGATGAACTGGTGAATTCATTGGCGCCGGGGTAACACTACGCACGCGATTCGGGCTCATAACCCGAAGGTCGCAAGTTCAAATCTTGTCCCCGCCACCACTAAAAGAAGGACCCCCAAAATGGGGTCCTTCTTTTGTTTGTGAATGTTGATCTCTCAATTTGGAACGTCAGTAGTCCTTCAGAGTGAGCCTGAGCGTGCATCACTTTCTGCCAGGTGACCGTGTTGAAATTCGTGAGATTCTGAATGAAAGGATTTGGACTGTTCGTCCGGTCACGGTGATTGAAGACTCCGAAGATCAGTTCGTGTCATACCTTGCTACGGGCACTCTCATTGACTACCCGGTTGACGTTGAGCACGGGGAGAAGTGCTTCACTATGTGGCTTACTGGTAAGTGGGAACTCGTTCAGAAAGAGTTCTCGGCGTCTGGGATGCTTCGCACTACTCCTCGAAGCGTGCCGTTTGAAGTGTTCACCACCGTACTGCCTAATGGGGGTGTCGCCTCCTGGTACGTGAAGTGCCGAGAACCTCTGTGCCGCCGGCCTCACGGTTTGGACGCTTTGGACGAAACCCTTGACCTCATTGCGTCGCGGGACCTTTCGGTTTGGCAGCGTCGGGATCAAGACGAGCTCGAGATGGCTGCCGCAACGAGCCTTTACAGCTCGGAGGATGTGGAGCGTCTGCTGGCAAGCTGTCCTTCAGTGGAAGGGCAGTTGGCCAGCAGAAAAGTCCCGTGGTACCTGAGTTGGCTCGAATCGAGGCCACGTACGATTGGGATGGGAACTTGCTCCAGAATTTGTCGACTCAGTTTTTTCACGTCGTAGGTCGCTCCTAATTAATAGCCAGCCCACGCTGATAAATCTAAAAAAATCGAATGATAACTAATAAAACTAACAAACTCTAATCAACGAATCGGAATTAGTGTTTCGCGCGTGACTCGTGTTCGGCTTCGAATTCAGTTCCAGTCAGGCTGCAGACTCATCGGCAACGTTGGCTAAATCGATGATTCGTTCAAGGTTTTGATTTACAATCGTGCGGACCCGCCCAGAAGGCAACCTATTGGTCCACCGCCTGACTTCAGTGACGCTGAAGGAGTCGGGAAGTTCGACTTCCGGCAAGGTGACCTTCCCCCCGCGTGAGCTAAGGACGGTGACCGTGTCAACGAGAGCTTTTTCTGGAGTCGCTGTTCCTGACCTGAAGACAGATTCCCCTTCATAGCCGCCAAAGACTTCGGGCTGCAAGTGGTGAATCATGACCGTGCCCAATGTTGTCACCACCCGCTTTGGCCTACCAAGCGATACCACGTGCATCGCTCGGGGGATTTGTTCAATCATGCCGTGCTTAAAGAGAGCGCTGTACATGGAAGCGTAACTTGGGTATGGACGAGTTAGTACGGGCACGACTTCAAGAATGTCCGGCATTACGGCGCCGACCGACCAGATTCCGCTCCTTACCTCTCGCACCAATTCAGCAGTACCGATACGCGACAGCGTCTTGGACGCCGATGACAAAGAGACTTGCCATAGCGCAGCCGCTTCAGAGGTCGTTATTACCTTCTTGCCAAAGCGTTCGAGTGCCGCAAGTGCTTCAGTGGACTTCATGTCGACACTTCCTCTGACCGATTACCTATCTCAATAAGCGAGGAGCCGACAGAATCGCGCATCAGAATCCACGTCTCCTCGTTTTGGTAGAGCGATGCGACATCATCATCGAGAAAGGGCAGCACTTCGGAACAAAAACTTTGATACGCCACTTCTTGCGCCCGAGCAGCAGCGTCAAGCGCATATGTACTTTCGAGAGACGGCGAACCCGCAACGCGATGGAGCCGTAAGAGCAGTTCCAGATCGAATACGTCGCGGGCTTTGGTCTCACTTCGAAGAGCGAGAGCTGCGATCTTCTGTTCTAGTGCTGCGGTTTGTCCGTAATGCGAAAGCGAGATTGAACTCACTCCGTAAGTATTCAAGACCACTTCCGGAATTACCTCAAAACGTCGGTCTTTATCTGGTTCATTCCGTCCGGAGAACTCAATTTTGGTTCGAACCAAGTCTTTCTTGAGTTCACTTCGAGAAAGAGCAACTTTCCACTTTCTCGTCGTCGCCGTTTGCTTGGGTTTCGTCACTTCAGCAATTTCCAGATCTTGACGCCGAAGCAGAGCGGCAAGTGCGCCGCCGCTCAGGACTTTGTCAACGGTCTCACCAACGCTCCAATCAGGCTTAGTGAAGAAGTCAAAATCAATGTCATTTGAATACCGGTCGCTTTGAAAGAAGTATCTCAGATTCGCACCACCTTTGAGAACAAACCAGTTCGAGGCGTTAACTGTCAAAGCCTGTACAAAGAGCAGGTGAAATATCTCAATTACTTGCGCATCGGATCTAGTTTTCATGTAGTCAACGTTACACTATATTGCCTTATATGTCAATAATCTGCACCGCTACATAGTCAAAAGGCCACGATTAACTGGGACTGCTGTTCAGCCGTTGTGTTCCCCACTTGCGACCAGGGCTACCACCAGCGCTGCTCTTGTGCACTGCGACAAGCTCATTCAATCGCCCTTGTCCGGTCGTGTTCCAGTTCGTCAGTGCAGTCGAGGTCATTCTCTTCAGATGATAAGAGAATGGGCTCAGCGCTCACGTACTCGGGGTGACGTAGCTCAGCTTGCTGATTCTAGAATGGCTTACGAGAATGCTCGCTGAACTTGGAAATCTTCCACGACATTTGTCGCCTAGTTCTATTGATAACCCTCGTTTGTGAGAATCGTGGGTCCGCTCACAGAGCCATGGTGTCGGGCCATGGCGCGACGGTCTCGCATCCGAACTCCTCGGGAGCAACGTCACGCACGGTCTGGCAGAACTGCCAGCGATGCCCTACAAGGTCCTCCACCGTGAAGTCGCGCTCGCCGTACTCACGGTCAGTCGGCGGTTCCAACACGCGAGCGTCGCGGGTGCAAATCCGCTCGAACATAGCATCGACATCCTCGACTCGCACCCTGATTGTAAGAGTCACTGAGCCAAGGCTCGGTGACTCCTGATTGCCGCTACTGTCGGCGACGATCATCGCTCCATCGTTGCCGATGCTCAGTTGCGCCCGATGGCTCTCGCCGATCCGAGTTCGTTCGACAAAGCCAAACGTCGTTGTCAGCCACGCCACCGCTTCCCGAACGTCGGGGTAGTCAAGAATCGGAACCACCGTGGCTGGTGGAACGGCTCTATTGCGCTTTATCATGTCATTTCTCCAAACGGACGGGGATCTTTCCCCCGACTGATTATCCCATAGCCCCTCACCACGAGGTCCATTTCCAGGCTGATGGAAGAGGCGTAAACGCTCGTTTGCGAGAACGATCACCAACTCTAAGTAGGCGACGGTCCGAGCGTCTCCCGAGAGGCTTTGACTACTTCGTGGGGATCACTCTCGGCCATCTTCTTACTCGGACGCGTTGACGATCATCTTTTCCAGTATTTCCTGGGAGTATCAGTGCTGGGTGGACGGAAGTATTCATTTCGCTGGGTAACACTTCATTCCCGAGTCGAGCTCATAACCCGAAGGTCGCAAGTTCAAATCTTGCCCCCGCCACGAAGAGAAGTACAGATCAAAGCCGGTGCGAAGGCACCGGCTTTTCTGCTTTAGAGAGCACCGTCGTGACAGATCGACCCAGCGTGACTTCGATGTGGACCGCTTGATCAGCGTGGAGATTGGCGAACCGTATGGAGATGGTCGCGTTGCGCGGATGCCCAGGCTAAGCACCGAACGCATTCAGAATTGACAGACTGTTAGGTACCTGACAAACTAGTTAGGTGCCTAACAGTAATGCCCTGGACCTCGAAGCCGCCGGATCCTGGGCCAAGAGATACTTTTTTGCGAGCCGGGCTTTCATGGAGTCTGTCCTTCGTCCCTACGATCTTGGGGCCACCCAGTGGTACGTCCTCTATCTGCTTGCGAGCGACGGGCCGATAAACCAGCGAGAGTTGACGCGTACGCTCGAAGTTAAGCGAGCGACACTCAGTGCAGTGATCAGTGCACTCGTGCGCAAGGGACTCGTCGAACAGATGTCCGACCCCGACGATCAACGTCAAAAGGTGCTGCAACTTACGACCGCTGGCCGGAACTTGTGGGCGACGCTTCCCGAACCCATTGGGCTTATCACCGCAGTCGCCTTTGATGGCGTTGACGACGCAGAGATTGCGTTAATGAATCGATTGCTACGCGACGCTACACAACGGCTCCATGACTACAAGGAAGAGAAGAACTCGATATGACAATTCTGGTAACTGGCGGTACGGGTCTCGTTGGATCGCGACTCTTGAGGCGATTCGTCAAAGCCGGTATTGATTGTCGTGGACTTGTGCGGTCCGGCAAGGAGCTTCCGGCTGGAGTTACGGCAGTCGAAGGAGACATGCTCAGCCCCGACTCGTTGATGGCGGCGGTTGAAGGCGTGACGACAGTCATTCATCTCGCCGCACTGTTTCGCACAGGTGATGACACCGAAATATGGAGAGTTAATCTTGACGGTACTCGTAACCTGATCAACGCGGTTAAGGAACACGCCTCCGATGTTCGCTTTCTGATGGCGAGCACCTCTAATGTCTACGATCCGGATATTTCGCATCC
>PLQL01000039.1:0-144 GCA_003160115.1 Acidimicrobiaceae bacterium
CAGATCTACACCCACGTCTCCAAGTCCCGACTCCAAAAGGTGCATCGCCAGACCCATCCGAGGGCCTGAACCCACCGACTATCATGGTTTGGCCCTCCCACAATGGGTCGGCTCGATATGTTCCTGCGGTTTCGTACGGTCGCC
>PLQL01000039.1:245-54661 GCA_003160115.1 Acidimicrobiaceae bacterium
GCCTGTGGCATGCCTTTCGTGAACCAGCGTTGGCTGGGCGGGATGCTGACCAACTTCGCCACCGTCGCCGGGCGCGTCAAACGCATGGTGGAACTTCGTGGCATGGAGCGCGCGGGTGACTTCGAGAACATGCCCAAGCGCGAAGCGCTTCGTCACAGCCGTGAGCTCGAGAAGCTCGACCGCAACTTGAGCGGTATCGCCAAGCTTGACCGGGTCCCGGACGCCATCTTCGTCATCGACACGAAGAAGGAGCACATCGCGGTGACCGAAGCTCGCAAACTCGGCTTGCCCGTGGTGGCAGTCGTGGACACCAACTGTGACCCTGATGTCATTGACTACGTGATCCCCGGCAACGATGACGCGATTCGCTCGGGTGCACTACTCTGCCGTCTGATCGCCGACGCGGTGACTGAAGGCCGATTCATTCGTGCCAACCGTCCGACCATCGTCAAGAACGCGAGCGCGGTCACGTCTGTCGCCGAGAGCACGCCGTTTGTGACGCCAACGCCTGTCACTGACGTACCAGCTGCTGAGACCGCACCGGTCGCCGAAGCGCCAGTTGTCGAAGCACCGGTTGTCGAAGCGCCGGTTGTCGAAGCGCCGGTTGTCGAAGCACCGGTTGCCGAAGCTGCACCCGTCGTTGAAAGCGAGCTTGTCGCCGAGGACACGCCGGTAGAAGAGACCGTGGCCCCTGAAACGAACGACGCCCCCGTGAGTCACGTTGAGGCGCCCGCAGAGACAACCATTATTTAATTCTAAAACCAGAATCAATGAGGAGATCAAGGTGAGTTTCACCGCTAAAGACGTACAAACCCTTCGTCAACTGACTGGCGTGGGGATGCTTGATGCCAAGAAGGCACTCGAAGCCACTGACGGCGACATGGACGCGGCCGTGCAGTACCTTCGCGTCCACAACAAGGCCGCCGCGGCCAAGCGCGCCGGACGCGAGGCGGGCGAGGGCGCCGTCGCGGTGGTGCGTAACGCCAACGTGGCCGCCATTGTCGAATTGCGCTGCGAGACCGACTTCGTCGCCAAGTCCGAGGAGTTCGTGAGTTTGGTCGACGAGATCGCGGCCAAGGTGTGCGCGGACGGTAAGGACGCAGTCAGTCAGTTTGACGGCCACATCGAAAAGCTGCTCACGACCTTGAAGGAAAACATCTCGATCGGACGCGTCTACCGGCTCGAAGCCAAGGACGGCGAAGTCGTCGAGACCTACCTGCACCAACAAAGTGGACGGGGCGTGAACGCCGTCGCGGTAGTAGTGAAGGGTGGCAGCGACGAGGTCGCTCACGAAATCGCCGTGCACATCGCCTTCGCCAAGCCGCTCTATCTCACGCGCGAGGACGTGCCGGCCAGTGAAGTCGACGCAGAGCGCAAGACCGTCGAGGAGATCTCGCGCAACGAGGGCAAGCCCGAAGCTGCACTACCTAAGGTCATCGAGGGTCGACTGAACGGCTGGTTCAAAGAGCGCGTCCTGGTCGAACAGAGCTTTGTTAAGGACGAGAAGCAGACCATCCAACAGTTCCTGGGTTCGGCGTCGATTGTGTCGTTCGCCCAGGTCGCGATCCACGGCTAGGCGTCACGTGCGTCGGGTGGTCCTCAAACTCTCGGGCGAGGCTCTCGCTTCTGCCGCGAGCGACGAGACCATCGATGCGTCGACCGTTGACTTCCTCGCGCGCGAGATCGCCAGCGCCATGGAGCGCGGCGGACTCGAGCTGGCGGTGGTCGTGGGCGGGGGCAACATTTGGCGTGGCGCAACCGGCGCGATGGCGGGGATGAATCGTGCGAATTCGGACCTGATGGGCATGCTCGGCACGGTCATCAACGCGCTCGCTCTTCAGGACGCCATTGAGTCGCACGGTCGGGCCACTCGCGTGATGTCGGCGATTGGCATGGATCAGGTCGCCGAGCCCTACATTCGCCGTCGCGCCGTACGCCACCTCGAAAAGGGCCGCGTCGTCATCTTCGCCGCGGGTATGGGCAATCCTTACTTCACGACCGACACCCCCGCCGCCCAGCGCGCCGCCGAGATCGAGGCGGACATCGTGCTGAAGGGAACCCACGGGGGAGTGGACGGCGTCTACTCCCAGGATCCCCGGATCAACCCCGAGGCGACCAAGTTCGAAGAGATCTCCTTTGACGAAGTGATTGCACGAGATCTGCGGGTAATGGACATGACCGCCATCACGTTCTGCAAGGACAACCACCTACCGTTACGTGTTTTTGACCTGATGGCCGAGGGAAACCTGGGCGCTGCGCTCGACGGGGTTGCCGTCGGTACGCTGGTGAGGTAATGGACAACGAACTCGTTGAACTGGTCATGGAGGACACGCGCGAGCGCATGGCCCGTGCCCTCGAACACGTCAAGACCGAGTTCGCCTCGGTACGCACCGGGCGGGCCTCGTCCTCGCTGATCGAGAACTTGACGGTGGACTACTACGGGACCGAGACGGCCCTGCGCGCCCTCGCCAACTTCTCGGTTCCCGAACCGCGCCTCTTGGTCGTGTCGCCCTTCGACAAGGGGGCCATGGCCGCCATCGAAAAGGCCATCACCAACGCCGACCTCGGTCTCACCCCGTCGAATGACGGCAACGTGATCCGACTTGGCTTTCCCGCCCTCACCGAGGAGCGGCGTAAGGCGTTCGTCAAGCTCGTCAAGACCAAGGCCGAGGACGGGAAGGTCGCGCTGCGCGGCGTGCGTCGTCACGCGCGTCAGGAGTTGGAGAACCTCGAAAAGGACAAGAACCTCTCGAGCGACGACATCGAGTATTTGGAGAAGGTCCTCGACAAGATGACCCAAGACGAAGTGGCGCAAGTCGACGCGCTGCTCGCTCAGAAGGAGCAGGAACTTCTTGAAGTCTAAGAAAACCCACGAGTTGGACGAAAGCACGGGTGAGTTCCCGGTCGTCAGTGCGACCGACTCGCGCGTGACCATCACCGGCGCCGAGAAGGCCGTTGACGTGGCTACTGACGTGCCCAAGATCGACCCCGCGACGCTCCTGCCGCACTGGACGGACGCACCGACCGGACAGGTTCCCATTGTCGTGGCGCGCGAAGCGGCTGACCGTGACGATCCCTGGGCCCAGATCCCCGCTCCCGCGTGGCGCGAGGGTGAAGCGGACTGGGTGGCCCACGAAGAGCAGTTCGACGCCTCGTTCCTCGCGGGAGAGACCAAGGACGTGGACTCGCGACCTTGGGAGTTCACTTTGCAAGATGAGGACGTCGCTAGCGACGAGATTCTCGACGAGGCGCCTCGGCCCGAGCCGGTTCGCGCCGAGCGCACGCGCCGCAGTGCGACCCGAGATCCACTCGCGGGCCGCGCCGTGCGCCAGAGCGCCCAGCGCAGCGTCACCCTGGCGACGTTCACTGGCGTCGTACTGGCCGCCGCGGTGGTCGCGGTTTTCGCCGCGGGCACGATTCCCGTTGCGGTCTTGGTGATCGCCGTGCTGGGTTTTGCCGCGGGTGAGGCCTACGCCGGGTTCCGTGAGGTGGGCGCGCACCCCGCGACCATCCTCGGGATCGTCGCGGTCTTCACGTTGGGGGTAGCGGTCTACAACAAGGGGGTCGTCGCCATCGGTGCGGTCACCGTGCTCCTGCTGGTCTTCGGTTTCGTCTGGTACCTGAGTGCCCAGACCAAGATCGACATCCTCGACGGCCTGGGTGCGACGATCTTCGTCTTCGTGTGGGTGGGTGTGCTCGGCTCTTACGCGCTCTTGCTCATCTCGCCCAACACCTTCGCCAACAAGCACGGCCTCACCTACACGCTGGGCGCGGTCATCTTGACCGTCGCCAACGACACCGGAGCCTTGTTCGTCGGGCGCTGGCTGGGTCGCCATCCGCTCAACCGCGTCTTGTCGCCCAATAAGACCATCGAGGGATCGATTGGTGGGACCCTGCTGACGCTCACCGTGGCGGCGCTGCTGTTGCCGCACATGAGCCCGTGGACCATGAAGCGGGCGCTCGCGCTCGGCGTCGCGCTGTGTGTCGTGGTGCCGCTCGGTGACCTGTTCGAGTCCATGGTCAAGCGCACCCTCGGCGTGAAGGACTTGGGCCACCTGTTACCGGGGCACGGCGGCATGCTCGACCGGATCGACGGCCTGTTGTTCGCACTACCCACGCTCTATTACCTCGCTCACTTCCTCAAACTGAGCTAGCGATGGCACCGACGCGCCCCCGCGTGGCGCTCTTAGGTGCGACGGGATCGATCGGCACCCAGACGCTCGACGTACTGCGTGAAGAACGTGAACGTTTCGACCTGATCGCGATCGCGGGCGGCCAGCGACTGGCCGAGCTGGCGGTGATCGCGAAGGAGTTCAACGTTCGCGACGTCGGCGTCGTCAGTGCGCGCGATCGCGATGAAGTGCGCCCGCTGCTCGGACCCGACGTCAACGTCGTGGTGGGGGCTGAGGGTCTGGCCGAACTCGCCACGCGCGCCGACATCGTCGTGAACGCCGTGGTCGGGTTCGCGGGTCTGCCCGTGACGCTAAGTGCGCTGTCCGCGGGAAAACGCTTGGCGCTCGCCAACAAGGAGTCGCTCATCGCGGCGGCACCGCTGGTGAACAAGGTGCGCCTCACGCCGGGAGCGTCGATTTTGCCGATCGACTCAGAACATTGCGCCATTCATCAGTGCTTGGCGAGTTCGACCCAAAACGGTCACCCCGACGTTCGAATGATTCATCTCACCGCGTCGGGTGGACCCTTTCGGGGCATGTCCAAGGAGCAATTGGGTCACGTCACCAAGCACGACGCCCTGCAGCATCCGACCTGGACGATGGGTCCCAAGATCACCGTCGACTCGTCCACGCTGATGAACAAGGGCCTCGAGGTCTTAGAGGCTTCGGCGCTCTTCGGGATCGAAGTCGAGCGGGTCAACGTCGTCGTGCATCCCCAGTCGATCGTGCACTCGATGGTCGAGTACGTCGACGGCGCGGTATTGGCACAGCTCTCGTTGCCCGACATGCGACTGCCCATTGCCTACTGTCTCGGTGCGCCCGTGCGCTTGTCGCACGCCTGGGGCCAGATCGACTTCGGCCAGTCATTCTCGCTGGCGTTTGAAGCGCCCGACCGCGAGGCCTTTGGCGCACTCGATCTCGCCTACGAGGCGTCGCGCCTCGGGGGCGGGGCACCGGCCTGGTTGTCGGCCGCCAACGAGATCGCCGTGGAGGCGTTCCTCAACGATCAAATCGAGTGGTCGCGCATCGTGCCCCTGGTCGCCGACGTGTTGGAACAGTACGAAGCGGATCCCATCGACACCCTCGAAGCCCTCTTCGAGAATGACGCGACCGCTCGCCGGCTCGCGCACGGTATGGTGCCTCGTTGATGAGATTGACGGCGACCGAGCCTACGACGGACCACGAGAACCGATCGCTCGTTTTGTTTCTGGTGGGCGTGGCCGCGCTGGCGGCCCTGCTCACGTGGTGGGGCGGATGGGCGCTGCCGGTGGTGATCGGCGCGATCATCGTCATGGTGATGGGCCACGAGTTCGGTCACTTCATCACGGCCAAACGCGCGGGCATGATGGTCACCGATTTCTTCGTCGGCTTCGGACCGGTCATCTGGTCCACGACTCGTGGCGAGACGCGCTACGGGGTTCGCGCACTCCTGCTGGGCGGCTACGTGAAGGTCCCGGGCATGACCTGGGGGGACACCCTCGCGCCCGACGAAGAGAGGCGCACGTACCGGTCAGCCTCGTATCCGCGCAAGGTGCTGTTCGCCTCGGCGGGTTCGTTGATGCACCTCGTGATGGCTCTGCTGCTCGCGTGGGTGTCGTTCACGTTCATCGGTACCTATTCCTCGAGCGCGGTGGGCGTGGCGGGGTTCACCTCGTGGGAAGGTCACGCGAGGAACGCCGCGCAGATCGCGGGTCTGCGCGTCGGGGACCGTATCGAAGACGTCAACGGCCATCGCGTCACTAGTGAGACCGAGTTGGTCGGTCTCGTGCACCACCGCGCAGGCGAGACCACGTCGCTGACGGTGCTGCGTAACGGTAAAGTGCTCGTGCTGCACGCCACGCCGGTCCTGGGCGGTTCGATCAAGGTTCGCGGCGAGTCGCTCACCAAGAACGACGCCTACATCGGTGTTCAACTCGAAGAGCTGACCGTGCGCACGTCCTGGTACGGGGCGGTGCCCGCGGCGGTGCGCCAGATCGGCAACACGATCACCGCGGCCGTGCACGCCATGGTGCACGTATTCTCACCCGGCGAGTTCTCGAGTCTCTTCCATCAGGTGGCCTCACCGGCCGCCGCGAACAACACCAAGAATCAGTTGAACCGGCCCGAATCGATCGTGGGCGTGGTGCGCATCGCGGTCCAGGGCGCGCAGTCGGGTGCGACGACGCTGCTCGAGATCTTGATGATCGTCAACATCTTCGTCGGCGTGCTCAACATGCTGCCCATGCTGCCCTTGGACGGCGGCTACGTTGCGGTCGCCACCTACGAGCGACTGCGCAGCCGCAGGGGCCGGGGCACGAGCTACCACGCCAACCTCAACTACCTGACGCCGTTCATCTACATGTTCATGAGCGTGCTGCTCGTGCTGTTCGCGAGCACGCTCTACTTGGACATCGTGCACCCCATCGCGAACCCCTTCCAGTAATGGCGATTGACGAGGCCGCTCGACGCGGCAGAATGGGTACGTGGACGTCACCGCCAGTTCCCTGAGCCCCCGACGGCGCACGCGCCAGATCGCGGTGGGTAGCGTCAAAGTGGGCGGTGACGCGCCGATCTCGGTCCAGTCAATGACCACCACCAAGACCGCCGACGTCGAGGGGACGCTCCAGCAGATCTACGCGCTCGCCGCCAACGGTGCGGACATCGTGCGCTGCACCTGTAACGATCAGGCCGCCGCCGAGGGTCTCGCCCAGATCGTGCCGCGCTCACCGGTGCCGATCGTCGCGGACATCCACTTCCACGTCGAGATGGCCCTCGCCGCACTCGAGGCGGGGGTGAACGGTCTTCGCCTCAACCCGGGCAACCTGCGCAAGCCCGAAGAGATCAAGTTGGTCGCTTCCGAGGCGAAGGACCGGGGCGTGCCCATTCGCATCGGCGTCAACGCCGGCAGCCTGCACCCCGACATCTACGAGAGGTTCGGTGGCGCGACGCCCGAAGCGCTGGTCGAGTCCGCGCGCGTGGAGCTCGCGTACTTCCAAGAGGTGGACTTTCACGACGTCAAGATCTCGGTGAAGGCCAGCTCGGTCGCCACCATGATCGCCGCGTACCGACTCGCGTCAGCGACCTTCGAGCACCCGTTGCACCTCGGGGTGACCGAGGCGGGTCCGCTGCCGGGGGGACTCTTGAAGGGAACAGCCGGTATCGCGACGCTGCTCGCCGAAGGCATCGGCGACACGTTGCGCTATTCGCTGACGGCCGACCCGGTCGAGGAAGCCCGCGCCGGTCGCCAACTCCTCGAGGCGCTGGGTCTGCGCGAGCGCAAGGGTCTCGACCTCATTGCCTGTCCGAGTTGTGGCCGCGCCGAGGTGGACGTCATCAAGATCGCCAACGAGGCCCAAGCCGCGCTGGCCGAACTCAATCTGCCGATCCAGGTCGCGGTGATGGGCTGCGTGGTCAATGGACCAGGCGAAGCGCGTCACGCGGACCTGGGAATCGCCGCGGGCAAGAAGCGAGGTCACCTCTTCATCCAAGGTCAGATAGTGCGCGTCGTGCCCGAGGACGAGATGGTTGCCGCGCTCGTCGACGAAGCGAAGAAGATCGCCGCCGAAGGCGTCGAGGCGCGCCTTCGCGCCAAAGACGCCGGAGCCGAAGCCGAGGCGGCGGCGGACCGCGCCTTGTTGCTCGACGACAAGGGTCTCGACGCGAATCACGCGAGTGAGCGCATCGAGAAGATCCGTCACCGCGCCGAGCACTAGTTCACCGCTTGGCTAGGCTGGCGCCACAGCAAAGGAGCACCGTGGCGTCAAAAAGCGTCCTCACCCCACAGTCCGAGGACTTCCCGCGTTGGTACCAGGACGTGGTCGCCAAGGCCGAGATGGCCGACAACGGACCAGTTCGCGGCACGATGGTCATACGCCCTTACGGGTACGCGATCTGGGAACGCATCCAACGTGAGATCGACGACCGGATCAAGCTCGCCGGGGCGCAGAACGCCTATTTCCCGTTGTTCATACCCGAGAGCTACCTCTCGCGAGAGGCCGAGCACGTCGAGGGCTTCAGCCCCGAACTGGCCGTCGTCACCCACGCGGGCGGCGAGGAACTCGCCGAACCCATCGTCGTTCGCCCGACTTCCGAGACGGTCATCGGTGAGTTCATGGCCAAGTGGATCCAGAGCTACCGCGACTTGCCGTTGCTGCTCAACCAGTGGGCGAACGTCGTGCGCTGGGAACTGCGCCCGCGACTGTTCCTTCGTTCGTCGGAGTTCTTGTGGCAGGAAGGACACACGGCGCACGCCAGTTACGAAGACGCGCAGGCCTACGCGAACAAGATCCACCTCGAGGTCTACAACGATTTCTTGAACGAAGTGTTGGCGGTGCCGACGTTCCTCGGCATCAAGCCACCGCGCGAGCGTTTCGCGGGTGCGATCAACACACTCACCTGTGAGGGCATGATGCGTGACGGCAAGGCGTTGCAGCTGGCGACCAGTCACGAACTCGGCCAGAACTTCGCGCGGGCCTTTGAGATCTACTACCAAAGCGAAGAAGGTCAGGCGGAACTCTGCTACACGACGTCGTGGGGTTCGTCGACGCGACTGGTGGGCGGACTCATCATGGCCCACGGCGACGACCAGGGTCTGCTCGTGCCGCCGCGCCTGGCGCCCACCCAGGTCGTGGTGATCGCGGTGCGCGACGAGCCCGAGGTGAACGAGGCGTGCGAGCGACTCCAGGCGCAACTCATCGCCCAGGGCGTGCGTTCGACCCTCGACCGGAGTCGCGGCTCCTTTGGTCGACGCGTCACCGACTGGGAGATCAAGGGCGTGCCACTGCGCGTCGAGGTCGGTCCGCGCGACCTCAACGAGGGCGTGGTCTCGGTCACGCGACGCGATAACGGCGAGAAACTCACGTGGCCCCTCGCGGGCGTCGCCCAAGAGGCGACGAAGTTACTCGCGACGATCCAGCGCGACCTGTACGCCCGCGCACTCGAGTGGCGCGACGTGAACACCCTGGACGTCCCTTCGGTCGTCGAGGCGATCGACGTCGCCCAGACCGGCTTCGCCAAGCTCTCCTGGGACCTGGTGGGGGCCAGCGAGGAGGCCCAGATGAACAACGAGGCGGTGACGGTGCGTTGCCTGCAGCGCGCGGACGGTTCGATCCCCGAGAGCGAGCTCGAGAACGACCTGTTGTGCATCGTGGCCAAGTCGTACTAGTTTCTGGCCAGGTTTTGGCAAAAACACGGGCCTCGGGGGGCCCTTGGGCGGTCGCGCCCGTTGTCAAAGTGCCTTAAAACTGCTACAATTCCTTCCGACAGTCCGCAAAGGACGTTTGGACTCGTTTAAGCGCGGGCCTCGGGCCCGCGCTTTCTCATTGTCTGGCGTCTTGGGACACCGAGAGGAGCGTGATGGCCATGGATTTTGAGACACCGCTCCGCTCGCTCTTATCCCCCCTCGGTCTCGACCTCTATGACGTCGAGTTCGAACGCGGGAATCTCAACGTGGTCGTGACCAAGGCCGGCGGGGTCGACCTCGAGTCGCTGACCAAGGCCAACCGGACGATCTCTGAGTGGCTCGACGCGAACGACCCGATCCCGGGTCGTTTCACCCTGGACGTGTCGAGCCCGGGTCTCGAGCGCCGCCTTCGCACCCCCGGGCATTTCGCGTCGGCGCAGGGCGAGGTCGTGACCTTGCGCGAACTGCGCCAGGACCAGCCCACGCGCCGCCTCGAGGGCACGGTCCTCGCCGCTGACGCGACGTCGGTCACTTTGCGCGACCACGAACACGGCGACGTCACCGTCCAACTTGATTCCATCGAACGCGCCCGCACGGTCTTCACGTGGGGTAGCGAGGCCAAGCCGACCCCCTCACGGGGTAAGGCCAACTCGACGTCGGGCAGGAAAGGCTAACCATGGCTAATTTCGAATTCCTTGAGGCGCTGGGACAGATCGCTCGCGACCAGAACATCGACGAAGGTGAGCTGCTGATCGCGCTCGCCAACGCGTTGCTCGCCGCCTACAAGCGTCGTCCCGACTCCGCGGAAGATGCCGAAGTCGAGATCAACCCCGAAACTGGCGAGATCAAGGTGTGGGGACTCGAACTCGACCTCGAGGGCAACGTCACGCGCGAGTGGGACGCGACGCCCGAGGACTTTGGTCGCATCGCCGCCCAGACCGCCAAACAGGTGCTGATGCAGTTGATCCGCGACATCCAGCGTCGTCAGATGTACGAGGAGTTCGCGAACCGCGAAGGTGACATCGTCTCGGGCACGGTCCAGCAGAACGACAACCGCTACACGTTGCTCGACCTCGGACGCGTCGAGGCGTTGCTGCCCCAAGCTGAGCAGATTGCCTTCGAGCGCTACGAGCACGGCGCGCGCATCAAGGTCTACATCGTCGAGGTGCGCAAGACCAACAAGGGTCCCCAGATCGTCGTGAGTCGTACGCACCCGGCGCTCGTCGCCAAGCTCTTCGAGATCGAGGTCCCCGAGATCGCCAACGGCATCGTCGAGATCAAGGCCCTGGCGCGCGAACCCGGTCACCGCAGCAAGATCGCCGTCGCGTCCAACGATCAGATGGTCGACCCGGTCGGCGCGTGCGTGGGTGCGCGCGGTAGCCGCGTGCGTAATATCACCAACGAACTGCGCAGCGAGCGCATCGACGTGGTTCCCTACAGCGACGACCCCATCGCCTTCATCCAAGCGGCCCTGCAGCCCGCGCGCGTGCGCGAGGTTCAGTTGAACGAGGAAGAGGGCATCGCCACGGTCATCGTGCACGACCAGCAACTCTCGCTCGCCATTGGCAAGGAAGGCCAGAACGCTCGACTCGCGGCACGCCTCACGGGGTGGCGCATTGACATTCGTTCCGAGAACGAGGGTGAAGAGCAAGAAGTCGTTGAAGAGGTCTGGACCGAGGGCGACGTCGTGGTCGACGAGAAGGTCGTGATCGTCGAGGTGAAGGACCACAGCGAAGTCGTCGTCGAGGACGTCGTGGTGAGCGACGCCGAGGGTGGCTCCGAAGAGGTCGTCGCCGTCGAAGAGATTGATGAGTCACCGGTGGCGGAGGAAGAGGCATAGCGCCGCTTCGCACGTGCGTCGTCTGTCGAATCCGGCGCGACGACCACGAGTTGGTCCGCGCCGGACGAGACGTCAACGGCCGGTGGTACCTCGGTCGAGGTGTCGGCAGAGGAGTGTGGTGGTGTGCGAACACCGAGTGTGGTGAGGATCTGCAGAGCAGTCAGTTGGCCCGGTCGCTGCGAACAGCGGTGAGCGAAGGCGACTCGGTTGCTCTACGAGAAGTATGGAAGTCCGGTCAAGGGCCGAAGTTGTAAAAGAACGAAGTTGTGAAAGAATACGTAACTGTGTTCGCTTGAAGTGCGAGCACTTGAATTAAGGGAACGTTTTGGCGCAAAAGAAGATCCGGGTGCACGAGCTCTCCAAAGAGCTCGGTATGACGAGCAAAGAGTTGCTGGCGCTCGCCCAAAAACTGGGCATCGGTGCCTCGAGCCCTTCGGCCTCGATCGAAGACGCCCAGGCGGACCGCATTCGTCGGCGCGCCGACGCTGACGGCCTGCGTCGCGAAGTCCAGCCCGAAGAGGCCACCAAGGCCGCCAAGACGGTGAAGGCGGTCAAGGCAACCGCCGCGACCCACGCACCCGCGCCCGTGCCCGCGCCCGCGCCCGCGCCGATCGAGGCCTCAAGTCCGCCCCGAGCGTCGCGCGTCATTGCCCCGCCCGCCGCAAGTGCGACGCCGCCCGCGATCGAAGCGGCGGTGGTCGCCGAGCCCGCGCCCGAGGCGCCCAAGGTGGTGCGCAGTCGCGCGGCCGTTCCGAAACCTACGCCCACGCGTGCGGCATCGCCCGATGGTCCCACCACGATCCGCCCGACCCAGCGCGGTGCGGGCGGCGACGGTGAAGGCGGCGCCTCGACACGTCCGCCCCTCAGTTCCTCCGGTCGTCCGATCCCACCGCCTCCCGGTCGACCTCTCAGTTCCTCGGGCCGCCCGATCCCGCCGCCGCCGGGGGCGCGTCGACCGATGTCGCCCGGAGGACCGAGTCGAGCACCGGGGGCGACCGGTTCTCGTCCCATGAGCGCCCGTCCTTCCTCGGGTCCGCCGCGAAGCGGCGCCCCCTCAAGGCCCGGAGGCGCGTCCACGGGATTCGGCGGTCCCCGCACGGGTGCACCCACCACGGGTGCGCCGTCCGGTCCCGGTCGCGGTGCTCCCTCAGGTCGCGGTACCGGTGGTCCGAGAGGATCGCAGCGAAAGACCACGCGTCGTCGTCGTCGCAACGTCGAAGAGCTCGAGCCGACCCAGATGACCACCTGGCAGCCCAGCAGCGCGCCGGTGCCCGAGGGCGAGATCATCATCGAACGAGGTTCGACCGCCAAAGACGTGGGGCCCAAGCTCAATCGCAGTGCTGCGGACATCATCCGCTTCCTCTTCCTCCAGGGCGAGATCGTCACCGCGGTCCAGGGCCTCAGTGACGACATGATCGAGCTCTACGCCGCCGAGGTGGGTGCGGCCGTGCGTCTGGTCGATCCCGGCGAACAACAAGAGGCCGCGCTCCTGGCCAAGTTCTTTGACGAGGACGACCAGGACGACGAGATCCCGGCCGAACCCCGTCCGCCGATCGTGACCGTCATGGGCCACGTCGACCACGGCAAGACGCTGCTGCTCGACAAGATCCGAAAGACCAACGTGGTCGCGGGCGAAGCCGGTGGCATCACCCAACACATCGGCGCCTACCGCGTGATGTGGAAGGGAAGGGCCATCGCCTTTCTCGACACGCCAGGTCACGAGGCCTTCACGGCGATGCGCGCGCGCGGCGCGAACGTCACCGACATCGTGATCCTCGTCGTCGCCGCTGACGACGGGGTGATGCCCCAGACGGTCGAGGCGATCAACCACGCCAAGGCCGCCGGGGTCCCCTTGATCGTCGCCGTGAACAAGATGGACAAGGCCGACGCCAATCCCGACCGCATTCTCCAACAGATCAGCGACTACGGCCTCGTGCCCGAGAAGTGGGGCGGCGACACGATCGTCGTCGAGATCTCCGCTCTGCAGGGCACGGGCATCGACGAACTGCTCGAGCAGGTCCTCCTGCTCGCCGACATCGCCGAACTGACCGCTCGTCCGACGGGTCGCGCGGTGGGCACGGTGCTCGAGGCGAACCTCGAAGTGGGCCGCGGCCCCGTCGCGACGGTCATGATCCAAAAGGGCCTGCTACAGGTCGGCGACCCCGTCGTGGCTGGCGCCGCGTTCGGCAAGGTGAAGGCGCTGATCGACGACCAGGGCCAGCAAATCAAGAGCGCCGGTCCCTCGACGCCCGTGCAGATTCTCGGCTTCAGCGAACCACCCTTCGCGGGCGACGAGATGCGCGTCGCCCACGACCTCGCGCACGCGAGGTCACTCGCCGAGGCGCGAGCTCACCGGGCCCGGCTCATTGGTCACCAGCCCGTCGCGTCGGCCAGCGGCGCTCGCCTCGAGGACCTCTTCGAGCAGATCCAACGCGGCGAGACCGCCACGCTCAACGTGGTTCTGAAGGCCGACGTGCAGGGTTCGCTCGAGGCCTGCACCGAGTCGCTGCGCAAGCTCGAGCGCGACGACGTCAAGCTCGTCATCGTGCACCGCGGCGTAGGTGGCATCACCGAGAACGACGTGCAATTGGCCAAAGCCTCGAACGCCACGATCATTGGCTTTAACGTGCGTCCGGACAAGCGCAGTCGTGAACTGGCCGAGGCCGAGGGCGTCGAGGTACGTACCTACGAGATCATCTACAAATTGATCGAGGAGATCGAGGCCGCGATGCTCGGACTGTTGTCGCCGGTCTTCGAAGAGATCGTCACCGGCGAGGCCGAGGTGCGCGAGATCTTCCGGGTGCCCAAGATCGGCGCGATCGCGGGTTGTTTCGTGCGCGATGGCGTCATCACTCGCGGCTCGAAGGTCCGCTTCCTTCGCGAGGGGACCATCATCTGGAAGGGCTCGATCACGTCGCTTCGTCGATTCAAGGACGACGCGCGTGAGGTGCAGGCTGGCTTCGAGTGCGGTATCGGGCTTTCCGACTACCAGGACTTGAAGGAAGGCGACGTCATCGAGACCTTCGAAGAGCGCGAGATTCCCCGAACGGCCTAGGTCATGGCCCACTCGACCGGCGGTCGCCATCCGTACCCTCGCAGCGCGAGGGTGAACCAGATCCTTCGCGAGGTCATCTCGGACGAGTTGCTGCGTATCTCGGACGTCGACGAGCGGCTCGGCCTGCTGACGGTCACGGGCGTGGAGACGACGCCGGACATGCGCCAGGCCATGGTCTACCTCGATTCGTTGAGTGATGATTCACGAGTCGCGCTCGAAGAGCGCCGCGCCCAGATTCAAGGTGCGGTGAACGCGCAGACCCGTCTCAAGCGCACGCCCAAACTGTCCTTCATGGCGGACCCGGCCGTCGCGAGCGGGACCGCCGTCGAGGAAATTCTGCGTCGGCAGCGACATGACGACGAGTAACGGGCTGCTCCTGATCGACAAGCCCCAGGGCATCACCAGTCACGACGTCGTGGCTCGGGTGCGCCTGGAACTCGGCGAGCGCCGCGTCGGACACGCGGGCACGCTCGACCCGATGGCGACCGGACTGCTCGTGCTGGCGGTAGGTCCTTCGACGCGCTTGCTGCGTTTCGCCCAGTCCGAGACTAAGCGCTACTGCGGGACGGTCACCTTGGGAATCGCCACCGATTCGCTCGACGCCGACGGACAGGTACTCGAAGAACGTGCTGTGCCCACACTCGATGAGTCCGAGGTGCGCGAGGCCGCGAACGTGATGATCGGAGCCCAACGCCAGACGCCGCCCATGGTCTCGGCGCTGAAGGTCGGCGGACGCCGGCTACACGCTCTCGCGCGCGAGGGTCTCGAGGTCGAACGTGCGCCACGCGATATCACTGTCAGCGAGTTCAGCCTTCGCGCCACCGGCGTACCCGAGGTCTGGGAGTTCGACGTCACCTGCTCGGTGGGCACCTACGTGCGCGTGCTCTTGAGTGACCTCGCCGCCCGCCTGGGTACCATTGGCCACCTTTCCTCGCTGCGACGTCTCGCGAGCGGTGAACACGACGTCAAGGAGGCCCTGACGTTGTTGGAGTTCAAACAGGCGCTCGAACAGGGCGACGAGGTGCTCAAGAGCCCGCGCCTCTTCGTGACGGGCCTCGAACACGCGTCGCTCAGTGCCGACGAGGAGAGGCGCGTGCGCATGGGTCAGCACCTCGAACTCGAGGGGGTCTTCCAGGGCAGTGAGATCGCGGCGATCGCCGAAGACGCCAGTCTGATCGGCGTCCTGCGTCAGCGAGGTGAGAAGTGGAAACCAGAGGTCGTGCTCACGACCGACGCCGCGTCCGGGTCACGCTAGGTTGTCGCCGATGCATATCCTGCGCGACGGTGAACCTCCTCTGACCCACTCGAGTGCCGTGGCGATCGGCGTCTTTGACGGACTGCACGTCGGTCACCAGAAGATCATCGCTCGACTCGGTGAGATCGCGCGACGCCACAAGGCCCGCGCGACCGTCGTCACGTTTGATCCGCACCCCGCGACCGTGCTCGCGCCCGAACGTGCGCCGCTGCTCATTGGCTCACTCGACCAGCGGCTCGAGGGTCTGGAACGTCTGGGAGTCGAACAGGTGCGCATCTTGAGCTTTGACGAGGTCTTGGCCCGTGAGAGCGCCACGTCCTTCGTCGAGCGCGTACTGGTCAAGGAGCTCCAGACCCGCCACGTCGTCGTCGGGGAAGACTTCCACTTTGGTCACAATCGTGAGGGCAACGTCGCGCTCTTAGAGCAACTGGGCGAACAACATCACTTCGAGGTCCATCCGGCACCGATTTTTGGCGACGGCGTTCGCTGGAGTTCGACGTCGGTGCGCGAATCGCTCCAGGCGGGGGACCTCACGCTGGCGAACAAGATCCTCGGCCGTCCTTTCACCCTGCGCGCCACGGTGGTGCACGGTGACGCGCGGGGCCGAGAACTCGGTTTTCCCACGGCGAACCTGAAGTTCTCGAGCCGTCACCTGATGCCGGGCATTGGCATCTACGCGGGCGCCGCGAGGGCCGAGGGCGAGTGGTGGGCGGGTGCGGTCTCGGTGGGCACGCGCCCCCAGTTCTACGACGACGGCTCAGTGCTCGTCGAGGTGCACTTGGCAGGATTTGGCGGCGATCTCTATGATTCGGTGCTCGACGTGGCGTTCTTAGAGCACCTACGAGGCGAGATGGTCTACGAGGACCTGGGCGAGTTGGTCAAGCAGATCGAGCGCGACGTCGAGCAGACCGTTGCAATCTTCGGGGAATTTACGCCCTCCGCGAACGTGCTGCTAGGATAGGTCTTCGGTCAGCGACGCTGATCATGTGGGTCGTCAAGTGGGCGGCTCGCGCCAAGACCCCCGACTCATAAGGCACGTACGTTATGGCTGAGAAGCAGCAGATCATCAAGGACTTTCAGGCTCACGCCACGGACACGGGTTCGCCCGAGGTCCAAATCGCGATCTTGACGGACCGGATCACGCATCTCACCGAGCACCTCAAGACCCACAAGGGTGATCATCACACCCGTCGTGGACTCATGAAGCTCATCGGCCAACGTCGCCGTCTGCTCGATTACGTGCAGCGCGGCAACGTCGAGCGCTATCGAGCATTGATCGGTCGTCTCGGCATTCGTCGCTAGCCGATATGTGCGTCGAGCCTCGACGCGCACAACATATCCGAGGCCTCGGAGGCCAGTGGAGAACAGTCGCTCACGCGAAGGTTGCCCACTGGGATCCGGGCGGAGTGTTGCTACACACAAGGAGATTCCATGACTGACGCAATCCGCGTAAGTAGCCCGATAACGGGCACCGACAAGACTTTGAGTTTCGAAGCAGGTCACCTCGCACAACTCGCCGACGGGGCGGTCCTCGCTCGCATCGGTGACACGATGCTATTGGCGACCGTCGCCGCGTCGCGAGGCGTGCGCGAAGGCACCGACTTCTTCCCGCTCACGGTCGACATTGAAGAGCGCGCGTACGCCGCGGGAAAGATTCCCGGGGCGTTCTTTCGTCGCGAAGGCAAGTTGTCGGACCAGGCCATCTTGATCTGTCGACTCATCGACCGACCACTGCGTCCTTCGTTCCCCAAGGGCTTTCGCAACGAGGTCCAAGTCGTCGGTACCATCTTCAGCGCCGACCAGGAGAACCCCCACGACATCCTCGCGATCAACGCCGCGTCCGCGGCCCTGATGATCTCGGGGATACCCTTTGACGGCCCCATCGGTGCGGTGCGCATGGCCTACACCACCGACGGGGAGTGGGTGCCGCACCCCACTTTCCAAGAGGGTGACGCCGCGACGTTCGAACTCGTGGTCGCGGGACGGGCGCTGAGCGACTCGGTCGAATCCGACGTCGCCATCATGATGGTCGAGGCCGGAGGTACCGAGGGCTCGTTCGTCAAGTACGCCGACGGTGCCCCCAAGGTGAGTGAGGAAGTCCTCGCCGCCGGTCTCGAAGCATCCAAGCTCTGGATCCGCGAGGCGATCAACCTCCAGCGCGAACTGGTCAGGGACTTTATCGCGGCGCGCGGACCGATCAAGACGCTCGACTTCGTCGCTCAGCTCGACTACCACGACGACGTCTACGCGCGAGTCGAGGCCGTTGGTCTGGAGGCGCTGACCGCGGCGAACAAGCTCATGACCAAGGCCGCGCGCAACGACGCGCTCGACGCCGCGACCGCTTCGATCATCGATCAGTTGTCGGGTGAGTTCGAAGGGCGCACCAGTGAGATCAAGCCAGCCGTAAGGTCACTGACCAAGAAGCTCGTGCGCCAGCGCATCGTCGACGACGGTGTACGTATCGACGGACGCGCGATCACCGACCTGCGTCCGCTCTCGGCTGAACTCGACCTCTTTCCGATGACCCACGGGTCGGCGCTGTTCCAGCGCGGCGAGACCCAGGTCGTGAACGTCACCACCCTCGGTATGCCGCGCATGAAGCAGCAGATCGACTCGATCACGCCCGACGAGTTCCGTCGCTACATGCACCACTACAACTTTCCGCCCTACTCAACGGGTGAGACCGGTCGCGTGGGCGCGCCCAAGCGCCGCGAAGTCGGCCACGGCATGTTGGCCGAGCGCGCGCTCGTGCCGGTGCTGCCGAGCGAAGAGGAGTTCGCCTACACGCTGCGGGTCGTCTCTGACGTCATGCAGTCCAACGGCTCGACGTCGATGGCCTCGGTCTGCGGTTCGACGCTCTCGCTGATGGCGGCGGGCGTGCCGATCAAGGCGCCGGTCGCGGGAATCGCGATGGGCCTCGTCTACGACGAAGGTACCTACGTCACCCTGACCGACATCCTCGGCGCCGAGGACGCCTTCGGCGACATGGACTTCAAGGTCGCCGGTACCGCAGACGCGGTGACCGCGCTTCAACTTGACACCAAGATCGACGGGCTACCCGCCGACGTGCTGGCCAAGGCCCTGCACCAGGCCAAGGAAGCACGACTGACGATCTTGAAGCTCATCACCGACACGATTCCCGAGCCGCGCAGCCACGTCGCTGACGTCGCGCCCAAGATCGTCTCGATGGAGATCCCGATCGACAAGATCGGCGAAGTCATCGGGCCCAAGGGCAAGGTCATCAACACCCTTCAGCAAGAGACCGGCGCGGACATCGCGGTGGACGACGACGGGGTCGTCGGGACCGTGACCATCGGGGCCAAGGACGGACGCGCGGTCGAGGAAGCTCGCCGTCGTATTGCCCTGATACTCGATCCCCCCACGCCCGAAGTCGGCGCGACCTATCCGGGCCGCGTGGTGAACATCGCCAAGTTCGGCGCGTTCATCAGCATCATGCCGGGTCGCGACGGGTTGTTGCACATCTCCAAGATGTCGCCGCTCAACGGTGGCAAGCGCATCGGACAAGTCGAAGACGTCGTCGAACTCGGCCAGGCCCTCGAAGTGAAGGTCGACGACATCGACCCCCAGGGCAAGGTGTCGCTCTCACTCGCGGGTGAGTACGCGGGCATGAGCGACGACGACGCGCCCCGATCACGTCCGGAGCGAGGCGATCGACCGGAGCGTCTTGAGCGCTCCGGCTCGAGCGACCGACCACCGCGTGACCGACCGGAACGCTCCGAGCGTCCCAGCCGCGACCGAGAGGTCGCCTCGCACGCGAAGCCGAATTCATCGTTCGAGGCTTCCTTCGAGGCCGAGCTCGCCGACGAGATCGGTGACCTCGGACCTGGCGGTCCGTCATTTTCCGACGGCGACGGCGCCGGACGTCGTAGTCCTCGCCCGCGACGCCGCTAGTCAGCACCGCCGTGCCGCTCAGTCGAAGTGACTGGGTGGCACGGCTTCGTGTTTCCTACGTAGCGTAAGAAGATGCAGATCACGGCACCGCGCACGATGACCCAATGGTGGCGACGCCTGTCCCGGTCGGATCGTTGGGCGCTGGCCTTGATCGTCGGCGTGCCGCTGGTCGTCTTCACGGTGCCCGCGTTGTTGGGCTATCCCGCGATCGCCCAGGACAATCTGATCCAGAACTTCCCGTTGCGCGTGTTGGTGGGTCAGCAGATCGACAGTGGGCATCTGCCCTTGTTCAATCGGCTCGCCGACTCGGGCACGCCGTTGCTCGGGGGCATGAACGCGGGAGCGTTCTTTCCACTGACCTGGCTGTTCGCGGTGTTGCCCGCCTTGCTCTCGTGGGTGCTCAACCTGATCGCGGTGTACGTCGCCGCGGCGCTGGGCGTCTTCGTCCTGTTGCGTTGGCACAAGCTCGGCTCGCTCGCTAGTTGTACCGCGGCGCTCGTCTACGCGTGGAGTGGCGCCATGATCGGCCAGATGGTGCACCTGGGCGTCGTCCAGGGTTACGCCCTGCTTCCCTGGGCGTTGCTCGCGATGCTCACGTTGGCTGACGCCCTTCGGCGAACGACTGAAGCGACGTGGAGGGTGCGTGTACGGGCACTAGCCCCGAGCGTGCTCGGCCTCACGGCGTTGTGGGGACTCGCGGATCTGACCGGTGAACCTCGCGCGATTGCCGAGATGCAGTTGGTGTTGCTCATCGTGGTGCCCGTGGTGTTACTCGTACGCACGGTCTGGCAACCGGTCAACTGGCGTGACCGGTTCGTCTACGTGGCGGGCGTCGCGCTCGCGGTCTTCTGGGGAGCGATCATCGGCCTCGGTCAATTGCTGCCGGGCTTGTCCTTCATCGACCAGTCCCAGCGCACCGACCTCACCTACCAGTGGTTCGGGGCCGGCTCGCTGTACGTGAAGTGGACCAGCCTGCTGTTCGTGCCCGACCTCTTCGGTGGCAATGGCTTGTTGCACCAACCGAGTTACTTCGTCAACTACAACCTGCCCGAGGTGACCGGTTACGTGGGCGTACTCGCGCTCGTCGCGTTCTTCGCCTTCCTCACCCGAGCGACGAAGGGCGGCTGGCGTGGCGAGGATCGACAGTGGACGCTCTACGTTGCCTTGATCATCGTCGGTCTCTTGGCGACGTGGGGGAGCTACACGCCCCTTGGGCACCTCTTTCGAGCGATTCCGCTCTTTGGGAGTACGCGCTTGCAGAGTCGCAGTGTCATCCTGGTCGACCTCGGGCTCGTCGTCTTCCTCGGTTGGTTCATCCAGAAACTCGTGGACAAGGACTTCGCCGGCGCAGGTCTGCGCGCTCGACGCAAGTGGGTGACCCTCGCGCCCGCGATCGCGACCGCGCTGCTTGCTTTTTTCATGCTGTTCTTCGGCAACGACATCGTCCAGTGGATGACGAGTACGACGACGCCGGTGCGTCTGGCCAGTTACGAGCGGCCGACCTTGTTGGTGCACCTGGCGCTCGCGCTGGCGCTGCTCGCGGCCTTGACCTGGGGCGTGGGCCGTCGGGGATTCGTGCGTGCTCTTTGCGTACTCGTCGCGCTCGACGTGCTCGTCTTCGCACTCTTTTGCAGTGAAGGTTTCCTGCCCGGTCGCGTGAACGTCGAACCTTCGCGCGCTTACGCGTTGTCGGCGATCGATCCGGTGGGCCGCAACGCGCTCGTCGACCCGTCGGGCGTCAGTCACTACACCTTCGAGAATCTCGGCGCGGCGAATCTGGACGTCTTCACCAAGCTGCCGAGCGTGCAAGGTTACGGATCGCTGATCGACGAACTCTACGGCAACGTCACGCAGACGCACCCGCTGTTCGGTCTAGACGGCTGTCAATTGGCCCGCGGCGTGTACCACCAACTCCAACTGTCTACGGTCATCGTGCCGATGGACAAGTTGACCACGCGGGTAGGGCCCCTCCTGGTCCAGCCACCCCAGTGCGTGAAGCCTCAACCGGCGACCTCGATCGTGCGCTACTTCGGCGAGCTCCTGCCGGTGCGTTCGATCACCGTCCTGGGCTTGGCGGGTGAACTCGCTTCCACCAATCCCATGACCGCGCAACTCTTGGACGCGAAGGGCAAACTCGAGGGCGCGGCGATCACGATGCCCCAGAGTACGAGCGTGACCTTCGACTTTTCGAGCCAGTACGGAGACGCGGCGGGCGTGCGCATCTCCTCGATCAGCGCGATCCTCACCGAGTCGGTCGCACTGAAAGAGAACGTCAAGCCAGAAATCACCTACGACCTCAACACGCAGTTCCAGCAAGCCCTTTCGTCGCCGGAGTGGCGCATCGTGGGCACGGTCGGATCGCTAGCTTACTTTCGAGCGACGTCGGTGCGATCGAGTGCGTGGTTGGGCACGCACGCCGCGACTTCGCGGATCAAGAAGATTGTGGACGCGACGTGGGGCGATTCGTGGATCACCGTCGCCGCCACGCACCCGACCGTGTTGAAGCGTTCCATGGAATGGATCCCGGGCTGGCATGCCACCGCGGTGAATCTTTCTTCGGGGCGCGTGGTGACGTTGCACGTCGTGCGTTCGGGACTTATCCAACAGGTCATCGTTCCCCCGGGTACCTGGCGAGTCCACTTCCACTATCACGCGCCCTACATCGACATCGGTCTTACTGGTTCGGTGGGGGGCACACTGTTGTTGCTCGTCGTTTGGGGCTACGTGCGCGGTTGGGTGCCGCGAAGGCGAAAGAGTAGGGTGAACGGATGAAACGCTTGGTCATCGTCGGCGGCGCTGGCCGCATGGGTCAGGCCCTAGCGGCGGGACTAGGCGCTCTGGCGGATTTCAAGGTCGTCACTCTCATTGACGTGCGCGAACCCGCAGACCTGCATGGCGCCAACTACGCGAAGTCACTCAGTGACAACGACGGTCTCGGCGTCGACGTCGTGGTGGACTTCTCGACGCCCGAGAGCGTGGTGGCGTCCGCGCACTGGTGCGCGGAGCACAAGGTGGGACTCGTCATCGGCACCACGGGTCTTGGCGCTGAGCAGCGCAGTGCCGTCGACGAAGCGAGCACCAAGACCGGCGTAGTGATGGCTTCGAACTTCGCCCTCGGTGCGGTGCTCTCCGAGCGCTTCGCCGCGATGGCGGCGCCCTACTTCGAGCGGGTGGAGATCATCGAGTTGCATCACGACAAAAAAGCGGATGCTCCGTCGGGGACGTCGCTCGCCGCGGCACGCGCTATCAGTGACGCACGAAAGAAGGCGGGACTCGCCGCGTTGGTGGATCCCACGACACGTGCGACCGTGGCGGGATCGCGCGGCGCGGAAGTGGGCGAGGGGATCAAGGTGCACTCGGTGCGTCTACCCGGTCTCGTCGCGCACCAGGAGATCCTCTTTGGCGGACCAGGCGAAGGTCTCACCATCCGACATGATTCATTCGACCGTACGAGCTTCATCCAGGGTGTGGCGATTGCCGTGCGTGCGGTCGACGCGAAGCCGAAATTGACCATCGGCATTGATTCGTTCATTCCCTACTGATTGATCCGCCCTAGGGGGAAAACGAGCGCAGATCGGTAGTAACTTCGTTCTATGGGTTCGACGCGATTTGGCACGGTTTTGACAGCCATGGTGACGCCCTTCTCGCCCGACGGGGCCATTGACTTTGACGTGGCGAGCGCGCTGGCGAAGTTCCTCGTCGAACAAGGCACCGACGGACTGGTGATTGCGGGATCGACCGGCGAGGGTTCCGCGCTGAGCGACGACGAGAAGTTGGACCTCTTCTCCTGCGTCGCCCAAGCGGTCACGGTACCGGTGCTGGCCGGTTCGACTGACGCGAATACCGCGAATTCGGTGGCGCTGACCAAACGGGTGAAGGCGACTGGAGCCGCCGGTGTCCTGTGCACCACGCCGAACTATTCGCGCCCGAGCCAGCGCGGGATCGCCGCACACTTCGCCGCAATCGCGCAGTGCACGGCGCTGCCGGTCATGCTCTACGACATTCCTTCTCGCACCGGGCGCAAGGTGGCCAGTGACACGACGATCGACCTGGTGCGCAAGAATCCCAACATCGTGGCCCTAAAGGACGCGTCGGGCGACCTCGTCAGTGCCGCGCACACCAAAGCCGTGCTCGGCGAGGACCTCGATCTCTACAGCGGCGACGACAGCTTGCTCCTGCCGTTCCTCTCGATTGGCGGTGTGGGTATTGTCTCGGTCGCGGCCCACTGGGCCAGCCCGGAGTTCTCGGGTCTCGTGCGCGCCGTCGAAAAGGGCGACTGGCTCAAGGCTCAGGCCTACAACGAGCGTCTGGCCCCTAGTTGCGCCTTCGAGAGCACCGAGACCTACCCCAACCCGATGCCCACCAAGGCCGCCATGCGCTCGCTCGGCTTCGCCGTGGGCCAGTGCCGACTACCGCTCGGTGACGCTGACGAGACCCTCGACCTCGCCGCGGCGGACGTGGTGACGTCACTTCGGGCCCAACGTGGCTAAAGACAACATTCGTGTCACGTTTCTGGGCGGACTGGGCGAGATCGGTCGAAACTGTCTCGCGCTCGAACAAGACGGTCGCATCGTCGTGGTGGACGCGGGCCTCATGTTCCCCGAGCCGACGATGTACGGCGTCGACATCATCCTGCCGGACTTTCGCTGGTTGATCGAACGTCGCGACCGCGTCGACGGTATTGTGCTCACCCACGGGCACGAGGACCACACCGGCGCGCTGCGCTATCTCGTCAAGGACGTCAACGTCCCGATCTACGGCTCCGCGCTGACCCTCGGTTTCGCCCGTCATCGTCTCACTGAGGCCAAGGTCGCCAAGGACCTCGAGTTCATCGAAGTCCACGACCACGAAAGGCGAAAGATCGGACCCTTCGAAGTCGAGTTCATCCCCGTCACCCACTCGGTGCCGAGCGCACACGCGCTGGCGTTTCACACCAAGGTCGGCATCGTGGTGCACTCGGGCGACTTCAAACTCGATCTCACGCCCATCGACAATCGGCGCACCGACGTGTCGCGACTCGCCGCCATCGGTGACGAGGGTGTGGCGTTGTTGCTCTGCGATTCGACGAACGCCGAAGAACCAGGTTTCACGGCCTCGGAGCGTTCCGTGGGTGGTGCGCTGCGCCGGCTCTTCCTCGAGCGGCCCGAGCGGCGAATGGTGGTGGCGTGCTTCGCCAGTCACATTCATCGCGTCCAGCAGATCATCAACGTGGCGCTCGAACAGAAGCGCAAGATCGTCCTTATGGGTCGTTCGATGGAAGCGAACGTGAAACTCGCGCGAAAGCTCAACCTACTGCACGTGAACACCGCGGACCTGGTCGACGTCGAGAACATCGATCGCTTCAGTCCCGGTGAGATCTGCGTCATCTGCACCGGTAGCCAGGGTGAACCGCTCGCCGCGCTGTCCAAGCTTTCGCGCGGCGACGCACGCTTCATGAAGGTGGGACCCGACGACACGGTGATCCTCAGTTCGCACCCGATACCCGGCAACGAGTGGTCGGTCGGACGAGTCATCGATGATCTGCACCGGGCAGGCACCGAGGTCATCCATTCGGGCAATGAGCCGGTGCACGCCTCGGGCCACGCTCGTCAGGGCGAACTACGCACGTTCCATCAACTGGTGCGCCCCCGTAATTTCGTTCCGGTGCACGGGGAATACCGACACATGGTCCATCACGCTGACCTCGCGCTCACCATGGGACTCAAGAACAATCACGTGTTGATCTGCGAGGACGGCGACCAGGTCGAGGTGAGCGCCACGGGCATCCGACGATCGGGTCAGGTGCCCGCGGGCTTCCACTACATCGACGGCAGTGCGGGCGACTTAGACGAGCGTCCACTCGAGGAGCGCCGAATGCTCGCCGAGTACGGTCTGTTGCTGATCTCGGGCGGCATCGACAAGGATCGCGGGATCATCGTGGACGCCATCAAGGTCACCACGCGTGGCTGGTTCGAGGGAGAGCATGACCAGACCCTGCTCGAGTTGGTGACGAGCAGCGTGCGAGAATCACTCGACGTCGCCTTGCGAGATGGCGAGCGCGATCCGGTGGCGCTCAACAAGGTCGCCCAACGCACAGCGGGTCGCTTGCTCGGACAGAAGTACCGTCGCCAGCCCGTGTTGTTGGCCGCGCTCGCGGTGTTCTAGAGGTCCTTCTCGGGCTCACCGTGTTCGGCGTTGTGGCGCCCGGCGCGCCAGAACGCCTTGTGACTCTGTTGCTCTTGGGTCATCCCTCGATCACTCAAGGCAACGCCGAGCGCGCGCACGACGTGGAACTCGCCGAACAGGTAGGCGTGACCCAGGCCCGCGGGCATCTCGAAGGCGGCGAGACCTCCGAGCAATCCCGTGGGATCGTCGTAGGCGCGACCGTTTCGTTCGACGAAGATGCCCGTGACGCCGAGGCCCTCGTCAAAGGGAGCGGTGAGCGCGTCGTTGATGTCGTCCACCTCGACGATGAAGACGACCCGACCCGGTTTTTCGATGCTCTGGGCCATGCGGTAGAACGAGGCGAGGCCGCTGGTGTCGCCGACGAAGAGGTTCCAGTCAGCGAGTGAATCGAGGTTGATCTTGCCGCGCGGACCAATGAGGTCGACCTGGTCACCGGGTGTGGCCTCGCGCGCCCAACGGGCGCCGGCTCCCTCGTGGCTGGTGACGACCCAGAGCGTCACGAGACCTTGTGCTTCGTCGATCGATCGCACGCTGTAGCGGCGTCGAACATACTTGCCCTTGGCGTCGACGAGGCGCACCATGACGTCATTGCCCGGCACACCCGCGAGGGCCGGGTCGCCGCGCAAGACCACTTCGCGCAGCGAGGCGCCAAGGGGCGACGAAGTGACGACCTCGAACAGCCGCGCCTGGGCGTTCAGGCGTTTCGCGAGTTCGATTGACGTGGCGTCGGGCGCGCTGAGCACTGGACCAGACTAAGCGATTGGCACGTCTAACGAACAAAGGTTCGGTAAGTTGGATGGTAAATGAGTCCTGCACCGCACCAAAAGAAATCAACCACCAAGTCCGCGTCTCGCTCGTCGGCGATAAAGAACCCGCCCGCCGTAGCGCCCAGCCTGTGGCGACGCCACGAGCGTGACCTGTGGATCGTGCTGCTCGTGGTCGCGGGTCTGTTCTGTCTGCTCGCCGACGCGCAGGCCCTGGGCCCGGTGGGTCACGTAGTACTCGACGCGTTCAAGTTGGTCCTGGGCGTGGGCCGGCTCGTGCTGCCCGTGCTCTTGATTGGTTCGGCGGTGGCGCTGCTGTGGAACAAGATCGAAGCCGACCGCAACCGGTTCCTCTGGGGGATCGCCCTCACGCTGGTGAGCGTGTGCGGTATTGGCCACCTTGCCGGAGGCCGTCCGGGCCTGCACGCGGGGGTGAAGCTGCTCGGACACGCGGGCGGGTGGCTCGGGGTCCTGGTCGGTGGTGGGCTCTATAAGACCATTGGCCTGGGCGGCGCGATCGTCGTGCTGGTCGCCCTATTAATAGTCGCGATGATGGTGATCACGGGTTTCGGACTACGGGCCCTGGCGGGGGCGACCGCGCGGTGCCTTCGAGCACTGGCCCACGTGTTCGCGCGTTGGTGGACCGCACGGCCTAAGGCGAAGTTCCAGCCCCAGGATGACACTGCGCCACCGGCGCGCGAAGAACGCCCACCCGACGCCGAACCCCCGCTCGGACTTGACTCGCAGTCGAGCGCGCCCGCCGCGTTGGATTCCGAGCACTACGAGGACGAGTACGACGCCGAACAAGAATCGTCGCACTACGAGGGTGACTTCGTCGAACCGGTACTCGCCCCGAGCCCCGAGCTGGCCCCCATCGCGCGACCAGCTTCGTTGGCGAGCGAATGGGTCCTGCCCCCCCTCAATCTGCTCCAGCGAACCAAGGAGCAACGACAAGACCGCGCGGCCATCGAGGCGTCGGGTAGCGAACTCGTCGAAGCGCTCGGCGCCCACGGGGTGGAGACGACACTCGTGGGCTACACGGTGGGGCCCACCGTCACGCGTTACGAACTCGAACTGGGTCCCGGCGTCAAGGTGTCGAGACTGACGTCGCTCAACCGCGATATCGCCTACGCGATGGCGACGCCCGACGTACGCATCCTCGCGCCCATACCGGGACGATCGGCCATCGGCGTCGAGGTGCCCAACCGGCATCGGACCCTGGTCGCCCTGGGGGACCTGCTCTCGTCCGAAGAAGCGATCGCCGCCGGACACCCGCTCGACGTACCGATCGGACGCGACATTGCCGGACGCACGGTGGTTTTCAACCTCGGCGAAATGCCGCACGTACTGATCTCGGGTGCGACCGGGGCCGGTAAGAGCTCGTGCATCAATTCGCTCATCACGTCGCTGGTGATGCGAACCACGCCCGATCAGTTGCGCCTCTTGCTGGTCGACCCCAAGCGAGTCGAGATGGGACAGTACAACGACTTGCCGCACCTGCTCGCACCCGTGGTCGTCGATCCGAAGAAGGCGGCGAACATCTTGGGCTGGGCCGTCAAGGAGATGGAACGCCGTTACGACCTTCTCGCCCAGAGCGGCGCGCGCGACATCACGAGTTACCAGCAGATGATCGCGCGTGGCGAGATAGAGCACGCGCCGAGCACGCACGAGCTAGTAGCGAGTGCGATCGAGCGGGCGACCGGTCTCGAGACCGAACTCGACGAGTTCGCCGGTCCCGAACAGTTGCCCTACATCGTCATCGTCGTTGACGAGTTGAACGACCTGATGATGGTCGCCGCGCGCGACGTCGAGGAATCAGTGGTGCGCATCGCCCAGATGGCTCGTGCGGTGGGCATCCACCTGGTCCTCGCCACGCAGCGCCCGAGCGTGGACGTGATCACCGGCGTCATCAAGGCGAACATCCCGAGTCGAATGGCCTTCGCGGTCTCGTCGCTCGCCGATAGCCGGGTCATCTTGGACCAGGCGGGCGCGGAGCGACTCATCGGCAAGGGCGACATGCTGCTCGTCACGGCCTCGAGCAACATCGCGCGTCGTTTGCAGTCGCCCTGGGTCTCCGAGGAAGAGGTGCGCCGAGTGGTCGAGTTCTGGCGAGCCCAGGGTGGCCGCCAGGAGACCGTGGTGGCACTGGACGTGCCCGTGCACCACGCAGGTTCGCCGCACGTCGGCGACGACGACGACGAGGTCCTACGCCAGGCGCGCGACCTGGTGATCAAGTACCAATCGGGTTCGACGTCGATGCTCCAGCGAAAGCTGCGAATCGGCTTCGCGAGGGCGGGGCGTATAATGGACCAACTCGAAGAGGAAGGCGTGGTCGCTGCTGGCGATGGTTCAAAGGCTCGAAAGGTGTTAAAGACGCCAGAAGAGTACGGCCAGCAGTCTTCTCTCTAATCGGTGTCGTCGCCTACTTCTTTCCCTAGTCCCGTCTCACGTGGTCTTCTGGCTCGTCTGGTCGCGTTGGTGCTGGGCGGCGTCGTCGCCGCGGCCTTGATCATCGGGATCCAGTTGCCCTTATTGCATCCGCTGGCCCGCAGCCACGTGAACGCGTTGAACGTGAGTTCGAGCGGCACTGGAGAACCAATCGCGTGGCCGAGCGTGGGTAGCGCGGCCCTGGTCATCCCGTCGCTCGGGGTCGAGCGCAGTTGGCACAACAGCGTGCAACCCATTGCGAGCCTCACGAAACTGATGACCGCCTACGTCGTGTTGAAGCGATTGCCCTTGGCGCAGGGCGAGACCGGCCCGTGCATCACGATCACGCCCGACGACGTCATTGCGTACGAACAACTGAAGGTGTCCGATCAGTCGAGCGTGGCGGTGACGAACGGCGAGTCGCTGTGCGAGAACGACTTGTTGAACGGCCTCTTGGTGCATTCGGCGAGCAACTACGCGGTACTGCTCGCCAACATGGTGGCCGGCAACGTCACGGACTTCGTCGCGCTGATGAACGCGGCGGCTCGAAACCTGGGAATGCGCGGGACGAGCTACGCGGACGTCTCGGGCTTCAGTGACGAGTCCGTGTCGACTGCACTCGATCAGGGAAGGCTCGCGGCGCTGTTGATGAAGTCGCCGCTGGTTCGCGGCATCGTCGACCAGACGAGCGTGGTCCTGCCGTTCGCGGGCACGGTGTACTCCTTCACGCCCGACGTTGGGATCGACAACGTCATCGGCGTCAAGTCGGGACGCACGGCCGCCGCGGGCGGGTGCGACGTGATGGCCATGACCTTTCTCAATGGCAACACCACGGACGTGGCCTACGCCGTCGTACTGGGTCAGCGGGGCGGGAACCTGCTGGGACCCGCGGGCGAGGCGGCGCTCGCCCTCGAACAGTCGGCGACCACGCAAGACCACTCGACCCTCGCCGCGGGCACCGTGGTCGGAAGCATTGGCTGGGGGGCGCGCCGAGCCAGCGTCGTCCTGGCTCGCTCGGCCAGTTTTTCGTGGTGGGCGGCGAAGGGGGCATTGAGTGCCCACGTCCACGTGCGACGATTCTCCAGCGGCATCGATAAGGGCCAAGTCGTGGGTTACGTGAGCGTGGGCGCACACCAGCAACGGCGCTTGGCCCTGGTTGCCAGTGCCGCGGTAGCTCCGCCGTCGCTGTGGCAACGCCTACGCTGATTTCGTGCGATGTCGCGTTCCCGCCAGTTCGGCCAACCTCGGCCCCGGATTCGACGTGCTCGCCGTGGCACTGCAGCTCTACGTCGAGGTGAGTCTCGAACCGGCTGATCATTTCGCTATTTCGAGCGAGGGATTCGGCGCGGGACAGTTCGACGATGAGCGTCATCTGGCTGCGGTGGTCGCCAGATCGGTGCTCGGCCATGAGAACTTCGCGTTGCACGTGAACTCGAACGTTCCCTTGTCGCGAGGACTCGGCTCGTCGGCCGCGCTTGCTCTCGCCGCGGCCGCGGCCGCGGGAGCCACTGACCCGCTCGCCCTTGCGAGTGACGTTGACGGCCACGCGGAAAACGCCGCCGCTTCGCTGCTCGGCGGACTCGTCGCGGCGAGTGTGCGCGACGGTGGCGTCGTGGCGCGGTCACTTCCCCTCGACCCGGCTTGGCGATTCGTCGTCGTGATCCCCGAGGTGGAACTCAAGACCACCGACGCGCGCGACGTGCTGCCCAGCACGGTGCCCTTTGCCGACGCGGTGTTCAACTTGAGTTCGCTCGGGCTGTTGATCGCGGGTCTCGCGCGACACGATGACTTCGTCGCGTCCTCGATGGACGACGCACTGCATCAGAACTACCGCATGGACCTCGTGAAGTTCGCCCGTCCGCTTCTCGCGGCCCTGCGAGAAGCGGGCGCGTTGGGCTCGTGTTGGTCTGGCGCCGGTTCGACGATGCTCGGTTTGTGCCTCGCCGACAGCGCCGAAGGGGTCGCGCACGCCGCACGCGATTTTCTCGAGGACCACTCTGAACCGGGCAGCGTCCTCGTCCTCGAAGCGGACCGCACCGGCCTGGTCACTCTTTGAAGCACGCGAAGACCGGCGCTTCGCGAGACACGGCCGTGGGCGCGGGGCTCGTGCTCTTCGCCGCGCTGTTCATTCCGTGGTCGGCGGCCCTCGTGCAACCGGCCTTTGGCCTGATTGGACCCGCGGCGTCGAGTTCGTGGCGATTCTTGTTGGGTGCCCTGATGTTGTTGGTAATCGCTCGCCCGAACGTGCGTCGCTTCACGCGCCATCAGTGGATCGGGGCGCTCGCCTTCGGCACGGCGGTCGCCTTCATGAACGTGTCGTTCTACGAAGCGATCGCGCGCATCCCACTCGGCAGCGCCGTCGTGATCGAGTTTCTCGGCCCGTTGCTGGTGGCCGCACTGGGCAGGCGCACGTGGCAACACTTCGGATTCGTGTTGCTCGCCGCGCTTGGCGTCGTCGCCCTCTCGCACCCGGGGGGTGGGCTCGAGGTGACGGGCGTGCTGTTCGCGCTGGGGGCGGGTGCCGGGTGGGCGACGTACCTCTTCGCCGCCCAGCGAGTCGGCGGTTCGACCAACGGACTCGAGGGACTCGCGGCCGGCGTCACCATTTCGGCCCTCTGGTCGTTACCGTTCACCTTGTCGAGCACGCGCGTCGTACTGGCGCATCCTTACGTGATTGGCCGGCTGGCCCTCGTGGCGCTCATGGCCCTCGTGCTCGGTTTCGGCGCCGAGATGTCGGCCCTGCGACGCCTCAAGCCGTCGATCGTGGGGGTGCTGGTGGCNNTGGGATTACGTGGGAGTGGCGTGCGTGGTGCTGGCGAGCATCGGCGTCACCCGCGATTCCTCCCGGGAGGTTCTAGAAGTCGCTCGGTAGGCTGGGGGAGTGACGGCACCGAAAACCTTCTCCATTCGCACCTTTGGTTGCCAGATGAACGAGCACGACTCCGAACGACTGGCGGGCCTCTTGGTCGCCGACGGTCTCGTGCCCGCCACGAACGATCAAGAGGCCGACGTGGTGGTGCTCAACACCTGCACCATTCGAGAGAACGCGGATCTCAAGCTCTACAGCGCCCTCGGGCACCTAAAGGCGCTCAAGGAGCAACGACCGGACATGCAGATCGCGGTGGGCGGCTGCATGGCCCAGAAGGACCGCGGCGCGATCCAGCAGCGGGCCTCGTGGGTCGACGTCGTCTTTGGCACCCACAACCTCGCCTCCGCGCCGGCGTTGCTGCGTCGCGCGCGTCGCGAAGGACCGCTCACCGAGGTACTGGACGCACCCGATCCGCAGGCCAACCTCGACATGGCGCCGGCCCTTTACGCCGTGCGCGAGAGCGCCTACGCCGCGTGGATCACCATCCAGACGGGCTGTGACAACACCTGCAGCTACTGCATCGTGCCGTCGGTGCGCGGACGTGAGATCAGTCGACCGATGACGGACCTGATCGAAGAGGCGACCATGCTGGCGTCGTCGGGCGTCGTCGAACTCACAGTCCTGGGTCAGAACGTCAATTCTTACGGCCGCGACATCACCCGGCGAGGACCATTGTTCGCCGAACTCCTGCGAGCCCTCGGCGAGGTGGCGGGCATCGAGCGGATCAGGTTCACCAGTCCGCACCCCAAGGACCTGCGTCCCGAAACGATCGCCGCGATGGCCGAGACCCCCACGGTCTGTCCGCAGCTTCACTTGCCCCTCCAGCACGGTTCGAACCGGGTGCTCGCGGCGATGCGTCGCGGCTACACGCTCGAGCGTTACCTCGAACGACTAGCGCTGGCGCGCGAGGCGATTCCCGACCTCGCGGTCACGACCGATTTGATCGTGGGTTTTCCCGGCGAGACCGACGCCGAGTTCGACGAACTGCTGGCCGCGGTCAGCGTCGCCCAGTTCGACTCGGCCTACACCTTTATCTTCTCCGCGCGCGAAGGCACCCGCGCCGCCTTGATGACCGATCAGTTCATCGCCGACGACGTGATCAAGGATCGTTTCGAACGTCTGAAACAAGTGCTCGACCGCAGTGCGTTGCTCAAACACGAGGCCCGCGTTGGCCGACTCGAAGAGGTCCTGGTCGAAGGTCCTTCACGGCGCAATGCGGCGATGCTCTCGGGACGCACCCGCCAGGGCAAGCTCGTCCACTTCGCGTGTCAAGACGACGTGCGCGTGGGCACGCTGGTGAGCCTGCGCGTGAACCACGGGGCCCCGTATCATCTGCTCGGCGAGATCGAGGACATCGTGCGTGCTCCGCGCCACAAGGTACGAATACCACTTCGAAGCTCGTGATGAACCACGGCGGCCCAGCGGTCGCGCTCGTCGGCACGACCGCGTCGGGCAAGTCGGCGCTCGCCCACGAACTGTGTCTGGAGCAACGCGACGTGTCGATATTGTGCGTCGACGCAATGACCGTCTATCGCGGCATGGATATCGGCACCGCCAAACCCACGCCCGCTCAACGCGACCAAGTCCGCTACGAGCTGTTGGACCTCGTCGAACCGAGCGAGGAGTTCACGCTCTACGAGTTTCAGCAGGCGGCGCGTGCGAGCGCGCGGGAAGTCTGGCAACTCGGCGAGGCCGTGATCTACGTGGGGGGCACCGGTCTCTATGGTCGCGCGGTACTCGATAACTTCGAGATTCCCCGTCAGTACCCCGAGGTGCGCGCGGTCCTCGAAGAGCGAACCGACGATCTGGCGACGTTGTACGAGGAGTTGCGCCAGCTCGACCCGGTGGCGGCCCAGCGCATGGAACCCACCAACGAGCGTCGGATCGTGCGCGCGCTCGAGGTCACCATCGGGGGTGGTCGACCGTTCACCTCGTACGGTCCTGGACTTCGCACCTACGGACCGGTGCGCGTGATCCAGGTCGGGCTTCGCGTCGACTTCGCGGTACTGGACGAACGTCTCGAGGGACGATTTCGCCAGTGGATGGACGAGGGTCTGCTCGAAGAGGTGCGCTCGCTCGCGAACGCTCCGCGAGGTCTCAGCCGTACCGCGCGCCAAGCCGTGGGCTATCGAGAGTTGCTTCGTCACGTCGAACAGGGCGCGGACCTCGACGAGTGCGTGCGTGACGCGATCACCCAGAGCAAACGACTCGCGCGCCGTCAGCGATCGTGGTTCTCGCGCGATCCGCGCATCGAGTGGTTCGACGACGTCCCCCTCGCCGCGAAACGGTTGGTCGAAGTTCTGAACTCACCCGATGGGTTCGTGCGAGACTAGGTAGCAGTGACACTTCGATCCCTTCAAAAATGGCACGGCGCCGGCAATGATTTCCTCGTCGACGTCCTCGAGCCCGGCGAGAGCACGTGGTGGAACGCCCAGCGCGCCCAGCGCGTGTGCCACCGGGCCCTGGGCGTGGGTGCGGACGGTCTTCTGGTCGCCGTGCTCGATGAACCGGTCACCATGATTCTCTACAACGCCGACGGTAGCGTCGCCGAGATGTCGGGCAACGGGATCCGCTGTCTCGCGGCGGCCGTGCGTCGAACGACCAAGGCCGACTGGGACGAATTGGAAGTTGCCACCGACGCCGGGGTACGCGTGGTCAGCCTCACGATGAACGGGGACGATGGCTACGGCAGCGTGGCGATGGGCGAGGTGACCTTCGAAGCGACGGTGCCGGGTTCACTCGGCGTCGCCAACGTCGGCAACCCGCACGTCGTGGTGCGCGACGACCCGTCCTGGGACCAGGGGGCCTGCGAACGGATGGCGGCGCCACTCGCCCAAAGCGTCGGCGGAGCGAACGTCGAATTCGTCACCGTGCTCGACCTGAGCCGGGCGCGCATTCGCGTGATCGAGCGGGGCGTGGGCTGGACGCTCGCCTGCGGCACGGGCTCGGTCGCGACCGCCGCGGTGTTGCACCGCGAGGGCCTAGTGGGGGTCGAGGTCACCATCGAGAATCCCGGCGGCGATCTGATGGTGCGTCTGGACGAGGACGGCGCCCGGCTCGCGGGACCCGTCCAGTTCGTCGCGAACGTGGAATGGCTCCAAGCGTGACGTATATTCCCTCCACGCTCATTGAACGTACGTTTCGCGAGAAGATCGTGCTCGTCGGCGTGCAGTTCCCGGGCGTCACCACCGAAGCCCTCGAGCGACAGTTGGACGAGCTGGCGCTACTGGTTGACACCGCCGGCGCCGACGTGGTGGCGCGCGTCGTTCAGCGTCGTGACGCCCCCGATCCCGCCACGTTCCTCGGTTCGGGAAAGGTCGACGAGTTGCGCGAGATCTGTCTGGCGGTCGACTCGGACACGGTGGTCTTCGAGCACAACCTCTCGCCGGCTCAGCAGCGCAACTTGGAGAAGATCCTCGGACGCACCGCGATCGACCGAACCGCGGTCATTTTGGACATCTTCGCCCAGAACGCTCGCACGCCCGAAGGCAAGGCCCAGGTCGAGCTCGCGCTTCTGCAGTACCGGCTGCCCCGACTTCGCCGCGCCAGTGGTTCGCTCTCCCAGCAGGCTGGCGGTATCGGCACGAGGGGACCGGGCGAGACCCAGCTCGANNGTGGATCGACGCCGACTCGTGCACCGGATCCACCACATCCGAAACGAGCTGAAGGACATCGACCGCACGCGCGGGGTCCAGCGGCAAGGTCGTGACCGGGGACGCCACCGCGAGGTGACGTTGGTCGGTTACACCAACGCCGGCAAGTCTTCGATGCTCAACGCCCTCACTGACGCCGACGTCGTAGCCGAGAACCGCCTGTTCGTGACCCTCGACCCTCGAACCCGTCAGCGCCAGCTGCCCGGCGGTGAGACCGTGCTGTTCACCGACACGGTCGGCTTCATCTCGAACCTGCCGCACGAACTTGTCGAGGCCTTCATGAGCACGCTTAAGTCCGTTCAACTCGCCGACCTCCTGGTGCACGTGGTCGACGGCGCGAGCGACGACGCTGAACTACAGATCAGCGCGGTGCGCGACGTCCTTCGTGAGATCGGGGCCGACCAGGTGCCCGAGCTGCTCGTCTTTAACAAGGCCGACGTGGAGGGATCGCGCGCGCGCGAACTCGCCTCGGCGCACCAGGGCAGTGTCTGGGTCTCGGCACTCACGGGCGAGAACCTGGACGAACTGATCGTCACCATCGGTGAGCGATTGCGAACCCACGACCGGGTCGTCACGTTGAGCCTGCCTCTAGATCGGGGCGACCTGATCGCGGCTGCGCATCGCGAGGGCGAAGTGATNNGACACTTCGATCACCGACGAGGGCGTGGTCGTGCACGTCGTGCTCGACCCGGTGGGCGTGGCGCGCTTCGAACAGTGGCGAGTACCCGCGTGAGCTTCGTCCCACCGCCGTATCCCTACGACCGCCTCGACGGATTAAAGAAGCTCGCCGAGCGCCACGACGGGGGACCGGTCGACTGCTCGATTGGCACGCCCGTCGACGCGCCACCGGACTTCGTCATCGCCGAACTCGCCAAGGGGATCGGCGCTCGGGGCTACCCCGCGTCGATAGGTTCGCCCGCCTACCGCGAGGCGGGCGCCGCGTGGCTCGAGCGACGCTTCGCGGTGACGGTGGGGATCGATCAGCTGGCGGCGTGCGTGGGGACCAAGGAGTTCGTCGCCTCGCTCGCCCAGTACCTGCACCTTCGCTCGCCCGAACGCGACACGGTCCTCTATCCCGGGGTGAGCTATCCCACGTACGCCATGAGTGCCGCACTCGCGGGTCTTCGCGCGGTGCCGGTCGCGATGAAGAACGGAGAGCTCGACCTCACGTCGATCAGTCCCGAGGACGCCGAGCGCGCTCTGGTCCTGTGGTCGAACTCGCCGTCCAATCCGACCGGGGGTCTTGACGACCTCGAAGCCGTGGCGACATGGGGCCGTACCCACGACGTGCTGGTGGCGAGCGACGAGTGTTACGCCGAATTCACCTGGACCGGCCGGGCTCGCTCGATCCTCGAGTTTGGACTCGACGGCGTCCTCGCCGTTCATTCGGTCTCTAAGCGATCGAACCTGGCCGGGGTCCGCGCCGGTTTCTACGCCGGTGACCCCGAGGTGGTGGCGTTCTTGCGTCTCGTGCGCCAGCACGCCGGCCTCATGGTGCCCGGCCCGGTCCAGTCCGCGGTCGCCCTCGCCTACGGTGACGACGCACACGTCGAGACCCAGCGCGCGCGTTACCGGTCGCGGCTCGAACTGCTCGCCGAGGCGCTCGGGGCCAACGGCGTGGACGCGCCCCTGCCCGACGGAGGTTTTTATCTCTGGTGCTCGATGCCCGGCGCGCACGGCTGGCGCCTCGCCGAGATGCTCGCGGACGTCGCGGGTCTCATCGTGAGCCCCGGTGAGCTCTACGGTGACGCGGGTGCGCCGTTCGTGCGCATCGCGGTCGTCCAGCCCGACGAGCGTCTGACGCTCGTGGCCTCACGACTCTCAGCGCTCGGCTGAGTCTCGGTACGATTGTTCAATGGGCGATCTCGAAGAACGAATAAACGCGTGGCACGATCAGATCGCGAACATGACGCCCGAGAATCTCGAGGCCCGACGCGACGTGGAGTTAGTGATCGCCAAGCTCGACGACGGTCAGTTGCGCGTTGCCGAGGTGGCCCCGAGCGGTGAGGTCATCGTTCACGATTGGGTCAAGAAGGCGATCATGTTGCTGTTTCGACTCCATGGTCTCGAGAAGAGCGAAGCGGGACCATTCGAATACCTCGACAAACTCGAACTCAAGTACGACTACGAACGCCGCGGCGTTCGCGTGGTGCCGGGAGCGTCGGCGCGGCGCGGCAGTTTTCTCAGTCCCGGGGTTATTCTCATGCCCAGCTTCGTCAACATCGGCGCCTGGGTCGGTCCGGGCACGATGGTCGACACGTGGGCGACGGTGGGCAGCTGCGCCCAGATTGGCGCCAACGTGCACCTGGCGGGTGGCGTCGGTATCGGCGGGGTCCTTGAGCCGGCGAACGCCGTGCCCGTCGTGATCGAGGACGGGGCTTTCATCGGGAGTCGCTGCATGATCGTCGACGGCGCGCGCGTCGGTAAGGGATCGGTCCTTGGCGCGGGGACCATACTGAATCCTTCGATTCCGGTGATCGACGCCGCCACGGGCGAGGAGGTCTCGCGCGGTCACGTACCCGACTACTGCGTCGCGGTCACGGCGAATCGACGTCGCGAGTACCCGGGCGGCGAGTTCTTCCTCCCGTGCGTCTTGATCATCAAGCGAATGGAGCAGGGTGAGACCCACGACAAGGTGGCGTTGAACTCACTTCTCCGTGAGCACGGCGTGGCGACGTGAGTCGGCTCGACGACGCCCTCGAGATCGTACGCATCGACTCGGTCAGTCGCAACGAAACCGCCCTCGCGAACGTCGTCGAGCAACGACTTCGCGCCAACCCCTCGCTCGAGGTAGAGCGGATCGGCGACAACGTCGTCGCTCGTACGACGGGTCATCACGCCACGCGACTGATGGTCGCCGGCCACCTCGACACGGTGCCTGGTGACGCCCAGGCCGCGGTCATCATCGACGACGAACTGCGCGGGGTAGGTGCGTGCGACATGAAGGGTTCGATTGCGGTCATGCTCGAGCTCGCCGCCGAACCTCTCGCTCGTTCCGTCGAGGTCACGTGGTTGTTCTACGCTCGCGAGGAGATCGCGCGAAGCGAGTCGGGGCTCTTGGAAATAGCCGAGCTGCGTCCAGAATTCCTAAAGGCCGACGTCGCGATTCTCTGCGAACCGACGGGTGGGCTGGTTGAAGCCGGTTGTCAGGGCACGCTGCGCGTCGGGGTGGAACTGCACGGTGCGCGCGCTCATACTGCGCGTCCCTATACGGGGATCAACGCCATCCATCGGCTGGCGTCGTTGGTGGCCCACGTGGCGCGCTACGAACCGCGCTCGGTGGACCTCGATCACGTGACCTACGTGGAACAATTGCAGACGGTGAGCATCGAAGGAGGCGTCGCGCCCAACGTGGTTCCCGACGTTGCCCGCTGTGTGCTCAACTACCGGGTCGCGCCCGACCGGACCGAGAACGAAGCGCTTGCCTGGATCGTCAAATACCTGGGCGATTTCGTGGAACCGGGCGACAGCGTCGAAGTCATCGATTGGGCGCCTTCGGCCGCACCGGAACTCTCGAATCCGCGACTCGCCCAACTGGTATCGCTCACCAACGCAATGCCCCGGGGCAAACTCGGTTGGACCGACGTCGCGACGTTCGCCCAGTTGGGAGTACCGGCCGCAAATTTTGGGGCGGGCAATCCGCTGCTCGCGCACCGCAGTGACGAATTCGTGACGCGTTACGAACTCGACGAGTTTGCGAACGTCCTTCGCACCTGGCTCGAATAATCAGTCCGAGACCCTCGAGGAATAAATTGATGCGCTGGGATTCAGTAGTTGCGTAAGACCGAGATGACACGCCCGAAGATCGTGACGTCGCCCGCGTCAAATTCCATGGGCTCCATGCGACTGTTCTCGGGCTTCAAGACGATACGAACACCTTGGGGGAAGAAACGCTTGACCGTGGCCTCATCGTCGTTGATTCCCGCCACGACGATCTCACCGGTGTTCGCGGTCGACTGACGCTGGACCACGAGGAAGTCGCCTGGAAGAATGCCCGCGTCGATCATTGAGTCACCGCGTACCTGTACGACGAAACTCTCGCCGCGCCCGCAGAACTGCTCAGGGATCGACATCAACTCGTGGGCGACTTCACTCGCTAAGACCCCAGTGCCCGCTGCGACGTCGCCGACGAAGGGGATGTAGCGAATGTGCTGGTCGGGCGCTGGGTTCTCCACGTCGAGACGGACCGTGAGCGTGCGGGGCTGTTGCGGATTTTTCTCGATGTAGCCGGCGTTCTTCAGGACCTCGATGTGGTTCGCTACGGTGGCCGGTGACTTGAGGCCGACGTGGTCGCCAATCTCTCGAATCGTCGGCGGGAAGTTCCTCTCGCGTTGGCAGGTGACAATGAATTCAAGAATCTGGCGGCGCATCGGTGTGAGCACTTCGGCCATGGTGTCCTCCGTTAACGAACAGTTGTTCGTATGATACGACATCTAACCTCGTGAATCAAACACCTGTTCGTTTTGTGACCCAGTTCAAGGCCCGAAGTGCTTCAAACACTGACTTTTCGATGACGTCTTCAGTCCAGGCTGGTCGGGACTAATCGGCTGAATTGAAGGTGCCGAGTGGGGCGGCATGGCCGAGGAGAAGGGCGGCGGTTTCACCGATCCGAGCGTCCAGGACGGGTCGACGGGTTTCGCCCGATCAGGTCGGCGCCCGCCAACCCCTGAGAAGAGGACCGAACGCTGACGCAGGCCGACCGTTGTCTCTTTCTTAAAGGAGACGACGTGACAGACAATGAGAGTGGCGAGCAGAGAGGCGAATGTTGGCGCGACTTCGCCGACGTGCTGGATGCGGGGGTCGCGCGGATCTTGCTTCATGGCCCTCCGGGGACTGGCAAGACCTTCGCGGCGCTGCACTTTGGTGTGTCGCGCGTCGCCGAACGTCTCGTGTGCACCGAGGATCTGACCACCGGTGAGATCACCGGCACCTGGATGCCCGCGGGCGAGGGCAGGTGGGAGTGGCGAGAGGGCCCCGCGATACGCGCCTGGTGTGAACATGGCGGACTGGGCGGACGTTTGGTCGTCGACGAGGTGGACCGCGCCTCGGGCGATGCCCTTAGTACTCTGCTCGCGGTGACCGACTCGGTTGAGTCCGCGCGATGGCGAAACCCCCAGAGCGGCGAATGGGTGCGCCCGGGTCCCCAGTTCAGTGTGGTGATGACTTCGAACATCGAGGACCTCGAGGATGTTCCTCCCGCCCTGCGGGACCGGTTTCCTGTGTCCATTCGCGTGGACCAGCCGCATCCCTCGGCGCTCGAGAGTTTGAGCCCCGATCTTCGTTCGCCCGCGCTCGCGGGCTCGTTGGGGGACCCCTCACGGCGGGTGTCGCTCCGGAGTTTTCACGCCTTCGACCAACTGCGCCGCCACCTCGGCGTCGAACGAGCCGCGCGACTGGTCTTTGGCGCCGCGCGAGCGCCGGACGTGCTGGATGCCCTGGCGATCGGTGGCCTTCGTTGAGCGGCACCGCAGTCTTTCCCGAGCTGGTCACTGGACGCGAGGACGGCTTTGACGCCGGACCATGGCGCGTCGAGCCCGGATCGACGAGTCGCGGCGGCGCGAGCTGCGATCTCACCCGTCGAGTACTCGAAGTGCCCCTGGGCGTCGACGCGACGTCAAGGGTGGTGCGAGCCCACGAACTCATGCACGTGCGGGTGAGTCCCTACCGCTCCTTCGTGGAACATCGTGACGTCTCGTCGCGCGCCCTCGAGTGCGCCGAGGAGTTTCGGGTCAACGTCTTGCTCGCCCGCTTGGGTTTCGCGGTGACCTTGCTGTGCGACGGTAGCGAGAAGTCGGGGGGTCGCGCGATTGCCGAGAAGGCCGACTGGCCCGAGGCGGTGCGATTCCTCCTGGCCGTGGTGGGCACGGGGGCCGAACGTGACTATCTTGCTGGTGTGCGCGCTGCACAGCCCACGTGGATGTCGGGACTTCGCGCGGTGTCGAAGCGCGCTCGCAAACTCGTCGACACCATGCACGTCGACGAGTTGGGCGAAACGGCCCTTGACGACGAAGGCGTCCCGCGCGGCTACGCCAACGTCACCGTCGTGCTCGCGCGGATGCTCGATCGGGCGGCCGGTTCCCAGGTGCCCGCGGACCCGGACTCGCTACGACTCTTTCGTCGGTCGCTCGAGGTCGGCGGTCGGCGTGCGCCTTCGGGCGTGTTTGCCTCCCTGATGCTCGACCAGAGTGGACTCGCCAATCGAGTCGATCCGAATTCTCAGTGGCGCCGAGATCGGCCGTCAACCAGTGGGGTGACGATGCGTTATCCCAGTCGGCTTCTGACTGACGACCTACAGCGGGCGTATGGCGCGAAGCGACGTAGTCGCGGGGGCGTGGTGGTGATCGACCAGTCAGGTTCGATGGACATCGACCCCGTCCAGTTGTCGGCGTTGTTGTTGCGTGCGCCCGGTGCGCTCGTCGTGGGCTATAGCCACCGACCCGGTGACGTGATGGCCACTCCCAACGCGTGGGTGCTGGTCCATAACGGCGTGCTCGCGCGTCGCTACCCGTCGGGAAACGTCGGCAACGGCGTTGACGGGCCGGTCCTCGCGTGGGCGGTCGCGAGAGCCCGCCCCGGCGAACCCGTGGTGTGGGTCACGGACGGTCAGGTGACCGACTCCAACGACCACCCCAGCGAGGTCCTGACCCTCCAGTGCGCCACGCTGGTGCGACGTCATCGGATCCGCCTGGTTCGCGAACTCAGCGGGGCCGCCGGTGCCCTGGCCTGTTACAGGCCCCCCGTACACTCTGATTTCGGCAGGGTAGGGCGCAAGTTGCTGGAGAAATAGGGTCGGTAGAGGCCAAATTCCTTCAACTTTCACTTGCGCCGAACACCTGTTCGCTTTAGAATTACGAACAGGTGTTCGATAGAGTCAGGAGTCGGCCATGGCGGCAGTAGAAGTGATTGAAGTACCCGAGTTCGAGGAACTCGACCAGGGCCGTTATCTCCACCTCGTCTCGGTGGGCACGACGCCCCGGGTCCTTCGTACTGGGCGGACACTCGCCCAGCGTCGTGCGGCACGTCTGCGTATGATCCAACGCCGTCGACGCACCGCGATCGCGCTCTTGCTCGTGATTGGACTCGTGATCCTGGCTTGGCCCGGTCACGCTTTTGGTAGCACCACGAACACCGGATTGTCGACCGACCTGGCGAACAGTTCGGTGCTCGCGCCCGGCATGCTCTACGTGGTCCAGCCAGGTGACTCCATCTCGTCGATCGCCGCGAAAGTGAATCCAGTCGAGCCCGCACTCGCTCGTCGTGCGCTCGTGCACGAACTCGGCTCAAGCTACGTGGTGCCCGGGGAACACGTCCTTATTCCTTAGAATTTCAAGGAAATAGGTGTATCGTGAGTTCCGTGCGCTGTCCCTTCTGTGCTGCAGATGATGACCGCGTTGTCGATTCACGACTCGCGGAAGACGGAGTAGCGATACGCCGACGCCGTGAATGCGCTGCATGCAATCAGCGCTACACCACCTTCGAGAGGATCGAAGAGGCTCCGCTGTTCGTCGTGAAGCGTTCGGGCGACCGCGAACCCTTCAACCGGACCAAGATTCTGCTCGGCGTGAGGGCGGCCTGCAAAAACCGACCAGTCGACGAGGAAATCATGGAGTCCCTGGTGACGACGGTCGACGAATCGATGCGCCTATTCAATCGTGACGTGACGAGTGAAGAAATCGGCATGGCTACCCTAGAGGGCCTGATCGACGTCGACGACGTGGCGTACGTACGTTTCGCCTCGGTCTACAAGGGTTTCGAGGATACCGAGGACTTTGCGCGTGAGATCGGCATGCTGGTGAAGACCACCGCCCCCAAGCTGAGGGGTTAGCCGTGCGAATTCTGAGGGTCGAGGCCCGTTCGGCAATGGCGATCTACGCTCACCCCGACGACGCGGACGTCGCCGCGGGCGGCCTGCTCGCCCAATGGGCGAGTGAGGGCTGCGTGGTGCACCTCGTCGTGGTCTGTGACGGATCCAAGGGTAGTCACGTTCCCCAGGTCGACGCGCGATCGTTGCGAGAGGTACGTCGCGCGGAACTTCAGCAAGCGGCCGATTTGCTCGGGGCCAGCAGTGTCACGTGCCTCGAGCACGTCGACGGCTCGGTGACCAATGACGAAGACCTGCGCGCCACGCTCGTCGAACTGATCCGTCGGCACCGACCCGAGGTGGTGGTGGGTCCCGATCCGACGGCCACGTTCTTCGGCGGGGTCTACGTCAACCACCGTGATCACCGTGAGACGGGTTGGGCCCTGCTCGACGCCGTCGCGCCGGCCGCGGCGATGCCCCTCTACTTTCCCGAAAAGGGCGAAGCGCACCAGGTTCGCCAACTTCTGTTGAGCGGCACCCACGAACCCGACGTGGTCGTGGACGTGTCACGGACCATCGACACCAAGGTGAAGGCGGTCCTGGCGCACTCGTCGCAGGTGGGTGGCGACCCTGAAGGCATCCGCGACGTCGTCTACGGTCGAGCCGAGCAGGCCGGCCATCCGGTGGGTATCGCCTTTGGCGAATCGTTTCGCAGTGTCGAACTCGCCTTCTGAGAACCCCACGGTCGACGAGGCCCCGGTGCTGCACGTGGACCTGGACGCGTTCTTCGCGTCGGTCGAGATACTCGACGACCCGAGCCTGGCGGGCAAGCCGGTGTGCGTGGGTGGCGCGGGAGCACGAGGGGTCATCGCCAGCGCGAGTTACGAGGCCCGACGCTACGGCGTGCACAGTGCCATGCCGAGCGTGATTGCCCTTCGGATGTGCCCGGACCTGATCATCCTGCCGGGGCGATTCGAGCGCTACGAGGTCTACTCGCGTCGCTTCCACGACATCATCAACGACCTCACGCCGAACTACGAGCCGCTCGGTCTGGACGAGGCTTTTTGTGATTTGCGCAGTCTGCGTCGTCTCTCGGTCGCACCCCTTGAGGCGGCGGCGCGGCTGCGCGGTCGCATCGGCGACGAACTGGGATTGCTGTCGGGGGTGGGTCTGGGCCGCAACAAGCTCTTCGCCAAGTTGGCGTCCAAGCGTTCCAAGCCACGTGTGGTGAACGGCGGGCTCGTCGAGGGCCCCGGGGTCGTGTGGGTGAGTCGTGACCTCGAGTCGGCCTGGCTCGAGGAGCTGCCGGTTCGCGCCCTGTGGGGGGTGGGTCCCGCGACCGCGGCGAAACTCGAGAAGCTCGGACTTCGCTACGTGCGCGATCTGGCCCTGGTGGACGAATCGACGTTGGCCCATCACGTGGGTCCCGCGATGGCGGCGTCGTTGAGCGCGTACGCGAAGGGTGAGGACTTTCGCGAGGTCGTCGCGCAACGAGAGGTGAAGTCCGTCGGTCACGATCAGACTTTCGCCCGCTCCCTCGAAGGCGTCGACGCAGTGCTCGAGGCGATGAAGGTCCACGCCGCCGTCGTCGCGCGGGCGCTACGAGGTCAGTCGCGAGTCGCTCGTACGTTCACGGTGATCGTGCGATTCGACGATCGCACGAGTGTGTCACGCTCCCAGACCCTGGCCTTCGGACTCGACGACGAGGTGGGCATCGCGGCGATCGCGGGGGCTCTGGTCCAGTCGATGGAACTGCACAATTTGGTGCGATTACTCGCGCTGCACGCGTCGTCGTTCCTCGAGCGCAGTCGCAACGCGATGCAACTCACTTTCGCAATCGACACGGTGACGCCGGACACCCGGAACCGTGCTGTCGAAGTGGGTCGCGATCGTCAGGTGGGTCACGAGGCCCTGCGTGATGCGGTCGACGAGATCCGTCGACGCTTCGGGCGCACGTCGGTGGGCACGGCGAGCGAGCTGCGAGAGGACGGGGTGACGATTGTCACCCAACGTGGCAGTCACGCCTTCGGGCCCGAGCAGACTCCTTAGCTGACCACCGAAACCAGGGTGCCGATCGGGGTGTAGGGCCAAACGGTCTTGGCCGAGGCGAAGGGCATCTCGACACAGCCGAGGCTCTGCTGCCAACCGTAGGAGTAGCGGATGAATCCGTGCAGCGCGTCGCCACCGTTGAAGTAGGAGATCCAAGGGATCCCGGGGTCCGAGTAGTGCGAGCCGTCGGGATTGGTGCCACTCATGGTCTGGCTCGTGTAACGCAGGTACACCGGAAAGGTGCCCAGTGCCGTGGGCGAGACCGAAATGCCGGTGTTGACGAGGGTGTGGAACGTGGATACGCCCGCGACGTAGAGGGTGAGCGTCTCGGGTTGGGTCTCGCTGACGCTCACGTAGTTGTAGGACTGCGCGTCGACTTGTCCGGCTTCGGCGGCGTTGACGAGGTCGTTCCAGGTGGTCGGATCCGCGACGCCGGTCGTGGGCAGGTTGTTCGCGTTCTGGAACGCCATCAGCGCGCCGGTCACCAGCACGTTGTCCACGCCCACGCGCCACTGCGAGCTCAACGTGGTGGGCAGTTGGGGATAGGACCACGTGAAGGTGCCCGGTTCTTGCAATCCGGGGTCCGCGTTCTGAACGCTCGGGGTGAACGAGAGCGGCAGGTAGTTGGTCTCGGCGAGCAACTGCTCCTCCCAGGTGACGTTGGTCGCGATGTTGGTGCTGAGCGAGCGAAGCGTGTCGAAGTGGCACGTCGAGGCGCACGACATCGTCGAGGGCGTCTCGATGACGTACTTCACCTGGGGCCTTAGTTTCGAGGTCGCGACCGCCTGGACGGCGCGCGGCCCGATCTGCTGCCACTTGGTCGAAAGGGCGGGTCGAACGACGAGACGAGGCAGGCGCGAAGCGCTCACGACCGCGTTGAAGTGCAGACGGACGATGGGCATCGTGGCGGTGAGCGTCGCCGGGACTTCGCTCGAGACGCGGATCGCCGAGGTTGCCGACGCGTCAACGGTGGGTACCGCGCAGAGCACGAGCACGCTGGCGAACAGTATTGCCAACCGTTTCGAGGGTTCGCGCATGGTCTTAGAGTAACCGCGCATCGGGGGGTCCCCGCGGTGTCTACGCTGGGAGAGAGAGAAGAGGTCGAATGAGCACCATGAAGACGGTCGGTATCGTGATTCTGGTCATCGCGTTGGTCATAGTGTGCTTCTCGCTCATTGGCTTCGTGTTCTCGCTCGTGCGCNNAGCTAGGCCCGAGTAGGCTGGGCAGTTCTGGCGGCGTGGCCGAGCGGTTAGGCAGGGGCCTGCAAAGCCCCGTACTCCGGTTCGAATCCGGACGCCGCCTCCAATCACCCGTCCCGGCCGAGCGCGTCGGGCGGGTCAAGCGTCCTAGATTGGTCTTGGTTCCTTGAGCACCCGCCGGAGCTGGGGGCGGGTGACTCGGGCCCGGTGCCCAGATCGAAAGGCGTAGGTTCTTGCTCACTTCGTTGCTCCGCGCCTATCTTCGCCCTTATCGTCGCCCCATCGTCATCTTGGTGATCTTGCTCGTAGCCCAGACCGTGGGCAACCTGTACCTGCCCAACTTGAACGCGGACATCATCAACAATGGCGTCATCACCGGCAAGCTGCACTACATCTTGTCGACCGGCCTGGTGATGATCGCGATAACGGTCCTCGTCGGCGTCTTTGCCGTGGTCGCGGTCTACTACGCCTCGCGCATCGGCATGGGGGCGGGCGCGGACATCCGCGAAGCCGTCTTTACGCGAGTGCAGTCGTTCTCGGCGAGGGACATGAACCACTTCGGGACCGCGTCACTCATCACCCGAAACACCAACGACATCCAGCAGATTCAGTTGTTCCTGCAGATGGCGCTCACGATGATGGTGATCGCGCCGATCATGTGCGTGGGCGGCATCATCCTCGCCATCCACGAGGGCGCACAACTCTCGACCCTCCTGCTGGTCGCGGTGCCGGTGATGGCGGTCTTCATCGGGATCGTCATGGTCAAGGTGATCCCCCAGTTCCGTTCCATGCAACGCAAGATCGACCGGATCAACGAGGTACTGCGCGAGCAGATCACCGGCGTTCGCGTCATCCGGGCCTTCGTACGCAACGACGCGGAGGCCGAACGCTTCTCGGTGGCCAACGCCGACCTTACGAACACGGCGCTGCGGGTCAACCGCGTCTTCGCTCTGATGTTGCCGACCATGATGATGATCTTGAATCTCTCGTCGGTCGCGGTGCTGTGGTTCGGNNTGCAGATCCTGCTCTCGGTGATGATGGCGGTGATGGTGGCGATTCTGTTGCCTCGCGCCGCGGCGAGCGCGGAACGAGTCCAAGAAGTCTTGCTCACCGTGCCGGTGGTGAGCGATCCACCCACGCCCGTGCGTCCCGCCGCGGCGACGGGCGTGGTGTCCTTTGACGGCGTGTCCTTCGAGTATCCCGGCAGCGAGCGTGCCGTGGTCGAGGAACTCACGTTCACGTTCGAACCCGGCCAGACGAGCGCGATCATCGGCGGCACGGGAAGTGGCAAGACGACGCTGTTGAACTTGATACCGCGGTTCTTTGACGCGACGCGCGGTCACGTGCTCGTCAACGGCGTCGACGTGCGCGAACAGGCCCAGGAATCGCTCTGGGCCTCGCTGGGTATCGTGCCCCAAGCGGCCTACCTCTTCAGCGGCACAGTGGCGAGCAACCTGCGCTTCGGGCGGCCTGCGGCGACCGACGAAGAGCTCTGGCACGCCCTCGAGATCGCCCAGGCGAAGGATTTCGTCGCCGCGATGCCGGGCGCCCTGGAGGCGGCCATCGACCAAGGGGGAACCAACGTCTCGGGCGGTCAACGTCAACGGCTCTCGATCGCGCGGGCGTTGGTGAAGAAGCCGAGTGTCTATCTCTTCGATGACTGTTTCTCGGCGTTGGATGCCGCTACCGACGCGCGCCTGCGCGTCGCCCTGAAGGAGGGCACCAGCGACGCTTCGGTGGTGATCGTCGCCCAGCGGGTGAGCACGATCATGCAGGCCGAGCGCATCATCGTGCTCGACGACGGGAAGGTCGTGGGTTCGGGCACGCACCGCGAACTGGTGAAGAGTTGCTCGCCCTATCGCGAGATCGTCGTTTCACAATTGGGTGAGGGGGCGGCGACGTGAGCATGGGCATGGGCGCGATGCGCGGGGGCACGCAGGCGCCCCAACGCAGCAAGGATGTGCGCGGTACGACGCGGCGGCTGCTCGGGCGCCTTCGGCCCGAGCGTTTCAAACTCGTGCTGGCCCTCGTGCTCGGTGCCACGTCGGTGGGCTTCATGGTCTCGGGTCCCCAGATCCTGGGCAGCGCTACCAACGTATTGTTCAACGGCATCGTGGGCAAACGTCTGGCCCCGGGCACGACCAAGGCGCAGGCCATCCATCTCTTGCGCCTGCACGGCGAGGGTCAGATCGCGACGATGATCAGCGGCATGAAGCTCACCCCGGGGGTGGGCGTGAACATCGGCGAACTCGGTCGCGTGCTCGGACTGTGCGCGATCGTGTACTTCGCGGGGGCGGCCTTTAACTACTTGCAGGGCTTCACCATGGCCGGATTGACCCAGCGCGTGATGTCGGGCCTACGGCGCGACGTCGAAGCGAAATTGAGTCGGCTCCCGTTGCGTTACTTCGACAGTCACTCCCACGGCGACGTGCTGAGCCGAGTCACCAACGACATCGACAACTTGACCACGACCATCCAGCAAGGTCTCAGCCAATTGATCACGTCCATACTCACCATCGTGGGGGTCATGGGCATGATGTTCTGGATCTCTCCGTTGCTCGCGTTGGTCTGTGTCGTAACGATTCCGCTCGCGCTCGTGGTCACTTACCTGATTGCCAAGCGCTCCCAGGTCCAGTTCGGACGACAGTGGAAGCGCACCGGGACCCTCAATGGATTAGTCGAGGAGACCCACACCGGCCACGAACTCGTGCAGGTCTTTGGTCGCAGCGAGGCGACGATCGCCGAGTTCCACGACCAGAACGCCAAACTCTACGAGGCGAGCTTTCGTGCGCAGTTCCTCTCGGGGATCATCCAACCTTCGATGCAGTTCATCTCGAACATCAACTACGTCGTAATCGCGGTGCTGGGCGGTTACCGCGTCGCCTCGGGCCTGCTGTCGCTCGGTGCGGTGACCGCGTTCATCCAGTATTCGCGTCAGTTCACGATGCCCATCACCCAGATCGCCTCCCAGATGAACATGCTCCAGTCGGGCGTCGCCTCGGCCGAGCGCGTCTTCGAGTTCCTCGACGCCGACGAGGAGACGCCCGACGAGCAGCGCGATTCACCTCGGGCCGTGGCGGCGCGCGCCACCGGTCACGTCACCTTGGAGCACGTGCACTTTCGCTACGAACCCGACGAGCCGCTCATCGAGGACTTCAGCCTCGACGTGAAGTCCGGCCAGACCGTCGCCATCGTTGGTCCGACGGGTGCGGGCAAGACGACGTTGGTGAACCTGCTCGTCCGCTTCTACGAGATCGGGTCGGGCCATATCCTGCTCGGAGGCGTTGATTACGCGGACCTCACGCGCGACGAGGTGCGCCGCGCGTACGCCATGGTCCTCCAGGACACGTGGATGTTCGCGGGTTCGATCAGTGACAACATCCGCTATGGTCGCCCCGAGGCGACCGACGAGGAAGTGATCGAGGCCGCCAAGGCCGCCCACGTGGACGGCTTCGTGCGCACGCTGCCCGACGGCTACGCGACCCGGCTGGACCAGGACGCGTCGAACCTCTCGTCGGGCCAAAAGCAGCTCCTCACCATCGCGCGCGCATTTCTCGCCAACGAGAACGTGCTGATCCTCGACGAAGCGACGAGTAACGTCGACACTCGCACCGAGGTCCTGATCCAAGAGGCGATGGCCCGGTTGCGCGAGAACCGTACGAGCTTCGTCATCGCGCACCGGCTCTCAACGATTCACGACGCTGACGTGATAATCGTGATGGATAAGGGGCGAATCGTCGAACAAGGTAATCACGAGGCGTTGATGGCGTCGCGTGGTCTCTACTTCGACCTCTATAACAGTCAGTTCGCGGGCATCGCGACGTAGTCCGCTTCGTTCTCGTTACCGCTGGGTCTTCGCTCGATCATGGACGACGTCTCATGACCTAGGCCCGAACGACGAAAGCAGCTCGGGTAGAATTGGTCTGAACTACGTCACAGAAAGCAGACAGGTCATGGCCGGCTCAGAACACTCCCTCGTGAAGTCCAAGGCGGTCAACGCGTCCGAGATCGCCTCGTGGCTCATCGACATGGATGGCGTGCTCGTTCGCGAGGAGCATCCGATCGACGGGGCGAATCGGTTCTTGGACCTGCTGCGAAAGAACGATACGCCCTTTCTGGTATTGACGAACAACTCGATGTTCACTCGACGCGACCTTAGCGCCCGTCTCAAGCACAGCGGACTCAACGTGCCCGAGGATCATATCTGGACCTCCGCGCTCGCGACGGCCGGATTCCTCGCCGCCCAGCGGCCGAAGGGTTCGGCCTACGTGATCGGCGAGGTCGGGCTGACGACAGCGCTGCACGAGGTGGGTTACACCCTCACCGAGAACAACCCCGACTACGTCGTGCTGGGCGAGACCCGAAACTACAGTTTCGAGAGCATCACCAAGGCGGTGCGCCTGGTGAGTACCGGTTCTCGTTTCATTGCGACCAATCCCGATCCGACGGGTCCGAGCATCGACGGTCCGCTGCCCGCGACCGGCGCGGTTAGCGCGTTGATCAGCCGGGCCACCGGCAAGACGCCGTATTTCATCGGGAAACCGAATCCGCTCATGATCCGCTCGGCGATGCGCGAACTCAGTGCCCACTCCGAAACGACCGCCATGGTGGGTGACCGCATGGACACCGACGTGGTCGCCGGACTCGAGGCGGGCCTGCACACGATCCTCGTGCTCTCGGGGGTCTCCGACGCCGACGCCGCGCACCGTTATCCCTACAAGCCCTCGCGCGTCGTGGGTTCGGTCGCCGAACTCGCCGAAGAGATCGAAAAGGGCGTCGTCGAGGTGGCCTAGCGGTAGTGGCGACGTCGGAGATTGGATTTTGTCAGGGCCGCCGGAATCCAACCCGCGTCGTCGAAATTGAGGTTCGTGCCCGGTGCGACGATCGCGTCGATTCGTTCGAGGACCGCTTCGTCAAGGACGATGTCCGCTGCGCCGAGTTGGGACTCCAGGTGTTCCATCGTCCGAGGACCGATGATCGCGGCGCTGATCGCGGGGTGTTCGAGAACGAACGCGAGCGCTAACTCGATCAACGTGAGGCCGGCGTCGTGAGCCACCGTCTCGAGTTCACCGACGACCTCGAGCTTCTTTTGATTCCCGGGCAGCGAGAGGTCGTAGCGGGCGGGAAGGCGCGCGGAGCGTCGACTGGTGTTCTGCTTGCCGGCACCGAACGCCCCCGAGAGCCATCCACCCGCGAGCGGACTCCACGAGATCACACCCATGCCGTAGGAGAGACACGTCGGCAAGACGTCGCGCTCGATACCTCGTACGAGTAGCGAGTAGGGAGGTTGCTCGGTGCGAAAGCGTTCGCGACCGCGTTTCTCGGCGACCCACTGCGCTTCGACGATCTGCTCGGCGGGGAAGGTGGAACTGCCGAAGGCCCGGATCTTGCCCTGGTGCAGTAGATCGCTGAGCGCGCCGAGGGTCTCGTCGATGTCCACACCCTCGTCGGGTCGATGGATCTGGTAGAGGTCGAGGTAGTCGGTGCCCAGTCGGCGCAGACTGTTCTCGCACTCGGCGATGATCCATCGACGCGAGTTGCCCTGGGCGTTCGGATCCTCGCCCATCTGAGCGTGCACCTTGGTGGCGAGCACGACACTCGCGCGATCCTTACCGGCGAGGGCTTTACCGACGATGACTTCGGACTCGCCCTGGGAGTAGACGTCGGCGGTGTCGATGAAGTTGATGCCCGCGTCCAGGGCTCGATGGATGATCCGGATCGAGTCGTCGTGGTCGGTGTTGCCCCAGGCGCCGAACATCATGGCGCCCAGGCACAGGGGACTGACTCTGATACCGGTGCGGCCGAGGTTGTGTAGTTTCATGAGCCCACCCTACGGCGAGCCCAGCGCGTCGCGTCGCGTCGCGATTAAGGCGCGACGGTGACGAGGGTACCGACTGGCGTGTGGGGCCAGACGATCGCGGCGTGCGCGTAGGTCATCTCCACGCAACCGAGGCTCTGGGGGTAGCCGTAACCGCCACGGATGAAGCCGTGCAAGGCGTCACCGCCGTTGAAGTACGACACCCAGGGGATCCCGGCGTCGTGGTACGGCTTGCCGTCGGGCTCTTTGCCCGACATGGTCGTGGTGGTGTAGCGCACGTAGACGGGGTAGGTGCCGTTGGCGGTGGGCGCGACGCTGATGCCCGTATTCACCGCGGTGCTGAAGAAGAGGTAGTTGTCGATGTAGAGGCTAAGGGATTCAGGCTGGGTCTGGGAGACGTACACGTAGGTGTAGGGATTGGGGTCGGCCTGGTTCTTGCGCGCGGCCGTGACGATGGCGTGCCACGTGGTGGTGTCCATCTGGCCCGTCGTGGGAAGTCCGTGGACGCCTTGAAAGCGCATGAGTGCGCCCTTCAGCACGACGTTGTCGGTACCGACGCTCCAAAGACTGCGCAACGTGGCCGGAAGCACCGAGTAGCGCCAGACGAATGAACCCTTTTGAATCAGCGTCGGATTCGCGAGCGTGGTCGTCGTCTTCAGGGTGGTCGTCGTCGAGGGTGGTGGGTCTACGACGGTGGTCGGTGTCGTCGGCGAGCCAATGGTCGTGGTCGTGGTCGAGAGCGTGGTCGTGGTGGTCGTGGTCGTCGCGCTCGACGGGGCGGGGACGAAGGCCACGGGTAGGTAGCGAAGTTCCGCGAGGATCTGGTCCTCGAGACGGACGGTGAAGGGAACCGGTCGCGCGGGTTGCACCACGCTCGCGCTGGCGAAGGGGATCAAAAGCAGTGGTCCGACGAGGCTCGCCCCGAGCAGCGCAGCGAACTGCAGTCGTTTTCTCGTCGTGCGCATTTATCAATAATACTCGCCGGCCTTTGGCCTTCGGCCCAGTGGGGACCCTCGCGAGATGTCAATTTGATTACGGCGTCGTCACGACGTCGTCAGGTCCTCGGGGTCGACTTCCGAGCGAAGATGGTGAAGGGGGATACACCATCTTCGCTCGCGNNAATTCGCTTCAGCCATGTCGGAGTTGGCCGTGCGGCCCTTGTGCACCTTCCACGAGGGCTTCTTCACGGCGTAAAAGATGAGCGGCGGCGTGCCCAGAATCACGATCACCGCGCCCATGACGTAAGGGTACGTGGAGGTTGAGATGCCCGCGAGTCCCGAAGGGGGCACGAAACCGAGGCAGAAAGCGGCCAGCGAGGCCAAAAAGCCAATCGAGGCGACGACGGTCAACGCCGGCACGCGGTAGGTCCGCTTGACGTCGGGCTTGTTCTTTCGCAACAGGATCGCCGAGGCGAACATCATCATGTACATGATCAGGTAGAGAGCGGCGGCCATGTCCACGAGCGTGAAGAAGGCGGCGCTCACGTTGTGCACGAGCACGAAGANNACGAAGATCGCCGCCAGCACGGTGACGATGAACGCCTGGAGGATCAGGATGCCCTCTTGAACGCCGGCCTTGTTACGTCGCTGCAGGGTCTTGGGCAGTACGCCCGTCTCGCCCGCGAGCAGTAGTCCCTTGCTCGGACCCGCGATCCAGGTGACGACCGCAGCGAACGCGCCTACGGCGACCATGGCCGCCAGAATCTGTCCGGCCCATCCGACGCCGAAGTGGTCGAAGAAGATCTTAAAGGAGTAGACGATGCCCGACGTGAAGCCCAGGTCGGCCTTGGGCACGATGAACGCGACCGCGAGCGTGGGCAGGATGAAGATGCCCAGGATCAACATCGACGCGTAGAAGATCACCTTGGGGTAGTCCTTGCCGGGGTCGCGCATACGGTTCACGTGCACGGCGTTCACCTCCATGCCCGCGTAGGCGAGGAAGTTGCTGACTATGAGCACGATGCTCGAGAGTCCCGCGAAGGGTGGTATCACGTCGTGCAGGTGCAGGGGCACCTGAGCCTTTTGGCCAATGCCCAGCCACACCGCGCCGGCGATGATGAGCACGAGCCCCGGTACCAGCGTGCCGATGACGCCGCCCCACGAGCCGACCTTGGCGAAGAGGGTGCCACCACGTAATCCAATGAACGTGGAGCCGTAGTAGAGCACCAGGATCACGATGGCGGTGAAGAGCCCCGAGTTCGCCAGACCGTTGTCACCCACGGTAAAGGCGACGGCGGCCGCGATAAAGGCGAGCTGCACGGGGTACCACACGACGT